>JBILIJ010000016.1:0-27940 GCA_044350045.1 Candidatus Planktophila sp. | reverse complement strand
GCAAAGGCGGTGCTCTACCAATTGAGCTAGGTCCCCGTATTAGAACGGGTGGGCCTAGGTGGACTCGAACCACCGACCTCTTCCTTATCAGGGAAGCGCTCTAACCAGGCTGAGCTATAGGCCCGCAAGCGATCTTGTGAATCGATGCGGAAAACGCAAGGTTACTTGAAATTGATCAAGTCACCAAAACGGCCCCTACAACTACAGGCGTGAAGACTACTGCTTTTCCCCAGAAATCTCATCTTCCCCGTTGCGAGTTACCGACAGAAGGCTGACCCCTTCATCAAGATTGACAAGGCGTACCCCCATTGAATCGCGACCGGTCTGGCGGACCTCAGCAGCCGGTGTGCGCATTACTGTGCCGCCGGATGTGATCGCTAGAACTTCATCGCTATCTGAAATTACAAGTGCGCTTACCAATGAACCGCGTGAACCCTCATCGATCTTTGCCGCCTTGATTCCGATACCACCGCGGCCTTGCAAGCGATATTCATCGATCGGAGTTTTCTTGCCGTAACCACCGTCGGTTGCAGTAAATACAAAAGATTGTGCGTTACTTGAATTGATTCGTGACATTGATAAGAGTTCATCGCCTGCACGGAACTTCATACCGATAACACCGCTAGTCGAGCGTCCCATTGGGCGCAGTGATTCATCATCTGATGTAAAGCGAAGTGACATCGCTTTCTTGGATACCAATAATATTTCGTCATCCTTATCAACCAACGCGGCTGCAACAACCTCGTCTCCTGGCTTCAATGAGATTGCAATAAGTCCTCCGCTGCGTGGTGAATCAAATTCCTTAAGGGAAGTCTTTTTTACTAATCCGTTTTTTGTAGCAAGAACAAGATATGGAACCACGTCATATGATTTAAACCAAATAACTTCTGCGATTCGCTCTTCTGGTTTAAATGCTAAAAGATTTGCGACGTGTTGTCCGCGTGCATCACGTCCGGCATCTGGGAGCTCGTGAACTTTCGCTCGGTAAACGCGACCTTCGTTGGTGAAAAATAGAAGCCAATCATGGGTAGATGCGACGAAGAAGTGATCGACGATGTCATCTTGTTTGAGAGCAGCACCCTTAACGCCACGACCTCCACGGCGCTGAGACTTGTAAAGATCAGCATTGGTGCGCTTTGAATAACCGCCGTGAGTAATTGTGACGACGACATCCTGGTCTGGGATCAAATCTTCTGCAGAGAAGTCACCTTCGCTAGCCACTAATTGCGTGCGGCGGTCATCACCATACTTTGCGACTAATTCTTCAAGTTCAGTCTTGATAATTTGGCGCTGTTTAGCTTCAGAGACCAGAATTGCATTAAGTTCAACAATGTCACGCATTAAACCGTCGTACTCATCATTGATTTTCTGGCGTTCAAGAGCTGCGATTCGGCGTAACTGCATATCCAAAATGGCATTTGCTTGAATTTCATCTACATCTAGAAGTTTCATTAAACCGGTGCGGGCCTCTTCGGGTGTTGTAGATGCGCGAATCAAGGCAATCACAGCATCGAGTGCATCTAGTGCCTTCAGGTAACCCTGAAGAATATGAGCTCGTTTCTCTTTTTCAATTAAACGATATTTGGTACGGCGGACAATAACTTCAACCTGATGTTCGATGTAATACCTGATGAATTCATCTAGGCGCAATGTGCGCGGAACGCCATCAACGAGTGCCAACATATTTGCGCCGAATGTATCTTGTAGCTGGGTCTGCTTATAAAGATTGTTTAAGACAACTTTAGGGATCGCACTATTTTGGAGAACAATGACAAGGCGTTGACCGAGACGCTCGTTACCTTCATCGCGTACATCAGCAATTCCTTTGATCTTTCCATCTTTAACCAGCTCAGCAATTTTCAAGGCTAAGTTATCTGGGTTTACTTGATATGGAAGTTCAGTAACAACTAGACATGTGCGCTTGTTGATCTCTTCGACCAGAACTACTGCGCGCATAGTTATTGATCCGCGCCCCGTGCGATAGGCCTCTTCGATTCCGGTGCGACCAACAATCAGTGCTTTAGTTGGAAAGTCTGGAGCCTTAACAATTGTGATCATCTCATTTAATAGTTGATCAGAAGGCATATCTGGGTTTTCAAGTGCCAAGAAAACGGCTTGTGAAATCTCGCGCAAATTGTGAGGTGGGATATTTGTCGCCATACCAACAGCAATTCCCGCACTTCCATTGATTAACAAGTTAGGGAAACGGCTTGGGAGAACTACGGGTTCTTGTGATCGCCCGTCGTAGTTTGGAACAAAGTTAACGGTATCTTCATCGATATCGCGCATCATCTCCATCGCGATAGGAGATAAACGTGCTTCTGTATAACGCATCGCTGCAGCTGGATCGTTTCCAGGGGATCCAAAGTTTCCATTGCCATCAACGAGTGGATAGCGAAGTGACCACGGCTGGGCTAAACGAACAACGGTGTCATAGATCGCGCTGTCACCGTGAGGATGGTAATTACCCATCACATCACCAACAATGCGTGAAGATTTGTAATAGCCCTTATCTGGGCGATATCCAGCATCAAACATTGCATAAAGAACTCTGCGGTGAACTGGTTTTAACCCATCTCGTACATCGGGCAGCGCGCGGCCAACAATGACTGACATTGCATAATCGAGGTAGCTGCGCGCCATCTCAACTTGTAGATCAATTTTTTCAATGCGGTCAAAATCATCGCCAGGGTTTTCCATCCCTGTGCGATCTACCGGCTTATCGTCTTTATCTTTAGCCATTAGATATCCAAGAATCTAACGTCTTTGGCGTTGCGCTGAATAAATTGGCGGCGTTGTTCAACATCTTCACCCATAAGAACAGAGAAAAGATCATCCGCTGCTGCAGCATCTTCCAGTGTTACTTGTACAAGAACGCGGTGCTCTGGATCCATTGTTGTATCCCACAACTCTTTAGCAGGCATTTCACCTAAACCTTTAAAGCGTTGAATTCCATCTTCTTTTGGAAGACGCTTACCGGCATCGATGCCGATCTTTATCATTCCATCGCGTTCACGATCACTAAATGCGTACTCCACGGGATCTTTTCCACCCCACTTTAATTTATAGAGTGGTGGTTGGGCGATATAGACGAATCCACTTTCAATGAGTGGGCGCATAAAGCGGAAGAGCAGTGTGAGTAAAAGTGTGCGGATATGTTGCCCATCGACATCAGCATCGGCCATCAAAATAATTTTGTGGTAACGAAGTTTCTGAATATCAAAATCGTCGTGAATACCTGTACCTAGAGCGGTTATAAGTGCTTGTACTTCGTTGTTCTGTAAGACTCGATCAATACGCGCTTTTTCAACATTGAGAATTTTTCCGCGGATAGGCAATACTGCTTGATTTCTAGAATCGCGCCCACCCTTTGTTGAACCGCCGGCAGAATCACCTTCAACAATATAAAGCTCACACTTTTCTGGTTCAGTCCATTGGCAATCAGCAAGCTTTCCGGGCATGCCACGACCTTCAAGTAAACCTTTTCGGTTTCTACTTAAATCGCGAGCTTTTCGCGCTGCAACACGTGCTGCTGCGGCATCAATGCTTTTTCGGACAATATCTTTACCTTCACTTGGGTTTGCTTCAAACCATTGAGTAAGAAACTCATTCACTGCCTTTTGTGTAAATGACTTTGCTTCAGTGTTTCCAAGTTTTGTCTTTGTCTGTCCTTCAAATTGTGGATCTGCCATCTTGAGCGAAACAATGGCGGTCAGGCCTTCTCGTACATCATCTCCAGTGAGGCGATCTTCTTTCTTCTTTATAAAACCTTGCTCTTCGCCAAATTTATTTACAATTGATGTAAGCGCTGTTCGGAAACCTTCTTCGTGGGTTCCGCCCTCGTGGGTGTGAATAGTGTTAGCAAAGGTATAAACAGATTCAGAAAATCCGGTATTCCATTGCATAGCAACTTCAAGGCTAATTTTTAACTTTTTATCTTCGGCCTCAATATAAATAATTGATTTATGTTGCTCGCCGCGTGTGGAGTTCAGGTGTTTCACGAAATCTGCAATGCCGCCTTGATATTGATATTTGACGGTAAGGGCTTCACCTTTATCATCGACATGTCCTGGGCGTAGATCGGTCAGGGTAAGAATTAATCCGCGGTTAAGAAATGCCATCTCTCTAAATCGGGTTGAGAGAATTTCGAAAGAGAAATCTGTTGTTTCAAATATTTCTGCGGCGGGCCAGAATTGCACTGTTGTTCCGGTGCGTGTTGATGCTTCACCTTTTTCAACCGGCGCGTTAGGTACGCCTAATTTATAACTTTGGCGCCAAATAAAACCGTCTCTGTGGACTTCTACCGCTAAATCCGAGCTAAGTGCGTTTACTACCGAGACTCCGACGCCGTGTAATCCACCCGATACTGAATAGCCACCATCGCCAAATTTTCCGCCTGCATGTAAAACTGTAAGAACAACTTCAAGTGCCGGCTTCTTCTCGACCGGGTGAATATCAACCGGGATTCCGCGGCCGTTATCAATTACTTGGAGTGATCCATCTTTCATGATTGTTATATTTACTTCGGTGCAATATCCGGCGAGCGCTTCATCTACTGCGTTATCGACGATTTCATAGACCAGGTGGTGGAGCCCTCGTTCACCGGTGGAGCCGATATACATTCCGGGGCGCTTTCTGACCGCGGCCAGCCCTTCTAGGACTGTGATCGAGCTGGCGTCATATCCGCCATTTTTTTCGCTCACATAAACTCCTAAAAACTCTGTATGGGGCTACAGGGGTCTTTTCCCTCGAAGCAAGTCGATATCCTATCGCGGAATCATTCACAGTAATACCCGAATAAGCCCTAGGGTGGGGATTAGAGAAGCGATCTCGCGCAGGGTGAGGGTACCTAGTGGGTGGGCGCAGTTCAGCGGCTTTTAGCCGTAGGTATCTCGTGGCCCGCGAGCGCCCCGAATGGTTCGGATGCCCTTCTTCCAAGATGGGGCGGCGGGGCCGGTAAATCGTAGAGATTCAACGAGTGCGCCAGGGGCACTTGATGTGATGGTTGATAACAATTGATCGTGCACTGCGTGAAGTTGTGTTGCCCATGCAGTCGATGAACATTGAATAAGGAGTGTGCCGTCATAGATAGAGATTGGCGTTGTGTGGGTAGCAATATCACTTCCCACAATTTTCTCCCATTGCACAAAAAGGTTTCCTTCAGCTAACCCTGATTCCCATTGTCGATGGGTTACTAAATGATCAAAAACTTCACTAATGAGGGTCGGGTCACCCGGTTTTGATTTCTCTTCAATAACTTCAGTTCTCTTCTTTTTAATAAACCCGGTTTTATATGTACGGAAAAGCTCGAGTGCTAAATCAATTTTTTTCGAAGTCATTGCAATACCTCTGCCTTAACAACAGATCCTGGTGAAACATAAAAGCGCTCAGTTAATAACTCTGGGGGTAGATCACTTTCCACAGCTGCGGTAATAAATGTTTGTTCGGCTAGCCGGGTTACCGCCACTAACTGTGCGCGCCTTGGTGTATCTAGCTCTGCAAAAATATCGTCGAGAATTAAAATTGGGTGCGATCCTTCTTCTAGTAATAAATTAAATGCTCCTATACGAAGAGAGATTGCCATAGACCAGGATTCTCCGTGGCTGGCATATCCTTTTGCAGGAAATTCACCTAGATGTAGATAGAGATCATCGCGATGTGGGCCGACCAGGCTTACTCCGCGTTCGATCTCATTTTTCGCCACTTCTACTTGTTTAGCCGTTAACACCTCGAAGTTGTTCTCGACGTTATTTGTTAAACCTTCTGTGGGGGATTTATAAGCTATTGAAGCGGCCTTAACTTCATTGAGGTTCGCGTAGTTTTTGGTGAGAAAAGGGTTGAGTTTCTCAACGAGTTTAATTCGCTCTGTTGTTAACTCTGCGCCTAACTTGATTAGTTGTTCAGTCCATGGGACTAGCGCGTTCTCTGGTGCTCGTGTTTTTAATAAGGTGTTTCTTTGGCGCAATACTCTTTCGTAATCTGAGATCACACCAGCTAACCGTGGTGTGCGAGTAATAAGTAATTTATCCATGAAATCCCGGCGCTCTGCCGGATCTCCTCGTACAAGGTCTAAGTCTTCAGGGGTGAAGTAAATGACTTGTAGGGCTCCAAGGATTTCTCGTTGGGATTTTGTTGGGTTTTGATTTATCCGTGCACGATTAGTTTTATTAGCGTTGATCTCAAGATCAACCATAAGTGACCTGTCATCACTCACGATTTCCGTGCGGATAATTGCTTGATCTTGATCTCCACGGATGAGTGGTGCATTTACCGACACTCGGTGGGATGAAAGAAAGCTTAGGTAGATAAGCGCCTCAACAACATTTGTTTTCCCGCAGCCGTTATTTCCTATAAAGGTATTTACTCCGGGTTGAAAAGTTAGATCAAGGTTTTCGTAGGAACGAAAATTTGTGAGAGATAACCGTGTAACACGCATTTTTATTTATGAGGCATAACGCATAGGCATTAGTAAGTAGCGATAGTTTTCGACCGCGTTCCCTGATGCCTCGTTCTTACCCATTAAAATTGCTGGTTTGTTTGACCCGGTGAATGAAATTTGTACAAAAGGTGTTCCAACCGCTTGAAGACCATCGGCTAAAAATGTCGGGTTGAAGGCAATTGAGATTGCCTCTCCTGTGAGCAAAATGTCGATCGCTTCAGTGGCTTGGGCTTCTTCCCCTGCACCCGCTTCTAGCGAAAGTGATGTTCCGTTAAATTCAAGACGCAGTGGAACCGTTTTATCCGTGACTAGAGCTACGCGTCGTACTGAATCTAAAAAGGGTGCCACTTCAACTACTGCTGTTGAGATAATGGTTTGATCAAGCAAGTGTCGATATGGCGGAAATGTTCCATCTAACATTCTTGATGTCATTGTTTTACCGGATCCGGCAAATCCAGCAAGGCGGTCGTTACTCACTGTCGGCGCTAATGAAAGAGAAACTTCTTTCGAACCTGCTAAAGATTTTGCTGCCTCTGCAATTGTTCGGCCGCGCAAAAGTGCTGTTGTTGCAACACCTGGTTGAGAAGGTTGCCAATTAAATTCACGGACTGCTAGTCGGTAGCGATCTGTTGCCGCCAGCGTCATCGCCTCTTCAGCGATTTCAATATGGACGCCAGTGAGTGTAGGTAGTGAATCATCGCGACCTGCCGCAATAGCAACTTGAGCTACCGCTTGTGCGAATGTGTCACTTGAAACAACACCTGTTGCTTCTGGAAGTTCTGGAAGGTGTGGGTATTCATCGATAGAAAGTGTAGGAAGGGTAAATTTTGCCGATCCTGATGTAACTAATACTCGTGTTCCGTCGAGTGCGATGGTGATTGGTTTATTTGGGAGTGATCTGCAAATTTCAGCCAGTAGTTTTCCGGGTACTAAAACTTTTCCTTTAACGACAATATCGGCTGCGAAATGAGCTTTGCTTGAGGTTTCTAAATCTGATCCGGACAAGAAAACTTCATCGCCGGTAGCATCGATAACAATCCCGAGAAGCTCTGTTTTGATTGGGCGGGTGGAAAGGCTGCGGGAAACCCAATTCACTCCATCTGTGAGACCTTGTTGGTCAACTGTAAATTTCATCTCTACCGTCCTCGCCTTACCGCTCTTTGAAAGTCTGACACATTGGGCGCCATTGTTAAACTCCCACTTTTCACAGTTCGTGTGTGGGTCTTTCTTCTCTCTATAAAGGTAGTAGTAGTAACCAGAGCGCTTTTCTGTGGAGTAACCCTTCAAAAAGCGTAAAAGTCCTGTTCAACCCCGTTCACCACCAGAACCCCTCTGTGGGAACCACGTGGGTAAACCTTTCATTTCTGTGGATAACCCGCCGCCGTAGTGTGGTGAGGGAGTTACCCACACCTTCACCTCATTGAACTAGAGCTGTTACCCACAAAAATCGGTGAGATAACCACAGTTATCCACAAGTTCTCCACAGTTGGGGGTAAAGCGCCCTAATGTGGACATTTCTACCTAAGCCAACCTTTTTGTTTCTGTTTTAGTTTTTAGCCGCCACCTTAATTCTGTTGGTGAGCTCGGTGACTTGGTTATAGATCGAGCGCCTCTCAGCCATTAACTGACGGATTTTTCGGTCGGCATGCATCACTGTCGTGTGATCGCGACCGCCGAATGTCTGGCCAATCTTTGGCAGCGAGAGTTCTGTGAGTTCGCGACATAGATACATCGCGATCTGGCGCGCATTAACAAGCACACGCGAGCGAGAGGTTCCACATAGATCATCAAGTGTGAGACTGAAGTACGAGGCGGTTGAAGCCATAATCGTGGCGGCGGTGATTTCAGGCGTGGAATCACTTGGAATCAAATCACGCAGAACAATTTCAGCTAGACCCATATCAACCGGTTGACGGTTAAGGGAAGCGAATGCGGTAACGCGAATAAGTGCACCTTCAAGTTCGCGGATATTTGTAGAAATTTTACTCGCGATAAATTCAAGAACATCATCTGGTGCATTTAATTTATCTTGCGCCGCTTTTTTGCGAAGGATCGCAATACGTGTTTCAAGTTCCGGTGGCTGAATGTCGGTAATTAAACCCCACTCAAATCGACTACGAAGACGATCTTCAAGTGTGGTTAATTGCTTTGGTGGACGATCGGATGAAATAACAATCTGCTTATTTGCATTATATAAAGTGTTAAAAGTATGGAAGAACTCTTCTTGAGTCCGCTCTTTATTTTCTAAGAATTGGATATCGTCAACAAGGAGAATATCTAGATCGCGGTATCGACGCTGAAAAGCTGATGCTTTATCGTCACGAATAGAGTTAATAAAATCATTGGTGAATTCCTCTGATGAGACATAGCGAACGCGAACGTTGCCATAGAGCTCTTTGGCGTATGCCCCAATCGCATGCAGGAGGTGGGTTTTACCCAACCCTGAATCACCATAGATAAATAGCGGGTTGTATGCCTTCGCTGGCGCTTCAGCAACAGCAACAGCTGCGGCGTGAGCAAAACGGTTTGATGCACCGATCACAAATGTCTCAAATATGTACCGAGGGTTGAGTTGAGTTGGCTCTTCGTTTTTAATTGAACCAGTGGCCTCGCGACCTAAAGTTTTACTTGGGGCAGGCGCGCTTTCTACAACAATTGTTGGCGCGGGAAGATCTGCAAGCTCGATATTTTCATCAATCATTACTGCAATATTTGTCTTATCGCCTAGCTCGCGGGTAAGAACTTCGTTGACAACAATGCGCAGACGCGATTCGAGGACATCTTTAGCAAAAGCATTTGGTGCAGCGACGAGAAAACTTGTTCCTTCTTCACCTTGAATCAATCCAAGCACCTTGGTCATCATAAGAAAGGCGCGGTGTTGGGGTTCACCGATTGAAACATGCTCGATTACCCGCTCCCATAAAGCGCTTAATTCAAGATCAACAACTGCCATATAAGCCCCCAGGGTTATCCACAAAGTTATCCACAGGCTGTGGTCTAAAGTAGGGGTTGAGCCCTGCAAAATCCCGAATTCGGCGGATAGCCTGTGGAGAAGTCGAAAAGTAGAGCTCTTTTCTCAAAAGCGCAAGTAGTTATCCACAAGTTCTCACCCCACTGGAATCTGAGCGTGAGAGAGGGGGCGAGTTTGACCCTGAGGCGGTGCGCCCCTTACCGTTACCCCGTTGCTTCCCCCGTACTTATGAATTAGGCCCACACAGGCCCAGTGCACCATCAGTTTTGTATCACTTGATTAAAGGAGTTCGACCTCATGACAAAGCGTACTTACCAACCAAATACACGTCGTCGCGCTAAAAAGCATGGTTTCCGCGCTCGCATGGCTACTCGTGCAGGACGCGCCATTCTTGGAGCTCGCCGCGCTAAGGGTCGCTCACGTCTTTCAGCGTAAAAGCTAAAACACGGAGCTAAAGAGTGCTTCCAAAGAACGCACGACTTACCACAAGCGAAGATTTTGCTCAGGCAACTAAGAGCGGAACCCGCCTCACATCAGAAAACCTTGTTGGATATCTTTACATTCACCCTGTCGTAAATAATTCTAAGCTAGTGAGTGCTCGCTCAGGGCTAATTGTTAACAAATCTGTTGGCGGATCAGTCAAGCGACACCGGATTGCTCGGCAAATCCGTCACGATATTGCGCCCCTGGTCTCGACGCTTCCAACCAATTCACTCTTGGTTATTCGAGTTCTCCGACAAGCACCTTCATTTACAAACGAGATCAACACTTTAATTTCCGGTCTAGTCGCCAAAACGTCACAGATAAAGGTGGCGCGATGAAAATCCTGCTGTCCCCACTAACTTTACTGATTGCCTTCTATCAGAAATTTATTTCACCAGCTTTTGCACCCCGCTGCAAGTATTACCCGTCGTGTTCAAGTTACGCACTCACTGCGATAACAACATATGGGATTAAAGGAATCGCGATGGCGGCCTGGAGAGTATTACGTTGCAACCCATGGTCTCACGGCGGGGTGGATTACGTTAAAGAAAAAACCAAATCAGTAGTAAAAAGCAATGCAGAGCAATCACTTGAGAGCATGAAGGCGGCGGCATAACTATGGGCTTTATTCTAAATCCTCTGTACAACCTGGTATCAGGAATCATTGTTCTCTTTCACAACCTCTTGTCACCAATTCTTGGCAAAGATAGCGGTGTGACATGGTCTCTATCAATTATGGGACTTGTAGTAGTTATCCGAATTGTTCTTATCCCACTTTTCGTTAAGCAGATTAAGAGTCAGCGCGCACTCACTGCTCTACAACCACACATGAAAGAGATCCAAAAAAAGTATAAGGATGATCGACAGAAGCAATCTGAAGAGATGATGAAGCTCTATAAAGAGCATAAAACAAATCCACTGGCATCATGTTTTCCAATCCTTGCCCAAGCTCCTATCTTCTTCGCACTCTTTACTGTGCTTAACGGAATTGCGGCGAAAACACCTGAGGGTGTACCAGCACCAATTGCTCGCGGATTTCTCAAAGGTGAATACCTCGAGAGCGCGGCTCAAGCAAAATTCTTCGGTGCAAAAATCTCTGAGACCTTTTTAGGCAGCGATGACCTCAAAGTAAAACTAGTAACCGTCTTTCTTATTTTTCTTATGTCTGCAACAACGTTCACAACCCAGCGTCAATTAATGACAAAGGGAATGCCAAAGATGGATTCAAGCAACAATATGATGTTGCAACAGCAGAAAATTATGTTGTATTTATTCCCAGTAATTTTTGCAATCTCCGGTGTGAACTTTCCTGTCGGTGTATTGATTTACTGGTCAACCACAAACTTTTGGACATGGGGTCAACAGTTCTATGTCATTAAACGAAACCCAACACCTGGTTCGCCGGCATTTGAAGAGTTAGAGCGGAAAAAAGCGAAAAAGAAGGGCGAGATTCTTCCCCCTGAGGGCGCCGACGGATCGACGATAGATGAGGCCAATCCAGCCGCTGAAGATGTTAAAGGGCAACGAAGCCAACCTAAGAAGAAGAAAAAGAAGAAGAAACCTTAATACGGACAATTAGCATTCAATCCCATTAAAAGGGATTAATTACCCTAGGAGTAGACCATGTCAGAAGAGAAGACAGCTGTAGACGAAGTCGTTGAAGAGAAGGTTTCAGCTAAGGCACCTAAAACGATTGCCAAACTTGAGGAGGAGGGCGATATCGCCGCCGATTACCTTGAGGCGCTTCTAGATATCGCAGATCTAGATGGCGATATCGATATCGATGTTGAAAACGACCGCGCCTCACTAGCAATCGTCGGTGGCAAGCTTGGCCACCTCGTCGGCCAGGAAGGGGAGGTCTTGGATTCAATCCAGGAGCTGACTCGCCTAGCTGTTCAGACGGCAACCGGTGATAGAAGCCGCCTCATGCTTGATATTGAGGGTTTCAGGGCAAATCGCCGCACCGAATTGAGCGCTCTAGCCAAAGAGAAGGCGAAAGAGGCGACCAGCACAGGTAACTCGATCACTCTTGAGCCAATGAACGCCTTTGAGCGCAAGATTATCCACGACACAATCCAAGATCTAGGGCTGACCAGCGAATCAGATGGTGAAGACCCACGTCGTTTCGTCGTCATCTATCCCGCGTAATTAGCTATCCCACCCGTGTCCGATAGCAGCGTTTCACGTGAAACACTCATTGAGCGCTACTTTCCTGAGCGCCTCGATGAGATAGCTGCCTACGCTCATTTTCTAGCAACGGCTGGGATCGAACGTGGCTTGATCGGCCCTCGAGAGGGGGAGCGGATCTGGGAGCGCCACATCTTTAACTGCCTGCCAGTCACCCAACTTATCCCTCAGGGGGCATCACTCTTTGATATTGGATCAGGGGCGGGGCTTCCCGGAATTGTGATCGCCCTGGCCCGGCCAGATCTGAGCGTTACCTTGATCGAGCCTCTTGAACGCAGAGTCGCATTTCTCACCGAGGCGGTTGAAGGGCTTAATATCGAGGTTATTCGCGGACGTGCCCAAGATGTGAAGAAATCAGCTGACTTTGTCACCGCTCGCGCCGTTGCCCCGCTTGAGAAGTTAAAGAAGATGAGCTGGCATATGGTGAAAACAGGGGGAAGCTTGTTGGCAATGAAGGGCGAAGGAGCCTCGGCTGAGATGGAAGGGGTCAAGGGAGCGACCCTGCACGAGATTACCCTGGAGGGAATCGGCCTCGGTCGTATCGTCTCGATAAAAAAGGGTGCTTAGATAAGGCCATGAACCAGAGCGGCGATGATTCACGTGAAACATCAACCTCGCCGGTAATTGGGGTACGTAGACTCAAAGAGGCGATGGCTAAGCCAGCCTCCACCCGAATCTTCACCGTTGCCAACCAGAAGGGTGGGGTCGGCAAAACCACCACCACAGTCAATATTGCGGCCGCCCTATCTATGGGGGGTCTTCGAGTTCTTGTGATTGATTTAGATCCACAAGGTAATGCCAGCACAGCTTTAGGTGTTCCACACCGTGATAACGCCGGCATCTATGAAGTGCTGATGGGAACGCACGAGATCTCAACTGTTCTACAGAAAGTTGCAGGGTTTCCATCCCTTGATTGCATCCCATCGAATACTTCTTTAGCAAATGCTGAAATTAATTTAGTTTCAATGGTTGCGCGAGAATTACAATTAAAGGAAGCGCTAGAAACTTTAAGTGCGAATTACGATTACATATTTATTGATTGCCCACCATCACTGGGGCTTCTTACAGTGAATGCATTTGCAGCAGCGAAAGAATTACTTATTCCGATACAAGCTGAGTACTACGCGCTCGAAGGTTTATCTCAACTGCTTGAAACTTATTCGGTGGTAAAGAAGCGATTGAACCCAACACTTGTTCTTTCAACAATTCTCTTAACAATGTTTGATGGTCGTACCCGCCTTGCAAATGATGTCGCAGCAAATGTCCGCGCGCATTTTCCTAATGAGTTAATTGATATTCCAATTCCACGTGCAGTGCGAGTTTCTGAAGCTCCTTCGTATAATCAAACTGTAATGACTTATGACCCTGTATCTCCAGGGGCGATTGCATATATGCAGGTTGCGCGCGAGATTGCAGAGCGCGGTAAAGCAAAAGAGCCAACAGTCTTTGATTCAAATGTTGTCAGCATTAATTACAAGAAAGATGGAGAGATCGCATGAGCGCAAAACGTGGCGGTCTAGGAACAAATCTAGATTCACTTATCCCAACATCACTCACCGTTGGATCAGTAGCGGTGGCAGAACAGAACGAAGTACCTATCTCATCGATTGCGCCGAATCCTCGTCAACCACGAACAGTCTTTGATGAAGATGCACTCAATGAATTAATTGCATCAATTAAAGAAATTGGAATTTTACAACCTCCAGTTGTGCGAAAAGTATCTGAAGGCCGTTACGAACTTATTATGGGAGAGCGGCGTTTACGCGCGGCAAAAGCAGCAGGACTCACATCTATTCCTGTAATTATTCGCCAAACACCAGATAATGAATTGTTACGCGAAGCCTTAATTGAAAATATACATAGAAGCCAACTCAATCCACTCGAAGAAGCTGCTGCTTATGCAGGGCTGCTAGATGATTTTGGCTGCACCCATGATGAGCTTGCATCCAAACTCGGCAGATCACGCCCACTTATTTCAAATATGCTCCGCCTGCTTAACCTGCCCGCATCAGTTCAACGCAAAGTTGCCGCAGGAGTAATTTCTGCAGGCCATGCACGCGCACTTCTTGGCCTTAGCGATGAGAAAGAGATTGAAAAACTTGCTAATCGGATCGTGGCTGAAGGGCTAAGCGTTCGCGCAACGGAAGAAATTGTCGCCACAACTCAACCGGCGAAGAAGAGCCCACAAACCAAAACTAAGGTGGGAATCTCAGGTACGACTCTTGCCAGCGCTGAATTGCTCAGCGATTATCTTGATACACGCGTGCGTATTGAACAAGGTAAGGGAAAAGGAAAGATCACGATTGAGTTCTCAGGGAGCCAAGACCTACAGCGCATCGTGGACTTAATTGAGGGCTGAGCCCCTGCGGTTCATCTCTTGATGTACAACCTGGCCTAACGCCTTCACACCTTCACGAATTCGATCAGGTGTTGGATGGCAGTACGAAAGACGCATCGACCATGAACCAAATCCATCGGCGTAAAAAGCGGTACCCGGAACATATGCAACCTTGGCGACAATCGCCTTAGGCATCATCGCTTTAGTATCTATCTCAGGTGGCAGGTTAACCCACACGTAGAAACCGCCACCAGGCTTGGTCCATGTGGCCTCTTTAGGGAAATACTCATCGAGCGATTCCAACATTGCATCGCGGCGCACCTTATATACATCACAGAAACTTGCGATCTGATCTCTCCAAGGTTGATGAGTCAAATAGTTAGCAATTGTTAGTTGTGTGAAATTTGAGGGACATAAGATCGATGATTCAGAGGCGATAACCAATTTATCTTTGAGAGATTGAGGAACAAGGGCCCAGCCGATGCGAAGTCCAGAGGCAATAGTTTTTGAGAACGAACCGAGATAGATAACATTCTCTGAATCTTCAGCGCGCATCGCATTCGGTGAAGGTCGATCAAAACCTAAAAGACCATAAGGATTATCTTCAACAACAAAGATTCCCTCTTTGCGGCAGATCGCCAGAATTTCGGTGCGGCGATCAGCTGGTAGCAAAACGCCTGTAGGGTTTTGGTAATTCGGAATCAGATAGAGAAATTTAATCTTTCGCCCAGCCGCACGGGTTACCGTGATCGCTTCACGAAGGGATTGCGGGACCATTCCATCTTGATCCATTTCAACATGAACTACCGCTGCCTCATACTGCCTAAAAGTTCCAAGCGCACCAACATATGAAGGCGCTTCGACTAAGACCACATCACCTGGGTCGATAAATATTCGCGAGATAAGATCGAGAGCTTGTTGAGAACCAGTGGTTACAACTACATCATCTGGATTGGCGCGAATTCCTTCAAGAGCCATCACATCGCAGATTAATTCGCGAAGCTTGGGATGTCCTTGACCACTTCCGTATTGGAGAGCCTCTGCACCGTTAGTTAAAATAAGTTCGTTAACAACACTTGCCATCATATCCATCGGTAGCGCTGAAAGATTTGGCATTCCGCCAGCTAGAGAGACAATCTCTGGGCGCGAAGCTACGGCAAAGAGTGCGCGAATTTCACTAGGGAGCATTCCGGCAGCACGAGCAGCAAAACGCTCCTCAAGCTTTTGTGGAGCACCTGTATGAAAGCGCGTATTGACCTCGGACATAAGGAGAAGTGTCCCATATACGCGTGCGTGCTGGGTGATCTATTTACCGGCGAATACCAGCACTGCGAAGATCGGATAGGCGAAGCGTCCCAGTTTTAGCATCATCTTCAACAGCTAGATAAAGGCGCTGGATAGCGATAATAAAAGATTCGGCGAGAGCGTCACGAAATTCAGGAGTGGCTAAATTCTTGGCATCATGCGGGTTGCTTAAGTAGCCACAATCAACCCGGACCGATGGTGCTTTGGTAAGACGCAAAAGGTCCCACGTTTTTGGATGCGACCTGCAATTAAGAAGACTCGTGCGCGCAGAGATTTCGCGTTGGAGCAACGAGGCAAATCGCTCTCCGACAACTGAGTGAACTCCATGGGCTGTACTTCCGTAAAAGTATGTTGCTACACCTTGAGCTAATGGGTTTTTACTGACATCGGTATGAAGTGAGATAAAGAGATCTGTGGGATTTGCATTAGTAAATGCGATTCGTTCACTCTCACTAGGACAGTTCTGTGGACCACGTGTAAGAAAAACGCTGGCACCAAGTGCTAAGAGACGACCTTCGATTCGTACCGCAATGTCATAAACAATTTCATCTTCGCCGGGATTGCTGCCCGGATCTAAAACAATTACTTTATTTGCGAGTGCAGGGCCGCGAGTACGAACTGCTGCTCTTTCGCGCAGTTGAGAGGGAGCACCACCTGAAACAATTTTTGTTAAGCGGATTAACCCAATAATTGTCTCTGGCCCACATCGACCATCTACCTTTGCACCAACTGACTTCTGAAATTCTTTAATGGCGCCTTCCGTGCGAAGACCATAAATTCCATCTACCCGTCCACAATCAAAACCCATGTCAGTCAACCGTGATTGCAGTAACGCAACATCATCACCGTGCATAAGTGAGCTACTCTGAAGATAGAGCGAGCGGTCACCTAGCTTCCAACGCGCATCTTCCAAAGCGCGCTCGGTGGCAACATCTAAAATTCCAGTGACGTTAAGTCCACGCTCTTGCTGAAAAGAACGAATCTGATCAGGTGTGAGCGATGAATGCATTATCTAGAATTCTTAAGGTTTAAATAAATGCTTCAAGGTCTTTAAGCAGAGCTGGCTTTGGCTTTGCCCCAATAATGGTCTTAACAACCTCACCGTTGACATAAACGTTGAGCATTGGAATCGATGTCACACCATATTTGATGGCGATCGCTGACTCTTCATCTGTGTTCAGCTTTACGATCTTTAGCTTCTCGCCATACTCATTTGAGAGATCTTCAAGAATTGGTCCAATTGCACGGCAAGGTCCACACCACTCAGCCCAGAAATCTACAAGGACAGGGATGCTGCTCTTGAGAACAACTTCGTCGAAATTTGCTGCAGTTACCTTGCTTGTTGCCATTGCATCGCTCCAGTTTTATTTTTCGTGTGATGAGACTTTATAAGACCTAGATTACTAGTGTGAGAGAAACTTTTCAGCGTCTAGCGCTGCTTGGCAGCCAGATCCTGCAGCTGTGATGGCTTGGCGATACGTGTGATCGACTAGATCTCCGCATGCGAAAACTCCAGGCAGGTTGGTTTTGGTCGAGCGGCCTTCAACTTTGACATAGCCCTCGTTGTCGCAATCGATCTGACCTATGAGCAGTTCGCTGCGAGGAATATGTCCAATTGCAACAAAGAGTCCAGTGAAATCACGCTGCGAGAGTTCGCCTGTAACAGTGTTCTTCAAGGCGAGTGCTTCAACTTTATTCTCTCCCAAAATATCAACAACTTCTGTATTCCATAGCATTTCAATCTTTGGGTTATTCAGCGCGCGATCTGCCATGATCTTGGAAGCGCGCAATGAGTCGCGGCGGTGAATCAACACCACCTTACTTGCAAACTTGGTCAGGAATGTAGCCTCTTCGACAGCTGAATCGCCACCACCGACAACAGCAATTGTTTGATCTCTAAAGAAGAAACCATCACACGTTGCACACCATGAAACTCCACGCCCCGAAAGACGGTCTTCATTAGCTAATCCAATATGTCGATAAGCAGAACCTGTCGCCAGAATTACTGCACGGGCTTGGACAACATTGCCGCTTCCATCTTTAACGGTCTTAATCTCACTCTTAAGATCCATCTCAACAACATCATCTGTAATCAGCTCTGTCCCAAAACGAGCAGCCTGCTTGCGCATACTCTCCATTAATTCAGGGCCCATCACGCCATCGACAAAGCCCGGAAAGTTTTCAACTTCAGTTGTGGTCATCAGCGCACCACCGGCGGTGACCGAGCCCTCATAGAGAATCGGACTTAGTTGCGCGCGCGAGGCATAGATAGCAGCGGTGTATCCAGCCGGTCCGGAACCGACGATAACAAGATCACGAATCATAGATCTAGCCTACACACCTAGGCGCCCTTCTTCCTCTTCTTTAAAAGACCTCGTCCAAATTCGGCGAGTGTAGAAATTTCTGAGATTTTAAATAGTTTTGCAAAGAGAAGATAAAGGAGCCCACTTGCTGCCAATATGACGCAGAGACGAAGTGCTCGCAGAAGAGCTGAAGAATCAGCACTCTCCCATTCAAGCAGGTACATCAATGCAAAGAGAGGAGTCATCGCTAAAAATGAGGCGAGAAAGAGTTTGCCGTGATGTCCAATAAAGGTAGATAGGGCTAGTTTTCCCACATGTTTCTTTAAGAGCCCTAACGTAATAAAAAGACCAACAATATAACTTGCAGAAAATGCCACACCTAAACCAATTGTTACTTCCTGACTATTGAGTGTGTAGAGAAATACATACGATAAAGCAACCGAGATTATATTAATAATCAAAATTGAAATAACTTGGGTCCGCGTATCTTCAAAGGCATTAAATCCACGGATAAGAATTAAGTTGATTGAAAATGCTACAAGTCCAAGACTTAAGGCTGATAGCACCTGTCCGATATACCGCGAATCCTCTAATGAAATTCCAAAGTAGAGCGCTTCGGTCATCAGGGGCCCAAAGAAAAATAGAGCAACACTGCTGGGTACGGTGATTACGCCAACCATTTTAATGGCTCGGATTAATTGCTTGCGAACTTCTTCCACATTCTTTTCGATAGCCAGTTTTGAAAGATGAGGTAGAAGTGCGGTGACAATTGAGATCGTGACAATTGAATATGGCAACAACATAATGTAGTAAGCGGCGGTAAATGGGGTAAATCCAACCCCGGTTGTAATACCTTCTTGCGCACTTCGCACCGCAGCACTTGTTGCAACATTGACTGTTACGAGGTACCCAAGCTGTGAAATCAAAACGTAGACCAAAGTCCATCCAGCTAACGAGAACGATTTACCCAAACCATGTAATCCAAATCGAATGCGCAGATGGATCCCAGAACGCTTCACAACCGGAATAAGGATCAGTGCTTGCACCACAATTCCCAGAGTTGTTCCCCATCCAAGAAGTTGAATCTGGAAATCAGTGATTGTTCCTATCGTGATCGAATTTTGGAAAATCAGGACCCCGGCAAACACGGCGATAACAACTAAGTTATTGGCAATCGGAGCCCACATAAGAGGGGCAAAGGAGCCGCGCGCATTTGCAACCTGCCCCAACATCGTAAAGAGACCAAGAAAGAAAATTTGTGGAAGGCAATAGCGAGTAAAAGCGATCGCAATCTGATTTTCTGTTTCAAAACCTACCGTTGAAAATTCCGGAGCATAAAGGCGCACGAGAGCGGGAGCGAAGATAACTCCGAGTATGACTAACAGCAGGAGTATCCCTGAAATTGTTGTTACGAGGCGGGATGCAAACCCATCACCACCATCGTCATCGCCAAAAGATCGTACAAGCTGGGGAACAAAGATTGCGGTGAGCGCACCACCAACAAGTAAGTTGTAGAGAATATTTGGCATCGTGTTTGCAACGTTGTACGTATCTGCAAGGAGGGCGGTGCCCAAGACTGCGACCCCAAGGATTGCGCGGAAGAATCCAGTGATGCGGGAAAGAATTGTTCCGATCGCCATGATGCCAGAAGCGCGGAAGAGTTCATTATTTTTCATCTGCGCTCCTTTCTTATACGCCGATACGTCTGTGCAGCGGCACCGATAAAGAGTAGAACGGCGGCCCCAGTTGTAAACCACGCCACTCTTGAATCAATCAGCGTCATACTCAGAGATAGCTCTGATGCAGGCCTAACCCACTGCCCCTTTGAATTTGTAAGAGCTGCATTAACCTTTGTTGCACCAGGGGCAATAACTGTAAAGGGAACCGCAAACTGCGTGCGCGAATTTGGCTCTAGCGTGATTTTGCGCATGTCATCAACAAGGATTCTGATGTTTGAGGCGCGGAAGATGAGGTTAATAGTTACAGCAGTACTGAAACCATTAACGAGGGTAAGTGGAACTTCTACAGTCTGGGATGTAAGCGCGTACTTTCCAGGATTGACGCGCAGTTTGTCTCGCTCTTGCGCAACGCCAGTAACCGCACTTTCTGCAAATTTTTGAGAGAGCTCACCATTGATTGAGGCAGAGAGAAGGATCGCTAACCGCGCGCGAAAAAGTTCTAGCTCAGGTGCCATCACCACAGTAGAGAGCTTGGAGATTGCCTGCCTATTAACTGTGTAGTTTTTTCTAAGCGGGCCACTAATTTTTGCACGCACACTATTTCTATATGACTTATCAATTTCTACTGGTGTACCAATATGGAAAGAGACTCGTTCTGCCCCGTAAGAATAGTAAAAGAGTAATTCGCTAGGAGCGAGCTGTTTTGCAATGGCAGTATCAGGATTTCCATAAGCAATAGACGCGATTTGCCCACCGGCGGTAGCAATCTTTAATTGGCTAAGAAATGCAACCGCAGCATCGGCTCCTTGCCCATCGGATCCGTCGACGAGTTCATAACCATCTGCCATGGCTGCAACGTCATCTAGAAAGGCACCATCAATAACCCAACGTGTTTGAACAGGGATAGGAGAAAAAATTAGGGAACCGATCCGCCCCTCTGGGATGAGCAATGTTGCAAGATCGTCGTTAATAAAGCGACCATCAATGAGTTGGTGTGGTTGCTCGATGAGTTCAACTGTACGCATCGCAGCCGTAGCTGCCTGAGGGAGAGAAATTCCAGTGGTAGCTAGAATTATGAGAAGAAAGAAAAACTTTTTCACTCACTCACCTCGGCTGCTTTGGTGCGAGCGATTAATTTTTTCTCATCAGGATATGCCAAGAGCCCAACAATCTCATTGAGGGGAAACCAGCCAACTTCATCCACTTCAGATTCTTGCGGCGCTAATATTCCGCCGGTCTCTTTAAACTGAAAATGATGAACTGTTTTATGAATTCGTTTACCGCCGGCCATAAACCAGAAATCAATAACACCGAGTGATCTTTCAATTTGCGAATGTATTCCGGTCTCTTCGGCAACTTCACGTATAGCGGCCTGTTCTGGAGTTTCACCATCTTCAATATGACCTTTAGGAAGCGACCAAAGAATGCGTGTACCCGTTGTATCTTTATGATCTCGTCGACCAATAAGCAAACCCTTGGTCTTACTTTCATCAATAACTAACCCACCCGCGCTGACTTCATCTACACGTTTGGCATATGGTGGACGAGGCGCAGTTGATTTACCTTTTTTTATTGGCGCAGCGGTGTCGACCTCGCCAGAGGATTGATTCTGTGGGGCGCGATGTGCAGGTCGCTTACGCCTGCGCTTCTTCTTAATGCCTTCGCTGCCCGCACCAGGTGCCGGGTTCATGACATAAGGGTAGTGCTCGGGACTAGCCTTAGCCATTATGTCTTCGCCTCAGATGCCCACCGCTTCACAAGCCGGGCTCAGCGCTGCCAGCGAGGTGGCTTTAGCCTCCTTGATTCAGCGTGCACCGCTTGCGAGTTCGCTAGCAACCATCTTTAAAGAAAATGGTTTTACCCTCGCACTCGTTGGTGGACCGGTGCGCGATGCCCTTCTTGGACGACTCGGCAACGATCTTGATTTCACAACAAACGCCCCAGCTAATTCGACCAAGAAAATATTACAGAAATGGGCAGATAACGTCTGGGAGACCGGAATTGAATTTGGAACAGTTGCAGCAAAGCGCGGGGATACAACGGTAGAGATAACTACATACCGAAGCGAAAGTTATTCAACTGATTCGAGAAAACCGCAAGTGCTTTTTGGTACATCTATTGAAGGTGATTTATCGCGAAGAGATTTCACCGTCAACTCTATGGCTCTTGAGTTAACAGGAGACGCTCCAGTTTTTATCGATCCATTTGGTGGCCTTGTTGATTTAGCAAAGAAAATTCTACGAACTCCTGGCAAAGCCGAAGATTCCTTTAGCGATGACCCCTTAAGAATGTTACGCGCAGCCAGGTTTGCAGGACAGTTAAACTTTGAGATCTCTGCCGATGTTCTTCAAGCGATGAAAGAGATGACAGATCGTATTGAAATTGTTTCTGCCGAACGGATACGTGATGAAATCACAAAACTTTTACTATCTGATAATCCGCGCCTTGGAATCACAATCCTGGTCGATACTGGCCTTGCCGCAAAAGTTATTCCAGAGATCCCACAATTGCGCCTTGAGGTAGATGAGCATCATCACCATAAAGATGTCTATGAACATTCCATAACCGTTCTAGAGCAAGCAATCGCTTTAGAAAATCGACTAGGTGGGCCCAATCTTGTTATTCGATTAGCTGCCTTGTTACATGACATAGGAAAACCTAAGACCCGTGCGCTCATTCCAGGTGGCGGAGTCTCTTTCCATCATCACGAAGTAGTTGGTGCACGATTAGCTAAATCTCGCCTTAAAGCGCTGCGATATAGCGGTGAGATTATTGACGAGGTTGAAACCCTGATTGCGCTACATCTGCGCTTTCATGGATACGGTGACGGTGAATGGACCGACTCCGCCGTACGTAGATATGTGCGAGATGCCGGACCGCTACTTGAACACTTGCATGTACTTACGCGCGCAGATTGCACAACTCGTAATGCCCGAAAGGCAGCGCGGCTTGCTGCAACCTACGACGGTCTAGAAGATCGCATTGCTGTTTTGATGGAAGAAGAAGAGTTATCAAAAATTCGTCCAGATCTAGATGGTAGTGAAGTGATGCAGTTACTGAACCTAAAACCTGGAGCGATGGTTGGTAAGGCTTTGGATTATTTACTCGAACTCAGGATGGATCAAGGACCACTAGGTAAAGATAAAGCGACTGAACTTTTACACCAATGGTGGGCTAAGCAGAACGGATAAAGAATTTACTTGGGCGCAGAAGCGTCAGAGCCGTTAACAGATATCCAAATCCAATAACAGTGGGAAGTAACCAAGAATCACCATTTTGCGGCAGCAATAGTGCAGCTAACAACCCACCGCTTACTATTGATAAATTCACTACAACGTCATAGACGGCAAAGACGCGGCCACGAAAAATGTCATCAATCTTTGATTGCACAAGTGCATCATTTGTCACTTTAACGCTCTGGCCGCAGAGAGCTACAAAGAACGCTGTAAGAGCTAAAGTCAGAGATGTTCGCGTAACAGCTAACGCAATTACGCTTACTGAAGCAGCTAGCATGGCAAGGCGAATCCAGCGATGTCGACCAACTCGTGCGACTCCAAACGGTGCAATTACTGCGCCAATAACTAAGCCTGTCGCTGCGGTTACGATCATGAAAGTTGCGCCAGCCAGCCCTGCTTCAGGATCTTGTGGGTCGTTAAAGAAATTTCTCTCAAGAACTAAGGTCATCAATGTCAGAGCGGTAAGACCACCACGTTGAATTGCAATTGCGAGGATTCCTCTTGCCGCATCTGCATGGTCTTCCAGAAAACGGATTCCTTCGCGCATTTCTCGCAGTCCTTGGGTAAATGATCCTTTGACCTTTTCATGAGGCAGCGGTCCAATCTCTTCACGCTTCAGACGCGATACAAAGAAAGCGGCAGTGAGATATCCGAATGCGGCCACGCAGACGATTACTGCATCCGCATAATCAGCCGTAGCTCCTGAATCAATAATCTTGCGAATTCCTAAACCGATTCCGCCACCAATAACAACCCAGACAGAACCGCCGGTCACTGCGTACGCATTTGCCGAGATCAGTTTTTCGCGCGAGACAATTAAAGGAAGACCAGCAGAGAGACCAGCAAGAATTAATCGGTTAATACCAAATGCGGTAAGTACAAAGACGGTGAGCTCCACACCAGTGTGACCTTGAAAAATAAGTAGAGCGATACAAGAAAGAGTTACAGTTCGAATAAGGTTTGAAATCAGCAATATTCGTTGTCGCGAAAAACGATCGAGAATTGTTCCGACAAATGGCCCAACTACTGAGTACGGTACTAAGACAAGAGCAAAGGCGAGTGCTGCACCCATCGGATCAGCTTGTCGTTCTGGCGAAAAGAGAAGGAAGGATGCAAGGGCGCTTTGGAAGATTCCATCTGCCATTCCACCGGTCCATCTCACACGCAACAAGCGAGCGAGGTTTCGATCAAGGAATATCTCTTTGGCGCTCACTGGGTAAGCGTAGATCGGTGCGAGCGATTATTCTGTCCACGTGGCAAAGACTCTCGCACTGAAATCTTTACGCGCTTACATCGACTACACCCTCGATAAGCGTGCGACCCTCACTGCACTTTTCCGCGGGGTTGTAGATGCCTGTGATGCCGACCCGTATTTAATGAGAGCAGCGAAATATCATGGCGAGAAGGTAGAGAGAAAGTGTCCAGTATGTAAAAAATTAGAGTTGGTGGAACTTCGTTACACATTTGGAGACCAACTCGGACAATTCTCAGGGCGCATTAAGTCGCCAGAAGAACTGGCAGATATGGAGAGCCAATTCGGAGAATTCTCTGTGTATGTTGTGGAGGTATGCAGGGGTTGTTCGTGGAATCACCTCTGTTCGACCTTTTTATTAGGTGATGGAACCATGCGTAAACCGCCACGAAAAGTCCCAACGCTCGAGGACGACTAGATAACAGGTAACCTTTAAGAATGGATAAAGCAACGATTCGTCGCCGCTTATTTCGCACCACCATTTTCCTTGGCGGATTTGGATTTATCGCCGGCTCAACGCTCTTTGCCTTGGCCTGGTTTACCGTTTCAATTCCAGACCCCAACGCCTACGTCAATAGTCAATCCACCATTATTCAATACTCAAATGGGGATGAAATTGGTCGCATCGGAACTCAGAACCGTCAGATCTTGCCCATCGCACAGATTCCAATCAATATGCGTAACGCTGTCTTAGCGGCAGAAGATAGAAACTTCTATTCAAACCAAGCATTTAGTTTTACTGGAATCGCCAGAGCTTTACTGAACAACCTTAAATCCGGCGATCTCAATGCTCAGGGCGGTTCAACAATTACTCAACAATATGCCAAGACTGCATTTTTGACTTCAAGCCGAACGATCGAGAGAAAGATCAAAGAGCTTGTTATCGCAATGAAGTTAGAGAACGCTCTCACAAAAGATCAAATCTTTGAAAACTACCTCAACACAATTTACTTTGGTCGCGGTTCTTATGGTGTGCAGACCGCGTCACAACAATATTTCAATAGAAATGTAGACCAACTCAATCTTTCGCAGACTGCAGTAATTGCAAGTATCTTGCGGGCTCCAGGTTATTACGATCCATCTTTATCTGAAAACAATTTAGTTCGACTTCAAAATAGATTTCAATACGTAATTAATGGAATGTTAGATCAGGGATGGATTACACAGGAACAAGCCGATAACGCGAAGTTTCCAACTGTTGCTCCCCGCGTCACATCTGGTTCCCTTAGCGGTCCTAAAGGACATGTGATTTCTCAAGTTCAACGAGATCTTGGTCGACTTGGATTTACCGAGGAACAATTGCTTGAGGGTGGATTAGTTATTCGCACAACTCTGGTGCAGAAGGCGCAACAGTCAGCCGTTGACGCTGTCACCAAGCTATATCCAAAGAAAGCACCAGAGAATTTACGTATCGGGTTGATTGCAATCAGACCTGGCACGGGTGAAATTATTGCCATGTACGGCGGGCGTGATTATCTAGAACGCCAACTCAATGATGCAACGCAATCAATTGCCCTAGCCGGTTCAACTTTTAAACCCTTTGCACTGATCGCAGGTCTTGAGGCGGGAATACCTTTAACATCTATGTGGAATGGTGACTCCCCACAAATCTTCGATGATCTCGGAAAGCCATATATTGTAAGTAACTATGGCGATAACGGTTGGGGTCAGATAGATCTTCTCACCGCCACACAGAAGTCAATCAACACAATTTTTGTTCCCCTCGGCATGAAGGCAGGGATGGATAAGGTTGTTGATGCAGCAAGGCGGGCAGGAATTCCGGAGAGCGTTGAAATGATCGCAACGCCGTCCGTAGTTCTCGGTGTGGCATCTCCTCGCGTTATTGATGTGACTAATGCATATGCAACTTTTGCAGCCCAAGGTGTCTATGCCAAACCATTCTTAGTTGCATCTGTGCAAGGCCCAAATAAAGGCGTGCTCTATGAAGCCACACCTCAGACACAACAAGTCTTTTCACAAGAAGTGATGGCAGATCTGACCTATGCACTAAAAAGTGTGGTTAACGGTGGAACTGGATCGGCAGCCCTTGCGCTAGGTCGACCAGCGGCAGGAAAAACCGGAACGTCGCAATCAAATGCGTCAGCTTGGTTTAGCGGATACACACCGCAACTAGCAGCATCGGTGGCATTTTTTAGAGAGTCAGCATCTGAGTCCCTCAACGGAATCGGTGGTCTTACATCGGTAACAGGTGGAACATTTCCTGCGCGAATATGGGCACAGTTTATGAAAGGCGCACTTAAAGGCGAGCCAGTCATGACTTTCCCTGCGCCATCAAATATTGGCGGCCTCGAGCCGATTGTGATGACATCAGGCGGCGTTCAAACTCCCAAAGATTAATAAAGGCAATCGTGTGAAACTTCGTATCAGCAAGCCACTAACTGCGCTGATTTTTCTAGCGCTTATGGCAACACTTTTAGGGGCTTTTAAATTTAGCTCTTGTGAAAGTAATGGATGGGCAACACCGGCTCAATACATTCATGCCTGTTATTCAGATATTCCCTCTCTTTTTGGAGAACGCGATTTGGATAAGGATCAATGGTCTTACTCGTCTAAAACTGATGCTGTTGAGTATCCGGTTCTCACTGGAACGGTGATGTGGATTTTTGCTAAGGCGATCCCAAGTGGCGATGATGAAATTCTGAATTACTACAGGTTAAATGCAATCTTTCTAGCAGCGCTCTTTATCTTTCTTGCAATTATCGTCTATCGAATTCGTCCAGAGTTTGCCTACCTAGCTGCCATAGCGCCAGCTGCAATCGCCTCGCTCTATATCAATTGGGATCTATGGGCAATCACGTCAATGATGCTATCGATTTATTGGTTTGATAAGAAAAAGTATAAACATTCTGCAGTTGCAATTGGAATTTCCATCTCAACAAAATTTTTACCGATATTTCTCCTTATCCCTATCGCCCTGATTTTATGGCGACGTAATGAAGTAAAAGAGTTGCTACGGTATTTCGCAATTGTAATCACCGTCTTTGCAGCCATCAACCTTCCGGTCTTCTTAACAACACCTGATGGCTGGCTTCGCTTCTACGAACTTAACTTTGATCGCGGCCAGGATTGGGGATCACTCTGGTATGGCCTTTCTTCACTTGGAGTAAATCTAGGCAATACAAACTTTTTTGCGATTCTCACACTCTTTGTTGTCATACTCTTTATCTCACTTCTTATCTTTTCAACAAAAGAAACACTCACGTTGGCTGATGTCAGTTTTATTCTTTTGGCGCTAGTAATGATTGCGAGCAAGGTGTACTCGCCACAATATGTTCTCTGGTTAGTACCTCTTGCCGTTATTGCCATGAGCACTCGACGCGACGTGCATGCTTTCTGGATCTGGCAGATCGCAGAAGTGATCTATCACGTTGCAATCTGGCAACACTTAGCAACCGTGACTGAGGCCAAGTTCGGGCTGCCGTTGGCCGGCTATGCCCTGATTTCTCTGGTGCGAATAGCGGCCTGCCTCTATTTCGCAGGGGTATTGGTGAAAAAGAAGGCCCAGGGTGGCCAATTCCCGCACGAATTTCTCTTTAAATCCGCCGACAGTTACCCTTAACCTTCCGCAGACAGCCCCGACTGGGTCTAGATGTGGAAAAAGCAATAACCCTCCTGTCACGGAAATACCGTGGCCGTCTTAGTCCAGAGGAGGTTGGGTTACCGCATGCGTCACTATGAACTAATGGTCATTCTCGATCCAGAACTCGAAGAACGTACAGTTACACC
>JBILIJ010000038.1:0-7836 GCA_044350045.1 Candidatus Planktophila sp. | reverse complement strand
CATCAAATGGAACGTACTCTGGAGATGTCCATGGTCCCGACCAGGCTGTTCCATAAATTGAGAGACTTGAGGCATAAATGACGATAGGTACTTTCTTCTCAACTGCGGCAGCAAATACATGGTAAGTACCCATGACGTTGTTATGTAATACCAATTCATCAGAACCAGCAACTGGGTTTGGGATTGATCCCATATGGATTACGGCATCACAATCAAAATCTAATGATTCGACAAATTCAATCGACATCAAATCGCCCATACTAAATTTCACAGATGCAGGGGCGTTGATCTGAACGCGGTCGGTAGCAACCACCTCGTGACCTTCTGCGACAAGAGTAGCCAAAATTTCCTTGCCGATAAGGCCACCTGCACCTGTAAGTAGTATTTTCATCTGCCTATCTCCCTCTACAGCTTATTGATTAGAATGTGATAATTACTTTTTGCTTGATCTCTACCGATTGATGTGGCTTCATCTGGAGAAGACTTCTCCGTGTTTTACCACTTGTTTTGGTGCTAGATGGTTCAATTGCAAATGTCCGAACTTTTCCAAACCACGGAAAACCTTCCGAATTATTGAACTCTAGCCAGAACCAGGCAAAATTTAAATACTCTGATTCCCACTGTAATTCAAAGGTTATGTTCTTCTCTTTATTCTTTACGCGATACCACTTTGGACCGTCGAAGGCTGTAATCCAGCCAAATACGCCCAGCTTCTTATCGGGCGAAGGCAGCTTACTTAAATCTAAAACACTTCCGTTTTCACCTTTTATAAGGGGCCACTGGTGCGTGCTGGCGGCGGGACCGTGAGGACTATCCCGCTCTTCATCTAAGTGGAATTCCTGTGCACTTGTCTCTAGGTGCACTTCACCTTCGAGAAGTGCTCCACCAAATGCTGGGTGGCTTGAGTAATCAACTTCAATATTGAGCGGGCTTGTATTAGTAACGACATCTGTGAGGAAGATTTCATTTCCCTTGAGCGATATCACTCTTTCAATGCGCACAGGTACTGAGAATAAATCTAACTGAATTTGGATACTACTAGCTTCGCTCTTGAGGACTTTCCAAGATGAGATCGATGCTTCTCCGTGAAAACCTAGTGGGGCGCCATGCACATCTCGTGCCGGTCCTGCATTTGGAACGAGTGTCTGCCATCCGCCGCGGTAACGTTCCATCCAATGAGCAACCGGTTCATATGAAAGTGTTGTCTGTTCATTAGCGAGTACTGCTTCTGCGCGATCAGACCATGGCGTTGTGTAGAGAACTTCTTCGCCGGTCGGTATTGTTTTGATCGAAAGAATATCTGCTCCGTGATGCGGATCAAGAACTAATTCAAGATCTGAACTCTTCAGCGTTACGTATTTCATTATCCCCGCCTAAACTTTGATACTGGTACCCCTAAGGTAGTGGTCGCCAATCGAAAAATCGAGCCTGCTAACGGTTGATCTAGTAAATCAGATTCTGATATCGCAGCCCGTGCGCTGGTTACGTATAACGAGCCATCAGAGCCGAATGCACAACTTGAAGGCTGGGATACTGGAAATAGGTACTCTGAAAGTATCTTTCCTTGCGGAGAGATGCGGATAACCTTGTTTCCACCCCATACCGCTAGCCAGATGCAGCCCTCAACATCAACAGCCAACCCATCGGGTACACCGACATCGATAGAGATGAGTTCACGGAATTGCGGGACAAAATCATCAGCTAAATCAAAATCGCTGACAAATACTTTCTTCAACATACTGTCGGCTAAATACATCAAAGTGTTCGCCGTATTCCAACCCAATCCATTAGGAAGAGTGAGATTTTCGACCATTACTTTATTTGTACTTCCACCATCCCAGCGATGCAGCTTTCCTTGACCGGGAACGAAGCCAGATTGGCAACTACCACCCCAAAATCTTCCACGTGAGTCACATTTTGCATCATTCATTCTGAAATCAGGATCTGAAAGAAATGCATTTTTCTCGTGAAGAGTTCCGTTTTCCCATGTTGCAAAGCCAGTCTTGCAAGCAACTGCGTAACCGTCTGACGATTCAAGTGGTGCGATCGCTCCTACAACTGTGCCTAAAAGTTCGCTCTCTGTATTTCGGCTCTCGAGGTTAGTTTTATTAACTTGGCCAGCAGGAATATCAATCCATAATAAAGAATCGCCATCAACGATTGGGCCTTCGCCAACCATCGCTTCGCCCTTGAGGAATAATTCGGGTGTATTACTCATCATGACTCCTTTTTATTTGGTCCCTAAGATTGCGCCAGTTTGGCGAACTTCTTCAAGATTTCGATTACCGGTCAGAGCCATGGTGTTGATGAAGTCTCTTCGCATAAGTTCAATCACCTTTTCAACTCCGCGTTCGCCATCTGCCATCACGCCATATAGATAAGCACGACCTATAAAGACAGCTTTAGCGCCGAGAGCGATTGCAGCGTACACATCTTGACCAGACATAAAAGAACCATCGATAAATACATCAATCTTGTGACCGACAGCTTTAACCACATCATCCAGTATTTCGATAGGTGGGACGCCACGATCTAGTTGGCGACTGCCATGACTTGAAAGAACGATCCCCTGAACACCCAAGTCAGAGAGAATCTTTGCATCTTCCACGCTTTGTACGCCTTTAACAATAATTGGGCCATCCCATGCGCTCTGCAACCATGAAATATCTTCAAAAGAGATAGCGGGTGAGTAAATCGTTCCTGCCAATTCAAGGAGAGATTTATTCCAGCCACGGAATGCGGCAAACTCTAACTTCTTTGTTGTAAAAAGATTTAGCCACCAGATTGGTTTCCGGGCGATTGCAAAAACAGTGGAGATTCGAATTCGCGGTGGAATCGTGAGTCCATTACGAAGATCGCGAAGTCGTATTCCACCAACTGGTGTATCAACAGTCAGAATAAGAGCTTCAAATCCAGATTCACGTGCTTGCTTAATGATCGCCTCGCTATCATCACGATTTTGCATCACATATAACTGAAACCATCGACGAGACTGTGGCACAGCTTCAGCCAGCTCTAGCGGAGAAACAGTTCCCATAGTCGAGAGCGAATAGATCAGATTGTTATTTGATGCCGCGGATGCAACTGCCGGTTCACCAACGTGATGCATCAGGCGTGTATAGCCAGTGGGTCCGAAAATTATCGGAAGGTCTACTCGCTTACCAAAGATCACCTCAGATGGATCAACGTGGGAAACATCGCGCAAAATTCTGGAGTTGAACTGAACAGATCGAATAGCCTGTTGAGAACGTGAGTATCCAATTTCATCTAGTGCTGAACCTTCGACATAATCAAATACGACTTTAGGAACACGTTTCTTTGCCGCACGAGCAAGGTCATCAATTGTTTCGGCCTTACGGGTCGCACTCTTTCTACGACTTAAAGATGGCAACTTCCAGTCAATAAGAGAGTAAAAGTAAGGAAGATTAGGGAAGTTCCTTTTGGATTTAATTACCATGGCACACTATATCGGCTAGCGAATTACGCGAGCTGAGCCGCCTGCCGCAAGTTTCTCTACTTCACTCTTTGTAGCCATCGATGTATCTCCTGGCGTAGTCATTGCGATTGCGCCATGGGCTTGTCCCAACTTCAAACTGTCGAGGAGACTACGTCCCTCAAGTAATCCAAAGATCAAACCTGAGGCAAAGCTATCTCCACCACCTACGCGGTCAAAAATTTCCAAATTCGGAAGTGCCGGAACTTCAAAGAAACCATCTGTGCGAGACCAGGCAATTGCGCCCCAATCGTTATCAGATGCTGAATGCACCTTTCGCAAGGTTGTTGCGATCACTTGTAGATTTGGATACGCGGCAGCTACTTTCTCAACCATCTCCTTGAAAGGGCCTGTCGATAAATTAGAGTAATTCTCATCTAAGCCCTTTACTTCAAACCCTAAAGATTCAGTGAAATCTTCTTCATTGCCAATCATCACATCAACTAGCGATGCTAATTTTTTATTTACTTTCTGTGCAGTGGCTTTCCCACCTAGACCATCCCACAAGCTTGGTCGATAATTGAGGTCGTAAGAAACAATCGTTCCGTGTTTTCTAGCCGTTGACATCGCTGCCTCCATTAAATCTGGAGTTGTAGATGACAAGCCCGCGAAGATTCCACCCGTATGTAACCATCTAGCGCCTTGTTTGCCGAAAATCTCTTCCCAATTAAAATCTGAACTCACCATTTGTGATGCTGCGGTGTGACCGCGATCAGATACCCCGACTGCCCCGCGCACTCCGAATCCACGCTCAGTAAAATTCAGACCGTTGCGAACTGATCGGCCGATGCTGTCGCCCTTCGCCCAGTGAATATGTGAAGTATCAACTCCACCCATCAAAATTAAATCATTGATCAAGTGACCTACCTGATTATCAGCGAATGCGGTGATCACAGATGTTTTCAATCCAAAACACTTGGCGAGACCGCGGGCAACGTTGTACTCGCCACCGCCTTCCCATACTGAAAAATTTCGAGCTGTTCGGATGCGCAAGTCGCCTGGATCAAGGCGAAGCATCACCTCGCCCAAGGAAACTTCGTCGAAGAGCGCTTCACTTTTTGGCTTGATTTTCACGAAAGGTCCAATCTATTTTCCAGTTGAAGAAATCTGTTTCACCGCTGACGATACCGAATGAATAACTGCAGCTTTATCATTGAGGTCAACGGTATTTCCAAGCATCCAGCTGCCGCCTACGGCAACTACAGATGGATGGGCAAGGTAGGCGCTGATGTTTTCGCCATTGATGCCACCGGTTGGAATAAATCGAACAGATGGAAAAACTGGAGCGATTGCTTTAAGCATCGAAAGGCCGCCCAATTGTTCTGCTGGAAAGAATTTCAATAAGTTAAATCCATCTAATAACGCTGACATAATTTCAGTTGAGGTAGCCACTCCAGGCAAGTAGAAGACATTTAACTTCTTCGCTAACTCGCCAATTTCCTTGATATACCCCGGTGAGACTGCAAATGATGCACCGGCTTTGACAGCGCGTGATAAATCATCTGTATTTTTCACAGATCCAACACCGACTACCAGATTTGGATGCTTCGCAAATGCCTCGATAGCAGCAAGGCTCACATCGGTTCGAAGTGTTACTTCAACGTTTTGGACTCCGCACTCTAAAAACGCAGTAGCTATTGCATCAACATGCTTGACATCATTGATTGTCAAAACTGGGATTATTCGAAGAGGGGCAATTTGATTTATGCTGGTCAGCACCGTTCTTGCTTGAGTACTCATACTGCATACAATCGTGGTTGAGATGTTGTAGCCCGCGCAATTAGTTCTGGCTCAAACAATAGATTCTTATGTTCATGGGTTCCTGAAGACTCAATTTCGTCAATCAAGATGGTGGCAAAATCACGCCCTAATTGCTCTACCGGCTGTGAAATTGTAGACAAAGGAAGAATTGCATTCGATAAAGAAGAAATTCCGTCATAACCAAGTACTGACATCTCTTCTGGGGTTCTAATTCCTCGCGCACTCAACCCGCAGATAACTCCAACTGCGGTGTAATCATTGGCACAGAAGATTGCTGTTGGCTCACTATCCAATTTGAGGATACGTTCAACGGCAGCCTCACCTTGAGCAGCGTTAATCTTTGAGACGCAGATCATTTTTAGTGTGATTCCTAGTCGCTCAGCCGCGGCGACAACTCCTGCCTCGCGTTCAATAATCTGGGGAAATCTATCTTCTAAAGTAACCCAAACAATACTGCGATGGCCCAAGTCGTACAGATGTTGAACTCCGAGCTCACCACCATGGAAATGGTTTCCAGAAATTGAACACATATCTAAATTGCTCTGTTTAGGCCCATGTAAAACAACTGGGATTCCACGTGCAGCAAACTTATACAAGTATTTATCCCACTGCTCAATCGGTGAAACTAAGACGCCTTCTATCTTCTGTTCGAGCAATAGTGAGGCATAAAACCCTTGCATCTCACGATTCTCATCCATACTGCAGATGACGGTGCCATAGCCCGCTTGAGAAGCAGCTTCCTGAAATCCATTCGATAGATCTACATAGAATGGATTCGTTAGCGTAGGAATCATTATCCCCATGGATTTGAGATTAGTTTTTGGACGAGTTGCTTTTACAGCAGCTTCGCCCATGTTCGCCTCTTTTAATACCTTCAGCACCACTTCGCGCTTTGCCGGTGAGACAAGCTCTGGATGGTTAAGCACATTCGAGACGGTACCAAGTGAGACGCCAGCTCGGCGGGCAATCATTCGTAGGCTGATCGGTAATACTTGATTACTTGCGTCATTAATAGGCATTATTAATTCTCGCAAATATCAAGAGCTACTTGTACTTCCTCAGCCATGATGTTCATTAGCCCTTTTGAACCGCTTCAATCATCGCTTGGATATATCCATTAGCAAAGGCACGACCACGGTGTCCCCACGGTGTATCTCCGTGTGTATGTGGGACGTGATCATCGATGAAGAAGCCATCAAAATTGTGCTTGTGGTAAATCTTCATCGCCTTATACATATCAACGTATCCGGTGTTCACGAATTCTTCGTAGAAGTTAGGTACCTTGCCAGAGACGTTACGGAAGTGCACGTAGAGAATCTTCTTACGTGAAACAAAGTAGTCAATCATCTCGTAGATATCATCTTTCATCTCTGAGAATGTACCCTGGCAGAATTCGATTGCATTTGAATCACTTGGATAAATCTCAATGAGACGCTTGTAGGATTCAAAGCTACGTAGCAACTGCGGGATTCCACCCAACTTATCTACCGGTGGATCACATGGATGAATACCAAGGCGAATTCCTTCTTCCTCTGCAACCGGTGTGATGATCTTGATCCAGTACTCGAGGTTTTGCCACATCTCTTCTTCGCTATATTCGCGAGTATGGGTGAGTGGATACTTCGATCCCAGCGCGTGATCGTAGGCGGTTGCTAACGCGCCACCGCGAATCTGTGCAGGGGGTGTACGCCAAACATGTGATGGCATCCAGTTATATCCAAAAATTGGAATACCTGCGCGTGCCATATTACGCACGGTAAAAATCATGTTCTCTATCTGCTCATCACGTCGTGGACCATTCAACATAATGTGGTCGTAGAAACTTGTAGGAACGTTTTCAAGAGCTGAGAGCTTCATGCCGAACTGCTCGACTCGTAGACGAAGTTTGACTAAATCTTGTAACTGCCACTTTCCACCATCGCCGGGGATAAGAGGTGTATTAAAGAGAATATCTGTTGCGCCAAACTGCTGCGCGAAAAGAAGATATTCCTCAGACGCTACTTGAAACTGGCCGAATCCTGGACGCATTTTCTTTCCCCATTCCCTTAGTTGTTAACCTTTTACAGCCCCTGTTTGTAGACCTTCTACGATAAATCTCTGTCAAATGAATTTGTAACGCCGGGCGGTGAAACTACGGGCGCAAAGACCCGCCGTCTGGGGAGCGGGACGTTGTCCACCCTTGCGGGCGAACTGACTGGGTGTTATCGCATGGGTACTTCGCAGCCAAGGCCTCGTCGATATCGATTCCCAGCCCAGGCCGGTCATTGGGATAGGCATACCCATTACGCACTTCAGGGGTGCCCGGGAACATGTCATAGATGATGTCGGTTGGACCCCACCATTCCTGTACCCCGAAGTTTGCAGAACTCACATCGAGATGAAGATTGGCTGTATGCCCTACCGGTGAGACATCGCCAGGTCCATGCCAGGCGGTTCTGACACCAAATGCCTCACACAAATGAGCCAGTTTTTTAGCAGGTGTAATTCCGCCAATTGTGCTGATGTGGCAGCGAATGAAGTCAATGAGGCGTTCTGAAATCAAAGGTAGCCATTCTTGCGGATGAGTGAAGAGCTCGCCCATC
>JBILIJ010000037.1:0-8048 GCA_044350045.1 Candidatus Planktophila sp. | reverse complement strand
TTTAGGCCGACAACTTCGATTGCATGTGAAATCTTCTCGCGGTCTAATGCGTTAAAGCGGCGCATCCAGCCATGCGAGAGGCGACCCGATTCAACAACTTCAGAGACAGTTGCTGGAATTCCCATCGCATCATGGATGCGTTGTGGCACGTAACCCAATCGATCACGTTGCTTAAACTCTGACAAGTTCGTTCCAAAGAGCTCGACGGTACCGCTGTGTAGTGGCGCTAAACCAAGACATGCTTTTACTAAGGTTGATTTACCTGAACCATTTGAGCCTAAAATTGCAACAACAGTAGATTTTTCGATGGTCAGAGAGACACTATCCAGGGCTACTCGCCCTGGATAGTGGACGCTGAGATCGCTGACTTTAAGCGGCTGATCTATTTGCAACTCAGTGCTTTGCGCAATGCTTCAAGATTGCTCTCCATAATCGAGAAGTATGTCTGACCTTCACTGATTCCTTCAATAGGATCGAGCACAGCAGCCTCGATATTGAGATCATCAGCTAGGGTCTGGGCAACTTTAGGAGAGGCGAGAGTTTCAAAGAAGATGGTGGTTGTTCCATCTGCCTTTGCTTCCTTGCCAATCTCGTTTAGACGCTTAGGGGTAGGTTCAGATTCTGGGCTAATTCCAGCGATAGCCTCTTGATTAAGTCCGTAGGCATCTGCCAAGTAACCAAAAGCCGCATGTGCAGTGACAATTAAGTCGCGTTCACAAGAAGCAAGACCCAGCAGGAACTTTTGATCTAGGGTCTCTAGCTCTGCGGTAAAGGCTTCTAGGTTGGCCGCATATACTTTAGAATTATCTGGGTCGACTTCAGATAATTTCGCGGCAACTGCATTTGCAACAACAATCAACCGCTCCGGATCTAGCCACACGTGAGGATCATTGACGCCTTCTGCAGATTTCTCTTCATCAGCATGCTCTTCTTCTGTCCCATGATCGTGTCCATCTTCAGTCGCCTCAAGAAGATTTAATCCTGGAAGTGTCAAAACATCTAAAGAGGCAGTCGGTGGAGATTGTTCGGCAGCCTCTTCTAACGCTGGCTGAAAGCCTGAAATGTAGAGAAGTAGGTCGGCATCATCGAGAGTAATGATCTGGGACGGCGTGAGTTCGAGATCGTGTGGCTCAACTCCAGGAGGTGTCACATTTACGACATCGACGAGATCGCCTCCGATAGCTGTAGCGACAAATTCAAGTGGATACAGCGCGGCCACGACGGTGACTTTTCCGCTGGCATCGTCATTGCTCTCAGTAGAACTACATCCAGTCAGGATCAGCCCCAGGGATGCAACGACGGCAAGTATTGAAAGGTTCTTTTTCATAGATTTACCATACTCCTTTATTGATAATGATTCCAATTAGCAATACCATAGCATATTATTGAGAATCATTATCACTAAGGAGGGTCACCTTTTGGTCGACTTCAGGGGAATTCCGACCTGCGCCTGCCCAGTCTGCGGGTCGCATCTACTCGAAATTACTGCAGCATTTTGTCCCGATACCTACGAGATAGAGATGTACCTACTCGATAACGCGCGATGCGCCATGTGTCAGACCCATCTGACAGCGCCTACTCCGATTGATCACCCAGCAGCTTCTTAAGCTTTCCCGCTAGCCGCTCTGTTGGGAAAGCTACGCTTTCCGCTAGCCGCTCTGTTGGGAAAGCTACGCTTTCCCAAACCTTCTATCGCGATCTGAATATTCCTCAATCGCTCTCCATAAGGTTTTACGCGTCACATCTGGCCACAAGACATCCATAAAGACGAACTCTGCATAGACAGATTGCCACGGCAAAAAGTTGCTGGTGCGCTGCTCTCCTGATGAACGCAAGAAAAGATCGACATCGCTCATCTTTGGATCATAGAGATATGAAGCAAGGGTCTTTTCGGTAATCGAATCTGCTTTAACTTTTCCTCGCTTCACATCGCGCGCAAGTTCAGTTGCCGCATCAACAATCTCAGAGCGTCCACCGTAGTTAACGCACATGTTTAAGGTGAGAACTTTATTTTTCTTGGTCTGCTCTTCTGCCTCTTCTAGCTCTTTAATCACTGAGGACCATAGACGCTTAGGGCGACCGATCCACTGAATTTTTACACCCATCTCATCCATCTGATCACGGCGTCTACGCAAGACATCGCGATTAAAGTTCATGAGAAAACGAACTTCCTCCGGTGAGCGCTTCCAGTTTTCTGTTGAGAATGCGTAGGCACTTAACTCTTTAACTCCGAATTCAATAGCACCTTGCACCACATCAAAGAGCGCTGCTTCCCCTGCTTCATGTCCTGCGGTGCGCGGTAGGCCACGATCTTTTGCCCAACGACCGTTGCCATCCATCACCACTGCAACGTGGTGTGGAATTTCAACTGCAGCTTTCTTACTCATGCACGCTCCACCATAGGCAGACTTCGGAGTCCGCGTTCCAGGTGCCATTGTAGATAAGCAGCGACTAGACCACTAGCCTCTCGCCGAAAACGAAGGTCACTCGTGTTGGCACGATCCCAATTTCCGCTGATGAGATCACCCATCAGTTCAAGTGTTTCAGGAGCCGGGGTAGCAGATGCCGATGGGCGACACTCCATACATACAGAGCCACCGCCCACTAAAGAAAAGTAGCGATGTGGTCCTGGTTTTTCACAGCGCGAACATTGAGTCATGGATGGGGCATATCCACCAATAGCGAGTGATCGCAGCAAGAATGCATCGAGAATGAGCGAAGAGTCATAGCGATTTTCTGAAAGCGCTTTCATTCCTCCAACTACTAGTTGGAATTCTTGTAGCGCAGGTTCATTTTCTTGGGCGGTAAATCGTTCAGCAGTTTCTAGAATTGCAGATGCAATTGTCCAACGCTGATAGTCGTGCGAAATGATTTCGCCGTAATTCATCACTGCTTCTACCTGTGTAATAGTGTCAAATGTTTTGCCGGTATACATCTGAATATCTACATGGCTGCCTGGTTCAAGGCGTGCTCCGAATTTCGACATTGTGCGACGAACGCCTTTTGCCACACCACGAATTCGGCCATGCTCGCGGGTCAGCATCGTGATGATGCGATCGGCCTCGCCCAATTTCTGGGTGCGAAGAACTATCGCTTCATCACGGTAGAGGCTCACGGGGTTACGGTAGTCAGCGAATGGCGCGATTTATTGCAGACACAACGGCCTTAAGTGAAGCTGTTGTGGTGTTTGGATCCACGCCAACGCCCCAGAAGACATCTCCGCCAATTGCACACTCAAGATAGGCAGCAGCTGATGCATCGCCGCCTGCTGCCAGAGCATGTTCGTGGAAATCTAGGACGCGCACATCAACATCATAATTCTGCAAAATATTACAGAAGGCAGCGATGGGACCATTGCCATGGCCCTTTAATTCAACTTCTTCACCGCGATCTGTGATCATCACAGTTAATTGCACATCTTCATTCATCACAGAAGTCTGAGATAAACCTTTCAGGCGAAAGCGCCCCCATGGCGCGCCCTCTGTCGGCAGGTATTCATCTTCAAATACCGCCCAGAGCTCTTCTGCAGAAATTTCTCCACCTTGAGTGTCAGTCTTTTCCTGCACAATCTTAGAAAACTCAATCTGTAAGCGACGTGGAAGATCAAGATGATGTTCTGTCTTCATCAAGTAGGCAACGCCACCCTTACCTGATTGAGAATTCACGCGGATCACCGCTTCATACGAGCGACCAATATCTTTAGGATCAATAGGAAGATAGGGAACTGCCCACGTGTGTTGCTCAACAGTTACCCCGGCAGCCTTAGCGTCGGCGGCCATATGATCAAAACCCTTCTTAATGGCATCTTGGTGCGAGCCAGAAAAAGCAGTAAAGACGAGGTCTCCACCGTAGGGATGGCGCTCTGCAACTTTGAGTTGGTTTGCATATTCAACGGTGCGTCGAACCTCATCGATATTTGAAAAATCGATATGCGGATCAATGCCGTGGCTGACTAAGTTCATGCCGAGAGTAACAAGGCAGACATTGCCGGTGCGTTCTCCGTTTCCAAAGAGAGTACCTTCAATGCGATCAGCCCCAGCTAAGTAACCAAGTTCGGCGGCGGCAACACCCGTACCGCGATCATTATGCGGGTGTAGCGAGACAATGACGCTGTCGCGGTTATTGAGATTGCGGCACATCCATTCGATGGAATCGGCATAGATATTCGGCGTTGCCATCTCAACAGTTGCCGGAAGATTCATAATCGTTTTCCAAGCTGGTGTCGGCTTCCAGATCGCGTTAACCGCGTTACAAACTTCTACCGCAAATTCAAGCTCTGTGCCCGTGTACGACTCTGGCGAATATTCGAAAGAAACTTTTGTCTCTGGAACAGTTGCCATGAGATCTAGACACATCTGTGCGCCATCGGTTGCGATCTTCTTAATTCCCTCTTTATCAAGGCCAAAGACAACCCGGCGTTGCAGGGTTGAGGTTGAGTTATAGAGGTGAACGATCGCTTGCTTTGATCCCTTAATCGCCTCGTAAGTACGGCGGATCAACGGTTCGCGGGCTTGGGTAAGTACCTGGATGATCACATCATCTGGAATCAAATCTTCCTCAATAATTTTGCGAACAAAATCGAAATCCGTCTGGCTCGCACTGGGGAATCCAACTTCGATCTCTTTATAGCCCATGGCTACAAGAAGTTTGAACATCGCTAACTTGCGCGGTGTATCCATCGGATCGATCAGCGCTTGGTTTCCATCGCGGAGATCTACTGAGCACCACTTAGGTGCAACTGTGATCTTCTTATTGGGCCACGTGCGATCGGCGAGATCGACAGGGATAAATGAGCTATAGCGACGAACTGGCATCGCTGAAGGTTTCTGTGTTGGAAAATTCATTTCTTACTCCTTGGGGTTGGGCCGATGTGGTTTAACCGGCAACACCAAACCCCGCGGCGAGGAGACCGGTTAATTGGCCTCGCAGCGGCTGCGAAGGAGGAGTCCGCGAAATGTCATAGTGAAATAGTAACGCGATAAGTCGTATACGGGCAAGTAAGCGTTAGAAGACGTGTACTTGCTCCATTACTTCCATAATCTTCACCGTATCGGCGAGGCTAAGAATTGGGCTCTCAGTAAGGCCCTTGGCAATGCACTCTTCGACGTGAATTGCTTGATATTGCATACCTCGACCAGTGATCTCTTCTTCATAGCGTCGAACTAATTTGTGCTGAGTATCAAAGATGCTAAAGGTTGTCTGCTGAAAGAACCAGCCATCAATTTCAATTCGACCCTTTGTCCCATGAATTGCAGCGGTAATTGTGCCTGCCATCGTCATGCACGAATTAATCAAAGCAAGACTGCCATTGTTGTATTGAAGGACAGCTGCTGTTGCTGAATCGACTCCGGTATCGGTCATCACCGATTTTCCACTGACTGAATCTGGAAAACCTAACGTTCTAATTGCCATATGCATCGGATAAATACCGAGGTCATAATGTGCGCCACCGCCTTGTTCACGGTTCCACAGACGAGGTGCTCGCTCGATCGGTAGATACTGGCTGTGATCGGCATAGACAAAGTGCGGAGTACCAATTTCTCCGGCATTAATCGCAGCAAATACAGCATCCATCATTGGCAAGAAACGAGTCCACATTGCTTCCATAACAAAAACATTTTTACGCTTTGCCGCTTCATAAATCTCTTCAGCCTCTTTTGCAGTCATAGTGAAGGGCTTTTCCATGAGGACATGCTTGCCGGCTTCGATGGCCAAGAGCGCATGATCGCGATGCAACGTCTGCACAGTAGAAATGTAAATAACATCTACTTCAGGATCTGCCACCAGCGATGCGTAATCTGGGTGGCGATTTGGAATGTTGAATTTATCGGCGAATGCGTTGGTGCGCGCAATATCGCGAGTGGCTACTGCTTGAATCGTGAGCCCTGCATGGCCAAAATCTTTGGCGATTGTGTCAGCAATGCCACCTGCGCCTAAATAACCCCAACGAAGTGCCATGCCAAACCTCCAAAATTGAACCTGCCGAAAGATTTATACAGGGATGAGTGTATTAGCAAAAATCTGCCAGGCAAGGGCTGATTTAGCAATCAAAGAGAGTGTGATGTAGGTGCGCTCTCCGCGAAGATAATCTGACCACTTTCCAACTTTCTTGTATTGCAACCACTGCACTAAGGCGAATGAGTTAAAGAAGATAAAGATTGTTAAGACAATAAAGTAGACGAAAGCTGGCGCTTTGTTTTCACCAGCTCCGCCGATTGCAAATACATAAAATACAAGAGCAAGCCATGGAACGATGCCAGCGATACATCCAAAAATAAATGGGACCCAGCCACCATTGCCTGGCTCTTCATACTTCTCCTGCAGCCAGCCGAAGAGAATCATTGATGCGTTCACGCCAAAGATTGCAATCAGAGCGGTGATATCTGAGATACCGGTGACCTGAGCGATCAAAACAATCATGACCGATGAGCTAATCGAGTATTCAACCCACCGGAAAAAATTGCGATGAGCCGCAAGGCCGGCGATATAGCGCGGGAAGAATTGAGGACTTACGACAATAAAGTGGGCCAAAGATGAAAGACCGAGGAAGATCGCAACGCCGATTCCAAGTGGGGCGTTATACAAAACTACGAGATCACCGTATGTGGTTCCTGGAGGACCAGACATGTATCGAGCTGTGATCGGAAGAGTAAATGGAGCTGCGAGTGCAAGGACTGCGATCATCTGAACTAGATGGAGAACGCCTGCGCCAATATTGATCCGGCGAAGACTGGTCGATGTGATCTCTTTTGTCATAGTGAAAAAATAGCACGCAAGCCTTTAAAGAACGGGGAGATACCGATCGAGTTCGTAGGCACTTACTTGGCGGCGATAGTCCTGCCATTCAGCCCGCTTATTTCGCAAGACAAACTCAAAGACATGTTCGCCCAGGGTCTGGCGTACGAGCTCGCTGCCCTCCATCGCCACAATAGCTTCATGCAAATTAGCTGGGAGCGCTTCTGGTGTACTTGTTTCTTCTAGGACATAACCTTCTTCAATTCCCTTGAGGCCGGCCGAAAGCATCACGGCGTAAGCCAGATATGGATTACACGCAGAATCTGGTGAGCGGAATTCAATTCGAGTTGAGTTTTCCTTATTTGGTTTATACATCGGAATGCGAACAAGTGCGCCACGATCACTTGGTCCCCAATTAATGAGCGATGGCGCTTCTCCCCCGCCCTGTAAGCGCTTGTAAGAGTTGACCCACTGATTGGTGATTGCAGTCATCTCGGCGGCATGCTTCAAAATGCCCGCAACAAAAGATCGTCCGACTTGTGAAAGATGAAACTCAGCCTTTGCATCGTAGAAGGCATTGTTCTCGCCCTCAAAGAGTGAGACGTGCGTATGCATTCCGCTACCTGGGTGATCAGTAAATGGTTTCGGCATAAAGGATGCGTAGAAACCTTGTTCGAGAGCAACTTCTTTGATGACATGACGAAATGTCATGATGTTATCTGCAGTGCTTAAAGCATCTGCATAACGAAGATCGATCTCTTGCTGGCCAGGTGCACCTTCGTGGTGGCTAAACTCGACTGAAATTCCCATCGCTTCCAACAAAGTAATTGCCTGACGTCTAAAGTCGTGGCCAACAACAGCTGGCGTATGATCAAAATAACCACCCTGATCAACTGGTACTGGCGCAACGCCTTTTTCGGGCTGTGATTTAAAGAGGAAGAATTCAATTTCAGGATGGGTGTAACAGGTGTAGCCCATCTTGGCCGCCTTATCCAATGTACGACGTAAAACATTGCGCGGATCAGAATGTGAAGGTGAACCATCTGGCATTGTGATGTCGCAGAACATACGGGCAGCACCCGGTGCTTCTGTGCGCCACGGCAGAATTGAAAAGGTTGCAGGGTCTGGTTTTGCCAACATATCTGATTCTGTATGTCGGGCAAATCCCTCGATGGCAGAGCCATCAAAACCAATGCCTTCTTCAAATGCGTTCTCAAGTTCGGCAGGGGCAATCGCAACAGATTTGAGGGTTCCTAATACATCGCTAAACCACAATCGAATAAAGCGAATATTGCGCTCTTCAATTGTACGAA
>JBILIJ010000015.1:0-30067 GCA_044350045.1 Candidatus Planktophila sp. | reverse complement strand
AATTCGGCATCTACGCGGGTGTATCGATCTAAAGCCTTTTCAAGAGCTTCACCTTCAGCCGTTGCCATCTCTTCTTCGACCATCTTCATACGGTGAGCGATTTGATCCAAATCTCGCGCAGATAAAATTCGTTCAATCACAGTGCCTTGATCTTCACCGGTGCGTGGATCCTGGGGGAGATATCCGATCTTGCCGGTGCGTTGTACGGCACCACCTGCAGGAAGGGTTTCACCCGCTAGAACTTTGGCGAGAGTTGATTTGCCAGCACCATTGCGTCCAACAAAGCCGATGCGATCGCCGTGATTGATTCGAACATTGACCCCAGAAACAAGGAGTCTGGCCCCAGCGCGAAGCTCAAGGGCGGTGGTTGCGATCATTTGACGAACTATCCCACACAGTATGAGTAGGAAGGAAATTGAGTATCTATGCGCCGATTCGAGTGCGACGCGGAGTCGCATATGACTTTGCCACGGCGGTGAGTTCTGTCGAAATGAGCGCTCTGATGTTCTCTTCTGATTTCAAAAGGGCGGTCAATTCACTAATAATTGCCTTGAGCTCTTTCTGTTCACTCTCAAGTTCTAGCTTGCTCATCTTTGTGAGGCGACGCAAAGGCATATCGAGAATATAGGTCGCCTGCTCGTCATTGAGTTTGAAATCTTTGATCAGAGATGTCTTCGCAGCAGCTGCATCATCACTTCCGCGAATAATTTTTATGACCTTATCGATATCAATAATTGCCTTGAGCAGACCATCAACCATCAAAAGACGGGCGCTGGCTTTGGCCTTTCGAAATTCTGAGCGACGAGTAACTACATCGATCCGGTGATCAATAAAGACTTGGAGTAACTCTTTGAGTCCCAATGTTTGCGGGCGTCCCTTGACCAGTGCGACTGCGTTGATAGAGAAGGCATCTTCCATCGGGGTGAGTTTGTAGAGCTTTTCAAGTACATCTTCTGGCTCAAAGCCATTCTTGAGTTCGATGACAACATTGGTGCCAGTCTGCCCATCGGTGAGATCGACAATATCTGAAATACCTTGAATCTTCTTTGCCTTGGCTAGATCTGCAATGCGCTCGACGACTTTCTCTGGGCCAATATTGAAGGGAAGTTCTTTGATGATAATTCCCATTTTGCGTGAAGAGACTTTAGCTATCTCAACAGTTGCGCGAACTTTAAATGATCCCTTACCTGTGGCGTAAGCCTCTCGCACGCCTTCCATACCGACAATTTCGCCACCGGTAGGAAAATCAGGTGCTTGTACATGCTTCATCAATTGATTCAGCGTCGCCTTTGGATTATCAATGAGATGTTTGGTTGCAGCGATGACTTCACCCAAGTTGTGCGGAGCCATATTTGTCGCCATACCTACGGCAATACCCGAACCGCCATTGACGAGAAGATTGGGATAGGCCGCAGGAAGAACAAGTGGTTCAGAAAGTTGTCCATCGTAATTTGGACCAAAGTCAACGGTGTTCTCATCAGATTCTGAGACCATCGCAAGGGCTGCAGATGCCAAACGCGCTTCTGTGTATCGCATCGCAGCTGGGCCTGAATCGAGTGAACCAAAGTTTCCGTGGCCATCAATGAGTGGAAGTTGCATTGAAAATGATTGAGCCATACGCACCAGTGCGTCATAGATCGCTCCATCACCGTGAGGGTGCAATTTACCCATCACTTCACCAACTACACGCGCGCTCTTTACATGTCCGCGATCTGGGCGTAATCCCATATCTGCCATCTGATGAAGAATGCGGCGATGCACGGGCTTGAGTCCATCGCGCGCATCAGGAAGTGCGCGTGAATAAATAACTGAGTATGCATATTCAAGGAAGGATTCAGACATCTCTGATGAAACATCAATATCGACTATCTTGCCGGCGTACTCTCCAGGTTTAGGTCCGTCTGCGACCTTCTTGCTTTTGGTCGCTGTCGTCTTCTTCGCTGTAGCCATGGCGTGAATTGTGCCAACAGGTGGGGCTAAATCCGTGTACCTACACGCCCTCTTGCACCAACGATTGCAACACAGTGGCTATTGCATCCTCATGGGAGAATAAACATGTGCATCTGGCAGATATTACCCCTTCGATTTTTGCATCCCTTGGACTCATCGCTGCCCAAGATCGACTTGGTATAGGACCGAGCCCATCGAAGCGAGAATTACTCTTCCTCATCGACGGTTTAGGTGCTGATGCGATCGATACATATCGCGAACTTATTCCAACCATCTCATCGCTTTCTTTGCACACAGACGTGCGCACGCCTTTTCCATCAACAACGGCAACAAGTCTTGCGACGCTGATGACCGGAGAACTGCCAGGAACTCATGGAATGTTGGGATACACAGTGCGCGTTCCTCGGAGCGGTGGACGAATTTTGAATGCACTTAAGTGGGATGAGCGAGTAGATCCCCTGACCTGGCAACCACTTCCCACCTTATTTGAACAGGCAGTTCGAGAAAATATTTCTGTTACACACGTTGCTGCAAAACGCTATGAGTTAACTGGATTTACCCAAGCGGTCTTTCGTGGAGCAACTTATAGCGGTGCGAACATTGCATCGGATCTCATTGAAAAAACTGTTGCTGGGCTTCAAGTCACTCCTTCATTTGTCTATTTATACGTCAACGATCTTGATTCTGCGGGCCATAGCGATGGAGTTGGCTCAGATAAGTGGATTGCAGCCCTGGTTGGAATAGATTCATTCCTCGCCGAGCTTCTTCGACACCTGCCACAGGGAACTCGGCTCTGGCTTACCGCCGATCACGGAATGATCAATGTGCAAGAGAAAATCATCCTTGGCGTGGATAACGAACTGCTTCATGGCGTTCAAACAATTGCCGGGGAACCTCGGGCACGACATATTTATTTAGAGGACTCTTTAGATTCACACGCTGCACGAGAAGACGTCGCTGGGCGCTGGCGCGATTTCTTTGGTGGCAACGCGCTTATCAATACCCGCGAAGAAGCAATTTCATCTGGTTTATTCGGTCATGTAGTCAGCGCCGATGCCTCAGATCGCATGGGAGATCTCATTGCAATTCCTTATGGTGGACTTGTTCTACTCGATAAAGCTCGCGCAGATATAGAGGGTTCGATGATTGGCCATCACGGGGGATTGAGCGAGATCGAATCAACAGTCTCACTCTTAACTCGCACCGTCTAACTCACTTACTTAAATAAATCATCCTCTGGATCAGTATCGTCAGTAGGAGTTGTCGCGGGCCGACCAAACATAATCTCATCCCACGAAGGAACCTTTGCGCGACCTGTAATTCCTTCAGCTTGATCCTCTGCCCGCGGTGTGTCACGAATTGCTACAAGGCGGGGAGTTTCGCGCACCTGCTCAGGTTCTGGAATCGAATCAACGATACGCGAAGGATGAGTAGGTTCAGAGTGAACAAGCCCTGGATTATTTGGGCGGGCAGCTGGCTCTTGTCCAAGCATCCAACGACCATTTTCATTTGTCGCAACAATTAATTTACGATTGAGATCGAAATTCCATGTGGCATTTCCTTGACCATCACGATTCGGATAGGACAGATCGATCGTCCATGTTCCATCATCGAGTCGCCATGAGTTCCATGACAATGAATCACTATCTACTCCACGTGGGGCTAGACGGGATGTAACTACTTCCCAGAATGACTCCTGATCGCGCACACTATCTTTACGAATCAGAACCAGAAAGGCTTGATCCAAAATATAAACACGCTCTTGCAAGATTGGTCCAGCAAATCGTTCAACTTTATCGACACTGATTGATCCATCGCGCGCGATGGTATCCATCGACTGGCCTGAGCGAAGACGGCGTTGAATCTCTTTGACGCTCATATTCTCAGCATCATGGGTTGTATCAACAGCAGTCAGGCGTGGTTGATTGACCGTCGCCCGCAAATTATCGCTAATGCGAACGGTGTATTCAGAACCTTGCGCATCTGTGAGAGTGAGATGGGTGCCTTCAGGGTTCTTACCCGTTAATCGCAGATCACTCATGTGCGGCAGAATATCCGATAAAGTCAGGATATGACCCCAGAGACTTCCAGGCTCGCCTCAGAATTACTTGAATTAGCGCAATCCGTGGCGATCGAGGCGGGGGATCTGCTCATGCAGCGCCCATCACACTTTGATCTGCGAGAAAAGTCCGTAGCGATCGACTTTGCTACACAGATGGATGAGAAGGCAGAGGCGTTCATTGTCGAGAGCATTCTGCGCACCCGCCCAGACGATGGAATCATCGGTGAAGAAGGTGCGTCACGTCCCAGCAGTTCTGGAATCACATGGGTAATCGATCCACTCGATGGCACCGTTAACTATTTTTACGGACTTCCAGGATGGAATGTGAGCATCGCGGCTCGCGATGATCAGGGCTCACTTGTAGGAGTTGTTGCAGCACCGACGATTAATTCACGATGGCATGCAGTACGCGGGCAGGGTGCATTTCATAATGGCCAGAAGATTGGCTGCACTTCCAATGTTTCACTCGATCGCGCACTACTCGGAACCGGATTTGCCTATGACGTGGCAGATCGCGTCGAACAAATTGCAATGGTGGCATCACTTCTTCCGCGTACTCGCGACATTAGACGGATGGGATCAGCAGCTGTTGATCTCTGCCATGTGGGAATGGGTGCACTTGACGGATATTTTGAACATGGCCTCAAGGAATGGGATTGGGCAGCAGGTGCCCTTGTTGCCACCGAAGCGGGAGCTCGCGTTGCCCATCTTGGGGATGGCCCGCGCAAACTCACCGTAGCCGCCGGTCCTGGCCTCTTCCAGGTGCTACAGGAAGCGCTCGCAGGCGTAACGAGCTAAGCGCTCCACCCGATTTATGCTCAAGGCCTCTTATATGGCAAGATAGGGCGTCTGCGCTGCTACACAGTAAGCGCCGAATTGATAGAAAAGAAACCTGAGGAAGAAAATGAACATTCTCGATGCCATTGATGCCAAGTCACTGCGTAAGGACATCCCACAGTTCCGCGCGGGCGATGAGCTCAAGATTCACGTTCGCGTGATCGAAGGCTCTAAGAGCCGTGTTCAGGTCTTCCAAGGAATTGTTATCCGTCGCCAGGGAGATGGCGTGCGCGAGACATTTACCATTCGTAAAGTTTCATACGGTGTCGGAGTAGAACGTACCTTCCCAGTACACACACCAGTGATCGAAAAGATTGAACTTGTTAAGAAGGGCGATGTTCGTCGCGCCAAGCTCTATTACCTTCGTGATCTTCGCGGTAAGGCTGCCAAGATTCGTGAAAAGCGCGATGGAATCGAAGGCTACGGTGATGGAATTCTTTCTACCCCAGAACCAATCGTTGAAGCAGTCGTTGAGGCTCCAGTTGCAGAAGCATCTGCTGAAGTTGTTGCAGAAGCACCTGCTGAAGTTGTTGCAGAAGAAGCAGCTCCAGCCGATGACGCCTCAACTGACAAATAGCCTGAATAGCTCACCACGCCTTCACAATCATGATGCGTAAGGGTTCACTCCTTCGCGAACTTCCTACCCTGGTTGCGCTCGCAATAATCGTTTCATTAGTTATCAAATCTTTTCTCGTACAATTTTTCTTCATCCCTTCAGGCTCGATGGAGAACACACTTCAAATCAATGATCGCGTCGCTGTCAATCGTGTCCCATTTTTCAATGACAATATTGAGCGTGGTGATGTCGTAGTCTTCCGCGATCCAGCGGGCTGGCTTCCTGATGCAAGTGAATCATCGGGAAATAGAGTTATCGGTGCGATCAAAGATGGGCTTGTACTTATAGGAATTGTGCCCAACCCAGCTAAGCAATATCTGGTTAAGCGCGTGATCGGTGTGGCCGGTGATCAAGTAATCGCAAAAGACAAGGTCTTAACTATTAACGGGAAAGAAACCCTTGAGCCATACATCTTTGCAGGCAATACTCCGAGTGATACAGATTTCAATGTGACGGTACCGCAAGGAAAAGTATGGGTAATGGGAGATCATCGAGGTGCCAGTGGAGATTCCCGTGTGCACCAAGATGACATTAATAATGGGATGGTTCCAGTAGATAAAATCACTGGACAAGTTTTTGGCATTATCTGGCCCTTGAATCGAATTGGTGTGGTCTCATCTCATGACCCACTTACGAAAAATTGAGTGACGACAAAGTAATCGAAGATCGACTGCTCGCTGCCGGAATTTCACCTTTCGCCGGAGTCGATGAAGCTGGGCGTGGAGCTTGCGCAGGACCACTTGTCGTAGCATCGGTAATCCTCAAGGATCATCGCAGCGCTGAACTCCAGCAGGTTCGTGATTCCAAAGAATTATCAGAGAAAATGCGCGAAGAGTTATTTGATGTTGTCAGTGGCGCATCCACATCCATTAGCGTGATCGTGATTTCTCATGAAGAGATTGACTCACGTGGTGTACATGCTGCAAATCTGGATGGAATGCGGCGGGCGGTACAAGGACTTAATCTACAGCCGGCTTATGTTCTTACCGACGGATATCCCATAGAAGGTTTAGCTATTCCAAACCTTGCGGTTTGGAAAGGTGATCAAGTAGTAACCAGCATCAGCGCTGCATCAATTATTGCCAAAGTAACCAGAGATCGAATTATGCGAGAGCTAGATATCACCTACCCTGTTTATGGATTTAAATCTCACAAGGGATATATCACCAAGGTGCACACCGATGCTCTCGTTGCGCATGGAGTATCACCGGTCCATCGCCGGTCTTTTTCAAATATTGCCGCCCTTCTCTAATTTACCCACAGTGACGGTAGCCCTGATCCCGCACTACTTGCTTACATATCTACCCTGCCCTCATGACTGGTGCACACGTAAGGAAAAGTCGAAATCGGCAGATCGGCGCATTTGGTGAAGCAACAATTGCCGCATATCTACAATCGCGAAGCTTTGAAATTATTGATCGAAATTGGCGAATCAGGGAAGGTGAAATTGATCTAGTCGCCTCTGATCAGAGCGGGGTAATCCATTTCGTTGAGGTGAAAACGCGATCATCCCTTGCCTTTGGAGATCCCTTAGAAGCGATAGATAGAACTAAAGCTCGAAGGTTGCAGCGACTAGCTCTCGCTTGGCTAGTGATTAATCACCATTTTGGGAATGACTATTTTATTGATGTTGCAGCAGTGTTGTTAGCAGCAGATGGGTCACACACAATTGATTATCGCGAGAATATTCTATGAGTCTTGGTCGTTCGATTTCTATGGGTCTTGTCGGGTTGGCTGGCAATACTGTTATCGTCGAAGTTGATATCAGCGATGGCCTTCCACATTACAATCTTTTAGGACTTCCAGATGCAGCCCTTACTGAATCGCGCGATCGTGTGCGGGCCGCACTTACCAATAGTGGTGAAAGCTGGCCAAACCGCAAGGTAACTGTCTCTCTCTCGCCCGCATGGTTACCCAAGAGCGGATCAAGTTTTGATCTAGCCATTGCACTTGCAATCTTGGTTGCACACGGGCAGTTGCCGCAAGACTCAATTGATTCCACCTTGATCCTTGGTGAACTGGCACTCGATGGAACGATTCGAGGCGTTAATGGCGTATTGCCGGCGCTAATTGCCGGACAAAGAGATGGAATTCAACGATCGATTATTCCTGTGGCAAATATTGGCGAAGGCGCATTACTGGAGACGATGAAGGTACTTGCCTTTGCAACCCTTAGCGAACTCTTACTCTTTCTGCGCACCGGTTCTGGAGAAAGTGTTTCGGCACCGACAAATTCTGAGCAGATCGAAACCTTTCTTGATTTTGAAGATGTTGCAGGTCAATCATTGGCGCGCTTTGGGGCAGAAGTTGCTGCAACAGGTGGCCATCATCTCTTGCTGATTGGACCTCCAGGTGCCGGGAAAACGATGATCGCATCTCGTATTCCTACAATTTTGCCGCCCTTAACAAGTGATCAGACTCTTGAGGTTACGGCGCTGCACTCTGTAGCAGGCACACTTTCTCAACGTTCACCTATGTCTCGTATGCCACCAATAGTCGCCCCGCATCACAGCGCTACTAGAGTCTCCATGGTCGGCGGCGGTTCACATGTGATCCGCCCCGGTGCTTGTTCACTGGCGCATCACGGTGTTCTTTTTATTGATGAGGCACCCGAATGTGCTGCGGGAATTCTAGATTCTCTTCGCCAACCTCTTGAATCCGGCACAATCACGATTGCACGTAGCGTTGGAAACATTACATTTCCCTCACAGTTTTTACTCGTCCTGGCTGCAAACCCATGTCCGTGCGGAAAATTTACTGGTCGTGGATTGGGATGTAGTTGCTCGTCATTGCAAGTTCGCAGATACCTAGGAAAGCTCTCCGGTCCGCTTATGGATCGCATAGATATGCGCATCACCGTAGAACCTGTCGGGCGAACAGATATTGCATCTACTGAACTTGGAGAATCAAGTGCTGTCATTGCAGAGCGAGTACTCGCAGCCCGTCAAGTAGCACGGGAACGATTTGCAGGAAGAGGATTTGAACTCAATAGCGCAATACCTGCACGTTCGCTGCGCACAGACTTTAAACCAGATCGGGGCGCTATGAACTTTCTCCATGACCATCTCGATCGCCAACTCTTGACGGCGCGAGGGCTACATAAAGTAATTCGCTTGAGTTGGACGCTAGCTGACTTATCTGGGCGAAATCAACCAACTCTTGCTGATGTGATGAAGGCCTATAGCTTGCGTGAAGGAGGAATATCGTGAATCCAGAGAAGTCTGCGCGGCTGGAACTCTTTGCAGCTATTGAAGGGGGAAGTAATTTCTGGACAAGTGAAATTACCTCTCAGGGAGCAATTCAGGTTCTGCACTCAATCAAAGATGGTTTTTACCGTTCGAGTAAAGGCGAGAAGACTTTGTCACAGATTCACCCAGGTGGCGTCGATGCACTCTCTGCACTGATTGATAGCGCTGGGGGAATATTTATTACACCCGAAGATCTCGAGTGGCCTTCTCAACTCAATGATCTCGCAGCTGCGCCAATCGGACTTATAGTTAAAGGAAAAACTGAATGCTTAAGCCAACGCTCGATTGCAATTGTAGGAACTCGAAATCCGACACCGTATGGAGCACGGATCGCAAGTGATTTTGCAGCCGGTTTTGTTGATCGTGAATGGCTTGTTGTGAGCGGTGGTGCATACGGAATAGATACTCATGCCCATAAAGGAGCACTTATCGCCGAAGGAGTAACTATTGCGGTAATCGCAAGTGGCATTGATATCAATTATCCAGCCGGCAACGAGAGGCTCTTTGCAGAGATTGCCGAGCTAGGTGCGATCGTCAGCGAAGTGATGCCAGGTACTCCGGCATTTCCTTCACGATTTCTTACGCGCAATCGAATTATTGCAGCACTGTCTAAGAGCACATTGGTAGTTGAAGCTGCCTTTCGTAGCGGTTCACTTCGCACCGCGCGAGATGCCGCAGAGTTACTACGGCCGGTCATGGCTATTCCGGGACCAATTAACTCACCAACATCTGAAGGAACTCATCGCTTAATTGGCGAGCGAGCTGCAGAGATCGTTACATCTGTCGCTGATGCGGTAGAGCTAATTTCTTCTCTAGAGGACTCGTTTAGGTAAATACCTTGCGCTGATGGGAGAATATCTCCATGAGTGAATTTCGTTCGGGCTTTGTCGCCATTGTTGGCCGCCCGAATACTGGTAAATCAACTCTCATCAACGCTCTCGTTGGTTCAAAGATTGCGATTACATCTCCGCATCCCAACACGACCCGTCACGCAATTCGCGGACTTATCAATGGTGATGATTTCCAGGCAGTACTAGTTGATACCCCAGGTATCCACAAACCAAAGACCCTTCTTGGCCATCGTCTCAATGCCGTTGTCAGCGAAAGTCTTGACTCTGTCGACATCATTGTGATGTGTTTACCAGCCGATGAAACTTCTGGAGCGGGAGATGTTTTTCTTGCCCAAGAGATAGCAAAGCACCCGCGCGCTAAAAAGTTTGCGCTCGTAACAAAGACGGATCTCGTTTCGAAGAAGAATATTGCGGCACGCTTGCTGGGTATTAATGATCTTGCTGTCGGATTTACGTGGAATGAAATCGTTCCGATTTCAGCTGCCATTCACGATCAGATCGATCTACTAGCCACTCTTATTTCAAAAAATTTGCCGGCAGGGCCAGCCTTTTATCCCACGGATATGAAGAGCGATCAGAACATTCAACAGCTGATCTGTGAACTCATTCGTGAGGCGGCGCTGCGAGATGCGCGAGAAGAGCTACCTCATTCGATTATGGTCACCATTGATGAGATGTCAGAGCGAGAAGAGAAGGGCTCGCGCCCCTTCTTTGATATCCATGCAACGATCCATGTCGAGCGAGATTCACAGACAGGTATCTTGTTAGGACATCAAGGTCAGCAATTAAAAGATATTGGTATGCGCGCACGAGCAGATATCGAACGCGAGCTCGGGGCACGAATTTTTCTTGGCCTGCATGTCAAAGTTTCAAAGGAGTGGCAGCGCGATCCCAAGTTACTTGAAAGACTAGGTTTTTCTGAGAAGTAAGGTTTAAACCTTCTCGCGGCGATTAACTAGGTACGAACCGATCATTACAAGCGGTAGCCCCACCCGAATTCCAATCGTGAGCTCTTCATTAAGAATGATGACACCCAGAATTACAGCTATTGCAGTATTCCAATAAGTGACAACTGATGCGCGGGTTGGTCCAATCTCTTCAATCAAGGTAAAGAAGATGGCAAATGCGATTCCCGTAGAGAATACTCCGAGTGCGATTACTGAGAGCGTAGCTTCTGTAGCAATCGAGCGATCAGGCCAAAACGCAATAGCCAATGGCAGATAGAAAATCGCCGTTATCCCCATTGCAACAGCGTTGATCGCAATCCCAGAGACGTCTGGAAGTTTTTCGCGAATCATGATGATGGCGTAGGCATAGGCAAAAGCTGCAACGAGGACCATGAGAATAGAGAGCGAATCTGATGATCCAGTAATGCTTTCAATTCCAACAATGAGTACAACTCCGATAAAACCAATCCCGATCCCAAGTAACCGATTAAATCTAAGGGCTTCTTTATCGCCTTGGAAGTACGTGATGAGCGTTGACCAAATTGGCACGGAAGCAATCAGAAGTCCGGCTAGACCTGAAGAAATCTTCTGCTCGGCTGTTCCAATGAGAAGCCAAGGGATAAACATTTCTAATACGGCGTAAAAGGCGACGTATTTAATCCCCTTTATTGCAGCAAAGATAGATTTATCACGAAGTGCAAGTGGAATGAGAATAAGCGCACCAATGAATACGCGCCCAAATACAACAATTGCAGGGGGATAACCATTGGTCTCATCGACGGCCACCTTGATAAAGAGATATGGCACTCCCCACAAAATGCCAACGAGGGCGAAGATCAGAGCGCTCTTGCGTGACATTGTGGGATCCTCGTATTTAGGCAAGTACTAAGAAGGCACGTTGCGGTGGAGGCTGATACTAGTCCATATAAGTGATTCAGTTGATGCGGTGAGATTTACCAATCAAGTGTTGCATCGCGCAGAACTCGATACTGCTCAAGAACTTGCGGTGTTGGCTTGGCCTCAATCAAAGTCGCCTTACCTAAATCCCACATTGGTGCAGATGGCGTTGCAAGAAGTGCCCATGCAGCCTGACGTGCAGCACCATCGGCAACATATTCTCCTGCAGGTGGAATGAGAACAGGTCGACCAAAGAGTGCGGATGCAATGTTTCCAACTGCAGGATTTTTTGCAGCCCCACCAATAATAAGAATTCTTTTCACATCAACACCGAGGTCAATTAGTGATTGCACAGCATCTGCTAGTCCTGCCAGCATTCCTTCGATCATCGACCGCGCAATATCAGCAGGATTTGAATTAGAGAGAGTCATCCCAGAAAAGACACCGGTCGCACCGGGGCGATTGGGCGTGCGCTCACCTTCGAAGTAAGGAAGAAGCGAGAGTCCGTGTGCACCGGGCACCGTCGAAAGCGCAAGCGCTCCAACTTCATCGTGAGATTTGCCGAGAATGGATGTCGCTGCATCAAAAATTCTCGCCGCATTAAGAGTGCATACAAGTGGTAAAAATCGACCAGTAGCATCTGCAAAACCAGCAACTGCACCACTGGCATCATGGGTTGGAGTGGTTGATACCGCAAAGGCGGTTCCACTAGTGCCGAGTGAAATAACAACGTCTCCCGGTTGTGCTTGAACGCCTAGTGCCGCTGCGGCATTATCTCCAGCACCTGCAGCCAGTGGAATTCCTTGGCTAGTGGTGCCAGCAAAAACTGATGGCTCTGCGATTCTTGGCAAGACAACATCTCGATCAGACAGGAGTGCGCGGGCGAGAATATCTCGGCGGTATGTCGATGTTGTTGGATCAAAGTAACCAGTGCCGGAAGCATCGCTTCGATCTGTAAATAGCTGAGAAAAATCTTTTCCACCTTGCAACTGCCACGATAACCAATCATGGGGGAGTGCGATTGCATGAACTCGATCGGCGTTTGACTTTTCATTCTCTGCCATCCAACGAATCTTTGAGGCGGTAAATGATGCAACAAGCACAGAACCGACTGCTTGTGCCATTGACTTTTCACCACCCAATTCTGCATTGAGCGAATTAGCCTGATCTGCCGATCGCGTATCGTTCCAAAGAAGAGCTGGTCGAATTACTTTGCCAGATTCATCTAGTGCGACCATGCCATGTTGCTGTCCGCCTATCGATAGGGCAGCTACATCATCGATGCCACCGGCCTCTTTTACCGCGATGTCAAAAGCACTTTTCCAGTGGAGTGGATCAACTTCTGTTCCATCAGGATGCGCAGCTCGTCCTTGGCGTACCAACTCCCCGGTTTCTGCCTTACGGATGACGATTTTTACAGACTGGGTCGAGGAATCTACGCCTGCGATGAGTTGATCGGCCATGAGGCAAGGCTAGACTGTGCACGTCAACGTTGACCACTCTTTTGCTTAGCAATGAGCCCGTTTTCTTATATCTTGGAGTTAAAGACAATGCGTATTGGTGTACTTACAGGCGGTGGCGATTGCCCAGGGCTTAACGCGGTAATTCGCGCGGTGGTCAGAAAAGGTGTCAAAGAATATGGCCACGAGTTTGTTGGCTTTAGAGATGGCTGGAGAGGCCCATTAGAGAATTACACAATGGAGCTCACACTCGAATCCACGCGTGGTATTTTGCCTCGAGGTGGCACCATTCTTGGAACTTCGCGCACTAACCCATTCAAGATTGACAATGGTGTTGAGCAGATAAAAAATAACTTAGCCGATCAAGGAATTGATGCACTAATTGCAATTGGTGGTGAAGATACTCTTGGTGTTGCCACAAAACTTGATGCACTTGGTGTCAAAGTAATCGGTGTTCCAAAAACAATCGATAACGACCTCAATAACACCGACTACACATTTGGATTTGATACCGCAGTCAATGTTGCTGTCGAGGCAATTGACCGCCTTCATACGACCGCTGAGTCACATCATCGCGCTCTTATTGTTGAAGTGATGGGACGCCATGCTGGGTGGATCGCACTTCACGCTGGAATTGCAGGAGGGGCTTCATGCATTCTGATTCCAGAATTCAAATTTTCAGTCGATAAGGTCTGCGAGTGGGTTGAGTCTCGTTTTAAATCCTCGTATGCACCAATTATTGTTATTGCTGAAGGTGCCATTCCACAAGATGGTGACATGATGACAAAAGAGGGCGAGCTCGATGCCTTTGGCCATGTAAAGCTAGCGGGAATCGGTGAATGGCTGGCCGGTCAGATCGAAGCCAAGACTGGCAAAGAGGCGCGAACATCTGTTCTTGGCCACATTCAACGGGGCGGCACTCCGACCGCATTCGACCGCGTACTTGCCACCCGCTTCGGATTACAGGCAATCACCGCCGCATCTGAAGGAGACTGGGGCAAGATGGTCGCACTTCACGGGACCGATATAGTTCGCGTACCCCTTGCAACAGCCACTGAAAAACTCAAAACAGTTCCGCTTGAACGATATAAAGAGTCTGAAATCTTCTTCGGATAATTCTTATACAAGAACTCCCCCCGACCTTCTATCCTTAGGACCATGATGACCTCACTTGATTCACTTTTCGATGAAAGCCTTGTGGCTGCCCAACAACCGCAATGGCCCGGAGGTAGAGACGGCGAGCAGGTGCAGGCGGCTGTGACAAAGCTGAAATCTCTCCCACCTTTAGTGTTTGCTGGAGAGTGTGATGATCTGAAGACTAAAATTGCACAAGCTGCAAGTGGAAATGCTTTTTGGCTGCAGGGCGGAGATTGTGCAGAAACATTTGCTGCGGCAACAGCAGATTCGATTCGCAACAGAATAAAGACAATTCTTCAGATGGCCGCGGTTTTGCAGTATTACTCAAGTATTCCTGTAGTCAAGGTCGGCCGCATGGCGGGGCAATTTGCAAAGCCACGATCAAATGATTTTGAAACACGTGGGGAAGTTACTCTTCCTGCCTATCGTGGCGATGCGGTGAATGATCTTGAATTTACCGAAAGTTCGCGTACCCCTAATCCGCAACGACTAGTAGATGTCTACAACACATCGGCGGCAACTCTGAACTTAGTTCGCGCATTTACTCAAGGTGGATTTGCCGATCTTCGGCGCGTACACGAGTGGAATAAAGGATTTATCCGGGATTCAAGTGTCGGCGATCGTTATGACGCAATGGCAAAGGAAATCGATCGCGCTCTGAGTTTTATGAAATCTGCAGGAGTAGATCCTGAATCATTTAAGAGTGTAGATTTTTACTCAAGTCATGAGGCCCTGATTCTTGAGTATGAGAAGGCCCTAACTCGCATCGATTCTCGTACCGGCAATCCCTACGATGTTTCGGCGCACTTCCTCTGGATCGGTGAGCGAACTCGTCAATTAGATGGTGCTCACGTAGATTTCGCATCAAAAATTAAAAATCCAATCGGAGTCAAGCTCGGTCCAAAATCAACCGTTGATGATGCACTTCGACTTATTGATCGCCTCGATCCAAATCGTGAGCCGGGGCGTCTGACATTTATCACACGTATGGGTGCTGGAAAGATTCGCGAATCACTTCCTGCTCTCGTAGATGGTGTTACTAAATCAGGCGCACAGGTTCTTTGGGTCTGCGATCCCATGCACGGAAACACATTTGAAACTGCAACTGGCTACAAAACTCGTCAATTCGATGATGTGATGGATGAAGTCAAGGGATTCTTTGAAGTTCATAAATCTCTAGGCACCCACCCAGGTGGTATCCACATTGAACTTACCGGCGATGACGTCACAGAATGCCTTGGTGGAGGAGAGAAGATTTCCGAAGCAGACCTCGCATCTCGTTATGAAAGTGCATGCGATCCACGCCTAAATCACTCACAATCACTTGAACTCGCATTCCTCGTTGCTGAAATGCTGCGTGATCGTTAAAGATCAACGTATGTCATTACAGATTTCTTCACTGAATACTCCTATCGGAAAACTTAATCTGATAGCCGATGGTGAACTTCTCCTTGGAGCCAATTTCTCCTCAGTCAAGGCGCTCACAGACGGTTTGGATGATAGATACCTGGGATCTGAATTTAAAATTGTGAGAACAATTGCGCATATCTCATCACTTATTGCAGATTACTTTGATGGAGATCTGACTGCAATCAACGCAATCAAGGTAAGTCAACCCGGGGGAGCATTCTCACAGGCTGCCTGGAGATCTATGAGAAAAGTTCGCGTCGGTACAGTAATTACATATTCACAATTAGCCGCGAACTCTGCAAGCCCGAAAGCAGTACGTGCAGCAGGTAGTGCTTGCGCAAAGAACGCAATTGTTCTCGTTGTGCCTTGCCACCGAATCGTCAAAACCGGGGGAGCTCTCGGCAACTATGCCTACGGAGTAAATAAGAAAGCGTGGCTCTTACGCCACGAGGGTCTTGCCTAAGATATCAATTGCTTCATCACATTGCGCGTCATCAAAATCGCGATGAGTAACAAGGCGTGCAAAGTAAGGACCAAGTGCACCGATCAGCAACCCTTTGCCCTTAGTGCGATCCGCAAGTTCGCTGGCAGTCAGAGCTAAGGCCTTGAGATTTAAACCAACGATGTTTGTCTGGACTGTCAGAGGATCGATTAGGGAAGAGTCAATGGATGCGATGGCGGCAGCCAGTGATTTTGCGCGACGATGATCATGAGCAAGATCTTGCAGATGATGGGTTATTGCGTAGTCAGCAGCAGCTGCGAGAATTCCCACCTGTCGCATCCCTGCGCCATAACGTTTACGCCATACACGTGCTGAGTCGATACGCGCCCGGGTAGATAAGGCCATCGAACCGATAGGTGCACCTAAACCTTTAGAAAAGCAGACGCTTATTGTGTCGGCATACGTGCCATATTCAGCAAGTGCTACACCGCTTGCAATGTGAGCATTCCAGATACGAGCGCCATCTAGATGGATTGCAATCCCATGGTTCTTCGCACCTTCATAGAGTTCTTTCATTCGATCAAGTGGCTGGATAGTCCCGCCACCAAAGTTATGAGTATTCTCGATTGCAATAGCAGCTGTTGATACAAGGTAAGGACCGGCGTTGGGCGTTGCAATCTCAAGAGGCTGATCTGGTTGTAGTAGACCAAAAGGTGCCTGCCATGTTCGTGTTGTAATTCCAGAAAAAGTTGCAGCTGCGCCTAGCTCTGCTCGTACAACGTGAGAATTGACCTCTGCCAGAATTTCCTGGCCAGGTTGCACAAGAGTGCGCATCATCAATTGATTGGCAAGAGATCCAGTAGGTGTAAAGAGTCCTGCTTCTTTTCCAAAGAGCGCCGCAACACGTTCTTCCAGGGCGTTAACTGTTGGATCATCACCATAGACATCATCTCCAACAGGAGCACCCGCGATCACTTGACGCATGGCCTCTGATGGCGAAGTTACGGTATCTGAACGCAGATCAATCATTGCGATGGTTCTTTAACAACGATGAGATACATGGAGATCAATAATAAAATTCCACCGAGAACTACTTGCGGTGTCATGATTTCACGGCCAATTGTGATTGCAAAGAAGGCGGCAAAGACGACTTCAAGGGTTAAGATCACGGCAACCTTTGTCGATTCGATATGTGCCTGTGCCCAGGTTTGAATAATGAAACCAAACGCCGTAGCGACAATTGCAGTGAAAAAGACAACTGCCCATACTTCATTATCAGGAGGAGGCTGATATCCCTCAACAAGTGCGAAGGATCCAGTCAGAACAGTTACTGCGAAAAGCTGAACGATTGTCATGGCATAGACATCTCGACCGGCGCTCCATTGACCAAGAGCCACGATATGTGCGGCAAAGGCAATGGCACAGAGCAGCACTAGGAATTCCCCGAAACCCATCGCCCATCCACGCAGGGATAGAAGTGCTAGGCCAACGGTGGCGAGTGCGACACATCCCCACGTGAAGAGGCTTATCTTCTTCTTAAGAACCAGAGCTGAGATCAATGGGGTAGCAACAACGTAAAGACCAGTGATAAATCCTGTGATTCCCGCATCGGTTCTTGCAAGTCCTTCAGTTTGCAGAATAAAGCCAGCGCCAAGTAATAACCCTGCCAAAAAGCCTTTAGTGAAGAGCTCTTTAGTGATGAGGCGGAAAATCATTGGCCGCAAAACAAATAAAACAAGGGTGGCAATTCCAAAGCGGGTAAAGAGGAAACTATTGACACTCTGGCGCTCGATTGAATCTTTCATAACAACAAAGGCGAGACCCCACGCAGCTGCTAATGAAATCAAAGCAATAGGTGCTAGACGCAAGCGATTGGCGCTACTTGTGGACATAGAAAAACTTACCCTTTGCGCAACTTCTTGAGCATGGCGATCTCTTTTCCATGCTCAGGCTCCATACCTGGAGTTTCTAGAATGAGGGGAGCGTTTGCTACGGCAGGATGAGCTAGCAATTCTTTGAATGGATCAACACCGATAAAGCCTTCACCAATATTTTGATGGCGATCCTTAAGTGCTCCGCAAACATCCATTGAGTCATTTGCATGAATAAGCTGAATCCGCTCGGCCCCTGCAACCTCAACCAAGAGGTCAAGGGTCTGCTTCATTCCACCCTTAGTTGCAATGTCATGGCCTGCGGCAAAGACGTGGCATGTATCAAGGCAGATTCCAACTTTCGGATGGTATTCCAGCGCCTTTAAATAATGTTCAAGATCTTCTAAGCGCTTAACCAGAGATTGGCCTTGACCTGCTGTTGGCTCGAGCAAGAGGTATGGAGCATCTTCAGTGAGTTCATTGAGAATTGGCATCATTCCTTCATGAATTTGCTTCCATGCACCCTCAATAAAATCCTCATTTACAGCAGAGCCAGTGTGGACTACGACTCCGAGTGCACCAATTTCTTTGCCGCGCTTGAGCGAATATTGTGTTGAAGCCAATGAATTTCTATACGTGCCCTCAGTTGGTGAACCTAAATTAATGAGAAAAGGGGCATGAACATAGACTTCTAAATCAAGCTCGTCTGCGCGTTCACGAAAGAGCGCATCTGCCTCATGGTTTGTCTCCGGCATTGCCCAACCTCGTGGGTTAGATGTAAAAACTTGAATCGCTTCAGCTTCTGTGATGCGTGCGTATTCGATTGAACGTTTTGCCATTCCACCACTTGTGGGGGTGTGGGCACCAATACGCGGGCGGGATTGAGAAGGCACTGACTTACCCTACTGTGAGAGTCACCTTTGTTCCACGTTTAACCTTGGTATTGACCTTGGGGTTGATTCCGATAACCGCCTTTGAGGTTTTCGTCACCTTCTTCACCACAACAGTCAGTCCTAAGTCTTTCAAAACAGCCACAGCTCTCTCCTGGGTGTATCGCAAAACATTTGGAATAAAGACAAAGGCTGAACCTTGAGAAATAAATATCTCAACAGCAGCACCAGCAGGCAGGGCCACACCAGCAATGGGCTTCTGTGAAATCACTTCACCAGGCATTACTACTTCGTCATAGACATAAGTGGCGGTTACGTTAAATCCGGCATCAGTTAACTCATTGAGCGCTTGCTCACCATTCTTACCAACGTAAGAGGCAAGGTTAAATGTTTCAATTCCCTTGCTAATAACTAGATCTACAAGAGTGTCTCGTTTTACCTGAGTTCCCGCCTGTGGCGTTGACGAGATAATCAAGCCTTCGGCCACCTTGGAGTTAAAGGCTTCGGTGATTTCCCCTAGGCGCAGCGGTGTTTTGGCTAGCAAGTCCTTGGCAGATGCTGTCGTGTTGTTAATCAGCGCAGGAACGGCATAACGTTCTGCACCTTTAGAAACTGTTAGTTCTACAACACCACCCGGAGCAATTGAATCTCCGGCCGATGGTTGTGTTGAGATGACTCGGCCTTTTGGAATCTCTTCATCAAAGCGCTCTTCGATTACCTTACTTTGCAGATCAAGGGCAAGAAGCGTTGAATTTGCTTGTTCAACGCTGGCTCCTACAACAGAAGGAAATTTTACGGAAGCTCCGGGTCCGGCAAGAACCCACCAACTCGTAACTGCGAGGATGAGAGCCAAGCCTGCTGCGATCCAACGGTTACGTCTTACTCGGCTGCTGGCTTTTCTTCGAGCCTTCACGCGATCGGTAGTCTCTGGGTTTTTCACTATCGAACTAGCAGGGATTTTTTCTGAACGCTTCTTACTTTTCTCCCGCATCGGTGCAATAGGAATATCTAGTTCGAGGCTGAGTTGAGGACCCGCTGGGTTGAGCGAATGTGAAATTGCTAGCAATTCTGAATGAAATTCCTGAGCATCGCGTGGGCGCAAGTCAGGATCTACACGTGTTGCTCGATAGATAAGGTCATCAAGAGCCTGTGGCACATTTTCAACAAGCGAACTAATTCGTGGCACCTGGGAGTTCACATGCATAAAGGCAATTTGAATTGGCTCATCGCCCTCAAATGGTTTAGTTCCGGTAAAAATCTCAAAGGCGGTGATAGCTGCCGAATACACATCACTTCGGGAATCGGCAATTCCCCGTGAAACTTGTTCTGGTGAAAGATAAGAGACGCTACCTAAGATCACGCTTGACTCGGCGGTCATTGTGCTTCCGATGAGAGCACCTTTTGCTAATCCAAAGTCAGCAATCTTGATACGGCCTTCTTTAGATACGAGAATGTTTTCAGGCTTTACATCGCGATGAACAATTCCTAATTTATGTGCGGCTCCAAGCGCACTTAAAACTGGAAGTAAAAATTTAATGCCATCAGCAATCGGAATACTTCCACGTTCAGTTAAATACTCTCGCAGCGTATGTCCGACCACCATCTCCATCACAATAAAGACTGCAGGGACTCCACTCTGATTCCACCCTTGATCCTGTACTGAAACGATATTGGGATGACTCAGCGCTGCAGCAGCTTTCGCCTCACGAATAAAACGTTCAACAAATTGTTCATCTTGGGCAAGATGAGAGTGCATGATTTTGACAGCAACTCGACGATCAAGTCGGGTATCGAGGGCTTCGTAGATCGTAGCCATTCCGCCTGAGCCCATCTGACTAAGGAGCTGATAGCGCCCGTCAATGAGATGGCCAGTGAGATCAGACATGACGCAATTTTAGGTTGAAAGGATGAATTCTGAGCGCTCTTTCGTTCGATCACTGTCGAAGTGTTGCCTTTGTTGATCAAGCCAGCCCTTCATCGAGTCTGAAATGTGATGACCATCGCGTTCAATCACGCGCTGGAAACCAATATCTGGATCAAGATCGATCCAGATTGATGTGGAAAGGAACTCTTCAATCGCAAGTTGAGAACTGCCGACTCCCTCTAATATCAATAAAGGCGTGCTTGCAATGTGTCGCGGTGAATCGAAGCTGTTCGTACCCCAATTAAATGGGGAGAAAGTCAGATCCTTCTTTGCTTTATGGCAACTCGTTATCCATGTTAAGGATTGCGTAAGCGTCTGCCCGAGAGCACCATCCCAACCCGCGTATAAATCATCCATATGCATGACTGTGATGGTGAAGTCTTGGGCAAGTGCGAGAGAAATTGTTGAGGCAAGGGTAGTTTTTCCCGCCCCAGCTGGGCCATCGATTGCGATGATGGGTTGATCGGATGTGCTACAGATATCAGTGAGTGCGGCGATAAGTTCCATACCATTGCCTCCATCCGACTACGGCAACAATTGTAAATACAAAAAATAGACCAGAGGTGATAAAGAGTTCTTGCGAATAGAAGAGGGCCGTATATCCAATATTGATAACAAGCCACATTGGCCACGACTCGTACTTTTGGTAAACCATCAATATCTGAGCGGCTATGGAAGCAAAAAATAGTCCAGCATCAGCATATGTTGAGGCCGCGCCCAGTCGCTCGAGTAGTGGACCGAGAATTAGGGTAAGCACACCAATAATAAGAATTATATATATGCGATAAGTATTCTTAATACGTCCTGGAATCGCTCCTTTTTTCCCCCATCCAAACCATCCCGCTATTGCTGCTGCAATGAAAACTAATTGAAGTGCAGAGCTGGCGAAGTAATCAGATTGGAGATAGAAGACACCATAGAGAACACTTCCTAGCACCCAGAATGGCCAGGTGATGCGCTTACCGGTTACTCCAAGAGAAACTGCAATAAATGAAGTGAGTGCTGCAAAGATTTCAAGGGTGGACATGAGTGTTTCCTTTCCACATCCGCATTACCGGACGGGTCTAGCGGTCGATCTCACCTTGAGATCCTCTCAGCAGCGCTTGTATTAAGCGCATGTGCTCCCGCGTTTTCAGTTTAGCGCACGCCGAGCAGAAAGTGCCTGTATATATGCCTTTCCTGCGACACGAATGCGGCGCGCAGTGGAAGTTTTCGCTCTTTTATTGAAAACGTCATACCCAATAGCTTCAACTTCATCAACGATTCCACAATAAAGTTCGCTGGCTGCCTGAATGCAAGGCCGACTTGTGGGGTGAAGCAAGTCAATCCCAGGAGCGGCAGCCTTCTGGAGATCGCGCACACGAGCAATTTGAAATTTAAGGGCATTAACTATCTCAGGAGTTAACTTGCGGGCGTAGAGCATCTCTTCATCTACTCCATATTCTGCAAGTTCATCTAGGGGTAAATAAATACGCCCTCGATCAAGATCTTCACCTACATCTCTAATGAAGTTAGCCAACTGAAAAGCGATACCAAGTTTTTCCGCTGGTTGGTATGCCTCTTCAGAAAGTGGCCCAAGAATAGGCACCATTTGCAGGCCAATTACTGCAGCAGAACCATAGACGTACTCGCTCAAATCTTTATATGTGGCATAGGTGCCGACCGTTAAATCCATCTCCATAGAGTGAAGGAAATCGACGAAATGTTGGTGGGGGATATCAAAGCGCTTAACGGTATCGACGAGGGCAGCCCCTACTGCGTCGTGACTTTTTCCTTTAGCTAGGTCGCCGAGTACGCCAGAACTCCAGGAATTAAGAACTTTCGCTTTCTCGGATGGAGTAAGCGTTGACGCTAGATCATCAACAATCTCATCGGCATATCGAGCAAAACCGTATAGCGCGTGCACGAAAGGACGCTTGGATTTGGGTAACAGTAAAGTTGCAAGGTAATACGTTTTCCCATGCAGAGAGTTCAGTCTCTTGCACTCACTATAGGACGCTCGCAGGGCAGGATCAGAAATCCCTGCAGCATCTAACTCGTTCATTACTTAACTGGTCCGACGATTCTTTCGGCGGCAAGTCGACCCGAGATCAAAACCATCGGAACTCCAACTCCTGGCTGTGTTCCAGATCCGGCAAAGACAATGTTTTCAAAACCCGCAGCGATGTTACGAGGCCTAAATGGACCAGTTTGGAAGAATGTGTGTGCACTCGCAAAAGGTGCACCGCGCATCATTCCTTGGTTCTCCCAATCAAGTGGCGTCGTCATTACTTCAGTCTCGATTCCGGCAGAGAAATCTGTGTAGCCGCGATCTTCGAGAGTTTTTATCATCTCATCACGATATGGACCGGCCTGCTTCTTCCAATCGATATCTGCATCCAAGTTAGGAGTCGGATAGAGAATGTAATACGACTCTTTTCCTGCAGGGGCAAGGGAAGGATCATCCTTGCTCGGAATTGTGACGAGTACAGAAGGGTCAGTCATGAGTACTTTCTTTTTGATCAGTTCGTCAAAGACGCCATCCCAAGATTGACCAAAATGAATATTGTGATGAGCAGTGTGCTCATATTTCTTTGATGAGCCAACGAGCAGAGTTGCGCAAGAAGGCGAATACTTAAGGCGCTTGATATTCATTGGAGTTTTCCCAAGGAGATCACGCCAGACAACAGGTAGATCCGGGTTCATCACAAGGGCATCGCACTCGTACCGCTCACCGTTTGATGTTGTCACTGCGCGGGCGCGGGAGTTAACAACCTCAACACCTGTGACCTCTGTGTTGTATTTAAATGTGACTCCATGTTTTTCCGCCGCTGCAGCCATTGCGCGCGGGACTGCATGCATTCCACCTTTAGGAAAGAAAACGCCGTTAACTGAATCCATATATGCAATGACTGCATAGATCGCAAGTGCCTGCTGTGGGCTTACCCCGGCATACATCGCTTGGAATGAATACACCTTCTGTAGGCGTGGATCTTTCAGGAACTGGTTGACTTTAGGAGCAAGGCGTCTAAAACCACCTAGTGCAATAAGACGAGCAAGATTTGGTGTTAACAAGTTAAATGGTGAATCAATATTGCGGTCGATAAAGTCATTCATCTCATACTTGTACAACTTAGTAACAAAATCTACATAACGACGGTAGCCAAGAGCTTCTTCAGCACTTACTGTCCGTCTAATTTCCTCTTCCATCTCTTGCGTATTTGCGTGTACATCGATGACGCTGCCATCATGATAAAACGCACGGTAAAGAGGCTTTACTGGAGTTAACTCGAGCCAATCTTTCATCTCTTCACCGACGCACGAGAATGCATCTTGAATAAGAGATGGCATGGTTAGAACTGAGGGGCCAGTATCAAAGGCATATCCATCTTTCTTCAGGAGCCCATTGCGACCACCAGGAACGCTTTCACGTTCCAGGACTGTGACCTTACGTCCAGCCCCGGCAAGGCGTAGCGCAGCACTTAAACCCGCAAGACCAGCACCAACAACGACTATATGATCTGTAGGACCTTTAATGCGTGCAACCATGGTGGTTCCTAACTCTTTCGCGCAGTTGCACTAGCTGCAAGTGCCGATAACAATTCGTGAGCATCAGGTGCGATCTCTGGAGATTTCGCTGCTTGCAATGCGTCATAGGTTAATTTCTCAATCAACCCTTCAACACTGTCAACAGCGCCACTTTCTATGATGATGCCCCGAAGTACCTCAATGATCTCATGAGAAAGATCAGGCCGCCCAAGATGGGATAGCAGCTCAGTTCGTCCCGCATCGGTGGTGCGCTCCATTGCCATAGCCATCAAGACAGTGCGTTTACCTTCACGGAGATCATCCCCAGCAGGCTTTCCGGTGATAGCTGGATCACCAAAAATTCCTAAGAGATCATCGCGCAACTGAAAAGCTTCACCAAGAGGGAGTCCATATTCAGATAGCTTCCAATTGAGCGGATTATCTTTGCTCGAATTACTTAGAGCAATGGCAGCACCAAGGTGTAGCGGGCGCTCAATGCTGTACTTTCCAGATTTAAAGCGTGCAATACGCAGAGATCGTTCCACACTAAAGCTTTTCTCGCCCGCTTCACGAACATCAAGGTATTGGCCGGCCATAAGTTCGATTCTCATCTCATCATGGATTTCTAACGCACTTAACAATTGCGCAGATGAGATTCCAGATGTGTGGAGCATGTGATCAGATTGCACCAGCGCAAGATCACCCAGAAGAATTGCAGCAGCAGCACCAAATTGCTCTGATAGTCCAGCAAGTGCGTGTTCCTGATGCAGGTTTTCAAAACGTCGGTGCATTGCGGGTTTTCCGCGGCGGGTATCGGATGCATCCATGAGGTCATCGTGAATCAGAGCACAGGCCTGTAAGAACTCAAGACTTGCAAATGCCTTAATCTCGTGTGGCCCTACAACCTTTCCGGCTGCTCTGTGCCCTGCATATGCAAAGAGCGGACGTAACCGCTTTCCACCGTCAAGGATGAACTCTTCTAACCCGTCACAGACCGGCGCTAATTGAGAACCGATAGTTGTCAGATGTTTCCGCGCATCGGCAAGGTACGACGCCAAGGCTGCCTGAACTTGTTCACGTACCGATACAAGTTCATCTTTAACCTGACTATTCACGGAGGCAACGGTACCCTGACGACGTGAGGATGCGACCTGAAAAGACTATGTACTCATTTGAGTTTTTTCCACCGAAGGATCTCGCTGGAGAAGATCGGCTATGGCAGGCTTTAGAAACTTTGGCACATCACACCCCTGATTTCGTAGCCGTGACCTACGGCGCAGGGGGTGGAACTCGAGATCGAACCATACGCATCACTTCTGAGATAACTGCACGCACAAAGATTCCAACCGTTGCTCATTTGACCTGCGTTGGTTCAACGCGTGCAGAACTAACTGAAATCTTGGATCGCTATAAAGATGCTGGAATAGAAAGTATTTTGGCCCTTCGTGGAGATCCTGTTGGCGGTCCGCGAGCACCATGGACGCCAGTAGACGGCGGACTTACGCATGCCGATGAATTGATTTCGCTAGCTAAAGAACACGGCGATTTTACGATAGGTGTTGCAGCATTTCCTGATGGGCATCCAAATTCGGGCGGAAACTTCGATCAGGATATTGATGTTCTGCTTCGAAAAGAATCTCTTGGCGCGTCTTTTGCGACAACCCAATTTTTCTTCGACATTGATAAATGGAAACGATTAGTTGACACCCTCGAGGCTCGAGGCTCAGCTCTACCAATTATTGCCGGAGTTTTGCCTGTTACCAATGTAAAGCTGCTCACGAAGATGGCAGAACTTGGTGGTACCCCGATTCCAGATTCGATTGCTGCTCGATTTGCAGCAGTTGAGGATAATCCTGACGATGTTCGCAAACTCGGTGTTGAGATCGCTCTAGATCTTTGCAATGACCTTATTGATGCCGGAGCACCTGGAATTCATTTCTACACAATGAATACTTCCACTGCGACTAGCGAGATATTCACTTCTTTGCAAGATCGGCGCTAAAAAGATGAAGCGCGAAGAATTCTTTGCAACATGGAGCACGCTTCATCTTGATGCTGAAATTAAGGGAATCGTTAAGGGTTGGTTGAGTATTTCCTACGTCATCGCTCGAGGGCTGAGCGCTTTGCGAATCACCCCAAATGTTTTAACACTCCTTGGCGTACTCAGCGGTGTCGCGCTGCTCTTCTACCCAGTATCGATACTGGGACTTATCTTCCTTGTGCTATCACTGATCTGTGATGGTGTTGATGGAAGCGTTGCCATAGTTTCAGGCAAGGTGAGTAAATTCGGCGCAACCCTTGATGCAATCGCAGACCGCATCACAGAAGCCCTGTGGTTCTTTGCTCTCTACCAGTGGGGAATCGCACCAGAGATTTGTTTAGCACTCTTTGCTCTTGCCCTCACACAGGAATATGCACGCGCGCGGATGGCCTCACTTGGCTTCGAGCAGATTGGAGTCGTAACAATCGCCGAAAGACCAGTACGAGCTAGTGCGATCGCAATCTTTATGGTTCTTGATTTACTGAGTTTTTCCTTCGCAGCGATTGCAATCTATATCTTTACTGCGATGGCACTTGTTAGTGTGTATCAAGTGATGAAGGCTGCGCGGGGTTATCTCGTTCAATAATTGCTTGCGCCACAATCTCCGCACTCAGCCCGACCAGCGGAAGTCCACCACCAGGATGAGCCGAACCACCCACACAGAAGAGCCCGTGTAATGGACTTCGATTTTTTGCACGATTGAAAGCGCTGCGGGCTCCGTTGCTTGATGTTCCGTAAATAGAACCACCTGGTGCCATCACGCTCTTTTCCAAATCTGCAGGTGTGCGGATTTCCAAAAGCTCAAGTCGGTCACGAACTGAGATCCCTCGAGATTCAATGAGATCAATAATCTTCTGAGCATAACTTTCTGCAACAGCGCGATTACTCCAATCGTATGAATCTGAGCCATGTCGAGGTGCGTTAACAAGAACAAACCACGCTTCATGCCCAGCCTTGCTCACCATAGTCGGATCATGGGGCGCACATATGTAAATGGTTGGGTCCTGAACTGGAACTTTCTTGTCAAAAATAGATTCGAACTCGTTATCGTAATTTTCTGGGAAAAGAATCGTATGATGTTCAAGAGGAGTATCCGTAGATGGCTTTAGGCCAAGAAGAAGAGAGAAACCGGCGAGAGAGGGCTCCATCTTTTGGATCTTTCTCTTGGCTCGACGAACAGCAAGTGGTAGATTTTTTATCAATTGCGAGTAGACCAGCCCGGCATCACTATTTGCAACGACAGTTGTAGCGGTTATCTTCCTGTCATCTCGCAGCAAGACACCAGTGACGGAGCCATCACTATGCATGATTTCGGCAACAGGAGAGTTGAATTCGAAGGTCACACCACGATCTAAACATCTTTGGTAGAGAGCATCTGCAAGTTTTCCAACACCGCCAGTGATGTGCCATGCGCCAAAGGCTTCTTCAACAAATGCAATTGATGAAAGAACTGCTGGCGCTCTTCGTGGGTCCGAACCGCTATACGTGGCGTATCGATCAAGTATCTTCTGCAAATAAGGACTCTTTAACTTGAATCCTCGTATCGATCTCCATGGAGCGATAACAAAGATGTCGCGTATGAGAGAGCTCCGCTTGAGTAACGATGTCATCGACCTGAGTTCAGATTCGATAAATGGCTCACGGGATACATCCCACATCGACTCCGCCCGCTGCATGACAGCATCCCACTCTGTTGCAGCTTCTAATCCAAGTGAAGTTTTTATGGAATCTAGTGTCTTCTTCCGTGAAAGATTGGCAAATGTCACCTTTGTACCATCATGAAATCGGTAATCAAATGATGGGTCAACTGATTTTAATTCGACAACTCTTCCAAGGACATCGCCTGTGCGCTGGAAGAGATCGCGATAGACCGCAGGAAGAGTAAGTAGCGATGGTCCGGTATCAAATGCATACCCATTAATCCACTCTGTTCGACACTTTCCACCATGGCGTTCTCCTGCCTCAAAGACACGAACGTGATAGCCCTTCTTGGCAAGGCGTGCAGCAGTTGCCATGCCGCCCATGCCAGCACCAATAACAATTACATCTTTAGTCACTGCGTTCATAGTGAACGCCCCTTCCACATGATCTGCTTGCGATAAAGATTGGAGTAGATAAGAAGATAGAGAAAAACAATCGTCGAGATGGGATGCAAGAGTGCGTCAATGAGTAAAGATCGCGAAGAGAACGCAGAGACCATACGTGAAGCGATAACCAGAAGAAGGGCGATAGTCCCCACAGTTGATCCGGTAATTGCTGAGATAAAGGGAAGCAATCCTGAAATGAACATAACAAGCACGATAGCTAGCGAACCGGCGATTCCGCCAAAACCTTCGGAGAGAGATTTCCCATACCCGGCACGAATCTCGGTAAATTTTGAGTACATACGGGTTGAAGCAACTGTAGCTCCATCACAAACACCACCATGAAAACCGTTGCGAACAAGTAAACGTGCAAGATCTATATCATCGAGAACACTCAACTTTATTGCATCAAACCCGCCTGCTTTATCGAGAGAGCTTTTCCTTATGAAGAAGAATTGACCATTTGCCACTGCCAATGATGGCCGCGAACTTTTGTAAGCAAGTCTTAGCGGAACCGTTGTCATCCACGTCCATTGCAAGAGAGGTTGAATTAAGCGTTCTGAAAGCGTAATCGCAACTTGGGAGGGATATGGAGACAAGAAATCAACACCAGTGCGTGCAAGAACTGCGTCGATTCTAGAGATCGCATCAGAAGTTAATCTGACATCCGCATCTACGGTCACGACAAAATCGTTCTTTGCCTGCTTAACCCCGTGGGATAAGGCCCATGGCTTACCCAGCCACCCTTGCGGTAAAGAGCTGGCATTGAGAACAGACATAGCCGGGTGCTCAGCTGTCGCTTGCAGCAATAGCTCGTACGTACCATCAGTTGAATTGTCATTGACAAAAATAAACTCGCAGCCAGGGTGATCTATGGCAGCTAGATTTTCGACCAATGCCAATACATTCTCTTCTTCATTTCGACATGGAATAAGCACTGAAAAACTCAAATGATGAGAGCCCTGCTTTGTTGGCCTGATTATGGTCAATGAATTAACAACTGCCATCACGAAAAGAAATAGATTAATTCCAAGAGCGATGGATAACAGGATTGACATAATTAACTACGCGCGATTAAGCCAGCGGGTAAAGAAGTAAGGCGCGAGGATTGCGCCATAGATTGCCCCCGCGAAGAGCGCCAATCCTGGGCGATCAAAGAAGAAGAATTGAGAGATAAATCCACCGACAAGACTCCAGCCCAAATAGATATCAGCCGCCCAGGAACTTGGAGCTTCTTTACGTCGCTCAGTTGGAAGAATGAGGTGAAGGATTGCAATCAAGGTAAGACCCGAGAGTAACCATCCAAAGGGATTGGATAATGGAATTTCAGGAGCGAATGGGAAAGCAGCCCCGGTAACTTCCCAAGTCCATCGGCCAGCATGAACCATCTGAGGATCGAGAAAGAGATCCCAACCCATCAGGATCGCTCCGCCATATAAAAACACCCAACCGCCTGCAACGCGACGTGCGGCAATAAGTGCCGGGTACGCCATCATCGCCCACGCAAATGGAACAACAAGTGGAACATCAACTATGAAAAGCCCAAGAGTGCCGCTGTATTCATAGACTCCAAATGGCCAACCTGTATTAACACCAATAGTTTCAATAATGAGTGCAAAAATTGTTGTGATGGCAAGGTAAGTCAATGCAAATTTACTTCCAAAGCTAAGCCAGGCATGTAAGACCATAGCGGCAGCACCGAAGTAGACAGTGAGCAGAGTGAGGATTTCTAGCGGTCTTCCATCCAGTAGTGGATATGGAATCTGTAGCAAAATTGCTATGGCAAGAACAATCGTGAGTAGTAATTTTGAACGCTGAGATTGTCCGCGACGACGGTTTGCTCGCGGGGTGAAATCTCGAATAGACATGGGCTAAGTCTGCCTTACTAGAGTT
>JBILIJ010000014.1:0-31368 GCA_044350045.1 Candidatus Planktophila sp. | reverse complement strand
AAATTCCCTAAGCGCCCTTAAAACTTATGCTCGATGACCTCCTTGCAACACTTCGCGTAATCTCTCTACCCACGCGCACCAATTTTCGTGGTGTGACCTATCGCGAAGTTGCACTGATGCAAGGCCCACAAGGGTGGGGGGAGTTCTCACCATTTCTGGAATATGACGATAACGAGTGTGCACCTTGGCTTACTAGCGCCATAGAAGCAGCAACAGTTGCTCGCCCCGCACGCTTTCGAGATGAAATCTCAATTAATGGAACGATCCCAGAGCTGAATGATAAAAAAGAGATCGAAGAACTCATGCGCACCTATGAAGGTGCTAAAACTTTTAAAGTAAAAGTAGGACGCAATCTCAATGAGGATGTCATCCGAGTTGCCCGAGTATTTTCGAATGCACCGAAGGCTTCAATCCGCGTTGATGTCAACGGACTCTGGTCGGTCGATGAAGCACTCACCCATCTCTATGCGTACTACGAAGAGATTGGCCCACTTGAATATGTCGAACAACCATGTGCCACAGTTGAAGAACTTCGCGAATTAAAGAGCAAGATAAATATTCCGCTACGTATTGCCGCAGATGAAATCATTCGCAAAGCTGCCGATCCATTCGTCGTCGACCTCACAGGTGCTGCCGATATTGTGATGCTCAAAGTGCAACCGCTTGGTGGAATACAACGCTCACTAGATATTGCCGCTCATCATTGCCTACCTGTTGTTGTCTCAAGCGCACTCGAGAGTGCAATCGGAATCGAATATGGGCTAGACCTTGCAGCAAGTATTAAAGAGCTCACCTTCGATTGCGGGCTAGCAACCGGATCACTTTTAGCCAGCGACGTTGCAGAACACAACATTATCGACGGAAAGATCGCCCTCGGTCAGATATCTCCACAGTTAGATGGTCTTGATGTGTCAGCAGACCGCTATGAATGGTGGAAGAATCGCATTATGAGAGTGGGAGCGTTACTTACATGAGTGAAGCAACGACCTTGGCTCGCGTTATTGTCAGACAGATTCTTGAAGCTGGAATTACTGACGCAGTACTTTCCCCAGGTTCACGAAATGCTCCTCTTTCTATAGCGTTCTATCAAGCGCAGACGCGAGGGTTGATCAAGCTTCATGTAAAAATTGATGAACGCGGCGCAGCATTCTTTGCACTCGGCCTCACAAAATCTACAGGGCGAGCAGTGCCGATTGTGTGCACTAGCGGAACCGCAGTTGCTAATTATCACCCAGCAGTTCTGGAAGCATCACATACCAATTTGCCGTTGTTGGTTTTAACCGCAGATCGACCAGCATCTCTACGGAAGACTGGTGCAAACCAAACAACTGAACAAGCAAGAATTTTTGGTAAAGCGGTTCGATACTTTGCAGATATTTCAGGGTCGGCATATCCAATGGAGCTTCCATTTAACTCACTCCAATCAGGACCGGTCCATCTCAATATTCAATTCGATGAACCACTCATCGGGGATGCAGATGAATCATGGCTAGATAATTTAAAAATTAAGCCACCAACGGTATTCGATCGCAAAAGCCCTGGAACTCTCTACACAAAATCAACTCGAGGATTGTTGGTAATCGGCCACGACCGCGCAGGCTTAAGCCAGGAAAGCGTGAAGCAGTTTGCACAGACCTTGGGTTGGCCAGTTATCGCAGAGGACCCGCTCTCTTTTGAAGATGCAATTTCGCATGCGAGCGTCTTTCTCACCTCGACAAAGATTAGAAGTGAAGTAAAGCCAGATACGGTGATAGTAATCGGGCGAACAACTCTTTCTCGGAGTGTTAATTCTCTACTTTATTCTGCCCGCAAAACCATCGTAATTGATCCACGGATGGCAACTGTGGACTCTGATCGCGCAGCAGATCAAAAATTTCTAGCTCTTCCTGCTCTTCAAGTACCGGCAGCTGATAGCGATTGGACTGCTACTTGGAGCAAGCTGGCAGAGCGAAGTGCAAAAGTGATAGCCGATCTTGATTCATGGTCGGAAGAGTTATTTGCCAGAGAATTTGCAAAGCAGATTCCATCTGGTTCATCCCTTTTCGTGGCATCTTCTCGCCCAATAAGAGATTTCGAAGGTTTTGCCACCCCGCGCAGCGGAATAACTGTCTATGCAAACCGAGGATTAGCAGGAATAGATGGAAACATCTCAAGCGCACTTGGAATTACATCGGGATCCAGTCAGACCTATGCCGTTATTGGTGATCTGGCATTTCTTCATGATGTGAACGCACTTACTCATAGCTCTCTTGCAAAGTTACGCTTGTTCGTCATCGACAATAATGGTGGCGGAATCTTTTCGACTCTACCTCAGGCAGGTGTCGAAGGATTTGAAACAATCTTTGGAACTCCTCACGATCGAGATATCGCGGCAATTGCCTCTGGTTTTGGTGTAAAAACTTCGACCGTATCCTCGCTGAAAGAGCTGTCAGAAAACTTGGTCAAGCCAGTAACCGAATTTGAAATCGTCGTGGTGAAAGTACCTTCACGAGAAAAGAATGCCGAGTATTTGAAATCTATTTATTCAAAAATGGAGTCATTGTAAAGCGCCACGCATAGGCGCAAATTTTGCATTACTTTCCTTAAGTTCTTTTTCAGGATTCGAACCCGAAACAATTCCACATCCAGCAAAAATTCGAATAGATGAGCCACTCACTTCGCCGCAACGAAGTGCGATACCTAGTTCGCCGTCACCTTGCGCATCGATCCAACCAACGGGCCCTGCATAGCGCCCGCGCTTCATACCCTCAAGAGAGCTAATCACTTTCATCGCCATATGTGTTGGCGTTCCACACACGGCAGCAGATGGATGTAAGCGAGCGAGCAGTGAAAATGCATCCACATCGGCCTTGGATTCAATGAGTGCCCCTGTTACATCGGTTGCAAGGTGCATCACATTGGCTAGGTGTAATACAAATGGTGATTCAGGAACATTTGTCGAAGTACAGAATGGTTCGAGTGCATCGGCCACAGATCGCACTGCATACTCGTGCTCTTCTAAATCTTTAGAAGAGCGAGCAAGGGATGCTGCAAGCGCTAAATCTTTTTCGTCATCACCAGTTTTACTGATAGTGCCTGCTAGAACTCGTGATGTAACCATTCCACGCGAAAGGCGCAGTAGTAATTCAGGGGTAGCCCCGATCAGATTATCAACTGAAAATGTCCATGTAGCGGGATAGTTCTGACTGAGATTATTGAGCAAAGGACGGGCATCAATATCTTTATCTGTCACTGCAATCAAATCTCGTGCCAAAACAACTTTTTCAAGTTCGCCAATTTCGATTTCGCCGATAGCGGTGGCAACTCGCGACATCCACTCATTTGGTGTTAGAGAGCCATCTCTCCACGCAAAATCAGGCTGCGCTAAATCAGGAGCCTTCTTGGGCAAATACGGTTGCGCCTTATCGCCAATCCAAGTCATCCATGAAGTGCCAGAACGAGCACCCACCACGATTTCAGGAATGACAAGCGCTGACTCTTCATTTTCATCAAAAGCAAATGAAGCAAAGAGAATGGGTCCAGTTCCGCTGATATTAAGCGTATTCGTCACACTCAGCGTTGCAAGTTGCTGATGCCACCAGTCACGAGCATCTCTGAAGCGATGCGGACCGCGCACGGTTGTCTTTGCATAGGCACCCCATCCAACTAAACCTTGACCCCCGCGTACCCAAGAGAGCGCGCCACTTTCAGGCAGCAGATCAAGCAGTGGCAGGTGGGATGAGACCTTTGAGGTTGTTACTGGAACGAGGGAAGTCATAGAAAATTATGCGCTAAGTTTTCGCGAAATTCTCTTCCAGATAAGTGGAAGTGAGGTTGCAGTGATTACAATTTTTAGTGCTTCACCAAAGATAAATGGTGTGAGTCCGGCTGCGATGGTCTGCGACCAGCTCATATCTAAACTGTAGTGAAGCCAGGTAAGTCCGAATGCGAAGATGATGACGCTGCCAAGAATGAGCATTGGAAAAGATGTGCGGAATTTTTGATCTGCTTTTCTATCGGCGAAGTAACCAATAACAATGGTGGCAACTAACATTCCGATGAGATATCCGCCGGTCGCGCTAGTGATTCGCGCGAGGCCGTGGTTTGGCAGAGTTGCAGATGGTGCAAAGAGTGGAGCGCCGGCAATTGCTGCTAATAGATATGTAGCAAAAGTTGCGGTGGCTAAACGTGCGCCATAAGTAGTTGCAATAAGGAAGACGCCAAGGGTTTGTCCTGTCACAGGAACTGGTGAACCCGGCACTGGGATCGCAATCTGGGCCAGAGCTGAAAGAAAGAACACGCCGCCGACAAGAAAGAGGGATTGCGTCAGAGCGGTCGATGTTGGAAAAACAGCGCTGCGCAACGTCTGTGATTGCGCTCGGCTAGAAGTCATCTCATTTCCCATCGTTTAAATCGAAGTTGTGGATAAGCCTACCTTCAGCGAGAATAGGCGCATGTCGCGCGCGAATATGGATAAGAACCCGCAGGAAGTAGCTGCGATGTTCGATGGAGTCGCCAAGCGCTATGACATCGTCAATGACATCTTGAGCCTAGGTCGGACCAAGGCTTGGCGCAGAGTAGCCACAAAGGTGATCGCGCCAGCCCCTGGAATGAAGATTTTGGATATGGCGGCAGGGACTGGCTCTAGCTCGGCTCCACTGGCTGCCGCCGGGGCAGATGTGATCGCCGCCGACTTCTCAGAAGGCATGATCGCTGCCGGCCAAAAAGCGCGCCCAGATCTGACCTTCATCAAAGCCGACGCCCTCAACCTGCCCTTTGAAGATAACGCCTTTGACCTCTTTACTATCTCTTTCGGCCTTCGCAATACCCAGAACACCGCCAAGGCGCTGGCTGAGGCCCGCCGGGTGGTCAAGCCAGGGGGACGCCTGGTCGTCGTTGAATTTTCCAGCCCGACCTTTGCTCCATTCCGGGCTATCTACATGAATTATTTGATGCGCGCCCTGCCCATTATCGCCCGTAAGACTTCCTCCAACCCTGATGCCTATATCTACCTCGCCGATTCGATCAGAGCTTGGCCAGATCAAAAGGCGCTCGCAGCCCAGATTGTTGATGCGGGATGGAGCCAGGTCGGCTGGAAAAATCTGACCGGTGGAGTTGTGGCAATTCACATGGCTGTGGCCCCTTAGTCGATTTCCCCTCACGCTCCCAGCGCCTAGACTTACGCCCCGTGAGCGCTAATCCATACGTCCCGATCCTGATTCTCTTTGCAATCGGATTTGGCTTTGCTGCATTTTCGGTAGGAATCGCCGCCATAACAGGACCAAAGCGCTACAACCGCGCAAAGCAAGAGGCGTACGAGTGTGGAATTGAGCCATCGCCGCAAGCACTTGAAGGCGGACGCTTTCCAGTCAAATACTTTTTAACAGCAATGCTCTTTATTGTCTTTGATATTGAAATGGTCTTTCTCTATCCATGGGCTGTAACTTTTGATCAGCTTGGTCTCTTCGGATTAGTTGAGATGGCAATTTTTATCGGCACAATTTTTGTCGCTTTCGCATATGTATGGCGACGTGGTGGATTGGAATGGGATTAAGTCATGGGTCTTGAAGATAAGTTACCAAGCGGAATCCTTCTCTCAACTGTAGAAGGTTTAGCCGGTTATATGCGCAAGAGCTCACTCTGGCCAGCCACTTTTGGTCTAGCGTGCTGCGCGATCGAAATGATGGCAACTGGATCTGCGCCAAAACATGACATTTCACGCTTTGGAATGGAGCGCTTTAGCGCTTCACCTCGTCAAGCAGATCTCATGATCGTTGCAGGTCGCGTTTCACAGAAGATGGCTCCAGTGCTTCGTCAGATTTACGATCAAATGACTGCGCCAAAATGGGTTATCGCAATGGGTGCTTGTTCTTCTTCAGGTGGAATGTTTAACAACTACGCAATTGTGCAAGGTGTTGATCACGTTGTACCTGTAGATATTTATCTTCCAGGATGTCCTCCACGCCCAGAACAATTAATGGATGCGATTATTAAATTGCACGAACAAATTAGCAATACAACTCTTGGACCTAATCGCGAAGCAGTGATCAAGGAAGTCGAAAAAGCAGCGTTAAATGCTCGCCCTACGATCCAGCTTGGCTCTTTTCCACTTGAAGGGACTCATGCATAATGAGTGAGACCCAGCAAGGAATGTTTGGCGCGCGTGGCACTGGTGACACATCAGGCTACGGCGGCCTCGTTGCAACCGCGGCATCTACCGGTTCGACAGAGCGCCCATTTGGCGGATATTTCGATCAAGTAGCCGATGACCTCGAGCGCGCATATCCAGACTTTGCTGATGCAATTACCCGCGTAGTCGTTGATCGCGGTGAACTCACACTTCACATTAAGAAAGAGCGCCTCGTCGAAGTTGCACGCGTGCTTCGTGATTCATTGCTCTTTGAAATGTGCATGGGTGTTTCAGGAGTGCACTATCCAGAGCGCACCGGTAGCGAACTCGTTGCTGTCTATCCATTACTTTCAATGACTAAAAATCAACGCATGCGCCTTGAAGTAGCTACATCTGATTCTGATCCACATATCCCATCACTTGTTGATGTGTGGGGTGGAAACAATTGGCACGAACGCGAAACTTTTGACATGTTCGGAATTATCTTTGACGGTCACCCAGGGCTTACTCGCATCTTGATGCCAGATGATTGGGCCGGTCACCCACAACGTAAAGATTATCCACTCGGTGGAATCGCGGTTGAATACAAAGGTGCAACAACACCTGCTCCATCAGAGCGGAGGTCATACCAGTGACAACAACATTTGATCCATATGCATCCTCTCGCGAAACAACTGAAGGCACTGTCTATTCAGTAACCGGTGGAGACTGGGATGAACTCGTCTCGGAAATTGGTGAGTCGAAAGAAGAGCGCATCATTGTCAATATGGGTCCACAGCACCCATCTACACATGGTGTTCTGCGCCTTGTTCTTGAACTTGAAGGCGAGACCATCACAGAAGTTCGCCCAGGTATTGGATACCTGCACACTGGCATTGAAAAAAATATGGAGTACCGCTCGTGGACGCAAGGAACAACGTTTGCTACACGTATGGATTACCTCAGCCCAGTCTTTAACGAAACTGCATACTGTCTTGCCATCGAAAAACTCTTGGGAATTACCGATGATGTCCCAGAGCGCGCATCTGTAATCCGCGTTCTGATGATGGAGCTCAACCGAATTTCATCCCACATGGTCGCACTCGGCACCGGTGCGCTAGAACTTGGCGCCATGGGCCCAATGTTCTTTGCATTCCGCGAGCGCGAAATGGTTCTCGATGCCTTCGAAGCAATCACTGGTCTTCGTATGAACATGGCCTATGTCCGCCCGGGTGGAGTACAGCAAGATCTTCCAGCAGGAATGACTACGCGTCTGCGCGAGCTAGTTAAGACACTTCGTAAGAACTTTAAGGATAATGAAAAACTTTTAATTGGAAATACAATTTGGATGAAGCGCACCGTTGGTATCGGATACCTAGACCTAGCGGGCTGTACAACTCTTGGAATCACTGGTCCGGTTCTACGCTCTACCGGACTTCCTTGGGACCTACGCAAGATGTCACCATATTGCGGATATGAAAATTATGATTTCGATGTAATCACTGCAGCTACCTGCGATGTTTATGGTCGTTTCTTGATTCGTATGGCAGAGCTCGAACAATCACTTCGCATCATTGAACAAGCTGTCGATAAACTAGATGCACTTAATGGCGCACCAGTCATGGTTGCAGATAAGAAAATTGCATGGCCAGCTCAACTAGCACTCGGTGCTGATGGGCTCGGCAACTCACTCGATCACATCCGTGAAATTATGGGAAGTTCGATGGAATCACTTATCCATCACTTCAAACTTGTGACAGAAGGATTCCGAGTGCCAGCAGGTCAGGTGTATGCCGCAGTTGAATCTCCACGCGGTGAGCTCGCAGCTCACGTTGTATCAGATGGTGGAACCCGTCCTTATCGCGTTCACTTCCGCGAACCATCCTTTAACAACTTGCAAGCAACTTCTGCAATGAGCGAGGGCGGAATGATCGCTGACATCATCGGCGCAGTTGCATCAATCGATCCTGTGATGGGAGGAGTTGACCGCTAATGTCATCTGTAGACCCAACACTTAATCAAGAGCTTATGAACTCGATCGTTGCGCGTTACCCACGTAAGCGTTCTGCGATTATGCCACTGCTGCACTATGTGCAATCAGTTGCTGGTTATGTCACCAACTCTGGTATCGAAAACATTGCAGAGATGCTTGAAATCGCAACTGCAGAAGTCTCCGCCGTTGCCACTTTCTACACTCAATACAAGTTCAACCCAATCGGTGAGTATCACGTTGGTGTCTGCACCAATACTCTCTGCGCCGTCATGGGCGGAGATGCGATCTTTAGTGCGCTTAAAGAACATCTCGGTATCGAAAACGATGGTGTTACTGCAGATGGCAAGGTTTCACTTGAACATATCGAGTGCAACGCAGCCTGTGATTACGCACCCGTGGTGATGGCTAACTGGGAGTTTTACGACAACCAAACTGTGGAATCAGCAAAGAATTTAGTAGATGGCGCTCGTGCCGGAAATCCACCTGCACCTACACGCGGACCAAATCGCCTTGTTACATATAAAGAAGCATCAGCGGTTTTAGCCGGAATTAACGACGGGCTTGCAGGTGAAGGCGTTCAAGCTGGAGCAGCAACACTTCTTGGTCTCAATATCGCTCGTAAGATGGAAGGCAAGTAATGTCAACGCTCACACCAATTCTTTCAGCGCACTGGGATGATAAAGATTCATTTACCTTAGAAGGTTACAAGCGTCACGGTGGATACAAGGCATCAGAAAAAGCGCTAGCCATGGAGCCAGATGCAGTAATTCAAATGATTAAGGATTCAGGTCTTCGTGGACGTGGTGGCGCAGGTTTTCCTACAGGAATGAAGTGGGGATTTATTCCGCAGGGTGATAACAAGGATCATTACCTAGTTGTTAATGCAGATGAGTCAGAGCCAGGAACCTGTAAAGATACGCCGCTTCTCATGGCAAACCCACATGTCTTGATCGAGGGCTGCATTATTGCTTGCCACGCAATTCGCGCAAAGCAAGCTTTTATCTATATTCGCGGTGAAGTCACACACGTTGTTCGTCGAGTTAATCAGGCAATTACCGATGCATACGCTGCTGGCATTCTAGGTAAAGGTGTTGATGTCGTTCTTCATATTGGTGCAGGTGCATATATCTGCGGAGAAGAAACTGCGCTCTTAGATTCACTCGAAGGTTTCCGTGGACAACCTCGTCTACGTCCACCATTTCCAGCAATAGCTGGTTTGTATGCAAAGCCAACTGTTGTAAACAATGTTGAATCTATTGCATCCGTTCCTGCGATCATTGCAAATGGCGCAGAGTGGTACCAAGCAATGGGTACTGAAAAATCAAAGGGTGCAACCCTTTATTCATTGTCAGGCCATGTAAATAACCCAGGACAATTTGAAGCACCTCTTGGAATCACGCTACGACAAATTCTTGATTTAGCTGGGGGAGTACGCACCGGCCATAAACTCAAGTTCTGGACACCAGGTGGTTCTTCAACTCCGCTATTTACTGACGCACATCTAGATATTCCGTTGGATTACGAAGGTGTATCGGCAGCAGGATCAATGCTTGGAACAAAGGCACTTCAGATTTTTGATGAGACAACATGCGTTGTACGCGCAGTGCTACGTTGGACTGAATTTTATAAGCACGAATCATGCGGCAAGTGCACACCGTGTCGCGAAGGCACATGGTGGCTTGTTCAGATCTTGCGTGATCTTGAGGCAGGAGTAGGTACAGAGGCTGATCTTGAAAAACTTCTTGATCTCTGCGACAACATCATGGGGCGTTCATTCTGCGCACTTGGTGATGGAGCAACAAGCCCTATCACTTCATCAATCAAGTATTTCCGCGACGAGTACATCGCGCACTTAGCCAATGGCGGATGCCCATTTGATCCAGTGCAATCGACACTTTTTGTAGGAGCTAGTAAATAATGACTACACAAGAGAGCGCCGTTGCAGTGGAGTTGATTACTGTCGTCATTGACGGATTTGAAGTAAGTGTTCCTAAGGGCACCCTTGTCATCCGCGCAGCAGAAAAACTTGGAATTCAAATTCCACGATTCTGCGATCATCCACTCCTTGATCCAGTAGGCGCATGCCGTCAGTGCTTGGTTGATATTGAAATTAACGGCCGTGCATTTCCAAAGCCACAGGCTTCATGCACCATTCCGGTTGAGCCAAATATGATTGTAAAAACCCAACTCACATCTGCTGTTGCTGACAAGGCACAGAAAGGTGTGATGGAACTTCTTCTAGGAAACCATCCACTTGATTGCCCAGTCTGTGACAAAGGCGGCGAGTGCCCACTTCAGAATCAAGCGATGTCTAATGGAAATCCAACAGCTCGACTTGGCGGCGTCAAGCGCACCTTTGAAAAGCCAATCAATATTTCATCCCAAGTTCTCCTTGATCGCGAGCGTTGCGTTCTCTGCGCACGTTGCACACGCTTTTCAGAGCAGATTGCCTCAGATCCATTTATTACCCTTAACGAACGTGGCGCATTGCAACAAGTAGGAATCTACGAAAAGGATCCGTTCAAGTCTTATTTCTCTGGAAACACAATTCAGATTTGCCCAGTGGGTGCACTCACCGGAGCTTCATACCGCTTCCGCGCGCGACCATTCGATCTTGTCTCAACTCCATCAGCATGTGAGCATTGCGCATCAGGTTGTGACATGCGCACAGATGTTCGCCGTGGAAAAACATTGCGTCGACTCGCAGGAGATGATCCAGCAGTAAATGAAGAGTGGAATTGCGATAAAGGACGTTGGGCGTTTAAGTACATCACTTCCCAAAATCGCTTAACTCAACCTCTCGTCCGTAACGCCGAAGGTGACCTCGTCCCAGCATCATGGCCTGAAGCTCTTGCTGCGGCAGCTGCCGGTCTTGTTGGCAAACGCGCAGGTGTAATCGTTGGAGGTCGTCCAACAGTTGAAGATGCATATGGATATGCAAAGTTTGCGCGTATTGCACTGAACACAAATGACATTGATTTCCGAGCACGTGTCACATCTGACGAGGAAGCAAACTTCCTTGCGTCAACAGTTGTTGGCTCTAAAGTTCAATACCGCGATATCGACGGAGCAGACCACGTTCTCCTTGTCGCATTTGAGCCCGAAGAAGAATCACCTATCGTCTTCTTACGTTTGAATAAAAACTTTAAAAAGCGCGCACTTACTGTTACATCTGTTGCCACCAAGGGCTCAATTGCAATGGATAAGTTAAAGGCGGCATTTATCAAGGTTGCCCCAGGCAATGAGGTGCAAGCTTTGGCAACAATTGCATTAACTTCCAAATCTGTGATTTTGGTTGGAGAACGCGCATCAGAGAGTGCGGGGCTACTTTCTGCCGCACGTGCATTGGCTGAAAAGACTGGCGCGAAGATTGCATGGATCCCACGTCGTGCTGGTGAGCGCGGTGCACTTGAAGCTGGTGCATTTAGCCATCTTCTTCCAGGAGGTCGCCCAGTTTCAGATTCTGCCGCTCGTGTAGATATCGCTGCTGCATGGGGTGTCAGCACAATTCCTTCACTTCCTGGCCGCAGCGTGAGCGCAATGATTGATGCTGTTCACAGCAATGATTTAGATGCACTTGTTATTGGTGGCGTGGATATTGCAGATATGCCACAGCGTGCACGTACAAACGATGCGCTTAAAAAGGCTTTCGTAGTCTCTCTTGAAATCGCACATTCATCTGTAACTGAAGTTGCAGATGTCGTGCTTCCTGTCGCAGCAGTGACAGAAAAGTACGGCAGCTACATCAACTGGGAAGGCCGCCCTCGTGCATTTGCAGCAGCAGTTGCCGAATCATTAAACCGAAGTGATGTCCGCATCCTTTCAGTGCTTGCAGATGCGATGGGTCAGTCAATTATGCTCGGCACCGTTACAGCGGCAGCGAGAGAATTTGCTCAACTTGGAAAGTGGGAGGGTGCACGCGCACCACACATTTCCGTAAATCCAGGAGCACCGCTACAAGTTACTGGCGATCAAGCAATTATTACTTCGTGGCGTCGCCTCCTTGATGAAGGCACACTCCAAGCTGGTGAAGATAATTTAGCTGGAACCCGCAGGCCAACACTTGCAGTGATCTCACCATCGCGGGCCGCAAAAATTGGTGTTGCAACAGGAGATCGTCTACGTATCTCAAATACACAAGGAAGTATCACTCTTCCAGTACTTGTTGAAGAAATTCATGATGATGCTGTCTGGCTTCCACGTAATTCAATTGGCTCTAATCCATTGCATACTCTTGAAGCTGTCCATGGTGAACTAGTAACGGTGGTGAAGGCATGACAAATGCAGAGCTCATTGCACAAGATCCAGGTTGGCTCATCGTAGTAAAGGCCCTTTTGGTCTTTATTATTTGCGTTGTCTCAACGCTGCTTGCAGTCTGGACCGAACGCCGAGTATTGGCGAAGATGCAACTACGTACAGGACCAAACCGCGTTGGACCATTTGGTCTCATTCAATCTTTAGCAGATGGTGTAAAGCTTGCGCTGAAAGAAGACATCATTCCTGCAGCAGCCGATAAGGTCGTCTTTATTGCAGCGCCAATTATCGCCGCTTCAATGTGCTTTATGTCTTTTGCTGTTATTCCGATGACAGGCAAAGTAAATCTCTTTGGTCGAGAGACAGCTATGCAGCTGACAGATCTCTCAGTCGGTGTTCTCTACATCCTCGCTGTAACTTCAATTGGCGTTTACGGCGTAGTTCTTGCCGGATGGTCATCAGGTTCTACTTATCCGCTATTGGGTGGATTGCGCTCGAGTGCGCAGGTAATTTCATATGAAATCGCTATGGGACTCTCCCTCGTTGCTGTGTTTATCTACGCCGGCTCTATGTCCACTTCAGAAATTATCGGATCCCAGCATGCAAATTATTGGAATGCGATAGTTCTCTTCCCTTCTTTTGTTATCTTTGTAATTTCTATGGTCGGTGAAACCAACCGTGCACCTTTTGACTTAGCTGAAGCTGAAGGTGAACTCGTAGGTGGCTTCCACACTGAGTATTCATCACTTAAATTTGCTCTCTTTTTCTTGGCCGAATATGTAAATATCGTGGCCGTCTCAGCACTTGCAACAACCTTGTTCTTGGGCGGATATCACGCGCCCCCAGGGCTTGGTTTTACCGAAGCCTGGCTTGGTGGATGGTTCACAATCGTCTGGTTCTTCCTTAAGGTAAATATCTTCTTCTTTATCTTCATGTGGCTACGTGCGTCTTTGCCACGACTTCGTTACGACCAATTCATGAAGTTTGGTTGGAAGGTTCTTATTCCGGTCTCGTTACTGTGGATTTTAACTGTTGCAACACTTCGTGTAATCCAGCAACAAGGTGCATCGCGCACTGTGATTATTGCTTTCACACTCGGACTTATCCTTATCGCTCTTGCAATCACATCACTTTTTGAACGAAGCAAGCAAAAGTCACAAGCGTCACACCCAGAAAGCCCAGCTCCGGATTTCCCAGTTCCTTCACTTCCAGGAGTTTCTTCACTCAACGTTTCAGCAAAGTCAGGAGGCGCTCATGAGTAATTCAATCGAGCCAAAGAAGAGCGGTGTCGCCCCGAATGTTGATGACGTCTCATTCGTTGAGGTAAACCAACCTGGACCAGCCCCGCTTGTCCAGCAAGCAAAAGGCTTTTGGGTCACATTCCGTGCCATGTTTAAGAAAAATCTCACCGTTGCATACCCAGATGTAAAAGCGCCAACTGAAGAACGTTTTCACGGTCGCCATCAACTCAATCGTCACCCTGATGGTTTAGAGAAATGTATTGGCTGCGAGCTATGTGCATGGGCTTGTCCTGCCGATGCAATCTTTGTTGAGGGTGCCAATAACACTCCTGATAACCAGATGTCACCAGGTGAGCGCTACGGCAAGGTTTATCAGATTAATTATCTCCGTTGTGTTTTCTGCGGCTTATGCATTGAAGCATGTCCAACGCGTGCTTTAACAATGACAAATGAGTACGAACTTGCAGATTCCTCTCGTGAAAAATTAATCTTTGAGAAGGAAGACCTCCTTGCACCGTTGCGTGCAGGAATGTTGCAACCACCTCATCCGATGTATCCCGGAATGAATGACACAAATTATTACAATGGAGATGTGACTACAGCTCATCCTTCCCAAGAAGGGAAGCAATAAAAATGTTGGAGATTGCAACACCAGAGACTGTCATGTTTTGGGTGCTGGCCCCACTTTCAGTTGTTGCAGCCCTTGGAATGTTGGTTGTTAAAAAGGCTGTTCACTCTGCAATCTTGCTCGCATTTGTGATGGTTACTTTGGCAATTTTCTATATCGCACAAGGAGCTGTATTCCTTGGCGTTGTTCAGATCGTTGTCTATACAGGCGCGGTCATGATGCTCTTCTTATTTATTTTGATGTTGGTCGGCGTTGATGCATCGGACTCTCTTGTTGAAACAATCAAGGGGCTGCGCTGGGTTGCCATTGCTGCAGCACTTGGCTTTGGCGGACTCTTGGTCACACTTATCGCTCGGGCAACACTCGGCCGCGTCCCTGTTGGTCTGGAAGTGGCGAATACGGGCGGCAACGTCGAAGGTATTGCAATGTTGCTCTTTTCAGATTATGTCTGGCCATTTGAAGTTATCTCAGCCCTACTAATTACCGCAGCACTAGGGGCAATGGTTCTTGCTCATCATCAGCGAACCAATCACCGTCCAAGTCAGCGCGAACAAGCGATCGCACGTTTTCGCACTGGTTCGCTCAGCGATGCTGCCGGCCTGCCAGGTCCTGGTGTTTACGCACTCCATAACGCAGTTGATGTTCCGGCACTTCTTCCAGATGGAACACCTGCGCCCACATCGATTTCTGCAACGCTGAAAGCACGCGGAGATGTTCTTGAATCAGGGCAATTCCAACTTGATGTCGTTGACCCAACAGTGAAGGAGGAGAAGTAAGTGGATCCATTTAACTATCTCTACCTAGCTGCTCTCCTATTCACAATTGGCGCAGTCGGAGTAGTTGTTCGTCGTAACGCGATTGTTGTCTTCATGTGTATTGAATTAATGCTCAATGCTGGCAACCTGACTCTCGTCACCTTCTCGCGCATGAATGGCAACCTCAACGGTCAGATCGTTGCATTCTTTACAATGGTTGTAGCCGCATGTGAAGTTGTTGTTGGCCTTGCAATTATTGTTGCGATATATCGTTCCCGCCGATCAGCATCTATCGATGATGCTAGTTTGTTGAAGCGATAGTCATGGTTACTGCAAGCTCACTCGTTTATTTGATCGGTCTACCGTTATTTGGTGCCGCATTTCTACTTCTCATTGGCCGAAAGGCGGATAAGTGGGGGCATCTTCTTGCCACTGCAATGTCAGCTGGGTCATTTGTTCTTGGCCTCATGCACTTCTTTGCGATGACCAATCGCTCAACAGAAGAACGCGCCATAACTCAAACTCTCTTTACCTGGATTGAAGTAGGAACCTTCAAAGTTGATGCTGCATTGCTACTTGACCAGCTTTCAATCTGCTTTGTCTTACTTATCAGCGGTGTAGGTACTCTGATTCACATCTACTCCATCTCTTATATGGCTCATGATGAGAACCGCCGCCGTTTCTTTGCATTCCTCAACCTCTTTATTGCCGCGATGTTGCTTCTGGTTCTTGGTAACTCTTATCTCAACCTCTATGTAGGTTGGGAAGGCGTGGGACTAGCGTCATACCTTCTTATTGGTTTCTGGAATAAAAAGCCTGCATATGCAACTGCTTCAAAGAAGGCCTTTGTGATGAACCGAATTGGTGACATGGGCTTGTCTTTTGCAATCATGATCGCCTTTGCAACTATGGGTACAGTCTCATTTGAAGGTGTCAAAGAATCTGTTGAACGTGTTGGAACTCCCGCACTTACAGCGATGGGCATCATGTTGCTTATCGCTGCCGCCGGAAAGTCCGCACAGTTCCCATTGCAGGCATGGCTGGGGGACGCGATGGCGGGACCAACTCCTGTATCTGCACTCATCCATGCTGCAACAATGGTCACCGCAGGTGTCTATCTCATTGTTCGCTCAAACTTTGTCTTTGATGCCGCGCCAACTGCACAACTACTAGTTGTCATTGTTGGAGTCATCACCCTGATCTTTGGCGCAGTTATCGGTATGGCAAAAGATGACATTAAGAAAGCACTGGCCGCATCAACCATGTCACAGATTGGTTACATGATCGTCGGTGCTGGCCTTGGACCTGCTGGATATGCCTTTGCAATTATGCACCTGCTTACACACGGGTTCTTTAAAGCTGGAATGTTCCTCGGTGCTGGTTCTGTCATGCATGGCATGAATGATGAAGTCAATATGCGCAAATATGGTGGCTTGCGAAAAATGATGCCAATTACTTTTATTACATTTGGACTTGGATACCTTGCAATTATCGGCATTCCACCATTTGCAGGTTTCTACTCTAAGGATGAAATTATCGCCTCAGCATTTAATTCAGGAGGGGCACAAGGAATTATTCTTGGAAGCATCACACTTCTTGGAGCTGTGATTACCGCCTTTTATATGACTCGCGTCATGGTTCTCACATTCACGAGCAAACCACGCTGGGATGATGGAGTTCACCCGCACGAATCTCCAGCGCTGATGTGGCTTCCAATGGCGATCTTGGCCATCGGATCGGTCTCTGCAGGATATCTATTGACTCAAGGTGAAGCCCTTGTTCATTGGCTCTCTCCGCTCTTTGCAGAACACGATCACCATGAAGAGTTACTGCCACATAGCGTTGTCACAATCCTGGCAATTTCTGCAGTGATTATCGGAGTCACGATAGCTTTGATTAAGTATCAATTTAAAGCTGTCGATGCCATTGCACCTAAAGATGTTTCATTTGCAACTCGTCTAGCTCGTAATGATCTCGGACAAGATGTTGTCAATGAGGCTCTCTTTATGCGTCCGGGGCAGGTACTTACAGATGGACTTGTTGCCGTGGATGAAAAAGTCATCGATGGCGCAGTTCGTGGAATCGGTGCCATGACAGTTGGTTCTGGTGCAACTCTTCGTCGCACTCAGTCAGGTTACGTCCGTTCATATGCCGCCCTCATCCTTGTTGGTGCGCTCGTTCTTCTTGCGGCAATTTGGGTGGTGACTCAATAATGACTCTGACAATAATCATGCTTCTTCCATTACTTGGTGCAATTCTGATCGCTCTTATACCTTCAGCCCAGGAACGTTTAGTTAAGCAAGTAGCTTTAGGTACAACAATAGTTGTGGCAGCTGCCACCATCGTTAAGGCCTTGAATTTCAACGTTGAAAATACTGAACTTCAGTTTCGCCAGAGCTACTCATGGATTCCATCTTTTGGAATCAACTGGGCCTTAGGCGTCGATGGAATCGCACTTGTTCTTATTCTTATGTCAGTAATTCTCGCTCCAGTTGTCATTCTTGGTGGCTGGAATGAATCAGAAGGCGGTCGCTGGGGAGTTAAAACTTTCTACATTTTGATTCTAGTTCTTGAAACTATGGTCATCGGAGTCTTTGCGGCAACTGACCTCTTTCTCTTCTACGTATTCTTCGAGGCAATGCTGATTCCTATCTACTTCCTCATTGGTGGATACGGCAGCGGAGAACGTGCAGCAGCGGCAGTTAAGTTCCTTCTTTACAGCCTCTTTGGCGGCCTACTGATGCTTGCATCGATCATCGGACTATTCGTGATTTCAGGTCAAAACGGCGAAGTCACATTTGATATCACCAAACTCTCAGAGCTACACAATGGGATGAGCTCTACAACGCAGAACATTCTCTTCTTAGGATTCTTTATTGCATTTGCAATCAAAGCACCGTTATGGCCGTTTCATACCTGGCTGCCTGATGCAGCAAAGAGCGGATCGGCTGGTACTTCCATCCTTCTCCTTGGAATTCTTGACAAGGTCGGAACTTACGGAATGATCCGCTTCTGTCTCTCACTCTTTCCAGATGCAAGCAAGACATTTACTCCGGTCATTATTGTGCTCTCTCTGATTTCCATTCTCTATGGTGCATTCTTGGCTATCGGAGCCAAGGACATCAAGAGATTGATTGCATATACATCAATTTCACACTTTGGTTTCATTACTCTCGGAATCTTTGCGATGACTACGCAATCTCAGAGCGGTGCAACTTTGTATATGTTTAATCACGGCTTCTCAACCGCAGCGCTCTTCTTAGTTGCAGGATGGATGATTATTCGCCGTGGATCTTCGACAATTTCAGATTTTGGAGGGCTACAGAGAGTTACACCAATTATGGCGTGGTCCTTCTTTATCGCGGGACTCTCCGGACTTGCCCTTCCAGGACTTTCCAGCTTCGTCAGTGAATTTCTTGTTCTGGTCGGCACTTATACGAGATATCCAGTAGCAGCGATTATCGCTACCTTTGGAATTGTTCTCGCCGCACTTTATATTTTGATTCCAGTACAACGCGCACTGCACGGTGAGACAACACCTGGAAATGAAAACCTGAAAGACCTCAATCTGCGTGAAAAGTTAGCGATTGCACCAGTTATTGCAATCATTATCTTCTTAGGCTTTTATCCTTCACCACTGCTCACGATCATTAATCCGGCGGCAGCACATATTGTGCAACAGCAGGGTTATAGCGATCCGGCACCAACGATGAATGGAGGAAAGTAAGTGGGTACCTTTACATCTCCAATCCTAAATTATGGAATGCTGGCACCAATTTTGGTCGTGCTCGGCGGTGCACTCGTTGGAGTCCTGATCGAAGCTTTTGCTCCACGCAAATCACGCAGTTCATCACAGTTGGCGCTCTCGGTCTTTACCTTGTTTATTGCCCTAGCCATGCTGGTTCGCACACGTGGAAACTATTCATCTAAGGCTGCAATGGGCTCTGTCACCTTTGATGGTGCTGGATACCTACTTCAAATGAGCATCTTGATTATTGCGATTATTGCAATTCTTCTTCTGGCAGATAGCGATAAGTTTGCAGCAGCTCCAACAGCTGCTCCAGGCTCTGATGAAGAACGTCAGGCACAGGCTGCCAATATTCGAATCACTGAGATTTACCCTCTGACACTCTTTGCAATCGCTGGAATGCTCCTGTTCACAGTTGCAACTGATCTCATCACTCTCTTTGTTGCACTAGAAGTGCTCTCATTGCCTCTCTATCTGATGGCCGGGTTGGCACGTCGACGTCGCCTTGCATCACAAGAAGCTGCCCTTAAGTATTTTCTCCTTGGTGCATTCTCATCTGCATTCTTCCTCTTCGGCGTTGCCTATCTTTATGGATATTCAGACTCGATTACCTATGCGGGTATCGCAAGTGCGGTTACGGGCGGTACTGCAAATGATGTATTCCTCTTAATCGGTATCTCTTTTGTGAGCGTCGGTTTGCTCTTTAAAGTCAGCGCAGTCCCATTTCATTCATGGGCACCTGATGTTTATCAAGGCTCTCCAACTGCAGTAACTGCCTTTATGGCAGCAGCTACAAAAGTTGCAGCATTTGGCGCGATGCTTCGTATCTTCTACGTCGCATTTGCAGGCGATGTATGGCAGTGGCGGCCAATGCTCACTGCAATTGCACTGATAACAATGGTATTTGGTTCACTTGTTGCCATCTCGCAACGGGATGTCAAGCGCATGCTGGCTTATTCATCGATCGCCCATGCCGGCTTCTTGCTATCAGGAGTCATTGCGCTAAATAAATCTGGACTTGATGCGACAATTTTCTATCTCTTTGCATACGGTATTGCAACCGTGGGTGCCTTTGCCATCGTTTCATTGATCAACGATGCATCAGGTGAAGTAACAGATCTCAATCGCTGGGCAGGTCTGGGAAAGAGATCTCCATGGATTGCAATCGCTTTCTCATTTCTACTTCTTGCATTTGCCGGTATTCCGCTTACTAGCGGTTTTGTTGGAAAATTCTCCATATTCTCAGCGGCTTATGAAAGTGGCAACACAGCAATTCTCATTACGGGTGTTCTCTCATCAGCTATCGCTGCCTTCTTCTACATTCGCGTGATCGTTGTGATGTTCTTCAAGGATCCGATAGAGGATGGAACAAGTGTTGTGATTCCATCGATTTACACACGCATTACTATCTTGGCATCTCTTGCGATCACTCTTGCCCTCGGTGTCTTTCCAGCTCCCGTTCTTGACTACATCACTCAAACTGCCTTCTTCCTTCGCTGATGTCATCTTTTGGTATTCCAGATCTTGCGCCAGCGCTGGAGGCCGATCTTGCCAAGCGAATGGTCGAAGTCGAAGCGCTGTTGCGCTTACAGATTGAAGGAAAGTACCCATTAGTTATAGAAACTTCTCGCCACCTAGTTGAGGCGGGAGGAAAACGTCTTCGTCCGCTTCTTACTTTGATCACATCACATTATGGAGATCCAACCGCACATGGCATCATCGAGGCGGCTGTTGTTTGTGAACTCACACATGTAGCAACCCTTTATCACGATGATGTGATGGATGAAGCTCCACTTAGGCGCGGAGTTCAAAGCGCAAATAATAGATGGGGAAATACCGTTGCGATTTTAACCGGTGATTATCTCTTTGCGCGGACCTCAGATATGTTGGCCGATTTAGGTTCGGCGGCGGTACACCTACAAGCACAGACATTTGAACGTCTTGTTATTGGACAAATTATGGAGACTCAAGGTCCAGCTGAAGGCGTCGATCCACTGCAGCACTACTTAAGTGTTGTTGCAGATAAAACAGGATCACTCATCGCAGCTAGTGCTCAATTCGGTGCGATGCTCTCTGGTGCTCCCCACGATCAGATCGATGCGCTGGCTGCCTTCGGCGAAAAGATCGGAATTACTTTTCAGTTAGTCGATGATGTAATCGATATTGCTAGCCAATCTGAAGAGTCAGGTAAGACTCCGGGGACAGATCTGAAAGAGGGTGTTCCAACCTTGGTCACTCTCAATGTAATGAAATCTAACCGTGCCGAGGATCGTGATCTGCAAGAACTTCTTAAAGGTCCTATCAGTGATCAGATTGTTGTTAATCAGGTTTTGGATCAGTTACGCCAACACCCAGCTCTTGATCAATCGCGCGAACAAGTATTGGGTATAGCTAATCAAGCACGAAACCTATTGGGGCCACTGCCGGTAAATGATGCAACCGGCGCGCTCTTCTCGCTATGTGATGCTGTGATCGATCGATCTGCCTGATTTAACCAGATCAACGGCAAGGGTAATTAAAGCGATCCAAATAATTAAGAAGCCGGTCCAACGAGCCGCAGGCATATCTTCTTTGAAATACCAGACACCGATCGAAAACTGAAGTGTTGGTGTGATGTATTGCAATAAGCCGACAAGAGTAAGTGGCAATCGATTTGTTGCTCCATTAAAGAGTAAGAGTGGAATTGCTGTGACTGCCCCAGCGCTAATACAGAGCAAAGTGATTCCCCAAGAGAGTCCAAATTGTCCCTGACCTTGATTGCCAAGCCAGATGAGATAGGCGAGGTAGGCACCACTTGAAATCAGAGTTTCAATTGATAATCCTTCAAGAGCTCCGAGTCCGAGCTTTTTCTTTACTAAGCCATAACTGCCCCAAGATAGACCCAAGCCCAGCGCTATCCACGGTAGGCGCCCATAATCAATTGTGAGGACAGCGACACCTAGCGTTGCAACACCGAGTGAGGCCCACTGAAGCGGCCTCATCTTCTCTTTCAGAACAATCACACCTGTTGCAATAACAACTATGGGGTTGATGTAATACCCAAGCGCTGCTTCAACAACATGGTTTGAGGTAGCGGCGTAGATATAGATAATCCAATTAACTGAGATAAGAATTGAACTTAAGAAAAGACCCGCAACTATCTTTGGTCGCTTCAATAGCGCCAGAGTTGAGCTAAGAGTCTTTGTCAGCCATAAAACTATGAAGCAGAAGACCAGCGTCCATACAGCACGGTGAGAGACAATCTCGATCGCACTTGCCGGTTTAAGTAAAAGCCAATAGATTGGAAAGAGTCCCCAGAGTGTGTAAGCGCTCACTCCAAAAAGGAGGCCGAGGCTTCTGACCTTAGCCTTATCTTCACTCATTGCTATCTAAAGTTCACAAATTGAACTGCAAAATCCCATTTACCATCTTTAATCATTGCGATTGCATCCTGAAGGTCATCTCGACTCTTACTGGTTACTCGCAATTCATCGCCTTGAATCTGACTCTTTATTGACTTTGGCCCCTCGTCGCGAAGAAATTTTGCAATCTTCTTAGCATTTTCTGTAGAGATACCTTCTTTAAGGGGGCAAGAAATCTTGTATATCTTTCCTGATAACTGCGGCTCGCTCGGATCAATATGCTTGAGTGATACTCCACGCTTAATCAATTTATCCTTAACAACATCCAGAGTAGCTTTCGCACGCTCTTCTGTATCGGCCTCGATACTAATCTTCTCTCCAGCCATCTCAATCTTTGCGCCGGTATTCTTAAAATCAAAGCGAGTGTCGATCTCACGGATAGCCTGGTTAATCGCGTTATCAAGCTCCATGCGATCAATCTTTGAAACTACATCGAAACTGGAATCTGCCACAGGTGGACCCTCTGCTTTCTTAGGTAGAGCTAGCCAATCGAGTGAAGAATCGCCTCGGCCATCGTCGGTGTTGGATATGAAGATTGAGTTCCAAGTCTAGTGACACTATCTGTTGCACATGCGCAGCCCAAGGCGATCGCCTGTCGATCAGGTAATCCAAGGGCTATACCGACGGAAAATGCCCCTACAAATGCGTCACCGGCCCCTGTGGAATCGATTGCGGTGACCTGTGGTGCACTGACGCGTTCGACTCTTCCATCGAGAGTTGTAAAGGCTGCTCCATTGTCACCAAGAGTTACTGCAAAGCGAGTGTTTAGTGTTCCTGCAAGTTGAAGAATGATTTCATCACTTGTTGGTTCTAAACCTTGGGGATGCATTCCCGCAAATTCACTCTCGTTTGGAATTATCCAATCGCTGAGCGCAATTAATTCCGGCGATATCGCAGCAAAGGGAGCGGGATTTAAAACAGTGTGTGCACCAAATGAGCGAGCTGTTGCAAAAGCCTGAATCGTGACTTCTTGTGGAATTTCAAGCTGGCCAATCACGATTCCATACCCCTTCAAACTCTCAAGTGCAGATTTAGCCTGTGCCGGAGTCATTGCATTATTTGCCCCAGGAACACAGATAATTCGGTTACTTCCATCGGGTTCAACCCAGATAGGAGCGACTCCGCTAGCCCCAGCGGCTCGTGATACGAACGTCACATCGATGCCTTGCTCTTGGAAATTAGAGAGAGTAGTGTCTCCAAATACATCGTCACCTAAGGTATTCACCATCGAGACTCTTGCACCAAGACGTCTTGCCATTACTGCTTGGTTAGCACCTTTGCCACCAAAGCCCAATGCAAATGAATCACCGATTACTGTTTCACCTGCGTTCGGAACTTTTTTTGTATACGCAACCATGTCAATCATTGTGCTACCAACGACTACAACATATGGCTGCTGTGACATGTAATACTCCCCGCGACACGTAGAAATATAAGCTGGACGCCCTAGACGGCAATGTACTCCACGAGATAGGTTATCTGCAATCGTTACCAGTAACGATTCTTCTACCGACAAGTTTCTACCGAAAAGGAGCCCGGCGTTGTCTACTGTAACAATTACCGACGTGGCTAAACATGTCGGTGTCTCAGTTGCAACAATCTCTCGTCACCTCAGCGGCTTCACCGTCCGTAACGAAGAAAAAATTCGCAAAGCAATTATTGAATTGAATTATCGCCCGAGTGCTGCGGCGAGAAATCTTAAATCTGGTCGGACAGGGATTATTGCAATTGTTGTCCCAGATATCACCAACCCATTTTTTGCTTCAATCGTCGAAGGTGCCGAAAGCGCTGTTGGCGAAGATCGAATGATCTTGCTCGTCAATACAGGAGATTCGCGCCAACGTGAAGAGAAGGCGCTCTCCCAGTTATTCGGACGCGTTGATGGTGTGATCATGGCACCTCTGACTGAAGATGAAGAAGGCCCCTCATTTTTTAGTCAATTCGGTCTGCCGATTGTCTTTGTCGACCGCGTAACGCGAGACGGCGAAAAATTCAGCTCAGCTCTTACTGATAATTCCAAAGGCGCATCCGTTGCCACTGATTATTTAATTGGGCTTGGCCATAAGAAGATCGCCATGATTAGTGGTCCATTGACCACTACGCCTGGGAAGAAGCGAGCTGATGGCTTTCGCCAATCATTAAAAAAGGCTTCAATCACCCCACGCTATTTCATTGAATCTGATTTCAGCGAAGCGGGTGGATATGCAGCGATGTCTGCGCTCCTTGAAACAGATGAGGCTCCGACTGCCGTTTTTACCGCCAACAATCTGATGACCATCGGAGCCCTGCATGCCCTTCGTGACAAGGGAGTAAGGGTGCCAGACCAGATTTCAATCATCGGTTTTGATGACCTTGATTTTGCAGAATTGATTAGTCCTCCACTAACTGTGATCGCCCGAGATGCACGCGTTCAAGGAGCGCATGCGATGCAGTTAATGATTAAGCACCTCACAACCGGGGCTAGCACCCCACCCGAGCATTCAATGGTCGATGTACAACTTATTGAGAGAGGATCGTGTGCACCTCCCCGGGAGTTGCAGACGATCGCTTTCAACAAGGTAGATCGTTGAGTAAATGAGTGATCACTCAAATAAACAAAAGGAGAAATACCGAATGCAGAAGAAACTTCTAGGCCGTTGGGGAGTAATTGCACTTGCTGCAACCCTAACCGCCACAGTTGTTACCGGTTGCGGTAGCGATAGCGAAGATGCAGCAACAAACCTTTCAGGAACAATCGGAATCGCCTATAGCCTAGGTGGACGCGATGTTCCAGGGTTTAACCAGCTTGCATATATCGGAGTAGAACCACTACTCGCAGCTAACGAATCACTTGAGCTCATTGAGTCACAAGACAACCCAACAGCAACAGATGATCAGCGCGCTGAGCGTCTTCGTCTGATGGCAGAAAAGGGTGCAAACCCAATCGTGGTCGTTGGATTCACATATGCTGCAGCACTTGCAAAGGTCGCACCAGAATTCCCTGACACAACATGGGGAATCGTTGACGATTCATCTGTAACTGCACCAAACGTACACAGCATCGTCTTTAAAGAAGAAGAAGGCTCATACCTCGTTGGTGTTGCAGCTGCATTGAAGAGCAAGTCAAATAACGTTGGATTTATCGGTGGAGTAAATACACCGTTGATCGCAAAGTTTGAGGCTGGCTTCATCGCAGGCGCAAAGGCTGTAACCCCAGGAATCAAGGTTCAGTCAACCTACATCTCTAACTTCCCAGATTTCTCAGGATTTAACGATCCTGCAAAGGGATACGAAGCTGCTAAGGGTATGTACGAGAACGGTGCTGATGTTATTTATGCAGCAGCTGGCGGAACCGGAACTGGTGCACATAAGGCTGCATCTGAACTCAAGAAGTGGTCAATCGGCGTAGATGCTGATGAAGCAACTTACCCAGCACATGCTGATTATGTAACAACAATCCTTACATCAATGCTCAAGCGCGTTGACGTAGGCGTTGCAGCATTCGTAGCTGATGCACTTGCAGGTGTTGATACTGCAGGAGTAAAGACTTGGGGATTTGCTGAAGGCGGCGTTGGATACACCACAACAGGTGGATACATCGATGACATCACAGCAAAGATCGATGAGTTCGCAGCAAAGATCGCTTCAGGTGATGTTGTAGTTCCAACTGATCCAAAGGCATAAATCAATTAAGTAATGTGAAGTGCGCCGCTGAGATAGCGGCGCACTTCATACTTAAATACTTAAACAATAGAAAGAAGTCACAAGTGGCAAATATTCTCGAAGTTAATGGCGTAGAGAAGAAGTACCCTGGCGTAATTGCAAACCAGGATGTCTCACTCCATGTTCGTGAAGGCTCTATTCATGCAATCATTGGTGAAAATGGCGCTGGAAAATCCACATTGATGAAGATTCTTTACGGTTTAGTCCGTCCTGATGCAGGGTCAGTTAAAGTTTTTGACAAGGAAGTCTCGCTAAAATCCCCACAAGATGCGATCGCACTTGGTATTGGTATGGTCCACCAACACTTTAAGTTAGCAGATAACGCCACCGTACTTGAAAATGTAATCTTAGGAAGTGAACCATCTCGCTTCGGTTTTGTAATTAAATTTGATGAGGCACGAAGGAAGCTGCTGGAAATAGCAGAGACATATCAGCTAGATATTGATCCCGATGAATCAATGGCTAACCTTGGTGTCGGAGAACGCCAAAGAGTTGAAATCGCCAAGGTGCTATTCCGCGGTGCGAAGATTCTGATTCTTGATGAACCAACAGCGGTATTAGTCCCACAAGAAGTAACAGAACTCTTTACGAACTTGCGTGAACTTGTAAATAAGGGGCTCACAGTCCTGTTTATCTCCCATAAATTAGATGAAGTACTTTCGATCGCAGATGAGATTACGATCATGCGACAAGGCACCACCGTTGCTACTCGCAAACCGCAAGAGACAAGTAAAAATGAGCTTGCTGAGTTGATGGTTGGTGGTGAATTACCTAAGCCAAAGGCGGGGGTACAGAACATAAGCGCCAGAAGTATTTTAACAATCAAGGGCGCTTCTTATTCACGTGCTGATGGACGCGAAATTCTTCGTGGCGTAAACCTTGATCTTCATGGGGGTGAAATCCTCGGCTTGGCAGGAGTTGAAGGAAATGGTCAAAGTGAGCTTATTGAATTGATCATGGGGCTGATGACACCATCATCTGGAACTGTTGAAGTACTTGGCCTCAATGCTGCAACTACACCTACGCGAGAAATCAGAAATGCCGGCGTTGGTTACATTCCACAAGATCGCCAACGTGATGGCCTTCTTATGTCCGCGCCGCTGTGGGAGAACCGCATCCTTGGCCATCAATTTTCGCAGCCTATGGCTAAAGGCATCTGGGTGAATAAAGGATCTGCCGCCCAAGATTCTAAACGAGTCGTTGAAGAATTTGATGTGCGAACACCCGGAGTAAATGTCTTGGCGAGTGCGCTTTCGGGTGGAAATCAACAGAAATTTATTGTCGGTCGTGAACTTAGTGGAGATCCTCACTTGATAATTGCGGCACAACCTACTCGCGGAGTAGATGTTGGCGCACAAGCGATTATTTGGGAACAACTCATGAAAGCGCGTACACGCGGTGCAGGAATTCTGTTGATCTCTGCCGACCTTGAAGAACTCTTCTCACTCTCTGATCGGATCGCAGTGATTTATAGCGGAAGCATCGTCTCAATCCTTAACCCTGCAACAACAACTGCTGAAGATCTCGGCCTAGCGATGACTGGAGCTATCAGCGCATGACAAAGAGCAGAATTTTTTGGGGCACACTCGCCCCAGTAGTAGCGATCTTAAGTTCATTGGTATTTGTCTACATTATTCTGACAATCCGTGGAGTTAATCCCATTGACATGTTTGCTGAAATGGTTTCTTACGGTTTTCAGCCACGTAATCTTGTCTCCGAACTCAACCAGACAATCGCCTATTACATGGCTGGGGTCGCTGCCGCAATCGGATTTAAAATGCTGCTCTTTAACATTGGTATCGATGGCCAGTATCGAATGGGCGCATTCTTTGGCGCAGTAGTCGGTGCGGCTGTAAACCTTCCACCGATTATGCATGTGACACTCATTATTATCACGGCGATGCTCGCAGGTGGATTGTGGGCAGCAATTGCCGGATACCTCAAAGTTCGCCGCGGAGTATCTGAAGTTATTAGCAACATTATGCTTAACTTTATTGCTGCAGCGATTATTGCATTCTTGCTCAGTGAAGATCTCCTCGGCACATTGCCCGAAGGATCTCAGAATCTCCAAACTCCCCAGATTCCTCTGAGCGGGCAGATGCCAACCATAAAAGCCTTTGATGGAGAGATTTACTCATACCTCTTTGTCGCAATTGCTGTAGGTATTGCTTATTGGGTGATGCTTAACAAAACTGTTTTTGGTTTTAACCTTCGTGCTACCGGGTTATCTTTTAGAGCAGCCCGCTCAAGTGGTGTTAACGCACCAGGAATGATCTTTATTACCACCGTGTTATCTGGTGCGATCGCTGGTCTTGTCGGAATCGGAACCCTGCTCTCCGATACACATTCGTACAGCATGGCCTTTCCAGCCGGTTATGCCTTTACTGGTTTGGCTCTGGCGTTGCTTGGAAGAAATCACCCAGTCGGAATTTTCTTTGCCGCCTTTCTCTGGTCATTCTTAGAGCGCACAGCACCCGTCCTTGAATTTGAAGGAGTACCGCCAGAGATCGTAATCGTGATGCAGGGAACAATCGTTCTCTCCATCGTTGTCGCCTACGAAGTAGTTGCACGTATCAACCTGCGCCAACAGCAACGGGCGGTAGGAAAAGTCAATGCCGAAGCTTCTAGCCTAAAGGAATCACAGTGATGACTACTAAAACTCCTGAGAAGAAATCAAGCAAGGCTAAGAAATTCTTTACATCACCAGCTCGCATCACGTTAGCGGTAGCCGGTCTCTTCTTCATCATCTCACTCGTTGAATTAGTAACAGGTGCAACAGATATCACTTCACCAGGAACATCTGGAGCAACTTTGCGCTTTGCAATTCCACTGCTCATGGCCGGACTTGGTGGGCTTTGGGCTGAGCGTGTAGGTGTTATTAATATTGGCCTTGAAGGAATGATGATCGTTGGTACATGGACGGCGGCCTGGTTTGGTTATCTACACGGGCCACTAGTTGGATTTGCAGCCGCTGCAATCTTCGGACTTGCATCCGGTTTCTTCCACGCACTATTAACCGTCAAGATAGGCATCGATCAAGCGGTTTCTGGCTTAGCAATCAACCTCATTGCCGCAGGTGGAGCTCGTTATCTATCCGGAATCTTCTTCCCACCGGTAGGTGGAGACCGCACAGTTTCTCCGCCAGTTGATTCATTTCCAACATTTACAATTCCAATCATCGCCCCGCTGCTAGAGAAAATTGATGCTCAGAACATCTTCTTTATTTCAAACCTCGCTGGAGTGCTCCATGGTTTTACAAAAGATCTCTCGCTTGTAACCGTGGCACTCCTTCTTCTTGTTCCACTTACTTCCTGGATACTCTGGCGTAGCAAGTTCGGGCTACGGATGAGATTCTCAGGCGAAAATCCAATGGCGGCAGAATCTCTCGGAATCAATGTATATCGAATTCGATACATCGCGATTTCGGTATCTGGAATGATGGCATCTCTCGGTGGCGCATACCTTGCCCTTGTTGCTTCCTCTGTCTACCGAGAGGGTCAGACAGCAGGTCGAGGATTTATCGGACTTGCAACGGTGATCTTCGGAAACTGGAAACCAGGTGGAGTCTTCGCAGGTTCGATACTCTTTGGTTTTACTGATGCTTTGCGAGTGCGCCAAAGTGAGTCGGTGATGTCCCTGGTGATGGTGGCAGGCATCGTTGCAGCGATTTTAGGAATCTATTACTCAATTGCACGTCGCTGGAAGTTTGCAGCGATTTCAATTGGAATCGCCCTCTTTGGATTGTGGGTTAATCAGCGCGTGGACACTATTCCTCAAGAGTTTGTCACAGTCTTTCCTAACTTTGCAACACTGATAGTTCTCACCTTCTTGGCGCAACGATTGACGCCACCGGCGATGGCCGGCATGCCGTATCGCCGCGGCTCCGAGTAAGGGAAGAAGATGTCAACTGTTCATTGGGATACACCTGTCCTTACAACCGTGAGCCACGTAGTTCGAGAGGCATCACTTGTAAAGATCAATTCAGAGAAGATTTCGCAAGTAGCTGATTGGATGGCTTACGAAGAGTTTGCAACGCCTGATGGCTCTATGCTCTTTGATTTTGGCAATGATCCTGATGTCCTTATGGATTTCACCTTGGTTGTGAACACAATGAACTTTGCATTCACAGATTTTTCAACTGGAGTGAAATTTGAAACTGACTATCTGGGTAAGAGATGGTGCGACTCAGAAGCGATGCTTGCCTGCTTACACCGCGCAATTCACGCCGGGATCCCATTTTTTAGCGGTGAATATTTAGCCAAGCTCACGCGTAAAGATCTTGAGTCGGTCTTTTCTGGAACAATCGAAATGCCGATGCTTGATGAGAGAGTCACCCTCTTTAATGAGGTTGGGCGAGTTCTCCTTGAAAAGTATCAGGGTCGCTATTCACGCTTTGTTCGCTCGTGTGCTCCTAAACTTTATGCTGATGGCGATGGTTTACTCGAACGACTAACTACTGAATTCCCACGTTTTCGTGATGTGAGCAACTATCACGGCACCGATATCCATATTTACAAGTTAGCTCAATTAGGAATCTGGGGAATGCACTTAGCGCTCTCTCCACGGGGTGCGTGGAAGTTAGAGGATGCAGAAAAGCTCACCGCATTTGCCGATTACATCGTTCCTGTCGGATTGCGTGTCATGGGAATTTTTGAATATGCACCAGAGTTAGAAAAACAGATCAATTCTCTGACCGAGGTCAAGCGCGATAGTGATGCAGAGATCGAGCTACGCGCCAGTTCAATTTTCGTTATTGCTAAACTTACTGAAGAGATTAATAAACGTCGACCAGGGATGGAACCTTTACTTCAACCGCAGGTTGATTTCCGTTTCTGGAAGACTTACCACGCAACACATTGGCCCCACCACCTCACCAAGACTGTGATGTACTAACAATGAAGATCTATTTTGCAGGACCACTCTTTACTCCATACGAGCGCTCTTATATTGATCAGTGCGCAAAGCGTATGCGCGATGCCGGCATGCAGGTCTTCGTCCCCCATGAGATAGCCCTGCCAGATCCCATCACAACCAAGTTCATCTTTGATACCGATGCCAAAGAAGTTCTTGGAGCAAATGTTGTACTGGCCCTGCTCGATGGTCCGATGGTCGATGACGGAACTGCAACTGAGATTGGAATTTTCTGGTCTGAGATGCGCCACGATAAGAGTAAGAAGGGGATTATTGGCCTAGTAACCGATACCCGCGTCATTAGAGATCGCAACATGATCGATGGCAAAGGAATCAATCTTTTTGTACGCGGGTGCGTTGAAGATGTAGGATATGTTGTCGATAGTTTCGATAAAGCGTTTGACATTCTGCTCAAGTGGCAGCAAGAAATAGATTCCTAATTTTCTAATCTATTTTTAAATCGTAGAAAAAGAGAGAAACTGAGGCAGTCTTGGCTGGGTCTTACGCATCAATAATGCGCAAACCTCACGCTCCATCAACCTTCGGATTTGGCATTCTTGGCCGAGTTCCAATGGCGATGAACACAGTGGCGATTGTATTTCTCGTCTCTGATATCCGTGATTCGTTTGCTCTCGCTGGTCTCACTT
>JBILIJ010000013.1:0-32304 GCA_044350045.1 Candidatus Planktophila sp. | reverse complement strand
CAACGCGAATTGTGATTCCATACCCAGGGGAGGTCGATACCATTTATACAACTCCATAAAGTCGATCGCCGGCATCGCCCAGACCTGGAACGATGTAACCATGTTCATTAAGCCGTTCATCTAGCGCACCTGTTACTAAATTAATTGGAATACCAGAGTCCTTAAATGCTGCTTCAAGTGTTGCGATTCCTTCAGGTGCCGATAAAATACAGATTGCAGTAATTTCCGTTGCGCCTCGTTCAATCAGAAAATTGATTGCTGCTATCAGCGTTCCTCCGGTTGCAAGCATCGGGTCTAATACAAAACATTGACGCCCAGAAAGATCTTCCGGAAGTCGGTTGGCATATGTGCTTGCCTTAAGAGTTTTTTCATCACGGACCATGCCGAGGAATCCAATTTCAGCTGTTGGAATCAAGCGACTCATTCCTTCGAGCATTCCTAATCCAGCACGAAGAATTGGAACGACAACAGGTCGAGGGTGGGCAAGCTTTACACCGGTGGTTGGTTGCACCGGAGTGACAATTTCAACCTTTTCAACGCGGACCTCGCGCGTTGCCTCGTATGCCAATAAAGTCACGAGCTCCTCAACAAGGTGACGAAATGTTGGTGAATCAGTCTTGTGGTCGCGCAGAACCGTCAACTTGTGAGATATCAGGGGATGGTTGGCAACATGGACTTTCATAACCCGTACCTTACCGCCCTTTCTTTCCGCACCAATGAGTGGGAATATGGGCAACGTGAGCCAGGACCAGGACAGCCAACCGCTGATCAATGACGTGGATATCGCAGTGGCTGCCTGGCACGAAGACGGTCGTTGGTCTTTAGCCCTTCTTCCAGATGCGCAGGATCTTCCTCAGATAATTGAGCGACTTAAGTCACAACAGACAAATGGTGGCGCGCTCGCACTGTTAGCCATTGATGAAGAGTTTTTTATGATCATTCGTGTTCTGGGATCGCACATTAAATTGTTCTTAAGTGATGTTTCATATGCTGTTGATTACGACATTGCAGCAGAGTTCATTGAAATTTGTGATTTGGATATGCCCGAGGAGGACGACGAACCGTTTCCTGCTGGTGATTTAGATATCATCTCTGACTTAGGTGTGCACCGAATGGAGCTATCCACACTTTGTGATGACCCTGATCTGTTTCCTGATGAACAACTCGAAGCAATCGCTAGTCGTTTAGGATTTGGCGAGGATTTCGCACAATTATTGGAGTTGTAAAATTCTAGATCACGAAAATCTCATGAGAGATGCACTTGTTATCGCGCGACAAGCACTTGCCACAGGTGATGTTCCTGTAGGAGCAATTATTGTTAATGCCGACGGCATTGTCGTTGGAACAGGCTCTAATGAGCGTGAAGCAAATAATGATCCAACAGCGCACGCCGAAATAGTTGCAATAAGAAATGCATCCTCACGATTACAAAAGTCACGGTTAGACGGATGCACAATGATCGTCACCCTGGAACCTTGCGCAATGTGTGCTGGTGCTATTGCACAATCTCGTATTTCTCACTTGGTTTATGGGGCATGGGATGAAAAAGCGGGTGCAGTGGGCTCGGTCTGGGATGTTCTGCGCGACCCACGCTCAATTTTTAAAGTTGAGGTTACATCCGGTCTGCTTGAAGCTGAGTGCGCAGAGTTATTGAAAGAGTTTTTCTCAGACAAGTAATTCATACGAAGGATTTAAGATCGTGAGAGAGCCTTCTTCTTCTCCGACCATACCTTCGGCACGAATTTCAGATCCGACTTCAAGGCCGGCGATTTCCCGGCGACCTAAAAATTGAAGTGTTACTCCGCCAGATTGATCCCAGACTTCGACCTGAAGATATGGGGCAGAGCCACGGGGCGCGCTCTTAATTGAAGTTACCTTGCCTTGCACATGAGCTCGCCGGCGCCACTGAATCTGGCCGATTGGTGTCATATTTTCTGCGTAATGACTTGTAGGTTCGAGCTCCTTAATTACTTCAGTTACAGGTTTAAAGGCAACTGGTTTGGTTGGGACCTTCACTTGCGTAACTTGAGTAGCAATCGTTGACGAGCCAGAAATAATTCGATTCACGTCAAAAGGAACAATTGTTGCGACTACACGCTGTAGCTGTGAAATCGGTGCAGCAATTTTTTCCGCCGTTTGATCGTGGAGAAGTCGACCCAAGAAACCTGAATATGCACGTCGTGGAAGCAGCAATGTGAGCTCAACATCTGGCTTCTCTGTCATCCGCAATGAGTAATCTAGCGCTGCATTCGGCAATCTGCGGTCGGGACAATCAATGAGTTCGAGAGTGACATCATCGAAAGCATCAGATGATGCCCATGCCTTCTTGATCTGTTCTGCACGAAGATCATCGATTACAAAGTGAACAGCGCTCAAGTTACGCGGCTTTAGGCTACGGGCGTATCTAATTGCACCAACGGTGGCTAGATCCACGTTGTCTACCAAAACGGTTACATCGTGGCGAACAATTGATGTTGCGCGTTCATGCTCTTGTTTTACTAATAGAGCATCTTGCTCTTTGGTGTACTGGCGCCTTAGTCTCAAGAAGGCGACAACTAATATCGGTGAAACTAGGAGCACTAACCACGCGCCCTGAGTAAATTTAACAACAGAGAAGATAACTACAATGAAGAGAGAAACTGAACCTGCAAGCGCGTTGATTACATATTTCACTTTCCAGTTACTTGGTTTTGTACGTCTTGAATGGCGTGCCATTCCAAAACCGGCGAGCATGAATCCTGTAAATACTCCAAGAGCGTAAAAGGCGACAAGATGCTCGACTGAACCAGCGGTAATAAGTACTAGAAAAATTCCGCCTCCAGCTAGGAGCAAAATTCCATTTGAGAACGCTAATCGGTGGCCACGTTTTGTTAACTGTCGCGGTAAATATCCATCTGATGCGACAAAGTTACAGAGCAGCGGGAAAGCGCTATACGTGGTGTTCGCGCCGGCAAAGAGAATAAGCATTGTGGCAAGCTGAACCATAATAAACATGAATTGCCCAAATGCCCCGTCTCCAGCAATCGCCTTAGCGATCTGAGAGATCACTGTTGGAGTTCCTGATTCGTAAGGCATCGCACGTATGTGATGGGCAAACCATGAAACGCCGAGAACGAGTGTTCCAAGCAGTGAGCTCATAATGACCAGAGTGCGCTTTGCATTTTTATCTTCAGGTGCTTTAAAGAGTGCAACACCATCAGAGATTGCTTCAAGTCCTGTGAGAGATGATCCACCATTTGCAAATGCGCGAAGCAAGATAAATATCGCAGCGGCAGTAAGAAGCCCTTGACCTTCTCCCACTTCAATAGCACCTGGCAGATCTGTTTCAAGAACAGGAAGAGTTCCGTTAATTAAGCGCCAGATTCCCATGGTAAAGACAATAAACATTGAACCGACGAAGAAGTATGTTGGGAACGCAAACGCCTTTCCAGCTTCTTTTACTCCACGCAAGTTTCCATACGTGAGAAGAACAATCACAACGAGAATCATTGGGATTTTCCATGGGGCTAGCGCTGGAAAAGTTGAAATAATAGCGGCGACACCTGCTGCAGATTGAATTGCAAGTGTGACGATGTAATCAAGCATGAGAGCAACTGCTGCGATTTGGGCAACAACTGGGCCAAAGTTATCGCGCGATACAACGTAGGCCCCACCGGTCTTGGTGTAAACGGCGATTACATTTCGGTAAGAGAGAGTGATGAGAATGAGAATTGCGATGACGATGCCTGTCATTGGCATCAAAATTGTGAATGCTGCTAAACCGAATGCCGGTAAGAGTGCAATCAGAATTTGCTCAGATCCGTATGCTGATGAAGAGATGCAGTCAGAAGATAAAATTCCAAGCGCATAACGCTTGCTCAACCGCTGGTGCCCGAGTGAGTGCCTATTGAGTGCACCACCTAAGAAACGACGTTTAACTTTATACGTCAGCGAATCCTCAATGTGTGCGTGATCTTGAAGCACAACCGGTTCTGGCGCTCCATCTGTCCAGGACTTAGGCACTTCTACTCCCTTGAGCTTTGGGTCATAGTCTCCGAAGGCGACTCGACTACATTTTGAGTGTTCTCATCTTATGCGCTTGCAGATCTTTATCAACGGAACAATGGTTTGTTCAGTCTAAACGAGTAAATCGGGCGGAGGATGAGGGATTTATCCTCGCCAACCTGGGTAATTCACCGTTTTTTAGGTAAACAGTCTATAAAAGGCAACATAGCACGCATTATCGATTGTGACTGCTTGCCTTTTTTAAGATAAGAATGCAAGGTTGTGGGATGAAGCGAACCCATTTTATTTCTATGGTTATCGCTTCTTTGGCGCTTTCTCTTTTAGGGCCTAGCGCAATCGCAGCTGTCAAAGCGGGAGGAGCATGCAAGAAATCAGGTGACACAGTTGTTGACTCTGGGTATAAATATAAGTGCATTAAATCTGGCAAGAAATTGATCTGGAATAAAGGTGTAAAGGTTGTAACTAGTACGGTTAAACCAACCCCAACCCCTGCCTCCACTTCAAATAAAGCTCCAGTTGTTTGGCGCTTTGATGGTAAAGAGTGGATCTCTCAAGGAAGTGTTCCTCAATGTCCATCCCCATTGATTCTAACCGGGGAGCTATTAGATTTTTCAAAAGTTCTTTCGATTGTTCAACCTGGTCAAATCCGAGGTGGAAGTTACAAACCACATGCCGGTCTTCGCTGGTCTGAATTTGGAGGAGTTGTAAAGGGGATCTCAATTAAAGCACCTTTTGATGGTGAGGTTGTTGCTGCTGCCCAGTATATTTCTGAAGGTAATTATCAATTTACAATCAATATTATTCACCCGTGCGGGATTATGCTTCGACTCGGCCATCTATTAGAGCCATCAGATTCAATTAAGAAGATTTTAAGTACAATCCCCCCTGCAATTGAAAATGACTCCCGTGAAAGCTTTTTATCGGGCACCTTTATCAAGAAAGACCAATTAATTGCATCTGAAGTCGGCATGGTTCCACCAGCGTCGCCTGATTCCCTTGGGACTTTCATGGATTTAGGAATAGTAGATTTGCGTAAAAAGAATCCGGCTCTTGATTCAAACTTTAAGTCAAATGCAGATATTAAATACGCTCTTTACTCTGTTTGCTGGTACGAGGGAAACTACTTTTCTGATTCAGATCGTGCAAGAGTGTTAAATCTGCCATTTTCTAATGGGGATGCAACCAGTGACTACTGTAAACGTCGTTGAGAGACCTACTTCTTTATACGTCGCCAAGTCAGAGACCTTAGTTAAGGATTTATTCAGAGCCAACTTCTGGCGGAGGATGAGGGATTTGAACCCTCGAAAGGTTGCCCTTTACACGCTTTCCAAGCGTGCGCACTCGGCCGCTATGCGAATCCTCCAAATGAGCGTGCTAAGGGTATCGTCGCACTCAGTATGATTTCACCAGATCCTCCGCGCGGCATTACCGCGCTGAACTCCCCCAGGGTAGGAATACAGCAAGGGTAGGCGTGCTCTGATGGGTGCGCGGAGGGTCCCTTTAAACTTTAGAATCAACCACGCGGACACGACGAGTAGGGGAGATGATGTCACTAGCGCTCTATCGCAAGTATCGCCCTTCAGTTTTTGCAGATGTCATCGGGCAAGAACATGTCACTGTTCCTTTATCAAATGCTCTGGAATCTGGTCGCACTCATCACGCATATTTATTTAGTGGCCCACGTGGGTGTGGAAAAACATCAAGTGCTCGCATTATGGCGCGCTCACTTAACTGCGAAAAAGGTCCAACTCCGAATCCATGTGGTGAATGTCAGTCTTGCAAAGATTTAGTTGCAAATGGCCCAGGATCTCTCGATGTTATTGAACTTGATGCAGCAACACATGGCTTAGTCGATGATGCACGCGATCTTCGCGATAAAGCATTCTTTGCGCCAGTACAAAGTAAGTACAAGATTTACATTATTGACGAGGCACATCAACTAGGGCCCGGGGCAGCTAACGCCCTTCTTAAAGTTGTGGAAGAGCCTCCCCCACACGTGATCTTTATCTTTGCAACAACTGAGCCAGAGAAGTTGATTTCAACAATTCGCTCACGTACTCACCATTACCCATTTCGTTTAGTCCCACCTGGAATTTTGGGTGAGCACCTCGAAAAGATCTGCGCACAAGAAGGTGTCACTGTCGCAAAAGGTGTTATCCCACTTGTTGTTCGGGCAAGCGGCGGTTCAGTACGCGATGCGCTCAGCGTCTTAGGTCAGCTGCTGGCCGGAGCCGGCCCTGACGGGGTTAGCTATGAGATTGCCATTCAACTTCTTGGCTTTACCGATGGCGCGCTTTTAGATGATGCGGTGGATGCGCTCGCAGCTAGAGACGGTGCAACGCTATTTAAAACAGTAGATCGCGTGATCGAATCTGGACATGATCCACGTCGCTTTACAAGTGATCTGCTTGAACGTCTTCGTGATCTGATGATTGTTGATGCACTCGCAGCAACACAAGCGAATTCAATTTTGCGCGAGATTCCTGAGGATCAACTTGAGCGAATGGTGACGCAAGCAAAAAACCTTGGCGCAGCAACTCTTTCACGTGCAGCTGATATTGCAGCAGAAGGCCTGACGCAGATGCGTGGTGCCACTGCCCCTCGTTTAATTCTTGAACTTATCTGCGGACGAATTTTGCTTCCGATGGGTGATTCTGGCGACTCAGGGCTGCTCGCCCGCCTGGAACGACTAGAGCGCGTGCAAGGAATGGCAACAACGTCAGCACCTGTTGCAACACCGGCAGCAGAGAAAGTCACAGCACCGTCAATCGTAGAAAAGAAAGTCGAAGCAAAGGTAGAAGCTGAAGAAGTAGTAGAAGAGATTAAGAAGCCGGCAGCGACCCGTGTTGATTCACTTGATATTGCTGCACTTCGTCGCATGTGGCCTGAAGTTATTGAGAATGTAAAGAAGCGCCGTCGCCTCACATGGTCGCTCTTGAGTGCAAGCGCCCAAGTTCTAGCGCTAGATGAAAAGATTATTACTATCGCCATTGCAAATCCTGGGGCTCGAGATTCATTTATTCGCTCTGAATCAGATGAGATTCTTCGCCAGGCGTTTATCGATGTCACTGGCCTTGATCGAAAAATAGAGGCTGTCGTTGATCCATCAATTGATGTCAATAGCAATCCTGTTGCGCGCGCTGTGCGCACGGATGAAGAGCCTACCGATAAGACTTTACTCAGTGGCGCTGCACTCCTAGCCGCCGAATTGGGAGCGACTGTAATTACCGATAAGAAATCAAATAAATGACGTCAGGAATGTATGAAGGTGCGATTCAAGATCTGATTGATGCCCTTGGCCGCCTTCCTGGCATTGGTCCAAAATCGGCACAGCGCATTGCATTCCACATTCTGCAGAGCGAGAGCGAGACTGCGCATGCACTCGTCGATGCGATCCGTACAGTTAAAGAGCGCGTGAAGTTTTGTGTGCAATGCGGCAATGTTTCCGAAGAAGATGAATGTCGAATTTGCCGCGATCCACGCCGCGATCCTTCACAGATCTGTGTTGTAGAAGAGAGCAAAGATGTGATTGCAATCGAGCGCACACGCGAATTTCGCGGGAAGTATCACGTACTCGGTGGTGCCATCAGCCCGATCGATGGCATTGGCCCAGACCAACTGCGTATTCGTGAATTGATGACGCGTCTTGCCGATTCAAAGATCACTGAAGTTATCTTGGCAACGGATCCAAACCTTGAGGGCGAAGCCACCGCTACCTACTTAGCTCGCTTGATCAAACCGATGGGGCTTAACGTTTCTCGCCTTGCCAGCGGGTTGCCTGTTGGCGGAGACCTTGAATATGCAGATGAGGTAACGCTGGGCCGCGCCTTTGAAGGGCGCCGTAACGTAGAAAGCTAGCTTTCTCATACCTTGAGATGCTGATCGTCTCATTATATGGGATTTCATGTATTTAGGTAGCCCAGCTCCAGGCCGATAGTTCACACTTATCCCTATGGGGTTAATCGTTCAGAAATACGGCGGATCCTCGGTAGCAGATGCCGAGGGGATGAAGCGCGTTGCCGCCCGCATCGTGGCCTCCAAGAAGGCGGGAAACCAGGTCGTCGTCGTTGTCAGCGCGATGGGCGATACCACCGATGAATTAATTGAATTAGCAAACGCGGTGACCCCGATTCCTCAAGGGCGCGAGCTAGATATGTTGTTGACCGCAGGTGAGCGAATTTCGATGGCGTTGCTTGCCATGGCAATTAACAATCTTGGTTTCGAAGCCCGATCATTTACGGGAAGCCAAGCAGGAGTTATCACAGACTCTGTTCACGGTAAGGCTCGCATCATTGATGTGACCCCAGGACGCATCCGTGAAGCAATCGATGAAGGCGCAATTGCAATCGTTGCCGGATTCCAAGGAATTTCTCAAGATACAAAAGACATCACAACGTTAGGACGCGGCGGTTCAGATACAACTGCAGTCGCGCTCGCCGCAGCCCTTGAAGCAGATGTCTGTGAGATTTATACAGATGTCGATGGAGTCTTTAGCGCTGACCCTCGCGTTGTGCCAGCCGCTCGCAAATTAAAAACTGTTACATACGAAGAGATGCTCGAGCTTGCAGCAGCAGGCGCGAAAGTGCTTCACCTACGTTGCGTTGAATACGCGCGACGTTATGACTTACCGATTCACGTACGTTCATCATTTTCACCTAACGAAGGAACCTGGGTGGTTGCAAATCACCCTGAAGGCTACTCCCTTGGAAAGGGGACAAATATGGAACAAGCAATTATCTCGGGCGTGGCACACGACAAGTCCGAAGCGAAGATCACAATCGTGGGCGTTCCAGATCGCACCGGTGTAGCTGCACGCATCTTCCAAGCAATCGCAGATGCCGATATCAACATTGACATGATTGTGCAGAATGTTTCTGCCGCCTCCACCGGACTTACAGATATTTCATTTACCTTGCCAAAGGCAGAGGGATCAAATGGCACCGCTGTTCTGCAACGTATTCAAGGTGAAGTTGGTTTCGCATCCATTCTCTACGATGACACAATCGGAAAACTCTCACTGGTTGGTGCTGGAATGCGCTCAAATCCAGGTGTAACGGCAACATTTTTTGCTGCGATGTCTGAAGCAGGCGTCAACATCGAGATGATCTCAACATCTGAAATTCGTATCTCCATCATTGTTCGCGAAGCTGATCTTGAGCGTGCAACCAAGGCAGCCCATACCGCTTTCCAGCTTGATGCAGATCAAGTAGAAGCAGTTGTTTATGGAGGCACAGGCCGATGACACTCAAGAAATCTAGAACCAAGAAGAAGTTGCCATCGCTAGCTGTTGTCGGTGCAACCGGTGCGGTTGGCACCGTGATGCTCGATATTTTAAGTACACGTAAAAATGTCTACGGTGAGATTCGCTTGATTGCATCTGCACGCAGTGCGGGTAAGAAGTTGGTCTGTCGTGGTGAAGAGCTCACAGTTGTGGCGCTATCACCTGAAGCATTTGATGGAATTGATATTGCAATGTTTGACGTGCCAGATGAAGTATCAGCTGAATGGGCACCAATTGCTGCAAAGCGTGGAGCAGTTGTTGTTGATAACTCTGGCGCATTTCGAATGGACAAGAAAGTTCCACTCGTTGTTCCTGAAGTTAATCCAAAAGATGTGAAGAAGCGCCCTAAGGGAATCATTTCGAATCCAAATTGCACCACTCTTTCGATGATTGTTGCCATGGGCGCACTCAATAGAAAATTTGGCCTCAAAGAACTTGTTGTTGCTTCATATCAGGCGGCATCGGGTGCGGGGCAACCAGGAATCGATGCGCTACACGATCAGATTTCTACAGTTGCGGGAAAGAATTTAGGTTCTGTTGCAAAGGATCTTCGCGGAGTGATCAAAGACCTTGGTCCATTTTCAGCCCCTCTTGCCATGAACGTTATTCCTTGGGCTGGTTCTCTTAAAGAAGATGGTTATTCATCTGAGGAACTCAAGGTGCGCAATGAGTCACGGAAGATTTTAGGAATGCCAAAACTTAAGGTTTCAGCCACCTGTGTACGCGTTCCTGTGATTACAACGCACTCATTGGCAGTTCATGCGACATTTTCAAAGGTTGTTACTCGCAAAGCAGCACAGTCAGCTCTTGCTAAGGCAGAGGGCGTCAATCTCTATGACAACCCAGAGAAGAAGCAATATCCAACTCCTGCAGATGTAGTTGGAACTGATCCGACGTGGGTTGGCCGCGTTCGCCAATCACTAGATGACCCAAAGTCGATCGATCTCTTTCTCTGTGGCGATAATTTACGTAAAGGTGCAGCGCTTAATACTGCTCAAATCGCTGAATTACTCGCTGCTGAATTCACAAAGTAAGGCTGGATAGACTGACCTCCATGACCATCGTCGTTGCTGGGGGCACAGGCTTAGCTGGCTCTGCCATCGTCAGTGCATACGTCGGAGCAGGCCATGAAGTCATCCCAGTAAATCGCACCGTTGTCGATCTGCTTGATCGAGATGCGACCTTTGATTTCATCGCCTCCGTTAAACCGACACTTGTTATTGATGCCGCTGCAAAAGTTGGTGGAATCGGTGCAAACAATTCATTTCCGGTTGAGTTTTTGGCCGATAACTTACGCATCCAAAGCAATCTTATGGAGGCTGCGCACGCAGCAGATGTTGAGAAATTTATATTCCTTGGTAGCTCATGTATCTATCCTCGTGATTGCGCGCAACCAATTAAAGAAGAGTATTTGCTCACCGGACCACTTGAAGAAACAAATTCAGCTTATGCTGTTGCAAAGATTGCCGGGATCGAACTCATTAAATCCTTTAGAAAAGAGTATGGCCGCAAGTGGATCTCCTTAATGCCGACAAACCTTTATGGTCCATTTGATAACTTTGAACTTCAAGGATCGCATGCGCTTCCAGCGTTTATACGTCGCTTTGTTGAGGCTACAGAAGCTGGCGCAGCGAAAGAAACATTGTGGGGAACAGGTTCTCCGAAGCGCGAGTTTTTACATGTTAATGATCTTGCAGCCGCAGTTTTGCATCTTGGCCAGAAATATGACGCACCTGGGCATATCAACATTGGAACCGGTGAAGATCTGACAATTAAAGAGCTAGCAGAGCTAGTGGCAGAGATTGCTGGCTTTAAAGGCGAAATTGCCTGGGATAGTTCAAAACCTGATGGAACACCACGCAAGGTCCTTGATGTTTCCAAGGCAAAGTCACTAGGTTGGGCACCAAAGATTTCACTTCGTGATGGCATTGCATCAACGATCGATTGGTACAAGAGCGCAGCAGTTAAGGGAGAGTTACGTCGATGAGTAGAAAAGTCGCATTAATTACTGGCGTTACCGGCCAAGATGGTTCATACCTTGCAGAGTTCTTGCTCGCTAAGGGATATGAAGCACATGGCCTTATTCGTCGCTCTTCCACATTTAACACTTCCCGTATCGATCACATCTACCAGGATCCACATGAGAAGAACCCAAAGCTCTTCCTTCATTACGGTGATCTCATTGATGGCGTCGGTCTGACAAACCTTATTCGCGAAATTAAGCCAACCGAGGTTTATAACCTTGGTGCACAATCACATGTGCAGGTCTCTTTCACAATGCCGCAGTACACAGGACAAGTTGATGCAGTTGGTGCTGTTGGCTTACTTGAAGCAATACGAAGTGCCGATATTGATACTCGTTTCTACCAGGCATCAACATCAGAGCTCTTTGGTTCAACTCCACCGCCACAGAATGAAAATTCAGTCTTTAGACCACAGTCACCTTATGCAGCAGCGAAGTTGATGGCGTACTGGTGCACTGTTAACTACCGCGATGGTTATGGAATGCATGCCACCAACGGAATTCTCTTCAACCACGAGTCCCCTCGCCGTGGCGAAACATTTGTTACTCGTAAGATCACTCGCGCAGTTGCTGCTATTAAGGCTGGCAAGCAAGACAAGTTATTCCTTGGAAATCTCGATGCAGTGCGTGACTGGGGATTTGCTAAAGAGTATGTCGAATCAATGTGGTTGATGCTCCAGCAAGATAAGCCAGATGATTACGTTGTCGCTACTGGTGTGGGAGCCACAGTAAAAGACTTTGCTGAAGCTGCCTTTTCTCGCGCAGGGCTCAATTGGCAAGACCATATCGAAACCGATAAGAAGTACATCCGCCCAACAGAAGTTGATGCGCTCATCGGTGATCCATCAAAGGCTGAAAAAGCCCTGGGATGGAAGGCTACAACTCATTGGAAAGAACTCGCTGAGTTAATGGTTGACGCTGATATCGCAGCGCTGAAGTAAGAGTTACCTCCTGGAGGTGTTCTCTGCAACATGAACAAGTGCATTTGAATATTCAAATACAAGTCTGATGATCATGATGAAGAGATAGGCAACCACAATCGCCAAAGGTGCAACTACAGGAAATGCGAAAATGAGAATCCAGCTTGGCAGACTCGATGACAAAATAGTAGGGACTGCATACAGCGCACCTAGGAGAACAACGGTGTGTAGTAACCCGTATATCCAAGATGAGATTCTTCTCGTGAGATAGCTATTGAGTGAGAAATCATTGAGTTGTCGGACCACACTCAAAATAGCCTGGGATTTTTCCTCAAAAAAGCGGTGAATAAAGTCGAATATTGCAACAACCGATATAAAGACGGCGAGGACTTTTACTACGCTATTTAGGGTTATCTCGCCGTTATAGAGAAGACTTATCCAAGAGAAAAGTAGTGCGGCGATGACCGTCAAAACCGCCCAGATGATAGTAAAAATCTTATGTTGTGAATTTCCGATACGAGTAAAATAAGAAACGATCTGAAAATCAATAAGAGATTTCTCTTTCACGAGAACAATTCCCAGCACTGCTAATCCACCAATGTAGAGCAGTATCGCAAAGAGATCTGAGAAACTCGCATAAAACCAATCATCAAAGTTCATAGGGATAAAGTTGGCAATGGCCCAGATCCCCGAAAGCGCAAGGAGTGACCGGTGCACATACTCTGAGCGTGCAATTAATGAAGCAAAGATCAAGATAAATGAGATTGTATTTAATCCTGCAGTGCTATTGCCTTCGTAATACTCCTCATAATATGAATCCCAAAGATAACTGGATCTAAATAGATAAGGCACAAGTAAGGCGATAGCTAGAAAAAGCAGATACTTTGAGCGCGTATTTAGGTTATAAAACATGAGATCCCCCTTAGGACTATGTTTTATTAAACCATCGAGATCAGATTTATCGTTGATGATTAATGATAAAAACTGGTCAATTTTTAGGGGTGAGAGTTACTAAGGAAACCTCCGGAGGACTTGCCACGCGAATACGTGCAAATGGACTTGTTCCCATTCCAGCTGACACATGTAGATACGGCTCTTTGCCAAATTGCGTGAGCCCACGTGCTCGCCAATGAGGTAAGTCGCAATTTGTTGTGAGTGCGCGTGAACCACCAAACCATGGCATTCGGACTTGTCCGCCATGAGTGTGTCCTGCAAAAATTGCATCGAGTCCGTCCTCTGACATTCCCTTAAGTATTCGCAGATATGGTGCGTGCGTGACACCAATTGAAATATCGCAATTTGCTGGCGGACCGGCAACGAGTGAGTAATCATCAAATTCAAGGTGGGCATCATCGGTGCCACGAGCTTCAATAGTTGTTCCATTGATTGTGATTGTTGTGCGGTGGTGGTTCAGGTTCTTCCATCCGCGAGACTGCAAACCAAGATCTAGATCAGGCCAAGGAAGATCTAGCCCATGATTTCGCTCGCCATGATCTGGCAATAAATATTTCAGTGGGTTCTTCGGTTTAGGTGCGTAGTAATCATTAGATCCAAAGACAAAAAGCCCAGGTGTATCAAGTAATGGCTCGAGGGCATCGAGTGTGACGGGGACGGCATCCATATGCGCCAAGAAGTCCCCCGTACTAATCACGAGATCGGGCTTGTATTGCGCGAAAGATTTGATATCTGCGATTTCACTCTTCCGGGCGGGGGTGAGGTGCAGATCTGAAAAGTGGAGGATACGGATCGGGGCGTGGCCTGGCGGCAAGATTGGAATCTCTGCCTCACGAAGAACGTAGCTCATAATTATCGAAGGATAGTCGAGCATGAGAAGATAACCCCATGGGACTTAAAGAAACACTAAAAAGCGATCTCACTGAGGCGATTCGCTCAAGCGACAAACTCGTTTCCGGCACGATCCGCATGGTTTTAACTGCGATCACCAACGAAGAAGTTTCAGGTAAAGAGGCGCGCGTACTCAGTGATGCAGAGATCATTACCGTTCTTTCACGCGAGGGGAAGAAACGCCGCGAGGCAGCGGAAGAGTTTGCAAAAGCTGGGCGAGAAGATAAATCTAAAGAAGAGAAGGCTGAGGGTGAAGTCATAGCCCGATACTTGCCAGCGCAGATGTCAGAAGATGATGTGAAGAAACTTGTTGCAGATGCAATTGCCTCAACAGGTGCTGCAGGGCCGGCCGATATGGGCAAGGTCATGGGAGTTCTCAAGCCGTTAGTTGCAGGAAAAGCAGATGGTGGAATGGTTTCCACTTTAGTTAAGGCTGCTCTAGCAGGGGGAAATTAATATGAAGTTTGAATATGCAACAGTTCCGCTACTTTCACATGCAACAAAACAAATTCTTGATACATGGGGTTCTGATGGATGGGAACTTGTTACAGTAATTCCAGCACCGGGCGGCGAGCAGCTTGTTGCTTATATGAAGCGTGAGGTTAAGTAATGTCAGTAGATGTCCGTGCAAAGTTGGCTGAAAAAGGGATCACACTTCCTATCGCAACAAAGCCACTAGCTGCCTACGTCCCTGCAGTTCGTACCGGAAATATTGTCTTTACTGCAGGCCAACTTCCAATCGTTGATGGCGCAATGGCTAAGACTGGAAAAGTAGGCGCAGATGTGAGCGTTGAAGAGGCCTACGAGTTAGCAAAAATCTGTGCAATAAACGCACTTGCCGCCGTCGAACTTGTGGCACCGGTTGATTCTATTGTGAAGGTTGTACGTATTGTCTGTTACGTAAACGGTACAGCCGGCTTTATTAGCCAGCCAGCAGTTGCAAATGGTGCATCAGAGCTCTTCATGCATATTTGGGGAGAAGCTGGAGTTGCAGCTCGTAGCGCGCTCGGTGTTGCTGAGTTGCCACTGAATTCACCGGTTGAGGTTGAACTCACCGTTGAAGTTGCCTAATTCGGCGATTATTTACCACGCTTACTTAAACGTTCTAAGTCGGTAATTAAAACTGCACGACCATCAAGGCGTAGCCATCCGCGCCCGGCAAAATCAGCGAGTGCTTTATTAACGGTTTCGCGTGATGCGCCAACAAGTTGAGCAAGCTCTTCTTGAGTGAGGTCATGATGTACATGCAGACCTTCTGGACTCTCTTTTCCAAAACGCTCACCTAGATCGATCAGAGCTTTTGCAACGCGACCCGGAACATCAGAGAAGACAAGATCACCGACTGCTTCATTGGTACGGCGCAAGCGCTGTGCCAGACGAGCTAAGAGTTGTAAAGAGACTTCAGGGTTTTCGCGAAGCCAAGGAAAGAGTTTTTCGTGGCCAAGAGATAAGAGTTTGGCATCGGTAACCGCCGTGGCAGTTGATGTGCGTGGACCTGGATCAAAGAGTGAGAGCTCGCCGAACATTTCACCTGGGCCAAGAATGGAGAGCAAGTTTTCGCGGCCATCCCCACTTGATGTTCCTAGCTTGAGCTTGCCTTCGACGATTACGTATACGTGCTCGCCGCTATCGCCTTCTTTGAAAAGAACCCCGCCTTTATTGATTTTTACTGAATCCATCGATGTGCGCAGTGAAGCCGCTGCGACATCATCGAGTGCAGTAAAAAGTGGGGCCTTACGTACGACTTCATCTTCAATGGTCACGGGGGTAGTTTACTCGTATGAGCGCAGATCGCGAAACCGAGAAAAGGGCTAAGGCTCTCTATCGTGGGCTCTGCAAGACGTACCCAGAGATCTATTGTGAACTCAATTTTGCGAATCCTCTGCAACTTGTCATTGCTACCGTGTTGTCAGCACAGTGCACGGATAAGCGAGTGAATCTAGTTACTGCGCGACTCTTTAAGAAATATAAAAATGTTCGAGCATATGCGAAAGCGCCGATCGAAGAGATCGAAGAGATTATTTACCCCACAGGTTTTTATCACGCAAAAGCTAGACATATAAGAGGGCTAGCGGAGAAAGTAATTACAGAATTTGGGGGCGAGGTTCCGTCAACTATCGAGGAGTTAATTACCTTGCCCGGTGTTGGACGCAAGACAGCCAACGTTGTCTTAGGTCACGCCTTTGATACACCCGGCATCACAGTAGATACTCACTTTGGGCGATTGTCACGACGTTTTGGTTGGACGCAATTGCAAGATCCAGTGAAAGTTGAACACGAGGTTGGGAAGTTAATTCCGCAAGCAGAGTGGACGAATTTATCGCAACGGATGATTTGGCACGGCCGACGAGTGTGTCATTCACGTAAACCAGCATGCGGTGCATGCACCCTTGCGAAGATATGTCCATCGGTCGGAATCGGTGAGATGGATAAAGAGAAAGCGGCTCTGCTTGTGAAGACAGATAAGGACTTTCGATGAAGAAATTTGCGGTCATTGCCCTAACTTTTCTTTTGGCAGGTTGTTCACAGAGCACAACAGCGCTACCAAATGATGGTGTTGTCGTTGATTGTTCATCTATTCAAACCATTGAGACCAACGTAAAGGCTGTACCACTGGATTGCTTAGATGAAAGCTCGGTTGTTAATCTGGCGAGTATCAAAGGACCGACGCTTGTTAATGTCTGGGGATCGTGGTGCGGCCCATGCAAAGACGAAATGCCAATCTTCGTTGATTTTTATGCAAAGCACAGGGATTTAGTAGGGCTTATTGGAATAAGCGTGGAAGAAGCCGATATCCAAGATGCTCAAGTTTTTGTTAAGGAATACGGCATCACCTGGCCAAACCTCTACGATTCCGACGGATCCACCCGAACAACTCTAGGTATGGGAGTTCCAATCACACTCTTTATCGACGAAAAGGGCGAAATCGTTCATCGAAAAATTGGAGTTGTAACTACTATAGAAGTGTTAGAAGATAATGCGAGAAAGTATTTAGGAGTAGATCTGTGAATTACATTGATATTCTGATTGTGCTGGCAGTAGTTGCCTCATCAATTAGCGGCTACCGAAGCGGATTCCTGAAGACTATTTTCGCTGTTATCGGAAACATTGGCGGAGCGATTCTTGGTCTTTTGCTTGCACTCAATGTGATGGGCGATTGGGTTCTAGATACCAAGAAAGTTGGAATCGCCTTTCTTTCGATTTTCGTAGGTTCCTTTGCAGGTCGCTTTCTCGCCAAGCTTGTTACCAAGGGCTTGAAGGCAACGGTAATTCGCGGACCGCTAGCATTTCTTGACCACATTGCAGGAGCAGCATTGTCACTGCTTCGTGCGCTGATTTTCATTTTCCTGATTGGCGCAGTCTTAACATGGTCGCCCTGGCAGAGCGGCAAAGATGCGATAGTCAAAAGTGATCTCTATCCGAGAATTGAAAGTAACCTTCCAGGCGTTGTCACTTCAATTAAAGAGACCGTTCAACAGAAGTTAGAAGGAATTAATCTTCGTCCTTAGTTGAATGCAAGCCTTCAGAAATCAGCTTCATCACATTTGGATCGGCAAGAGTCGTTGCATCACCAACTGTGCGATTCTCAGCGACATCCTTAAGTAATCTACGCATAATTTTTCCGCTGCGAGTTTTCGGAAGTTCATTAACCACCATGATCTGACGCGGACGTGCGATAGCACCGATCTCTTTAGTCACATGTGCTCGCAACTCTTTTACAAGTGCTTCACCATTAGCGTGATCGATTCCAGCTCGTAGAATCACAAATGCAACGATGCCTTGGCCAGTCATCTCATCTTGAGCTCCAACTACAGCTGCTTCAGCAACAGCGGCATGCGAGACAAGAGCGGATTCAACCTCAGTTGTTGAAATTCTGTGTCCAGAAACATTCATCACATCATCAACTCGGCCTAACAACCAGATTGCACCGTCATTATCGAGCTTTGCACCATCACCGGCGAAGTAGATTCCAGCAAAGCGCGACCAGTACGTCTCTTTGTATCGCTCATCTTCACCCCACACACCACGAAGCATTGACGGCCATGGCTTATCAAGAATCAAATAACCACCGTGACCGTTTGGTACTGCAACGCCATTGTCATCGACAACTTTGGCACTAATGCCGGGTAGCGCAGTCATTGCAGAACCCGGCTTTGTTGCAGTAACTCCTGGCAAAGGTGAAATCATGATGGCGCCAGTTTCAGTCTGCCACCAGGTATCAACAATCGGACAACGATTTCCACCGATAACTTCGCGGTACCACATCCATGCCTCAGGATTAATTGGTTCACCAACTGATCCAAGTAAGCGAAGAGTTGAAAGATTGTGGGCCTGTGGGAATTCATCTCCCCATTTCATCCAGGTGCGAATAAGTGTTGGCGCTGTGTACAAAATTGTGACGCCATATTTTTCAATAATTTCAAACATACGTCCCTTATGTGGAGTATCAGGCGTACCCTCATAAATCACTTGAGTTGCGCCGTTAATAAGAGGTCCATAAACAACATAAGAATGGCCAGTAATCCAACCAACGTCAGCGGTACACCAGTAGACATCACTTTCGGCTTTGAGATCAAAGACTGCGCGATGTGTGAATGCTGCCTGCGTTAAATATCCACCTGTTGTGTGGAAAATTCCCTTGGGCTTTGCCGTTGTGCCAGATGTGTACAAAATAAAGAGTGGGTGCTCAGCATCAAAGGCCTGCGCAACGTGTTCTGGGCTTTGCCGGCTAACAATCTCATCCCACCAAATATCTATAGCGCTATTCCAGGCAGTCTCTTGCCCTGTGCGCTTAACAACAAGGACTTTCTCAACATTCGTCTTACCTTTAAGGGCTTCATCAACGGCAGGCTTAAGTGCAAATGCAGCGCCTTTACGGAATCCACCATCTGCTGTGATTACAATTTTTGCATCAGCATCTTGAATACGAGAAAGAAGTGCGTCTGCTGAAAATCCACCGAAGACAACTGAGTGAGCAGCACCGATACGAGCACATGCCAACATCGCAACAGCTGCTTCCGGAATCATCGGCATATAAATTGCAACGCGATCTCCAGCCTTAACGCCTATTTCAATCAGTGCGTTAGCCGCTTTCTTTACATCGGTAAGAAGATCTGAATAAGTAATCGTGCGAGTATCACCTGGTTCACCTTCAAAGAAGAGTGCAACGCGATCTCCTCGCCCTGCCAACACATGTCGATCGAGTGCGTTAAATGATGCGTTGAGTTTTCCGCCTACAAACCATTTTGCATACGGTGCTTTCCATTCAAGAACTGAATCCCACGGCTTCTCCCACGTTAATTCGCGCGCCTGTGTTTCCCAGAACGCTAAGCGATCTGACTCTGCACGATCGTAGATATCAGCCTTGGCATTTGCTTGGGCAGCAAATTCGGCACTCGGTGGAAATGTTCTGCTCTCTGAACCGAGATTTTCAATGGAATCACCAGAATTATCAACAGGAGTAAGGCTCATAAGTGTTGAGGTTACTAGGACTCTCTATTTTTGCCCACTATCTCCAACCCACCCGATAGAACCCCAATAGAACACCTAAAGAAATGGAAGATAACAATGCTGACTGCCTTCTTTGCAATCCTGCTCAAGATTTTGGGAACTCCAGCCCTACTGGCCGCCCTCATGGCCTTCTTGCAAAAGACCCTGCACCCCTAGACCCCTGGCTTACCCCTTCGCTCAGCCCAAAGATCGCCATGCGCCAGCAGCTTCCACACCTGCTGGCGCATGGCGATTTTTCTTAGCCCCGGGGAAGTGGTTGGATTAGCCGTAAGCCCGAAGTCGACCCAATGACGCGCTCGGCTCAGGATTACAACTCGCAGCAGATCTAAGTCGAGCAACCGAGCCCGTGGAGTCCTAAATGCCAATTGCAACCCCTGAAATTTACGGTCAGATGTTAGATCGCGCGAAAGCTGGCGCCTTTGCATATCCGGCAATTAACGTCTCATCGTCTCAGACAGTTATCGCAGCACTTCGTGGGTTTGCCGAAGCAGAATCTGATGGAATTATTCAATTCTCATGGGGCGGTGCCGAATACGCATCTGGCTCAACCGTTAAGAACATGATTGACGGAGCAGTTGCGCTCGCAGAATTCGCACACGTTGTTGCAAAAAATTACAACGTTAATATTGCAATTCACACCGATCACTGCCCAGCGGAAAAACTTGATGGTTTTATGCGCCCACTTCTTGATATTGGTGCACAGCGCATCAAAGATGGCAAAGCGCCCCTCTTTAGTTCTCACATGTGGGATGGATCCGCAGTTGATATGAATGAGAATATGAAGATCGCAAAAGAACTTCTCGCAAAGTCTGTTGCAGCTCGCACAATTCTTGAAATCGAAATCGGTGTTGTTGGTGGCGAAGAGGATGGCATCGAAGCAAAGCACGATGCAAAGTTGTACTCAACTCCTGAAGATGCACTCATGACCCTTGATACCCTCGGAAACGATCCAGCGGTTCGTTACATGGTTGCTGCAACATTTGGAAACGTCCACGGAGTTTATAAGCCAGGAAACGTTGTCTTGCAGCCAAAGATTTTGCGCACATTGCAAGATGCAGTATCAACAAAGCTTGGTCTTGCAGCCGGAAGCAAGCCAATGGATCTTGTCTTCCATGGTGGCTCTGGTTCACTACTTTCAGAGATCCGCGAATCTCTCGATTATGGCGTGATTAAAATGAATATCGATACTGATACTCAGTACTCATTCACCCGCCCAGTGGTTGAGCACATGTTCAAAAATTATGACGGGGTCTTAAAAATTGATGGTGAAGTCGGAAATAAGAAGGCTTATGACCCACGCGCATGGGGCAAAGCTGCAGAAGCCGGTATGGCTGCCCGTGTCGTTCACGCGTGTGAAGATCTTCGTTCAACGGGAACGTCACTTCGCAAGTAATCTTCACCTAGTTATAGAGAGAGGTTTTAAATATGCCTGCATTAGTTCTGCTGGGAGCTCAGTGGGGCGATGAGGGCAAGGGTAAAGCTACCGACATCCTTGGCGATCGCGTTGATTATGTAGTGCGCTATCAAGGTGGCAATAACGCTGGACACACTGTTGTTATTGGCGATCAGAAGTATGCACTCCATCTTCTTCCATCTGGAATTCTCTCTCCGAACGTTATTCCGGTTATTGGTAATGGCGTTGTTATCGATCCAGGCGTACTCCTTGAGGAGATTAAAGGGTTAACCGAACGCGGAATTGATTGTTCAAAGCTTGTCATCTCAACAAATGCGCACTTGATTACTCCGTATCACCGCACGATCGATAAGGTGACAGAACGCTTCTTAGGTAAATCAAAGATTGGTACAACTGGTCGCGGAATCGGTCCAGCGTATGCAGACAAGATCAATCGCATCGGAATTCGTGTGCAAGATCTCTTTGATCCATCTATCTTGAGACAAAAACTTGAAGCAGCCCTTCGCGATAAGAACCAGATTCTTATAAAGGTTTTTAACCGTAAGAACATCGAAGTCGATGATGTGCTCAACGAGTACCTTGAATACGCTGAAATTTTGCGTCCATACGTTGCAGATACCGTCTTGCTTTTGGATCAAGCGCTCAAGGCGGGTAAGCGAGTATTACTCGAGGGATCACAAGGAACACTTCTTGATGTTGATCATGGAACATATCCATTTGTTACTTCATCAAACCCAACAGCAGGTGGTGCTTGCACAGGTTCTGGAATCGGACCAACACAAATTGGTCGCGTGATTGGAATCGTTAAGGCCTATACAACTCGCGTGGGATCAGGACCTTTCCCTACTGAACTGCTTGACGAAGATGGCGAAAAACTTCGCACAATTGGTGGAGAGATCGGTGTAACAACCGGGCGTGCTCGTCGATGTGGTTGGTATGACGCACCGATTGCGCGTTATGCGGTTCGTGTAAACGGACTCACAGATTTCTTCCTTACCAAACTTGATGTGTTGACTGGCTGGGAGAAGATTCCGGTATGTGTTGCTTATGAAATTGATGGCACGCGAGTAGAAGAACTTCCATCATCACAATCAGATTTCCATCACGCAATTCCAATTTATGAATACCTGCCTGGCTGGAAAGAAGATATTTCGGGTGCGCGAAAGTTAAGCGATCTGCCAGCTAATGCGCAGGCATACATATCCTTCCTTGAAAAAATCTCAGGTGCTCCGATGAGCGCCATCGGTGTTGGGCCAGGTCGAGATCAGACAATTGTTGTGAAGGATTTCATCTAAACCATGAAAATCCTCCTAGTCGGAAGCGGTGGTCGCGAACACGCACTCGCACTAGGACTCAAGGCAGATAAAAAATGTAGCGAGTTACATGTGGCTCCTGGCAATCCAGGTATTGCAGAGATCGCAACAACACATCCACTTACGATTACAGATAATCAGGCAATTCTCAGCCTCGCGCAATCACTTGGCGTTGACCTCGTTGTAATTGGCCCAGAGGTACCTCTTGTAAATGGTGCAGCTGATGTTCTGCGCGCAGCAGGAATTGCAACATTTGGTCCGTCAAAGGCTGCTGCAGCTCTTGAAGGGTCGAAAGATTTTGCAAAAGGTGTGATGCGAGATGCCGGTGTTCCAACTGCCAGAAGTTTCACCTGCACAACAGAAGATGAAATCAATAGTGCGCTAGATGCATTCGGTGCCCCATATGTTGTTAAAGATGACGGGTTAGCCGGCGGCAAAGGTGTTGTTGTGACAGAAGATCGCGCTGCAGCAATTGCTCACGCACTTTCGTGTAACCGCGTTGTCATTGAAGAATTTCTCGATGGTCCAGAGATATCTCTCTTTGGAATCTCTGATGGTCGCAATATTCTTGCGATGGAACCTGCGCAGGATTTCAAACGAGCATATGACAATGATCAAGGTCCAAATACTGGTGGCATGGGTGCATACTCACCGCTTTCATGGGCACCTGAAGACATCATTGAGCAGACCTATGAAAAAGTGTTGGCTCCGGTGATAGCCGAGATGGCCGCACGCGGTACTCCATTTATCGGTCTGTTGTATGCCGGTCTTGCGTTAACAAAAAATGGAATCAAAGTGATCGAATTTAATGCTCGCTTTGGTGATCCAGAGACACAGGTGCTCATCCCCCGACTTCTTACTCCACTGGCCGATCTTCTCTACAAGGCTGCTACAAATTCTCTCGATGACACCGTCTTGCATTGGAGTGAAAGCTCGGCAGTCACTGTTGTCTTGGCAGCACAGGGATATCCGCAAGCACCATCACTTGGAGCACCGATTGCGATGACTTCGAGCAACGATTCGACCATTATCTTCCACGCCGGCACCCAAGAAAAAGAAGGATCGCTCGTCTCAAGCGGTGGTCGCGTCATGACAGTGACCGGCATTGGCAGCGATCTTGAATCGGCTCGCCACCGGGCATATCAACAGATTTCTACCATCGGCCTCGAGGGCTCTTTCTATAGAAGTGATATCGCCCTCGTTGCGTCGCTAGCCCAGGTAGAGAATTAAGTAAGGGAGAATGCACCAGTGAGCGTATTAGCTAACCGTTATGCATCAGAGCAGATGCGCGCCATCTTTGCCCCTGAAGAGAAGATCATTGCAGAGCGCCGTTTATGGATCGCTGTTGCTCGCGCACAATCAAAGCTCGGCCACGCAATCCCTGATGCAGCTATTGCAGATTATGAAAAGGTTGCGACAAAAGTTGATCTTGCCTCAATTGATGCACGCGAAAAAGCCACACGCCACGATGTGAAGGCGCGTATCGAAGAATTTAATGCACTAGCTGGACACGAATTGATTCATGCAGGAATGACAAGCCGTGACCTGACCGAAAATATTGAAGCTCTCCAGATTAAAAATGGGCTTGATCTCATCGGCGATAAAGTGATTGCAACTCTCGCTGCCCTTGCCGCGAAAGCTGTTCTCTATGCTGATCAACCGATTGCAGGTCGCTCACATAATGTTCCGGCGCAGATCACCACACTCGGTAAGCGATTTGCAAGTGCGGCAGAAGAATTACTCTTTGCCTACGAGCGTTTAACCGCACTTCAATCACGCTATCCAATGCGCGGTATTAAAGGACCGGTTGGGACTGCCCAAGATTCCATTGACTTGCTTGGATCAACAGATGCTCACCAATCTCTCGAACGTGCGATTGCTGCTGAACTTGGATTTAATCGAGTCCTTGATTCAACTGGCCAGATTTATCCGCGTTCATTTGATTACGATGTTCTGACAACACTTGTTCAACTAGCTGCAGCGCCGTCATCTCTGGCCACATCAATTCGCTTGATGGCTGGTGCCGAACTTGTGACTGAAGGTTTCAAAGAAGGCCAGGTTGGTTCATCTGCAATGCCTCATAAGATGAATACACGCTCGTGTGAGCGAATTAATGGCCTCGCAGTAATCTTGCGTGGATATTCATCGATGGTCTCTGAACTTGCTGGCGATCAATGGAATGAAGGCGACGTTTCGTGCAGCGTTGTTCGTCGAGTTGCTATTGCAGATGCTTTCTATGCAATGGATGGGCTGCTAGAGACCACACTGACAGTTCTCAATGAATTCGGCGCTTTCCCTGCCGTCATTGATGCCGAACTAGATCGATATCTTCCATTTCTTGCTACAACAAAGATTTTAATGGCAGCGGTAAAAGCTGGCGTAGGTCGTGAGATTGCACATGAAGTAATTAAAGAACATGCAGTAAAGGCAGCGTTGGCAATGCGTCAAGGTCAACCGAATACTCTGCTCGAAGCTTTAGCTGCAGATTCGAAAATTCCGCTAGATAAAAGCGCGCTAGAAAAATTACTCAGCGCACCACTTGAATTTACTGGCGATGCCCGCCAACACATTGCTCGAGTTGTTGCTCGCATTGAGGCGATCACTTCCGCGCACCCTGCCGCAGCGCAGTACAAACCTGGCTCTATCCGGTGAGCGGCTTCGGCCTTGCCGGTCCACCACCGGCACCACAGGTTGCCGGGTGGGATCACCTGCGCACTGGAAAAGTTCGTGATCTGTATACAAATTCTTCCGGTGAAATTCTTCTTGTTGCATCAGATCGCATCAGCGCATTTGATTGGGTGCTTCCAACAACGATTCCAGATAAAGGAGCAATCCTCACTCAGTTATCCCTTTTCTGGTTTGAGTTACTCGAAGATATTATTCCTAACCACATCATCACTGATGATGTTCCAGCACAAGTTGCTGACCGCGCGGTGATTGTGGAGCCACTAAAAATGTTTGAAATTGAATGTGTGGCTCGGGGATATCTCACCGGTAGTGGACTCGTTGAATATAAAGAAAGTGGCGCTGTCTGCGGCAATAAACTTCCAGCTGGTTTAGTTGATGGCTCAAAACTTGCAACACCGATTTTTACACCCGCTACAAAAGCTGAAATCGGTGATCACGATATCAATATTGACTTTAACCAAGCATCATCAATAGTTGGTGCAGAGCACGCAGATTCACTCCGCGATTACACCCTCAAGCTATATACAGAGGCTGCCGATTTTGCAGAGAGCCGTGGAATTATCTTGGCTGATACTAAATTTGAATTTGGATTAGATCGTGACAGAGAGATTCTCCTTGGAGATGAAGCGCTCACACCTGATTCATCACGTTTCTGGGATGCCACACATCTTGGCGCATCATTCGACAAGCAGTTTGTGAGAGATTACCTCACAGCATCGGGATGGGATAAGAAGAGCCCACCACCAGAATTGCCAGCAGAGATTGTTGAGAAAACTGCTGAGCGTTACCACCAGGCATATTTCATACTCACCGGCAGTAAGTTCTAAGGGGAAATCAGATGGCCATCATCGTCGTAGAAGTAATGCTCAAACCTGAGATTTTAGATCCACAAGGCGTAGCAGTAGGTGCTGCTCTTCCCCGACTTGGTTTCACCTTTGCCAAGAGCGTGCGTCAAGGCAAGCGTTTTGAAATCGAAATCGATGGGCAACCAACCCCGCAACAGTTGCAAGAGATTGAAAAAGCAGCAGCAACACTTCTGGCCAATCCGGTAATTGAAACTTATGTAGTAACGGTACAGGCATGAAAGTTGGTGTCATCACATTTCCTGGCACGCTAGATGATCGCGATGCACTGCGTGCGGCAAGTGCTGCCGGCACAACCGCGATTTCACTCTGGCATAACAATGCCGACCTCAAGGGTGTGGACGCGGTTATCTTGCCCGGCGGGTTTTCATATGGTGATTACCTTCGCTGCGGTGCTATCAGTCGCTTTGCACCAGTGATGGAGAAAGTTATTGATGCGGCCCAGGGCGGAATGCCACTTCTTGGAATCTGCAACGGTTTTCAGATTTTATGTGAAGCACATCTATTGCCGGGTGCCCTCACGCGTAATAAAGATCTTCACTTCTTATGTCGCGATCAAAAACTTGTCATTGAGAATAACTCGACCGCATGGACCTCTGATTATGCAAAGGGTCAGGAGATCGTTATCCCGCTGAAAAATGGCGAAGGATCTTTTCAATGTGACGATAAAACCCTTGCCACACTTGAAGAAGAAGGTCGCATTGTCGCCCGTTATGTAGGTGAAAATCCCAATGGATCACGCAATCTCATTGCCGGAATTACAAATGAGCGGGGAAATATTGTCGGTTTGATGCCACATCCAGAGCATGCAATTGAAACGCTGACAGGGCCAAGTGCTGATGGGCTCGCTTTCTTTACATCTGTCTTAAAAGCGATGGTCAAGTAATGGCACTTGATACCGTCGCGATTGCAACTAAAAGCCCAGATACATCTCAACCATTTGCAGAACTTGGGCTCAAGCCCGATGAATACGCACGCATTAAAGAAATCCTTGGTCGCAGACCAACATCTTCCGAGCTAGCTATGTATTCGGTGATGTGGTCTGAACACTGTTCTTACAAATCATCCAAGGTGCACCTGAAGCAATTTGGTGAGAAGGCGGTCAAGTCAGATGCTCTTCTTGTTGGTATTGGTGAGAACGCAGGTGTAGTTGATATCGGACAGGGTTATGCGATTACATTTAAAATCGAATCCCATAACCACCCTTCATTTATTGAGCCATATCAAGGGGCTGCAACCGGTATTGGTGGAATAGTCCGGGATATTTTGACAATGGGTGCACGCCCAATTGCCGTGATGGACCCGCTACGTTTTGGTCCAGCTGATGCCCCTGATACACGTCGTGTCTTACCTGGTGTGATCGCTGGTGTTGGTGGATATGGAAATTGTCTTGGCCTTGCCAATATTGGTGGCGAAGTTGTCTTTGATGAGACGTATTTAGGAAACCCACTTGTTAACGCGCTATGTATCGGTGTGATGAAACATAGCGATATCAAATTAGCTAAGGCAGCCGGTGCTGGAAATCTTGTTGTGCTCTATGGCGCAAAGACCGGCGGAGATGGAATCGGTGGAGTCTCGGTTCTAGCATCGGAAACTTTTGGATCAACGGGTCCGGCCAAGCGTCCTGCCGTCCAAGTTGGTGATCCCTTTGTTGAAAAGGTATTGATTGAATGCTCGCTAGAAATCTTTGCAGAAGATCTTGTCGTTGGCATCCAAGACCTTGGCGGGGCTGGCTTATCGTGCGCCACAAGCGAATTAGCCTCAGGTGGCAGCGGTGGCATGAAAGTCGCACTTGATCGCGTGCCTTTGCGTGATGCGACCTTATCGCCGGAAGAGATTTTGATGTCAGAATCTCAAGAACGTATGTGCGCAATTGTTGAACCAAGCAAGATTGATCGCTTCCTAGCTATCTGTAAGAAATGGGATGTGACAGTTACTGTTATTGGCGAAGTAACCGATGGGGATCACCTGGAAATCACCTGGCATGGAGAACTTATTGTCGATGTACCACCGCGCACCGTGGCACACGATGGCCCTGTCTACTCCAGACCGCTAGCAGAGCCTGCCTATATCGCACGGGTAAATGCTGAAGTAATCGCACCACCTGTTCCGAAAAGTGCGGCAGAGATCAAAGATGCAATCTTGTTAATGGCGGGAACCCCGAACCTTGCAGATAAGAGCTGGGTGACAAATCAATACGACCGATATGTACAAGGAAACACTGTGCAATCTCAACCAGATGATTCTGGCATGGTCCGCATCGATGAGAAGACACATTTAGGTGTTGCAGTCGCAACCGATGCAAATGCTAATTGGTCCTACTTAAATCCTTATGAAGGAGCGAAGTTAGCGCTAGCTGAAGCATCACGAAATATTGCAACTGCGGGTGCGAAGCCACTTGCAGTAACTAACTGTCTTAACTTTGGTTCCCCCGAAGATCCAGGTGTGATGTGGCAATTTGCAGAGACAGTGCGCGGCCTTGCCGATGGATGTCTTGAGATGGGGCTACCTGTGACAGGTGGAAACGTATCTTTCTACAACCAGACCGGTGACGTTGCAATCTTGCCGACACCGATTATCGGAGTTCTCGGTGTCATCGATGATGTGCGCACTCGTACACCAATGAGTTTTGATCGAGCAGGGTTAGATCTCTATCTTCTTGGAACAAGTGATAACAATATGTCGGGCTCTGAATGGGCTTACATTCATAAGATGCGCGGGGGACAAGCACCAACGGCAGATTTACAGCGTGAAATGCGCCTGATTGATCTATTGGTAAAGGGTCGCACCGAGAAGATATTTAGCGCAGCACATGATCTCAGCCAAGGGGGCCTCACGGCAACTCTGACCGAAATGGTTTTGCGCCATAACATCGGTGCCACCATCACATTGGAAAATCCGGGGGTAAACCTTTTTGTGGAAACTCCGGGACGGGTTGTCATTGCAGTAGAACCTGGAAAAGTAGATGCTCTCAAGAAGGCTGCTGGAAGTATTCCACTTACACATCTTGGTGTGACGGGTGGAGATGCTCTAGTAGTTAATGACACTTCAATTTCACTTAACGAGTTACGCACAGCTCATACAGCCACCTTTGAAAAGTTGTTTGGATAGATATGCGCGATCCTGTGATTCTAGAAAATGTGAAGACGTCCTTAGCTGAATTAGTCCGTCTTGCACCGGGTCGCGCAATCGAAGTTCGAATTCCACCATATGCCGCTGTGCAATGCGGTGATGGACCAACACATACTCGTGGCACACCAGCCAATGTCATCGAGATGAAGGCTGATACCTGGTTAGCACTTGTCAACGGTGAGCTTTCTTGGTCAGTAGCTCTCGGTGATGGATTAATCAACGCATCAGGAGCGCGCGCAGATTTATCTCACCTACTTCCATTTGAAAAAGGGATGATGCCATGAGTAGACGCGCAGATGGATTGCTTAATCACAATTACCCAGGCGAAGATAAAGGACCACAAGATGCATGTGGCGTCTTTGGTGTCTGGGCACCTGATGAGGAAGTCGCAAAGCTCACCTTCTACGGTCTCTACGCCTTACAACATCGTGGAACAGAGTCAGCAGGTATCGCAACTTCTGATGGCGAACGAATTGTTATCTTTAAAGATATGGGCCTTGTTTCACAAGTATTTACCGAATCAGATCTTGCGACGCTTCCAGGCAATCTTGCGATCGGTCACTGTCGTTACAGCACAACAGGATCAAGCACTTGGGTTAACGCCCAGCCAACCCTGCGACCAACGCAGTACGGCACACTGGCTTTAGCGCACAATGGAAATCTGACAAATACTGGCGATCTGGCCGAGATGGTTGCAAAGCTAGAGCCACCTGTTAAAAACGAACGTAGCGCCACGACAGATACCGAAATAATGACAGCGCTCATTGGCCTACAAGATGAGAAGAACGTTGAGGCAAGCGCTCTTGCTGTTCTACCGCTACTTGAAGGTGCATTCTCTTTGGTCTTTATGGATGAGCGAACCTTGTATGCAGCTCGCGATCGCCACGGTGTGAGACCACTTGTGATTGGAAAGCTCGAACGTGGATGGGTTGTTGCATCCGAATCTGCAGCTCTGGATATTGTGGGCGCTGCATTTGTGCGCGAAGTCGAGCCTGGAGAATTTCTTGCAATTGATGAAGATGGACTTCGATCTCAGATGTGGGCAGCCCCAGAACCTAAAGGTTGCATTTTCGAATACGTTTATCTCGCTCGCCCAGATACATCTATTGCTGGCCAGAGCGTGCATGCAACTCGCGTCCGGATTGGAAAGCGTCTTGCGATAGAAGCACCTGCGATTGCAGATCTTGTTATACCAGTCCCTGAATCAGGAACACCAGCTGCGATCGGATTCGCGCAAGAATCCGGGATCCCATACGGACTTGGTTTTGTTAAGAATTCATATGTCGGACGAACATTTATCCAACCTTCACAGACCATCCGCCAACTTGGAATTCGCTTAAAGCTCAATCCATTACGCGAAATTATTGAGGGCAAGCGAATCGTGGTTGTTGATGATTCGATTGTTAGAGGAAATACCCAACGTGCGATCGTGCGCATGTTACGCGAGGCTGGCGCACTAGAAATCCATGTGCGTATTTCAAGCCCACCCGTAAAGTGGCCATGCTTTTACGGTATCGATTTTGCAACGCGCGCTGAATTAATTGCCAGCGGTCTAGAAATCGAAGAGATTCGCAGATCAATCGGTGCAGATTCACTTGATTATGTAAGCCCTGAAGGGCTGATCGAAGCCACCCACATTGCTGGCGATAAGCTCTGTACCGCCTGTTTTACAGGGCAATATCCGATTAAAATCCCTACAGATTTATCAGAAGGTAAATTGCGCCTTGAGATATTGGACCAAAACCCGTGAGCACATATAAAGATGCAGGTGTAGATATCGATGCTGGCGATCGCGCCGTCCAATTAATGAAGGCATCGATTGCTAAGGCATCGAGAAAAGAAGTTGTGGGCGGAATCGGCGGATTTGCCGGACTCTTTGATGCAAGTGCTATGAAGTCGATGCAACGACCATTGCTTGCAACATCAACTGATGGCGTTGGGACAAAGACAGAAATTGCTCGCATGCTAGGAAAGTACGACACAATCGGTGAAGATCTAGTTGCGATGGTTGTTGATGACCTAGTTGTCTGTGGCGCAGAGCCGCTCTTTATGACTGATTACATTGCTGTAGGAAAAGTAATCCCAGAACGCATTGCAGCAATTGTTGCCGGAATCGCGCGCGGATGCGAAAAGGCGGGAACCGCACTCGTTGGTGGTGAAACTGCAGAGCACCCTGGACTTTTGGGTGAAGATGAATTCGATATCGCAGGGGCTGCAACTGGTGTCGTTGACGCACACCTACAACTTGGCGCAGAGCGGGTAAAGGCGGGCGATCTTTTAATTGCGATGCCATCATCTGGTATTCATGCAAATGGGTTTTCACTTGTGCGCCACATTATTGCCACGCAGAAAATTGATATTAATAAAAACGTTGCCGACTTTGGTTGCAGCCTGGGCGAAGTTCTCATCACTCCAACCGAAATTTACGCACTCGATTGCTTGGCGTTGATTCGCACTCTCAAAGAAAATCTGCGCACTTTTTCTCACATCACAGGTGGGGGACTTGCCGATAACACCGCCCGCGTAATTCCAGATGGGTTGATTGCAACCTACGATCGTTCTACTTGGTCACTTCCACAGGAGATGACGTATTTGGCATCGGTTGCCCAGGTTCCACAGGCTGATCTAGAGCGCACCTGGAACGCTGGAATTGGCATGGTCGCAATCGTTGATCCGCAGGCAGCCGATCTGACGATCGCATCTCTAGCTGCCCGAGGCATGAAAAGCTGGGTCGCCGGCCAGATTGAGCCCGCAGATACCTTGACTATGCCCGGCTCGAGCGTTTTGGCCGGAAAGTACCAATCGCGCTAAAGTGTGCCCACACAGTGAGCTATTGGTAAGGAGGCCGCCCCATGGGTAGAGGCCGTGCAAAAGCGAAACAAACTAAAGTCGCCCGCGATCTTAAGTACAACTCACAAGAGATGGATCTTGATCGTCTAACTAAAGAGCTCCATGGCGATGCTCCAAAGAGTGAAAACCATGAAGACGAGGATCCCTTCGCCGAAGGCAATTACATCCCACGTGCGTAACTAGCGCGCATTCACATGTATCCAACACCGTACGTTGCATCTCTACGCGTATTTGAACCACTTGAGGCATTTGATCCGGTAGATCGTTTGCGCTGGCAGAATCTTGTCGCCGATCACAATTCACGCGAAGAAGAACAGCGCTTAGCACTCGAACGGATGATTTTTCCGCAACCACCTAATGCGCGCCCAGATGGCGTACACATTATCGATCTCGATGGCGCTCGCTACATCTCCCCTTGGTCAACTGCCACACGTTGTTGGGCAGCACTTGAAAGTTTCA
>JBILIJ010000036.1:0-9043 GCA_044350045.1 Candidatus Planktophila sp. | reverse complement strand
TCTTTAGCTCTGCCATGTGTTTCTCCCTTTAGTTTTTTCCGGCCAATGCACGACCAGCGTGTGCAAGACGATTAGAAATACTTGCATCAATAAGTTCATCCGCGAACTTGATGGAGACTCCACCAATAATCGTTGGATCTACTTGGATATTGACGCGAATTGGTTGTCCTACCTGCTTTTCGATCGCTCCAGAGAGACGTACTTTCTGGGCATCTGAGATAGGAGCTGCAGTACGAACGACTGCAATAAGACGATTACGACGATTTGCTAGACCGAAGAGGTATTCAGCAAAAGCTGCCTCAATACTGCGGCCGCGACGTTGTGTAACAAGTGCGCGCACTAACTTTACGGTCGAAGCAGATGCACTCTTTGAAAGAATATCTGTTACCAACTGAGCCTTGAGATCTGCACCGGCACCACCTACGAGTGCACTTCGGAGCTCAGAAGAATCAACAAGCAGACGTGAGGCGCTGAAGAGTTCATCTTCAACACGATCAAGTTCATTATTGATATTGGCAGCAGATGCTTCTGCTTCGATTGCTAATTGTTCTAGTACATAGATGACATCTTTACTTGCAGACCAACGGAGAGCGGCGATACCAGAGATGAGATCTGAGGCTTCCTTACCGATCTTTGATCCGAAGAGTTCTTTGATCAGAGCAGTCTTTGCAGCAATATCTCGCGATGGATCTGTGATCGCACGGCGTAGAGCTGTTTTGCCAGCAAAAACTTCTGCTGCGAAGAACAAGTGTGTAGAAATCTCGGAAGCCGTTGCAGCACTTGTGCCCTTTACGGCAGCATCGAGTGCGCCGCGTGCAATCACGAGTGATTGACGGCTGCTACCTCCGAGATGAATTCTCACTACTTACTCTTCTCCAAGTCATCTAGAAAACGATCAACGATTCGTGACTGACGCGCTTGATCCTCAAGAGCTTCTCCCACAATCTTTGATGCGAGTTCAACTGCAAGTGCACCAACTTCGTTGCGAAGTGATGTGACTGCTTGTTGACGCTCTGCCTCAATAGATGCATGAGCTGCTGTTGTGATTCGAGTGGCTTCTTCTTGAGCCTTTGCGCGAAGCTCATCAACGATTGCAGCGCCCTGAACTCGTGCTTCTTCGCGAAGTGTCTGTGCTTCTTCGCGTGCACTAGAGAGCTGTTCGTTGTATTGAGCTAACGCGCGTTGTGCCTCAAGTTGAGCCTGCTCTGCGCGTTCAATGCCACCTTGAATCGCATTGGTGCGGTCGCTGAAAGCTTTTTCAAACTTTGGAACGACTGCTTTGCGAAGTACCAAGTAGAGCAGCGAGAAAGCAATAAACCCGACGATGAGTTCAGCGGTATGCGGAACTAACGGGCTTGCTTCCTCAGCAGCGGCGATGATTACTGTGCGCATTTTTTTAGAGTACGAATGCGAGAACGAGTCCGAAGAGAGCGAGAGCTTCAGCGAGTGCGAATCCGAGGAACGCGATTGGCTGTAGAACGCTACGAGCTTCAGGCTGACGAGCGACGCCGTTGATGTATGCAGCGAAGATCATGCCTGTTGCGATAGCTGGACCAATTGCTGAGAGGCCAAAACCAACCAGGTTGAGTGTGCCTTCCATCATTTTTTCTTACCTTTCGTTAGGTGGTGCGGTTTGTCGTGCTGAACTACTTGGCCGTCTTAATGCTCGTCGGCAAGGGCGCCGGCGATATAGAGAGCGGTCAAAAGGGTGAAGATGTACGCCTGTAGGCACTGCACCATAAATTCAAAGAATGTAAGGGCAATACCGAACAAGAATGAGAATGGGGAGAAGAGTTTCATGATCAGATGTGAATCGTTCATCATGTACTCACCGCCCAGGATAAAGACCAAGAGAAGCAAGTGGCCAGCAAACATATTTGCAAAAAGACGTAGTGAGAGCGTCAAAGGACGCACAAGAAAGAATGTCGCTAACTCAATAGGTGTCAGGAGAATGTAGACCGGCTTTGGAACCCCTGGCATAAATGCAATGTCCTTGAGGTACTTACCAAGTCCATGCTTACGCACACCAACATAGTGAAAGACAAAGAATGAAAAGGCTGCAAGCACATATGGAAAGGCAACATGTGACATTGCAGGGAATTGGAGGAATGGCACAATTCCGAAAATATTGTTGGTCAAGATAAAGACAAAGAGAGTAAAGAGGTATGGAACAAAGCGCATGAACTCGTGGCCGATAATCTCTTTTCCAAGATCGTTACGTACGAATCCGTAAATGCTCTCGCCTGCAAACTGGAATTTGCTTGGGACCACAGCTGCTTTACGTGCTGAAAGAATGAAAAATACTGAAATAAGAACAACTGAAACCATGACAAGAAGCACTGGCTTGGTAAACCATTCAACGCCTTCGATTATTGGAGGAAGGTTAAAGTCCTTAGTACCTGGTGGAACGAATCCATCACCTTCGGCACCTGAGAGAACTAACGCGAGCACACAAACTCCTATGACGTAGCAGGGATACCGGGGAAGGTTACAAGCAGGCCAACCTTATGGGGAAAACTCTCGGGTGTGAAATCCACTACGTGAGAAGTCGCTTACCCTTTCGCGAGCTAGTTATTCTCGTCCGCTAGCTACTCTCGCCCGCTAGCTACTCTCGCCCAAAGCGCAACCAGACGAGGTAGATCGCTCCTCCAGCCCCAACAAGAAGGCCTACCAAGGTGAGATAGCTAGTTCCGAGCCAGCGATCTCCAGCCCAGCCGATTCCGCCCCAGAAAAGAAGTCCAGATATGAGATATCCAAAGATTGACCACAGGGCATTTTCTTCCCGATTACCGCTCATCTCAACGACTCCTTCTTAATGCTGGGTTGCTCAATTGTGGGCCACCATCATCGCCCTTATCCCTGTGAAGGGTTTTGGGGCTTAGGCGGCAATGGTAGATGAATTTTCAGGGATAGATAACTCTTTATCTCCCCACCCAGCCAGGCGGCGGTGAGCACAATCGCGGTAATGCCAAAGGAGGTGCGATCAATCACTTCTCGAGAAGTGAATTTGGTGAGGATAAGAAGGAATGCTCCCACCACCATCACCTTCGCAAAATAGGAGAACATGGCAAATGCCATGGTCGCTATTGGATCTAAATTTCGTGAAAGCTTTGAAATCACTAAGTGAATTAGGAAGAAGATAACGACGACAACTTGTGCAACAAGTGCCCCATAGAATCCGTGGATTCCTTCAAGAACTGAGAAGAGTGCGACGCAGGCAATACCAACAATGATTGTTGGAACCAGAGCGCCTTTCAACATTGTGCTCTCGCTGGTAGCCTCCCCAGAATCTTTATTCGACATGTGCGCCTTCCGATTCTGGTTTGCCATCTGGATACATCTTTGATTTTCCTCGAGTGAAAAATACTGTCACAATTAATAGAGCCACTGCAACAAGGGCCGCCAGCCATGTTGGTGCAAATGCTAAAACTGTTACCGGAAAGGCAATGGTGGCAGTCCATAGATACATGATGAATGCCGTGCGCTGTTGAGTATTTCCGGCACGCATAATTCTGTGATGTAAATGTTCTTTATCTGATGCAAAGGGAGACTTACCGGCCTTGAGTCTGCGAAGAATTGCAAGAATTAAATCTGCCAAAGGAATTGCGAGAACTGCAAAAGGTAGAAGTAGCGGCAAGGTGGCAGGGCCAAGCTTTTCTGCAGAGATCGCGTTGGGATCAACTTGGCCAGTTAAGGTAATTGCAGAGGCAGCGAGCATCAACCCTAAGAACATAGAGCCCGAGTCGCCCATAAATATCGCTGCAGGGTGTGCGTTATGAGCTAAGAATCCAATGCAGACACCAACAAGAACTGCCGTGATCAGCGATGGCGCACCGGCTCGGCTAAAGCCATATACAACGGCCAATAGATAAGCGAAGGCGAAGAAGGCAATACCTGAAATTGCAACAATTCCAGCAGCTAACCCATCAAGGCCATCTATAAAGTTCACTGCGTTAATTGTCACCAGAACAATGAGAACTGTGACAAGTTGTCCGATACTCGGCGGCAAGGTGATCACTCCGTTGATCGGCAACCAGAGGATCTGAATACCAAAGAGCAGCAAAATTCCTGCTGCAAGGGCTTGGCCGGCAAGCTTTGTCAGTGCATCGAGTTCAAATCGATCATCGAGCATGCCCAGGGCTACCAAAAAAGTTCCGGCGAGGAAAATTCCTTGAGTCTCGCGACCAAAAGATTTGCCGACAAGCTCGAGATTATGGACGATGGCAAAGGTGATGCTCATTGAGATCCACATCGCAAGGCCACCCCATCGCGGAGTTGGTGTCGTGTGCACATCTCGCGTACGAATTTGAGCTACCGCGCCAAAGCGAACAGCCCACGTGCGCACAAGCGGTGTGACTACATAACAGAGCGCAGCTGCAAGAAAGAGAGTGAGTAGATACTCGCGCATCGCCTTGTCCTAATACCTATCGCTTTTACGCTTGATAGATCGGAAATTGTGCAGTGAGTGCATGGACTTCAGATTTAATCGCAGCATGAGCAGCCGCATCATCGGTCTTAATTGCACGAGCAATCAGTGATGCGATGATCTTCATCTGATCCACACCCATGCCCTGTGTTGTGGTCGCCGGAGTTCCCACACGAATTCCACTTGTCACAGATGGTGCTTCTGGGTCAAAAGGAATTGAATTCTTATTGAGAACAATTCCGGCTGCACCGCATCGTTCGTCGGCGACTTTGCCGTTAACCCCTGTTGCACGAATATCGATCAAGGCGAGGTGGGTCTGTGTTCCCCCTGAAACTGCGCGCATTCCTTCACCTTCAAGGGCTGCTGCAAGTGCTTGGGCGTTGACGATTACATCCTTTGCATACTTTTGATATGCAGGGGTAGCGCATTCGGCGAGCGCGACAGCTTTTCCAGCCACCGCTGACATGATCGGACCGCCTTGCATTCCAGGAAATACAGCCTTATCTAACGCTGCTGCATGTTCGGCCTTACTTAAAATCATTCCGCCTCGTGGTCCACGAAGGACTTTATGGGTTGTAAATGAAACAACATCTGCATAAGGAACCGGTGATGGAATTGCCTTACCTGCAACAAGTCCAATGAAGTGGGCTGCATCAACCCACATGATCGCTCCTACTTCATCACAAATTTGGCGAACTTTTTCAAAATCAATAAGTGAAGGGTAGGCAGTTGCTCCCGAACAAATCATCTTTGGCTTATTGGCAATCGCGGTATCGCGTAGCTCGTCATAATCAATTAACTCGTTATCTTGGCGAACACCGTAGGAAACCGCATTGAACCACTTGCCTGAAAAGTTAACTTTTGAACCATGAGTGAGGTGGCCACCATGTGGAAGTGACATCGCTAGAACGGTATCCCCTGGCTTTGTAAATGCTTGATAGATCGCAATGTTGGCACTTGCCCCAGAATGTGGCTGCACATTTGCATGCTCTGCACCAAAGAGAGACTTGGCACGATCAATTGCAATGTTCTCGGCGATATCAACTTCTTCGCACCCACCGTAGTAACGCTTACCCGGATAGCCTTCTGCATATTTATTTGAAAGCGTGGAACCTAGCGTGGCAAGAACGGCACGCGAGGTAAAGTTTTCTGAGGCAATCAGTTGCAGGTTTTTCTGCTGGCGCTCTAACTCTGACAGAAGGACGGCAGAGATAGCAGGATCTTGCGCTGCCAAAAGTTCAAAATCTGGGCCATAGAAGGTAGCGGTCATGGCGGCAAGCCTAGCCTGAAGTGATTAAAGGTGCCCTGATGACTTTCTCAATCTCACTCTTTGAAATCGCTCCTTCACGCAATAAGCGAGCTTCAGACTTATCTATCTCGATCACCGTTGATGCTGGCGCGGGATCAATAACCCCATCTGCCACCAGTAAGGCAATTTCGTGGCCGAGAAGGTTTAATTCTTTAACATCTACCAAGGGAGGATGACCGGCTAAAGCAGCACTTGCTGATGCGAGAGGTCCGGTCTCTTTCAATAATTTCTGGAGAAATAGATGGCGCGGAGCTCGTACGCTAAACCAATCTAAATTACCGCCATCACCCAAGTCCCAGCTAAGACCTAACTGTGGACGCAATGTGAGTGAAAGTGGGCCGGGCCAAAATGATTGCGCAAGCGTACGAATATCATCGGTCACATCGCGAGAGAGTCCCTCAATCGCTGATTGATCTGCGATGAGTACTTGGCATGCAACTCCGAGATTATCTCCGCGCAAGACATGCATAGCGCGCACGGAGTCTGGGCTAAATGCATCGGCCAGAAAAACATAGCCATTTTCATGTGGAGCCACAATCACAAATCCATCACGTAAAGATTTTGCGGCCAGTGCTACATGTTCTGTCGGATTGGATTGATCAAAGATCACTTGAGTAGCCACATTTACTCCTTGCCCCGAATTGCGGTCGTATAGCGAGGCCGCGCGGTGAGATCTCGGTGCACAATAATATTTACAAAATTCTTAGATAGTAAAGAGGTGATCGCATCGCCCTGGTCTTCCGTATGCTCGATAGCGAAGAATCCACCAGGTTTAAGAAGACGCGTCGCTGTATCAATGAAGCGACCAGGAATATCAAGGCCTGTAGGTCCGCCAAATAAAGCAACTGCTGGTTCGTATTCTGCAACATCGCGAGGAAGTACTTGGCTATCTGGAACATAAGGTGGATTTGCGATGACAACATCACACTTAATGCCTTCAAGGGCATCCACGACATCACTTTCTACAATGCGCACTTGCTCATTAATTCGTGCCACATTCTTCTTAAGCCATTCAATAGCTGCCAGATCCTTCTCGACTGCAATCACTCGCGTCTTTTCATTTTCCGTAGAAATAGCAAGTGCTAGCGCCCCTGATCCAGATCCCAGGTCGACCACACTGACGGTTTCGCTAACGCCTTCACAATGATCTAAAACTGCCTGAACAAGTAGCTCTGATTCTGGACGAGGAACTAATACTCCTGGACCAACTTGTATTTCAAGATAACGAAAGTAGGAAACGCCAGTTAAATACTGCAACGGTTCGTGGGCTGCTCTGGCATCAAGAAGCTTCCAGAATGTTTCTTCTAGAATTGTTAGGTCGCCGAAATTAGCAAGGCGATCGTCAAGAATCACTGGGTTATGTAAATCCATGCGAGAAATACCCAGTGCATATGCCATTAAGTGTTCGGCATCAGTTGGCTCGATTCCAGCGACACGTAGTTGTTCTTTACCTGCGCTTAAGAATTCTTTGAAGTCCATCATCTGAGTCTTATTCAGTTGAAGCTAACTTTGCAGCCTTATCTGCATCGAGCAGTGCTTGCACAACATCATCTAACTCGCCATTAAGAACAGCATCAAGGTTATTTGATTTGTAATTCACTCGATGATCACTGAGGCGGTTTTCCGGATAGTTATAGGTTCTAATTCGCTCTGAACGATCAACGGTGCGGACCTGGCTCTTACGTTCTGCCATCGCCGCCGCCTCTGCCTTCTCCTGTGCATCAGCTAAGAGGCGCGCTCTTAAAATACGTAGGGCTGACTCTTTGTTTTGAAGCTGTGATTTTTCATTCTGGCAGGAGACAACGATTCCGGTAGGAACATGGGTAAGCCGAACTGCAGAGTCAGTTGTATTAACTGATTGACCACCGGGGCCAGAAGAGCGATACACATCAACACGAACATCATTCATATTTAACTCAACATCAACTTCTTCTGCTTCAGGCAATACGAGCACTCCGGCGGCGGAAGTATGAATTCTTCCCTGGCTTTCAGTCTCTGGAACTCGTTGCACGCGATGAACTCCGCCTTCAAACTTTAAGCGCGCATACGGTGTTGTTCCGGGTTCAGCGCTTCCCTTTGACTTCACGGCCATCGAAATATCTTTATAACCACCGAGATCAGATTCAGTCATATCAATGATCTCAATCTTCCATCCGCGCTTTTCGGCATACCTTTGATACATACGCACTAAATCACCAGCAAAGAGTGCTGATTCATCACCACCTGCACCCGCTTTTACTTCAATGATCACATCACGATCATCATTGGGATCCCTTGGCAATAAGAGTTCTTCAAGTCTGGTTGCTGTGCGTTCAACAGTCTCTTCCAGGGCTGGAATCTCAGAGGCGAAATCAGGATCTTCAACTGCCATCTCTTTCGCCGCTTCAAGATCATCGGCGGCAGATTTCCACTCATTAAATCCTGCAACAACAGGACCGAGTTGGGCATAGCGACGACCAAGTTGGCGCGCTTTCCCTTGGTCTTCATGGATTGAAGGATCAGCCATGAGTTTTTCAAGTTCTTGATATTCACGAACCATCTCGTGCGCTGATGCAAAACGATCGCTGCTCATCACTGACTCCTTTCTTTAGGTTCTCTCGGTTCTTTAGGCTCTCTCGGTTCTATGTTAAGAAATAAAAAGACCGCGTCGCTTCCCACGAGGGCAAGCGAGGCGGTCTCTTTGAAAAGCTAGTTAGCTGACTTTTTTCCGAAGCGCTCTTCGAACTTGGCAACACGTCCACCAGTGTCGAGAATGCGCTGCTTACCTGTGTAGAACGGGTGGCAGACTGAACAGACTTCGACGTAGATTGAACCGCTTGCAACTGTTGAGCGGGTAACAAACTTTTCACCGCAACCGCAGGTTACTTGGGTCTCTTTATATTCTGGATGAATCTCTGGCTTCATTATTTTTCCTCTTCTTCGACTTGGGTCTTTCCTGCTTCAGGTAAGTGAACCAAGTGCTCGATTGATAGGGGTAAAGAGTATCGGCTCTCCCCCGCACCTGAGAAATCGATGCCCGCGATATGCGGGCTTATGCGGAGAAGAGCCGATCCGCCCCATCTTTGACCGGTGAATAGAGAACCGGTCTTGGTTAATTGCCGGTCTTGGTTAATTGCTGGTCTTGGCTGCCTTAGCAGGTTTGACTGGCTTAGCTGGAAGCGTTGGCTTTGCAGGCTTTACAGGAGCAGCACCTAACGCATCGACAGCTGATTTAAATGTTGTATGTGCCAATGCGATTGCATCCTTGCGTGTCTTTACAAGAGCATCGCGAGATTCTTGAGTTGTCACATTTGTAACTGCAGAAGCGA
>JBILIJ010000035.1:0-9477 GCA_044350045.1 Candidatus Planktophila sp. | reverse complement strand
TGAACGACCGTACCTTCGACGAGGTCTCCGTCGTTGAAATTTCTGATTGTGCCTTCGATTGCTGCAAGGAAATCTGCTGCTGATCCGATGTCATTTACTGCAATTACTGGTGATGTAGACAAGTGAGCTCCGTAGGGATAGATAAATAATAGGACCCAGGCGATCTGCCTGAAGAACAGGTGAAGGGTACGCCGATCTCCTATAGACCAGCAAATCCTTGCGTAGGATAATCACTCTATGAAGCGCTATCGGGAGCTTTTTGCATTCCCTCAAGTGATCGGTCTTGGAATTGCAGCATTTCCGGCGCGTATGGCGTACGGGATGCTCGGACTTGGCATCTTCTTCAAGGCTGAGCAAAGCACGGACTCTTTTGCAATTGCAGGTTTTGCAATTGGTTTATCTTCTCTTGCTACCGCGGCAACTGCCGGAATTAGAGGATCGGTCATGGATCGTTGGGGTCAAAAATGGCCGCTCCGAATTCTTGTTCCTTCATACACAATTCTTGTACTGAGCCTTAATCAGATGGATACCGCGCGGTCGATCCTAATTTCAGCTTTTGTCCTGGGAATAACTTCTCCCCCAATTAATCTTTCAGTAAGACCGCTGTGGAAAGACATTGTTCCACCTACCTATTTGAGAACTGCATACGCCTTCGATTCAGCCATGATGAGCTCAACCAAAGTTGTGGGTCCAGTAGTTGTTACAGCGCTGGCACTTTCTGCGAGACCGCACTTAGCACTTGATGTTGTTGCAGTCCTCATATTCTCCGGCGGACTCGCACTTGCTTTTACTCCTGTCTCACGCAATTGGATCCCGGAGAAGAAAGATAAAGATCAAGGAGCCCTTCTGAAGAATCGAGCTATCCAGCTCTTGATGTTTGAAGGTTGTTTCATTGGATTTGGTTGGGGCGTATTTGACGTATCAGTCCCTGCATTTGCTACACAGGAGAATGTTCCTCATCGGGTTGCCTGGATATTTGCCGCCTTTGGAGTTGCTAATGTTATTGGAGGCTTACTTGGTGGACTTGTATCAAAGAAATTGGCGCCGCTTTCAGCTCTTCGTCTAGCGTATTTCCTTTGGGCGATTGCCTGTATCCCAATTGCATTTACCTATCCAGACTGGACTATGGCTCTTGTAGGCGCATCGATTGGATTCTTGGGTGGAGCAGTTCAAGTCTTTTACTTTGAAGTCCTAGAGGCGGTAAGACCAAAAGGATCGCAAGTATCTTCACTCGGTTGGATCTGGAGTGTAGAAGGAATATTTATTGCACTAGGTGCGGCAGTAGGTGGAATTGTTTCGGAGCATTTAGATCCCCGAATAGGTCTTGGATTATTGCCGTTCATGATCTTTATTGGCTTCATTATTCTAACAATTGGTAAGGGACGCCTTTTTGCCGCCAATAAAATACCGACTGAGGAAGAAGATCTTGCTGCAATTGAGGATCTGAGCGACCCTAACAAGTAGCTTTAATGTGCTGCCTGGTTCCAGCTCACACCAACTCCAACATTTACATCCAACGGTGCTTTCAGTGGATAAGCAGAGCCCATCTCTCGCCGAAGAATTTCGGTAGCGACTTCTACTTCATCTGAAACTGTTTCAAGAATTAACTCGTCATGGACCTGAAGAAGTAGTCGGGATCGAAGGTTCTTTGCAACAAGTTCTTTCTGCACATTCAACATAGCTACTTTAATAATGTCGGCCGCGGATCCTTGTATCGGAGCGTTCAGCGCCATCCGCTCTGCGATTTCGCGTCGCGCACGGTTATCTTGCATGAGGTCTGGGAGATAACGTCGTCGTCCCAGAATCGTCTCTGTATATCCGACTTTCCTGGCCTGCTCTACAACGCTCTTGAGGTAATCACGAATTCCACCAAAGCGCAGGAAATATCTATCCATGAGATCTTGCGCCGCCGGAGGAGTTAAATCTAACTGCGCGGCAAGTCCGTAGGAGCTGAGTCCGTAAGCAAGACCGTAGGACATCGCCTTAATCTGTCGTCGCATCTCCGGATCAACTTCTGAAGGCGATACTCCAAAGACTTCTGCGGCCACAGTTGCATGTAAATCCTCGCCAGAGGAGAAGGCGGCAAGAAGATGTTCATCGTCTGAGAGGTGGGCCATGATGCGCATCTCGATCTGACTGTAATCAGCGGTGAGTAAGAGGTCAAAACTCTTGCCTGAGATAAAGCAATCTCTGATTTTACGACCTTCTTCAGTGCGCACAGGAATGTTCTGCAGGTTAGGGCCAACTGATGATAAACGCCCTGTCGCGGTAACAGTTTGAGCGAAGTGCGTGTGGATTCGACCATCTGCCCCAATCTCGGCAATTAAACCTTCAATAGTTGTAGCTAATTTTTTGGTCTCTCGAATGCGTAAAAGTGCACCTAATACCGGATGTCCTGACTTTTCAAAAAGCCACGATAAAGCTTCAGCATCGGTGGTGTACCCAGTTTTAATTTTTTTGGTCTTAGGCAGGCCCAGTTCATCGAAGAGCACTACCTGTAACTGCTTTGGAGATGCGACGTTAAACTCATGGCCAACGGAATCATGTGCGATCGATGTCTGCGCCGCAACTTCAGATTCAAAGTAATCAAGAAGTGAAGCGAGCTTCTTTGCATCAACGGCTATTCCTCTGCGTTCCATAAGTGCAAGAAGATGTGCCACCGGAAGTTCGAGATCGTAGAGCAGATTTGAAATGCCACGAGATTCTAATTCGGTATGCAATGATTTTTGAAGCATATAAAGCGCTGTTGCAGTCGAGGCGAGAAGACTTTCCGGAGTACTTATATCCAGCGTGAGGCCATCACCCCAACGCTCGACCAAGTCAGCAATCTCATGAGTGCGAACCCCTGGGTTAAGGACATATGCGGCAAGACTTGTATCAAAGGTGATTCCTTCGATCTCGTGAAGCCTTGATAAGGACTTGCCGTCATGAAGAATCTTTTTGATTTTCTCATCACTTATCCAAGCACCGAGCTCTCCCGAATGTACGAGGAATACCTGCTCAGATGAGAAGGCGACTGCATATCGATGGAGCACATCATCTTTAATCTCATATGTAATTGCAATCTCGCCAGTATGTGAATCAATCTTCTTGCTCAGCTCTAATGGCGTAAGGACATTCAGATCAATTTCTCTTGTGAATAGCGCTGGAGAATCTGATCCATTCGACTCGGCGGCGATCGTGATTGCTGATAAGCGATCCTTGAGTGTTCGAAATTCTAGCGCCTCGAAGAGAGGTGTGAGATGAGAAATTTCAACACCATCCCATGCCAGGGCTGCTGGATTTGAATCAATTGCTACTGTGTGAATGAGTTGGGTAAGTTCTCGATTACATTTAACGCTCTCAATGTTTTCACGCAGCGCTGCCCCAGCTTTACCTGGAACTTTCTCAGCGTTTTCCAATAACTTTTCTAAGGAGCCATATTCGATGATCCACTTGGCTGCAGTTTTTTCACCTACACCCGGTACTGAAGGCAAGTTATCGCTCGGGTCGCCGCGGAGTGCGGCAAAATCTGGATACTGAGCAGGGCTCATTAAGTATTTTTCGAGTACGGCCTCAGGTGTCATTCGTGCAAGTTCACTAACGCCGCGTTTTGGATAAAGCACCGTGATTGAATCACTTACGAGTTGGAAACTATCCCGATCACCAGTGCAGATGAGCACTTCAAAACCTTCGCCGGCCGCGCGGGATGCCAGTGTTGCAATGATGTCATCAGCTTCAAAGCCCTCAACGGAAAACTGTGTGATGCCAAATCCTGAAACCAAGTCGTGAAGATATGACATCTGTGATCGAAACTCGTCAGGAGTCTTCGCACGATTGGCTTTATACTCTGGGAAGATTTCAGTGCGGAAGGTTTTTCGCGAGACATCAAATGCCACAGCAACGTGGGTTGGCTTCTCTTCCTTTAAGAGCGAAATTAACATCGTTGCAAACCCGTATATTGCATTTGTATGTTGACCTGTTGCGGTGGTGAAATTTTCGGCCGGTAGGGCAAAAAAGGCACGATAGGCCATTGAATGGCCATCGATAAGAAGAAGTCTCTTCTTTTGCTTCGCCATGAGCCTTATCTTAGGTATAAAGTTGCCTGCTATGACGCAACCTGATTTCTTAGAATTGATCCGTGAACGCGGTAGTGGCGCCCTCGATAAGAAGATGGGGATAGAAATACTTGAAGCCTCCCCTGAACGCCTTGTTGGACGGATGCCAGTTGAAGGAAATACGCAACCGATCGGTCTCTTACACGGCGGAGCAAATGTCGTCTTAGCCGAATCACTTGGCTCTATAGGAACTCAACTCCATGCCGGACCATCGCGCCGAATCGTTGGAGTTGATATCAATGCCACGCACCATAAGTCAGCGACATCTGGCTTCGTCACCGGCGTTGCGACAGCCGTGTCTCTCGGTAAGACTTTATGCGTCTATGAAATTGTCATCACTAACGATCAAGGCCAGCGGACATGCACTGCACGCATTACCTGCATGATTCTTGCCGAAAGATAGAGGTTCTAGCTAAGGTTAGGCCCCGAGGAGGCGTCTTAGCTCCCAACAGAGCGATTGGAATTGGAGTGTGTGATGGCACTATGTCTTAACCGCCTGAGTCTTAACCTCCTTACTGTTGGTCGAACTGCGCTGCTCTTCATTATCGCAATTACCTTTCCATTATTTCTTGCATCTCCTGCACAAGCGGAGACTCCTACAAAACTTTATGGAGTCGTCACTGATTCAGAAGGTAGCGCCATTTCAGGTGTTGGGATTTCAGTAGTTGGTCCTGATGGTTTCTCGGCAGAAGTTTCTACCAATGCCGAAGGAATCTGGGAGGTTCCGATCCTCTCAAAAGGTAGTTTTAGCGCTACTATCAATGTTGATGATTTGCCTGATGGCCAAGCGCTTACCGATCCGACGAAAGGCACAGTCAAGGCAAATGTCTTTATGCTCGGAGTCGATCTTCGCCTTCTCTTTCCTGTCGGACCTGGAGTAGAACAGGCATCACTCCTAGAACGTTCTGCCCAACTCACACTTGATGGAATTCTTTTAGGTTTAGTAATTGGGTTGGCAGCGTTAGGCCTCAGTCTGATCTTTGGAACCACCGGATTAACCAACTTTGCACACGGTGAAATTCTTACCCTCGCTGGACTCCTGACCTATTACTTAAGTGCAATTGCCGGTCTACCGGTACTAGTCGCAGCACCTCTGGCAGTGATACTCGGAGCAGTAATCTCAGGCTTCTTGCAGGATAAGTACCTATGGAAACCATTGCGTCGACGTGGAACAGGCCTGATTGCGATGCTTGTCGTGTCGATTGGTTTTGCAATCTTCCTTCGTTACTTCTTCCTCTTCATCTTTGGCGGAGATACGCGTCAGCTTCCTCAATATGCTGGACAGGCTGGACTTGAACTTGGATTGATCAACATCACCCCTAAATCGATTCTCACAAGCGTAATCGGAGTCCTCTTTATTATTGGTGCAACTCTTTGGCTGCTTCGCACACGTATGGGAAAGGCCAGCCGAGCTGTTGCAGATAATCCCGCTCTGGCATCAGCCTCCGGAATCGATGTACAGAAGGTGATCCGCGCAGTATGGATACTTGGCGCAGCCCTTGCTAGTTTCGCAGGCGTCATTGTGACTGTTAATCAAGGCGTGAGCTTCTTGATGGGTCAAGATATGTTGCTTCTGATCTTCGCTGCAGTGACTCTGGGCGGTCTAGGCACCGCCAATGGTGCTCTTGTTGGCTCGCTTATCATCGGTCTCTTTGTCCAGCTCTCAACGCTATTTATCCCTACTGAACTCAAATATGTTGGCGCGCTCATCGTGCTCATTCTTATTCTTGTCATCAGGCCGCAAGGAATTCTGGGTAAGAAGGAGAGGATTGGATAAATGGACTTTCTCTTTATCATCCAGCAAACACTGAGTGCGACTATTGGTGTCAACACAATCATCTTTGCCCTAGCTGCTATCGGATTGAATATGCACTTTGGTTACACAGGGCTGCTCAACTTTGGTCAAGCGGGATTCCTAGCAATCGGGGCATATAGCGTTGCAGTTCCCGTGATCTCCTTCGGACTTCCACTCTGGTTGGCATTCCTTATCGGAATTTTCAATTCAGTGATCTTCGCTCTCATACTTGGTATACCGACACTGCGTCTTCGCGCTGATTATCTTGCGATCGTGACGATTGCTGCGGCAGAAATTGTTCGTCAGATCGCGCGTTCTGCCACATTTAACTCAACGTTGGGCGGATCTGATGGAATCACTGGAAAGTTTGGTGCAGAATTCTTCGCCCTCAACCCATTTAAGTCCGGTTTAAATACTCCGATCCTTCGCTTCAATGCAAATGATCTCTGGGTTGTCATCACTGGCTGGTTACTTGTTGCCTTCATCGTATTCATCATGTGGGTCATGGTGAACTCACCTTGGGGCCGTCTCATGAGAGCAATTCGTGAAGATGAAGATGCCGTCCGATCACTGGGAAAAAACGTTTACCTCTACAAAATGCAATCTCTGATTATCGGTGGCGTGATCGGTGCCTGTGGCGGCTTTGTCTATGCACTCTCACGTCAATCAGTACAACCTGATAATTACGGAACAGCACTCACCTTCTTCGCTTATACCGTTTTGATCTTAGGAGGCGCGGCTCGCGTTTTTGCTCCAGTAGTTGGTGCGATGATCTTCTGGTTCCTGATTGTCTTTATCGAGCAAGTACTTCGTCAAGGAGTCACCAATGATCTGATCCCGGATTGGCTCATTGGCGCCAATCAAGTGAGCCAGATTCGCTTCATGCTGATGGGAATTGGCCTGATGCTCTTGATGATCTTCCGTCCGCAAGGAATTTTCGGCGATAAGAAGGAGTTGGCCCTCGATGCAAAGGCATAATGGCAGTGGCAGCGATTTCGTGGCGTTGACATCACAAACTCCTGGTTCTGCAAAACCGGATCCGATTTTGATTGCAGATCACATCACGCGATCATTCGGCGGACTTACCGCGGTCAATGTTGCTCATCTTGAAATTCAACGTGGATCAATTACCGCACTCATTGGTCCAAACGGTGCTGGCAAGACAACCTTCTTCAATCTTCTCACCGGTTATGACTCCCCCAACTCTGGGACATGGAGTTTTAATAATAAAGCGCTCAATGGAATTCCTTCACATAAAGTTGCTCGATTGGGAATGGTCCGCACCTTTCAATTAACAAAGGCGCTCTACCGTTTGACTGTACTTGAAAACATGGCACTCGGTGCTCGTGGGCAAAAAGGTGAATCAGTATTGACATCACTTTTTCCATGGGTATGGAAGGCGCAAGAGCGAGAGATCCAAGCAAAGGCAATCTCAATTCTGACCAACTTCAAGTTAATCGATAAGAAGGATGATTTTGCTGCAGCCCTTTCAGGTGGTCAAAGAAAGCTACTTGAGATGGCTCGCGCTCTTATGGTTGAGCCTGAGATGGTTATGCTCGATGAGCCGATGGCAGGAGTAAATCCTGCGCTCAAGCAATCACTCCTGGAACACATTAAAGATCTTCGCACACAAGGCAAGACCGTACTCTTTGTAGAACACGATATGGATATGGTTCATGAGATCAGCGATTGGGTCGTTGTTATGGCTCAGGGTGAAGTAATTGCTGAAGGAACTCCAGCATCGGTAATGAAGAACGAGCAGGTAATCGAGGCGTACCTAGGCGCGCACCACAATACTAACCTCTCAGCAGAAGGCGATAAGTAATGATGAACTCATCTGCGACCGATAAAGGCAAAAAGTTAGTCGAAGCAAAGAACCTCATCGCTGGATATCTTCCTGGAATTAATATCCTCAACGGATGTAACCTCTACGCCGATCAAGGTGAGCTGGTAGGAATCATTGGTCCTAACGGAGCTGGTAAATCAACTCTACTCAAAGCACTCTTCGGCTTGGTCAAAATCAGAGAAGGCTCAGTGACACTGCAAGGCGAAGAGATCACAAATATGCGCGCAGACGAACTTGTTGGACGTGGCATAGGTTTTGTTCCACAGAGCAATAACGTTTTTCCTTCTCTGACAATTGAAGAGAACCTTCAGATGGGTGCATTTCAATCACCCTCATCATTTACCGAGCGATTTGATTTCGTTACTGATCTCTTCCCCACTCTTGGCACTCGACGCAAGCAGCGTGCTGGTTCGCTCTCAGGTGGAGAACGCCAGATGGTAGCTATGGGACGTGCTTTGATGATGAATCCTTCAGTTCTCCTTCTTGATGAACCGAGCGCTGGATTATCACCTGCTCTACAAGATGAAGTATTCGTTCGCGTTCGTGAGATCAACAAGATTGGCGTAACTGTGATTATGGTTGAGCAGAATGCTCGCCGCTGCCTGCAGATTGTTGATCGTGGCTACGTTCTAGACCAGGGCACAAATGCATATGAAGGCACCGGTAAATCACTATCTACAGATCCAAAGGTGATTGAGCTCTACCTTGGAACTCTCGCAAAGTAATTTTCATATAGATATTTATACAAAGAAGAAGGCCCCCCGGATAACCGGGGGGCCTTCTTTTACTTTCTTGAGCTAATTACTCGCCCGCAGGAACATCACCAGAAATGAACTGCTCTGGTAGCGCTACGTACTTGTTGTTAGCTGTGTACTCGTAGATACCCATCGTTGCATATGAAGGGTCTCCATTGTCTGCGAACTCAACTGGTCCAGAGACGCCGTCATAGTCGATGTCGGTACCTTCTGCGATCAAAGCCTTGCACTCAGCAAAGGTTGTGCACTTTGTGCCATCCTTTGAAACAGAGACGAGGTTATCGCGGATGGTCTTTCCATCTGTTGCTCCACCCTGCTCTGCAGCGAGAGCTATCAGGATCACTGCGTCGTATGACTCAGCAGCGTATGAGAAGTCGGTAAGTGCTGGATCTACTCCAAGAAGACGCTCTTGGAGGCTTCCATCTGCAAATACACCAGGAAGAGTCGCCTTAACGCCCTTCATGATTCCTGCAGGAAGATCCGCGTAAGCACCACTTGAAAGGTTTCCATCAACGAGATATGTCTTTACCTTATCTGGACCGATTCCCTGCTTGATCAACTCTGTGAAGATCTTTACAGTCTCATCGAATCCGATGATTGCAATTGCATCTGGCTTTGCAGCCTTTGCCTTTGCTACATCTGCTGAGAATTCAGCAGCTGTTGGGTTGTAGACAATGTTGGTTGATGTGCCTGAGAAGGCAGCCATTGCGTACTTAGCAAGACCGTTTCCGTAAGCGTCATCAAGGTTAAGAACTACAATGTTCTTTGCACCCTCTTTTGCCATCAACTGTCCAAGAACTGCTCCCTGGAATGTATCTGATGGAGCGGTACGGAAGTAGTAGCCATCATCAGCATAGTTTGTGAAGTCTGGTGATGTGTTTGCAGGAGAGAAGTGAACAATTCCAGCACTTGAAATCTTATCGATTACTGTAAAGGAAACTCCTGAAGAAGCAGCACCGACGATTGCGCTCACACCAGCTGAGA
>JBILIJ010000034.1:0-9757 GCA_044350045.1 Candidatus Planktophila sp. | reverse complement strand
GACTTGCTACATAAAAAGTCGCAGATGAGGGGAGATGTAAATGCAGCAAGTAGAACTTATGCAACGCGCACTCGCCCTGTCTGAAAAAGGTCTTGGGCTGACTTATCCCAACCCCATTGTTGGTGCCGTCATCGTGAGCGCTTCCGGTGATTTTATTAGCGAGGGTTTTCACCAACGCGTTGCATCACCTGACCATGCAGAAGTTGTTGCGATAAAGAATGCGAACGTTCCACTTGTAGGTGCAACGATGTATGTGACTCTAGAACCTTGCAACCATACGGGTGTTACTCCTCCATGTACCTCAGCCATTATTGATACAGGGATAGCTCGTGTTGTTATCGCGCGTAAGGATCCTCATGCCCTTGCATCCGGCGGAGTTAAAAGACTCTCTGATGCCGGCATAGATGTTGAAGTTGGTTTACTCAGTAAAGAAGTGGCTTTCTCCAATCGCAGTTGGCTTCACAAGATTGCGACAGGACGGCCACGAATAATCTGGAAGGTCGCACTTTCACAGGATGGAAAAATTCTTGAAGGAGAAGGATCTCCGTCATGGGTGAGCTCGGAAGAATCACGGGCCGATGTGCAGATTCTTCGAGCCCAATCCGATGCCATCATCGTCGGTACCGGTACTGCGCTGGCAGATAACCCACATTTGAATCCACGACTTGAATCAGTTGTGAAGAATCCTGACCGTATCGTTATTGGGATACGAGATATTCCAGAAACATTTAATCTTCATGATTCAAGTGCAGATACTCGATTTATTAAAAGCCAAGATGCGCAAGAGATAATCTCCGAGCTATCTTCACATGGGTATAACCAAGTGCTCTTAGAGTGTGGGCCAACGCTGGGTAACTCCCTTCTTCGCGAAGGATTTATCGATGAGCTCATTATCTATCGCTCACCAGTAGCACTCGGAGCTGAAGGAATTGTTCTTTTTGAAGATGAGTCCGAGCTGCTGGATAGCTGTGAATTAATCAGCCACATTTCAATCGGTCCAGATACGAAATCGCACTATCTGTTCACAAAGGTAGGTGGCTAAAGTGTTTACAGGGCTAATCACAGAGGTCGGCACCATTGCATCGATCACCTTAGGCAAAGAGAGCGCCATCCTTGTCATTGATGCCCCAGATACTGTGGCAGGAATAGCACTAGGTGACTCAATATCAGTAAGCGGTGTCTGCCTTACAGCGACAGCGGTTTCTGAGCGCACCTTTACTGCAGATGTGATGGTCCAGACCCTGTCAATGACATCACTGGGAGCCTATAAAGAGGGCCATCGCGTAAATCTTGAATTAGCAGCAACACTTTCGCATCGCATGGGTGGGCACATGGTGCAAGGCCATGTTGATGGTGTTGCAAGCGTTGCCTCGATTGTCGATGGAGAGAAGTGGCAGGAGTTCACGGTGAGCATGCCGCAGCCTTTAATGAAATATGTTGTAGCTCAAGGTTCGATCTGTATCGAAGGGGTATCACTCACAGTAGGTCAGATCAACGATGGAAGAAGTGAAGTCACGGTCTGGCTAATCCCAGCCACCCTGGAAAAAACTAACCTTTCGCAGAAAAAAGTTGGCGACCATCTCAATATTGAGGTCGATGTACTTGCTAAGTATGTTGAGAGACTGATGGAGAAGCGATGAATATTCCTCAGCTCTCGATCCCAGAAGCACTGGCTCGCTATAAAAACGGTGAGTTTCTCATCGTTGTCGATGATAACGATCGCGAGAATGAAGGCGATTTAATCATGCTCGCTTCTCAAGCAACTCCTGAGAAAGTTGCCTTTATGGTTAATCACACAACAGGAATTCTCTGTGTAGCGCTCACTAAATCAAGAGCACGCGAACTAAATCTTCCACTGATGGTTGAAAACAATGAAGATGAGCGCCGTACAGCATTTACCGTCGCCGTTGACTTTGCACCAGGTATTACAACTGGAGTAAGTGCGATCGAGCGATCAAGAACAATTCGCGCTCTCGCCGAAACTGCAACATTGCCGAAAGACCTGATTCGCCCTGGGCATGTGTATCCGCTGGTAGCTCACGATGGCGTTTTGCTCGGTCGCCAAGGTCACACAGAAGCGGGTGTGGCTCTCTCTCAACTCACTAATAGTTCGGAACAGGCACTGCTATCAGAGATAGTAAATGTTGATGGATCAATGGCGCGAGGTGAGGCGCTTAAAGCATTCGCAGCAACAAACCAGATTCCAATCATTGCGATAGCCGATCTAGCTACGTATTACTCAGAAAATTTCACCGCCGCAAAGAAACCTGGAATCACATTCTCGTGGGCCGACCTTCCGATCGATGACAAGATCTGGAAAATTGCGACATACCCAGGGCTACGCCAGCGTGAACACGTCATCATTGCCTTTAACCCGCAGATTAAATCCGAAGGTACTTACCTACGTATTCATTCAGAGTGCTTTACAGGTGATGTTCTTGGTTCACAGAGATGTGATTGTGGCGAACAGCTCAAGGCGGCAATGAATCTAATTGTAGAAAAGGGATCCGGATACATTATTTACTTGAGAAATCATGAAGGGCGTGGCATAGGTTTATCTGAAAAAATCAAGGCCTATCAATTGCAGGATCAGGGCTTAGATACTGTCGAAGCCAATATCGCTCTTGGCCACCAGGTCGATGCACGCGAGTGGAGCGACGCGGTTGAAATCCTCGCAGAGCTAGAGATTTCTAGCGTTGTCCTGATGACAAATAATCCTGAGAAAATGCAGGCGCTTATCGAGGCAGGGATTGAATCTACAGTTATTTCACTACCTATTGCTGCTAACAAATATAACCAAAAGTATTTAGATACCAAAGCAAGTAAACTCGGGCACTTAAGGACTGGAGAATAAAATGTCGGGAAACGCACCAGTGATCGACCTTCCTGAATTGCCGCTGGCTCGCGTAGCAATTATTTCTTCGAGTTGGCACCTAGACATTTGTAATGACCTCGTAGCAGGGGCAGAACGTGCATTGCACGCTGCAAAGATAAGCAAAACAGAGGTTATCTATGTTCCTGGATCATTTGAAATTCCACTCGCGTCGCAGATCGCTTTTGAAAACGGTTTTGATGCTGTAGTTGCAGTGGGACTAGTTCTCAAGGGAGAAACCCCGCATTTTGATTTTGTCTGCCAAGGCGTGACACAGGGTGTTATGGATGTGAGCCTTAAGTTCAATTCACCAATCGGATTTGGCGTTCTCATGTGCAATACGTTGGAACAAGCAATCGCTCGTTCCGGGCGTGCACATAGCGTGGAAGACAAGGGTTATGACAGCGCGGTAGCTGCAATCAGACTGCTACAACTCAAAGCGAACTAGAACGAGCCACATTGGTTGAGGTTCTGAGTGCTAGGGTTTTCTCATGACCATTCGTGAAAGTGCAATTGTCACCGGCGCAAGCAGCGGAATAGGCGCTGCCACCGCGCGCGCACTAGCCAATAGCGGATATGACGTAATTGCATGCGCCAGACGAATTGATCGCCTTGAATCCTTAGCCCAAGAAAACTCTGCGATTACCGCCCATCATTTAGATATTACAGATCAAGAAAGTGTTGATCAGTTGCAGCTCGATCTCGCCGATAGAAATGTATCTGTTCTCATTAACTGCGCTGGCGGTGCCTTTGATGGATCTACCGTGCTTAACTCAGATCCTGACGTGTGGAGCAGAACCTACGAACTTAACGTAATCGGAACCGTTCGGATGGTTAAGGCATTTACTCCAGCTATGCAAAAACACGGTCGCGGTCACATAGTCATCATCTCGTCAACTGCAGGTCATGTTGCATATGAAAATGGTGGAAGTTACGTTGCTGCAAAACACGCAGAGACATCTCTGGCACGCACGCTGCGACTTGAGCTCAACGGGCTACCCATTCGAGTGACAGAGATTGCGCCAGGTTTGGTAAAGACGGAAGAATTTTCGCGAGTTCGCTTTGATGGAGATGTAGAACGCGCTGACAATGTTTATAAAGGTATTGAGGGTCCATTAGTGGCAGAAGATGTCGCAGAGGCAATTAGATGGAGCGTTACTTTGCCTCATCACTTTAATGTGGACTCGTTAGTGATTCGTCCTCTAGCACAGGCGGCAAATCATAAAATTCACCGAACCTCCTAATTACTGACGAACAACTCGAAATTTCTCAAGTGTAGGGTCAGTGGCGTAGGCAATTCGGACCCCAGCTTTTTGAGACGCTGACAAGCCTTCAACAATCTGCTTGGTCAATATTTCACCGGGTGCGATCACAGCAACACCTGGGGGATACGGCGCGATCAGATCAGCGCTTACTCGCCCGATTGCATCGGCAGCAGTGACCATCTGAGTGCTTGCAAAATAGGCCTCTCTCATAGAGATGCCAACTTGTGGAACAACCGACCAACTTAAGGCGGTGGCACTTGGACGAGGTTCACTTTGTATAGCGCTAGCAATTTCAATGAGCGCATCGGCAAGAGCAACAAAATCTGAATGAGTATCTGCCAGGGTCGCAAGAAATACGACAGTGTCTTGATCTGCCATCTCGACCCGAATTCCTTTATCGCCAAGTAATTTTTCAATGACTATGCCCGAAGCACCAAGCTGGTTGGCTCGCAGCACGAGCTTTGCCGGGTCAAATCGACCTGCCGGAAAGTCACTTGGGCTGAGGAAAATCGGTAGAGAGAAATGACTCTGCACGCGATCCTTAAAGTATGCAATGTTGGCAAGGAGTTCACCCAATAACTCTGAGCCACGTGTCTGCAAAAGCGCACGAGTTGCATCAATAGATGCAAGAGGTGCGCCCGCAGGAGATGTGGTGTGCGTTGTTTCAAAGCTTTGCTCAAGGCGTACTGCATCCAAATATTTTGTTTGGGCAAGCAGTAAAGCAGAAGCGCTATATCCCGGTAGTGCTTTATGAACGCTAGTAATAAGTGCGTCGGCACCCATCGCAAGAACATGAGCAGGTAAATCTTTATGGAAACCAAAGTGCGCGCCCCAGGCTGCGTCAATAATCACAGGAATGTTCTGAGAGTGTGAGAGTTCAACGAGTGCGCCAATATCTGAAAGTGTGCCAAGATATCCAGGTTCGGTGAGCAAGACAGCGATAGGTTTTTCAGGAAGAACTCGCTCTAGCTCTGAGACAGGAATTCCGAGTGGAACACCGGTGGCGCTATCAATTTCAGGTGCAAGCCAGATTGGTTCCAATCCCGCCAGCACTAGCGCACTTAAAACAGAGCGATGTGCGGTGCGGCTGAGTGCGACTTTATCTCCAGGTTTTCCAAGTGCCAGAATTACTGCTTGGTTGGCATGGGTTGATCCACCGGTAGAAAATCTCGCGTAATCAGCACCCCATAAATCTGCAGCGAGTTTTTCCGCCTTGACCAGGACCTTGTGGGTGAGCTTGATTTCATCGAGCCCGCCATAGAGAGGGATATCAGAATCGACCACCGCACCTAATCCTGGATCTAAGCGTGCAGCCTTCTGCTTATGACCTGGAATCGTAAATGGGCTCCGGTTATGCTCGAAGTAGGAGAGATAAGCATCGAGCAGCGGTGCGATGTTTCGAAGATCACCTGTACTCATGTGGCCAAGCCTAACTTCTCGAGTCGTCTATATTCGCCAAGGCTCTATGATTTACCCATGACAATAAGCCTTTCTGCGCAGGATGTACTCCTACAGTCACGTCATATTGCAACAGAAATACCTGGACCGAAATCAGCGGAAGTACTGGCTCGTCGCAAAGAAGCAGTATCAGCGGGTCTAAGCATGGCCTTTCCAGCAATTATTGTGCGTGCTGAAGGTGCGATTATGGAAGATCTCGATGGCAATCGCATCATCGACCTTGGCTCAGGAATTGGCGTTGTCACTGTAGGAAATGCAAACCCTCGTGTTGTTGCCCGAGTTACCGAAGCAGTTCAAGCATTTACACATACCAACTTCACAACAGCGCCGTATCTGGGATACATCGAAGTATGTGAAGCACTCAACGAATTAGTTCCTGGAAAGTTTAAGAAAAAGTCAGTCTTGCAAAATTCTGGCGCAGAAGCTGTTGAAAATGCAATCAAGATTGCACGCCACTATACAAAGCGCGCAGCCATTGTTGTCTTTGAGCATGCCTATCATGGACGTACCAACCTAACGATGGCATTAACTGCAAAGAACATGCCATACAAAGATGGTTTTGGGCCATTTGCAAGCGAGATTTATCGCATGCCAATGCCATATTCATATCGCTGGACTGGTGATCTCTCGACAATTACTGCCGATGCGCTCGCAGATGTGACACATAAAATTGAAAAAGAGATCGGCGTCCACAACGTTGCTGCGATTATTATCGAACCAATTCAAGGTGAAGGTGGATTTATTGTTCCGCCAAAGGGATTCCTGCCAGGTTTAAGTGAATACGCAACCAAGAATGGCATTGTCTTTATCGCAGATGAGGTACAGACAGGTTTTGCGCGCACCGGAAACTATTTTGCAGTCGAAGATGAAGGCGTTGAGCCAGACATGATTGTCACAGCGAAAGGAATTGCTGGTGGATTGCCTCTTGCAGCCGTGACTGCTCGCGCCGAAATTATGGACTCTTCACATGTAGGCGGCCTTGGCGGAACCTACGGTGGAAACCCGATCGCATGCGCTGCAGCACTCGGTGCAATGGAAGCTATCCGCGAAGAGAAACTGATAGATCGCGCACGCCACATCGGAACAATTTTGAACCAACACTTAACTGCAATGGCAAAAAAGTATCCAGTCATCGGCGATGTCCGTGGGCGCGGGGCCATGCAAGCGATCGAAATCGTCGTTCCCGGAAGCAAGGATCCAAATCCTGCGGCAATGGCTAGCGTGATTAAGTTCTGCCAACAACAGGGCGTACTCATTCTTACCGCTGGAACCTATGGCAACGTCATCCGCTTCTTGCCTCCGCTGGTGATCAGTGATGAGCTACTGATCGATGCCCTCGGGGTTCTCGATCAGGCATTTGCTTCTCTATAAATCACCCCAGTCTCACCCCTAAAACACTCACCCCGGCCTTCCCTCACCCCTTCATTTACGTCACCCTTAGGCGTGGCTACGAAGAAGAACGCGGGTGATAGCGCGCCCCCTGAGGTTATTCCTGGGGTGAGCCTTTCGCGCACACTGCCTCCTCGACTTCCAGCAAATTTCATATCGCGCCGCCCCACCCTGATCGACTCAATTAATACCAGCGCCCCCGGGACCACATTGATTGTTGGCCCCATCGGGTACGGAAAGACCTCGCTGGCAACCGAGATTGCCCAACGAAACCAGGGGCGAACATTTTGGTACACGATGGTCGATGAGGATTCTGCCAAAAAATTTAACTCGCATGTGATTCAAGCTGTGAGAAATGTGATCCCAGGTTTCGCGCCGTGGTTCACACCTAATCTTCAGATTGAACCGATGGATCTAATCTCAAAATTTAGCAATGAACTCGCAACACATAAGGGTGATTACCTGTTTATTGTTGACAATCGAAGAGGCGAGAGCGCTGTGGACTTTGCTGCCGCAAATCAGATGATCCGTTCCCTGCCTAGCAACTTACATCTTTTGCAGATTCGTCGCGATAAACCAAACGCATCGGCTGGCGAGCTTGCACCATTTGGAAACCTACAAACTATCAGTCCAAACGAACTCAAGTTTTCAGTAGAAGAGCTAGAAACGCTGATAAATCTGAGTGGATTAGGCGATCTATCTAGCAAAATTCTTGCGATTCTTGAGAGTACTCAGGGTTGGCCAGCAGCTGTTCAATTAATTCTTCGAGGTATTACTAAAGGTGTCAATTTTCAAGCTTCGGTCGAATTAATTACTTCTTCAGTCCAACCCTTACAACTCATCGTAGAAGAATTTGTTCGTTCACTTTCTCCTGAAGATAAAGCAGTTCTGCTTCCCTTATCTATTGTTGAAGAATTTACCCCTGAATTCGCAGAGGCAATACTTGGAAAAGATTCATCTCAGGGCAAGCTTGATGCCTTTGCATCCGAAGGGGCCCTGCTCTCCAAGGGTTATTCCGCGCCACCAGTTTACAAAATTCATTCAATCGTCCGTGAATTTCTTTACCAGGAATTGGCTAGCGATGAAATCCGCTGTACTGAGTACCATCGCTTGGCATCTATCTACTTTGAAAGCGAGCTGGATGCAACGAAAGCGCTTGAGCATGCCTTTCTCTCAAAGGATTTCATCCGGTTTGAAAAGCTCTTTCGTGCAGGGGCCCGCGTGTATGCAATTACAGGACGTGGCAATGATCTGCTTCGCTGGGCAAAGTATGCCGGGGACGAGAGCGTCGAAGGCCAACTCCAGCGCCAAACTGTAGAGATCGGCGGACATCTGGCCAATCTTTCTTTCGACAAAGTCGAAGCGCTAAAAGCCAGCATGCGCCTGCTATCGCAGGGAACAAGCCTTGAAGTATTCATCGACCGGTTTGCAGCGCTGATAGATGTGGCGATCAATTTCTCAATTGGCCAATTTAAAGACTTCGAAGCAATCGCCGAGAGAGCATTTTCAGATGATATTTTCGCAGGTGATGAGGACTTTACTGATGCCCTCTTCGTGCTTCGTCGCCTCGCAGGCTACTACTTTGTGTTAGACGATGTTATAAAACTTGAGGAAGTCGATCAAAGAGCGAAAGAACTACTTGCCAGAAAGTTTTCTCCACTTGGTCACGTTCATCAACTTGCGATCAGAGCGCTATGTGCCTATCAAGAGGCGAATTACCAAGACGCCTTTGAATCATCTCGTATGGCTCTTTCCCTGAGCAATGACCTCGGGATGGCATCGTTTCAAGCCCCACTAGATATCAAATATATTCTCGCACGGTGTAATTATGAATTTACAAATCTCGATACGGCATACGAGATTTTCAATGACGTCATTGATGGTTCAGTTAAAAACCAGCAATGGGTCTGGTATTGCGTAACCGTCTCTTTCGTCTCGGTCACCCTGGCACAGAGAGGTGATGGGCGTGGATCGATTGACATGCTCGGCGCTGCACGACAGAAAGTTTCTCTCATCCATTCAAAAAATCAACTTCAATCGATCCTTGACCGAGGAGAGCTCACGATGCAATTGATCAACGGCGATCTTGCGAAGATGAAACTACTGATGGAGACAGCGTTACCGGGCCGCACTACACAATTGATCAGCCTCTACATCCTGCGCGCAGAAGGAAAAGAGTGGGCTCCTTCAAAGCAGGCTGAGTTGCCAGAGCGCACGCCGCGAGAGCGTATTTATAAGTACCTCTCTCAGACAGTGCATGCATATGAAACCGATGAAGAGCTCGCGATTGCTCATCTAACTCAAGCGCTAAAAGTTGGTGCTGAGGTTGGCGCTAAAGCCATCTTCATTCGACAAATGGAGCTCTATCCGCTCTTTCATAAAGTTGCCAGCAGAACTCCAACTTTTTACAACGAAGAGATATCAAGAAAGGTGGCCGCAAGAATGCAGGAGATCGATTCAATCAAGGGGGAGAAACCTGTGCTTACTAAACGAGAGATAGAGATTGCAAGCCACCTCAGCTCAGGAAAGCCGATCACCTCAATCGGTGCCTCACTTCATATTTCACATAACACCATGAAGACTCACTTAAAAAATGTGTATAGAAAGCTTGGCGTAGATGGGCGCGATCAAGCCGTAGAGAAGGCTAAGTCGCTCGGATTGATCTGAATGTAAGGTAAATCGAGTTCGTGGGATACTTCTCCCATGTCCGATGAGCTGGATTCCTTAGATGATTTTGATGACGATCTAGATCTCACTCTTTATGCCGATTACA
>JBILIJ010000033.1:0-9784 GCA_044350045.1 Candidatus Planktophila sp. | reverse complement strand
CGCCTGCGTTTGCAACCAAGGCCATCATCGCAAAGATAAATACTAAATTGTTTGGTAAAAAGATCTGTCCCGCGCTTTCAATGCCAAAGTAATTCAGGACCGATCTATATGGACCAATGATCGGTTCCAATGCTCCGTACCAGACAAGCACACCAGCCGCACCTACATAACAACCTGGAATAAGGTAAGCAAGGCGCACGTACTGATGCCATTTCGTGCGATAAGAATCTAGAAGTAGCGCTAGCCCTAAGACGACTACGGTAAGCAAAGGAGCCGCAATTAGAAGATAGAGAAGAGTATTTTTGACTGCTGCCACGAAGCGATAATCTTGCACAACGGTCAGGTAATTTCTCAGGCCGCCAGCCTCGTTTTGTATTGAGGGGCGCAGAGACTCATTGAAGGCAAGGATGATTGGGATGAGTGCCATTGCCACAAAGAAAATTAGAAACGGTGCAAGCATTGCCCAGCCGGCAACTGTCGAGTCTCTTTTTTGTCTCATAAACCATCCCTTAACTTTGATAGAAACAATTCCCAGTGGGTGGCTCGCACCACCCACTGGGAATTATTGTATATTTCCTTACTTTTCTGCTACTTCATATCCGGCCTGTTGCGCAGCTGATGCAACTGACGACATGTACTTCGCAAATGCCTCAGCTACCTTCTTGCCTGATGCAATATCGGCACCCATTGCATCATGGAATGCGCCAATATTGAAGCGAACAGGTGTCACGTTTGGACGAATCAGCAATGAAGTGTTATAGAAGACCTTCCCTGCATTGGTTCCATCCTTGTAATAACCACCCTTTGCACGATCAGCAGTCCACAATTTTGCTGAAGGTGGAAACGCTGGATATGTCACCATATCTGCAGAGACCACGAACTTCTTATCCATGGTGCTGTACATGATCATCTCGGCAGCAACCTTTGCCTGTTCTGGAGTCGAGTGGCTTGAGATCATAAAGACTCCGCCACCCCATGCGCCAGACCAGTTCTTGGTCTCACCTGGCCACTTAGGAGTTGGAGCGATGTTGATCTGTCCTGCAGGAACGCCGAAGCTACCTGCTGGCTTAATTACGTAATCTCCCCACCATGATGGTCCGATGTTCATAAGCATCTTTCCAGCTTGGTTATCTTTCTGGGCATCGGTAGAGAATGAGCCCTCTTTCTTGAGGACTCCTGCATCAAGGAGTTCTTGCACCATTGTCACAACACGGGTGCACTTTGGATCCTTGGCGTTAGAGATGAGTCTGTTTCCCTTAGCTGTCGCCATCGGGCAACCGCTTGGCCATAACCAACCCTGATAAATTTCCTGGGATCCCATGTGACCAACGTTGTAGCCTGGGTGGTTCTTTGCTACATCGAGGGCAATTGTTCTGAACTCGTCCATTGTTGTTGGAACTTTGTATCCGAATTGATCAAACAACTTTTGATCGTAATACAAAACAGTTTGTGCGAGGTCATTCTTTACGCAGTACATCTTTCCATCAATCTTGCACCAATCATTTGCAGTTCCAAATGACTTCCAGTAGCTAGCTGGGAAGAGTGAGGTGATATCGCGAGCGTAACCGAATAGCTTTGATTGCTGTAGCGCGACCTGGTTTGGGTCCCCATCAAAGTACATATCTGGCCAACCCTTTTTCAGGCGGTTGAACAACTGTACCTTTGAGCTAAGTGTCGCGTTGAGCTCCACCTTAATTTTGTGCTGAGGATTCTTCTTAGCATACTGATCATTTCCTGGCTTGCGAACAGAGTCCGTCCAAACCAAGAGTGTTTGCCCTGTTGCTGCCTGTGACTGGGTCGGAATCAAGATTGCTCCTCCGACGACAGCAGCAGCAATTGCGGCTAGGAACTTTTTATTCATTTTTACCCTTTCTAGTGGGAGAAACATCGGGCACAAGTGCTTTGGAAGGTTCCCGATTTGAGTCACGATAGCCTAAACGGGCAAAATAATATAGGAAAAAGGATGGACAAATCTAAGTGTTATCAAACCGTAATCTCGGGCTGGCCCGCCCCTTCCTCGAGTAGATCCAGTGGATTTGGGCCTATCGGTGACCAGTCGGAAGCACTTCATCCTTAAGAATTAACCACTCGTCATCGGAAAACAGCCGTGAGCGGATGAGAAAACGCATCCCTTCGGGTGCTTCAAGGGAAAATCCCCCGCCGCGTCCAGGTACGACATCAATGGTGAGGTGGGTGTGCTTCCAGTATTCAAATTGAGAGGCGGACATCCAGAAACCGATACCTTCTGGAATGCCCGCCACTTTCAATTCTTGCAACAAGACATCAGAGCCGCCAACGCGAAACTCTCCTGCTTGATAACACATTGGAGAAGAACCGTCACAGCATCCACCCGATTGGTGAAACATTAATGGTCCATGCATTGAATAGATTGTGCGCAACAGATCTTCTGCTGGTCCAGTCATTTCAACCCGTGGCGGTCTCTCCATGTCCGTAATCTTAGATCGCTCTTAGAAGAATCCAAGCTTGTTTGGACTATATGAGACAAGTAAGTTCTTTACTTGCTGATAGTGGTTGAGCATCATCTTGTGATTTTCACGGCCAATTCCTGATGCCTTGTAACCACCGAATGCTGCTCCTGCTGGATAAGCGTGATAACAGTTAGTCCAGACACGACCTGCTTGAATCGCACGACCGGCACGGTATGCCGTATTTGTGTCGCGGGTCCATACACCAGCTCCAAGACCATACAAGGTGTCATTTGCAATCTGCATCGCTTGATCGTATCCATCAAACTTTGTTACCGATATAACTGGTCCGAAAATTTCCTCTTGGAAGATACGCATTGAATTTTTTCCTTCAAAGATTGTCGGTGTGACGTAATATCCGCCAGATAGTTCACCGCCAAGATCAGCACGTGTTCCACCCGTAAGAAGTTTTGCGCCTTCCTTCTTACCGATTTCGATGTAAGAAAGAATCTTTTCGAGCTGATCATTTGATGCCTGAGCACCAATCATCGTGGCATTATCAAGTGGATGCCCCATAACAATTGCTTCGGTGCGCTTAACGGCATCGCCTAAGAATTTGTCATATATCTTGGCATCGATCAAGGCACGTGATGGACATGTGCAGACTTCGCCTTGGTTGAGAGCAAAGAGAGCAAATCCTTCAAGGCACTTGTCGTAGAAGGCATCATTTTCGGCTGCAATATCTGCGAAGAAGATATTTGGACTCTTGCCGCCTAGTTCTAGTGTGACAGGAATGATGTTCTCTGATGCGTACTGCATGATCAAGCGACCCGTTGTCGTCTCTCCTGTGAAGGCAATTTTTGCAACGCGAGGTGATGATGCAAGAGGCTTTCCTGCTTCAACTCCAAATCCATTGACGATATTGACCACTCCAGGTGGCAATAAGTCAGCGATGATTTCCATCAAGAACAAAATCGATGCTGGCGTCTGCTCAGCTGGCTTGAGAACTACGCAGTTTCCAGCAGCTAATGCGGGTGCTAATTTCCAGACAGCCATTAAAATTGGGAAGTTCCACGGGATGATCTGTCCGACTACTCCGAGTGGTTCGTAGAAGTGATAGGCGACAGTGTCACCATCTAGTTCGCCCGCTGAACCTTCTTGGGCGCGTATCGCAGCTGCGAAATATCGGAAGTGATCGATCGCAAGTGGAATGTCGGCGTTGAGTGTCTCGCGGATCGGCTTTCCGTTATCCCATGTCTCTGCAACTGCAATCGACTCAAGATTTGCCTCAATACGATCTGCAATTTTATTGAGAATAATTGAACGAGCAGTCGCCGATGTCTTTCCCCAAGCCGGGGCTGCAGCGTGTGCGGCATCAAGTGCTTTGTTTATATCAGCTTCATTACCACGTGCAATTTCACAGAAAACTTTTCCCGTTACTGGTGTTACATTTTCAAAGTACTCCCCTGAAGATGGCTTAACGTACTCGCCATCAATCCAGTGGTCATAGCGCGCTTTGAACGTTGCCTTGCTACCCGGAAGTCCAGGTGCGACATAATCCGTCATTTTCTTGCCTCTCCAAGCAGAGAAACTTTCTCTACTGCTTAGGAACGTACTCTTGTGAAACTACCTCGGCAATAGGTTTTCTCCCTAATGAGTGCAGGCACTCGCAGAGCGCGCTCAAGCCAAAAACTTTGTTTTACTTGGCCGTCTTAGTTGGCCGTCTTAATTTGATTTGAGGTGCTCAGCTGCATCAGCGAAGCCTTCGGCTTCAAGCTTTGCGATGAGGTCTTCTTTTACAGCCTTAACGACTTTATGTGTTCCATTGCAATTCTTCTCTGGATCTGTTGTGTATCCGCAGCCGCAAGCGCCCATGTGTTTCCCCTTTAAATATGTGATGGTCTTGATATGTGGCTAAGACTAGCGGGCCTTGATGAGTTTGCCTCTTTTATAAACGGCGTCAATAGAGATTTTTGCAACATCGTGGGGGTCGCAGGTAAGTGGGTTTCCACTAAGAATCATGAGGTCGGCCTCTGCACCAACCTTTAACTCTCCCACTCGATCTTCTTCAAAGTTTTGATAAGCAACGCCATGAGTATAAAAACTTAGACTCTCTTCGATACTAATTGATTCGTGTGGACTCCAACCGCCTTGGGGTTGGTGATCCGGTGATTGGCGATGTGTAGGAACGGCAAGTGCTTCCAGCGGAATATGTGAGGTCACGGGCCAATCACTTCCGTAAGCGATTCGGGCACCCGATGCGACCATCGACGCTAATTGGTATTGGCGACTGTTGCGCTCTTCTCCGAGACGGGGTGCAATAAGTATTTTGTTCATTGGATCTAGATAGGTCCACAGTGGTTGGTAATTTGCAATCACGCCAAGTGCTGCAAAGCGCGGAAGATCAGCCGGGTCAATCAATTGTGCGTGCGCAATAACTGCGCGACGATCGCGTGATGGGTTAATTTCGGTGATTTTCTCAATCACATCTAACCCTTGGCGAATTGCACCATCTCCGATGGCATGGATATGAAGTTGAAATCCTTCGCCATCAAAGTATGCGGCGGCATCCAAGAGTTCGTCATCGTTCCATGTAAAGAGACCAACAGATGTTGGGTCATCACGATATGGAGAAAGCAGCGCTGCGGTTCCAGCTGAGAGTGCACCATCTAAGATAATTTTGATTGTTCGAGCCGTTAGGCGTGAATCTGGGCCAAGGTTATTGATCTGCTCTCGCACACTTAAGTAATCAGCTCTAAGCCTGCGCCATGAATCAGGTTGTGCCAGAAAGAAGAGATGCATATCTATTGCGAGTACGCCAGCGGCATCTGCTGCGATGTATGCCTCTGCCATTCCTGGTTCAATCCACGCATCTGTCGCCGCAGTCACGCCACTTTCAACGAATCGATCTGATGCCCATACAATTGCTTTCACATCACTTTCAATTGTTGCAGGTGGACAGTGACGTGTAATTAAATCCATTGCAGATGGTTCACGCAGGGTTCCGCGCGGACTTCCATCAGGATTGCGTGCAATCGATCCACCTTCAGGATCAACAGTGCTAGATGTGATTCCACCAATTTCAAGTGCCTTTGTATTGACCCAAATCGTGTGGTGATCTACAGCGCGTAAAACAACAGGGCGATCGGATACAACCTGATCTAGCCAGCTAGCAAGAAAATCACCACGTTCAATAACAACTGCTTCGTATGCACCACCGATAATCCATGGCTGATCAGGATTGGCGTCGGCATATCTCTTTACCTCGGCCAACATCTCTTCCACGGAATTAAGGCCGTTAACCAACGGTCCTTGCGCTTGGCGTCCTGCAAAGAGTGGGTGTGCATGGCCGTCCATAAATGCTGGAGCTAAAAACTGATCACCTAATTCAATCACTTCATCACCAGGTTCTGGTTGAGAATTTATCGATGCAATCTCGCCATTGCTAATGCGAAGTGATTGAGCTGTGACTCCGAGGCCGCACCAGATTGTTCCACCGGTGAAATACGTCGCCATGTGATGTCTCATTTCTCGGTCATCGTACTGGTTCGGGTTAAGTACAAGTGAGCCCAATCAATTGCCCATAGATTAGTGATTTTTCAATCCGAATTATGTCTACTTTCGATGTGGCGCGATAGAATTTGCCACATGAAGACGATCCTTGGCCTCACTCGATATGCAGTAATCGTTCCAGCGCTGGCATCCATTCTCGGTGCACTTTTGCTTATGGCACAGGGGTCAATCGAGATGATCACAGTGCTAATTGACGCTGTTTCAAATGAATCGTCACTCAAAGAATCAATTGTTGCTGTTCTCACCGCAGTTGATGCAATTTTGCTCGGTACCGTTTTGCTTGTAATCGGTTATGGACTTTATGAACTCTTTATCGATGACGAATTACCTGTTCCGCTATGGCTTCGCGTCTATGACCTTGATGACTTGAAGTCAAAGTTAATCGGTGTGGTTGTTGCAATCATCGCAGTTGTCTTTGTTGGTGTTTTTGTTGATGCAGACCGTTCGGCCGATGTGATCTCATACGGAGTTGGTGCCGGTGCACTTGTGGTTGGCCTGGCCATTTTTGCTTATACGACTAAAAAAGAACCGAAGAACAAACCGCCAAAATCTCTCTAAGTTCAATATTCGTTAACGCCTAAAGATTGGCCTCTGTTTACCTTTTCTAGGAAAGATACCCGTTGCCCAAAGCGCCCACAGAACCAAGAGTGGTTGGAAAAACAACCGTATAAGTCGAGCCTGATCTGTATCTAAACCGAATGCATCAATTCCATTCACATACTGTGAAATGTTTCCAGGAAATATGGCTATAAAGAATGCTGCGGTTGTCCAACCTACATAACGTCGATACTGAAGAGATGCCAGTGCTATGCCTAGGCAAATCTCTACAACACCTGATGCAAGCACAACGAAGTCTGCTGACAGCGGAACCCATGTCGGAACTTGTGCCTGAAATTCAGTTCGACTTGTTGTCAGATGCGTGATGCCCGCATAAATCAGGGCAGCACCCAGAAGTATCTGCCCCGCTTTGCGAACATTTTTCATGGCTTATCTCTCCATACTCAGGGCTGAGTTAAATCTCTTGTTTGTAAGTCCAAATTTGATATTCAAAAGAAATATCGGCCAAATTGGCGTTGCCAGCCGGATTGCTATTCCATCGAAAAACAGGTTGAGAGCAAGATAGTCCACTCTCGTAACCGGCACTTCCAGTGATAAATCTTTCTGGCTCAAAAAATGCCACCCAATCAGAATTTTCATCGAAACTTCCATCCGTAATTGGTTCACCAAAATAATCGGTGGGATCTCCGGCATCAAAGCCACCATAGGTTGCAGAAACATCAAACTTAACGCTTGGGTTCTGTGATCTCCAGCGAACAATCCAGATTGCAGGCTCGCAACTCATAGTGTTTCCGGTCCTGTATTCGGAAAGGAACGGTCTCCAAGTAAGACCTTCAAAGATCCGAATTTCTTGTCCATCTACAAATTTCTCCAGGACATAATCTTTAATCTTGGTTGGAAACGCAGGAACTTCACAATCAAAATTGTAGGCAATTCCGCCCAGTCCATCCGGATCGAGCTTTCCATCTCCGTCACAGGACGCCACATCTAGCTTTGCGGCATCATTGCTTGTCTCCACTTGACCACAACCCACTAAAAGAAATATCGCTACAAGGAAAATTGAAATTCTAGGTTGGGCAACTCTAAAGAGCATTCTCTTTCCTTCTATTCTGACGAGACGTACCTGCTCAGGGTAACCGACTTCAACTTCATGGCCAATAGATAGACTAAAAGTTGCACTGTAGGAAAGAGGCCCCGGGTGACGAAATCCCAGGACCTCTGACAGAGCGTGTGACTGGTGGGATTCGAACCCACAACCCTTTACATCGTCAAAGTAAGACTCTATCCATTGAGCTACAGCCACACACCTGCGGAAGGTAACTATTTTCCTGGCACAGAAAAATCGAGATTGATCGAGTGTGGATAAAAGTCGATTAGCAGAACCACTGTGGGTGGGGCTGTTATGCTTCTAGCGCATCGTCAGAGTGTGCTCGCTTAACGAGAGCTACGGATTAAGACCTCCAGTGAAAACTGTGGGTCTTAATTTTTTAACAAAGCGTCGAAACAACGAACGTTGAGTTAAAGAAGAACGAACAGAAGAAGTACGCCGAGGATAATCAGAATAACTGCGGCGATAATTGAGCTTCGCATTCCCATGCGCTGAGGTAGCCCACCTATTCCACTGACCTGATCTTCTTCAATATCTTTTAAAACATTGATGAAGTGAGCTGCAACGCCAAAGAGTGCTCCTCCCAGCCACATCCATAGTGGAGGTGTTTGGTCTTGAGAGATCACAATGCATGAGGGAAGAGCAGCAAAAGCTAACGCATAAGGCAAGGGCGAGAAGACATTAAATTTAAAGTAGAAGTTGTAGGCAACGCCACATGCAATACCAAACATGTAGACGAGTCCGCCTTTAATTCCAAGTGGGCCAATCAAATTTGCAAGAAAAGCAAGTGGAACCATAATGAAGAGACAACGAGTTAAAAACTCTCGAGAGATAGAGCCTTTAACAAGTGGTTTATTCATCCTCTGATGCGAGAGATCGTCGGCGTAGTCATAGAGATCATTACTCCAGCCGACTACTAATTGCCCGAGCATCACTCCGACGGCAATCAAGATTGCACTCTGCCACGAGGTGTAGAAAAGGGAGAGTGCAAATGAGATAGAGGTAACAATTACCGTCGGCCCGAAATGCGATGCCAGACGAAGTCCGTTCACTTTGCTCACGGGGCTAATCTATTCGGAGATGCCGTAACATCACACCATGAGCATTCTCTTTAGTCCTTTATCTATCCGCGGAACCACATTCAGTAATCGAATTTGGGTCTCACCCATGTGCCAATACATGGCACCTAATGGCTTTGTGGGGGCGTGGCATCAGGTGCACCTTGGCGCATTTGCAACAGGTGGTACGGGATTGATCATGGTTGAGGCAACTGGCGTTGTTCCTGAAGGACGAATCTCTATCGGCTGTCCATCGATTGAAGATCAAGCGCACGCAGATGCCTTTAAACCAATCATTAATTTTGCGCATTCACACGGAGTCAAAGTTGGAATTCAGTTAGCTCACGCAGGTCGCAAAGCGTCAACCATGCTTCCGGGAGATGACCATCGCATTGCATCCGTCGATGAAGGTGGATGGCAAGCGGTCTCATCATCGGCAACTGCCTTTGAGGGTTATCCAGTTCCGCGCGAGTTAACAAAACAAGAAATTGCAGGACTGGTTCGCGATTTTGCAGCGGCTGCCGAGCGCGCGGTCGCTGTTGGTTTTGATGTGATTGAAATACATGCCGCACATGGCTATTTACTTCATCAGTTCTACTCCCCCATCATGAATCATCGCACCGATGAATATGGCGGCAGTTTTGAAAATCGCACTCGTTTCTTACTTGAGGTGACAACGGCGGTCCGTGCAGTAATTGGCGATAAGACGCCACTATTTGTTCGTCTCTCTGCCACCGATTGGGTTGATTCTGGATGGAACGTCATTGATTCAGTTGAGTTATCCGTCAAACTCAAAGCACTGGGTGTTGATCTCATCGATGTCTCAAGTGGTGGCGCTGTTCATAATGCAAAGATTGACCCACAGCCAGGATTTCAAGTTCCATTTGCAACGGCAATCAAGACGGAGGCAGCAATAGCTACTGCTGCGGTCGGAATGATTACTGAAGCAGAGCAGGCCGAACATATCGTGTCAACGGGTGAAGCAGATGCAGTATTTCTTGCTAGGGCAATGTTACGTAATCCTCGTTGGGCCCTGGCTGCTGCACACACTCTCAATGTCG
>JBILIJ010000032.1:0-10231 GCA_044350045.1 Candidatus Planktophila sp. | reverse complement strand
AATTAGGTTCGCAAAGCTTTTCGGTATAAATCCCCTCACCTGTCGCCCCGTTGTAACTCCATGTATTCCAAGTGATGTCATACACGCTGGCTCCACCATCGGCACAAAATCGCGTGATCTGTGAGGGGCGCTGCTCTGCAATCTCGCAATCGTATGTATAGATATCTCGCGCGTACGATTTTCCAAAGATAAAGACTGACGTTGCCGTCAAGGCAAGAGCAATAAGTCCAACTAGTAGCGCCCTCTTCCCCATGACTTCATGGTACTTGTGCGAAGGGGTGATTCTTGCTGGAGAGGGAATGGATAGCCACCGAATTAGGAGAAATCTGACCAGTTATTCCGCGATATCGGCTCAAATATAGAGTCGATGATTTAGAGTACTTCTATTGCGATTCCATCGCGTAGAAACTGAGGCAAAGAGAATGTCATATACGCACAACCCGCTACCGGGTGAAGGTTCACACGATGGAACGTATCGGTACGCATCTTTTCAACATCGACTAGGTGCTTTGGCACTCGACGCGGCTTTGATGGTTGTCACGCTTGGAATTGGCTGGTTTATTTGGTCTCTAGTCGTCTGGGGAGAAGGACAGACTCCGGCTAAGAAAATTCTTAAGATTAGAGTCAGACATTTTGAAACTGGATCAGTTGCAACTTGGGGGCACATGGGTGTGCGCGAATTTCTTGTGCCGCTTACGATAAGCATCGCAGCTAACCTCACTCTATCGATTGCAGCAGTTGCCTGGGTCATCATTGAAATCGTTTTCTACTTCACAAAAAATAACCGTACTCTTCGCGACCTCTGGGTCAAAACAGCTGTAATTAACGAGGCGTGAGGTGTCCGAATTTACTCCGGGCCAAAATTTTCAATCAGCGCCCGTAAGTCAAGCAGAGCAGGATAAGAAATCCGGTAGCGGACTTGCCATCGGTGCCTTCGTAACATCTTTAGCTACGCTATTTCTGACCGCAGGTTTCTTCTCATTCATTGGTTCCATTTTGGGACATGTTGCACTCTCCAAACTTAAAAAAGCAGGAAGTGATGAGAATCGTGGCTTGGCTGTAGCGGGAATAATCATCGGCTGGGTATCAACGGCCCTAGCCTGGATCATTCTGATTGGGTTCATTGTTTTAATCGCTGGTATCGCTTCAACCTTCGACTCTAGTTTTTGGGATGACATCGTCAGCGAGTTTGATTCCGGTTACAACAGTTACTGATTTAAAGGATATATTTTCCTAAAAACTTACTAAATCCTTTAACGTCGAATTTTGAATTGAATTCAAAGCGAACTTTTCCTAGCCCGCTGAACCATAGCTCCATCTCTGAATCAAGATCGAACGTTCCAGCAGTTTCCAATGAAAACGCTTGAACCTTTGAGTATGGAAGAGATGAAAAGTCTTTCTTCTTGCCACTAATTCCTTGAACGTTTACTGCGATGATTCGTCTGTTAGTGAAAATAACCATGTCGCGCATTCCTTTAAAGGAGGCAAAGACCTCTTCTTGTTCAATGAGCAAATCTTGCACGAGGGTAAGTCCATCAGCATTACTGACTTCTTTGAGCTTTACAAGAGAACCATTTTTGAAATCAATCATCGCACTGCTCCTTTAGATGGAATTGGTACTGCGTAGCCCCGAAGGGATTCGAACCCTCGTAGCTGACTTGAGAAGCCAGAGTCCTAGGCCGCTAGACGACGGGGCCCTAGTACATTTATTTACTGCGGTGGTGCTTTTCTGCTTGGGGTACTGCGCTGGGGTACCAGGACTCGAACCTAGACTTACTGAACCAGAATCAGCAGGGCTGCCAATTACCCCATACCCCAAAAGATTCACATCCTTTGTTGGCAGAAGTTTACCTTATCGATCAGAGTGAAATTGCCCCAGCAATTCGCTCGAGGCAGACCTCTTTGCCCAGTAATTCCATGGATTCAAAGAGAGGTGGGGAGATCGTACTTCCCGTGGCTGCAATGCGCAGGGCGGTAAATGCGATGCGTGGCTTGAGTCCCATCTCTTCGATGAGAGAAGCACGTAGCGCTGCTTCGATCGATGCATGGTCCCATGAAGATAACGGGGTGAGATCAGAGAGTGCTCGTTTGAGAATCTTCTTAGATTCATCATCGGCAATCTTTGGTCGCGATGCTTCGTCGACTGCAAACTTTTTCGTGAATAAAAATGCCAACATTGCTGGAACTTCACTTAAGGTAACAATTCGCTCTTGAATCAGCGGTAGTGCTGATTTAACGAGGGCAATCTCGCTGTCAGATCCTGTGATGATGCCGGCATCCTTGAGAAATGGCAGCGACCATGTGAGGAACTCTTCGATGGTAAGTGCGCGGATCTTGTCCCCATTGATTGCTTCAAGTTTTTTCATATCAAAACGGGCCGGCGATGAATGGACCTTTTCAACGGTGAATAGCTCGCAGAGTTCGGCCATGGTGATGTTTTCACGATCATCACCTGGTGACCACCCCAAGAGCGCTAGATAATTACAGATTGCTTCAGGCAGGTAGCCCCTCTCGCGATACCACGCGATAGACACTTCACCGTTGCGCTTTGAAAGCTTGGCATTATCTTGGCCCATCACAAATGGAAGGTGAGCAAAGACGGGGTAATCCTCAATCTTTACGCCCATTGCTTGATAAACCCGGATCTGTCGCGGAGTTGATGAGAGTAGATCTTCACCGCGTAATACGTGGGTGACCTTCATCAAAACATCATCGACAGCCACGGCCAATGTATAGAGCGGTGAACCATCTGCGCGAACTAGTACGAAGTCTGGAACGAATGCATGATCGAAGGTAACTTCCCCGCGAATCTCATCTACAAAGGTAGTTGTTCCTTCTGGCATGCGCATACGCACAACAGCGCCACGACCTTCGCCCTTATATGCAGCAATTTGTTCTGCAGTGAGATCCCGGCAATGTCCGTTATATCCTGGTGCAACATTGGCTTTGCGTTGAGCCTCGCGTACTGCTTCTAACTCATCAGGTGAGCAATAGCAGTGATATGCATCTTTGTTATCTAGAAATGTTTGGGCCCACTTTGCGTAAATATCAAGGCGCTGTGATTGTAAATATGGACCGTTCTCGCCGCCGACTTCAGGACCCTCATCCCAATTAAGACCAAGCCACTTGAGGGTATCGATTGCTGCCTGAATATATTCATCGGTAACGCGGGTCGTATCGGTATCTTCAATGCGAAAGAGGAATGTGCCACCGGTGTGACGGGCGTAGGCCCAATCAAAGAGAGCGGTGCGAATATTTCCAACATGGAGATCACCCGTTGGAGAGGGCGCAAAACGTACCTTTACTTTTCTCTCACTCATGGTTGTGCACTCACTCTATTTGTTAACTGACCCAAACCCTCGATGGATACGGCAATAGTTGATTTAGCTGGCATCGGCCCGATTCCTGCCGGAGTTCCTGTGATGATGACATCTCCTGGAAGTAGCGTCATTACCTGTGAAACAAAGTTGATGATATCTGGGACTTTAAAGATCATGTCACTGAGGTGGGCATCTTGCTTAATCTCACCGTTGAGTGTTGCGGTGATGCGCTGTGTTCCAGGGACAAAATCAGTTTCAATCCAAGGTCCAAGCGGGCAGAAAGTATCAAAGCCCTTAGCGCGGCTCCATTGCCCATCTTTCTTTTGTAGTTCGCGACAAGTCACATCATTTGCCATCGTGTAACCAAAGATCACATCGTTGACTTTCTCTTTTGGTACATCTTTACAGATTCGCCCGATAACAATTGCTAGCTCTGCTTCATAATCAATAGTCGGTGCCATCTCTGGCCAGACGATGGTGTCACCGGGTCCAATAATTGTTGTATTTGCCTTGAGGAAGATAATCGGTTCATCAGGAACCACTCCGCCCATTTCTGCTGCATGATCTGCGTAGTTCTTACCAATCGCAACAACCTTGCTGCGAGGAATCACAGGAGCCAAGAGGCGAACCTTAGTGAGCTCGATGCGGGCTGCAGTTTTGACAATCCCTTGATAGATCGGATCGCCATCAATAATCGTGATCAGATTATCTTCATCTAAAATCCCAAAAAGCGGATCAGTCCCTAGCCCTGCATCTGGACCTGGCGAGAAACGAACGATGCGCATTGGTCTATCTTAGCGCAGTGATTGCACCTGACTCATCGATATGAAAGATCGAAGCAGAGGGTGAATGCGTGTGAATGATGCTCGTTGTTGCCTTTGTAGTTCCAGTGAGAACAAGAGCTTCGATTCCTGAAATCTGTGATGCCATCGCAACTGTAAAAACTGCTTGAATCGCATCAAGTGTGAGTTCGGGAGCAGTGATTGAGATTGCAACATATGTGCGTCCTGTTGAATCACGAAGCGCTGCTGCTTGAGACGCACCCGTACGTTTCTGGGTAGCTTGTGCAAGAGTTGCTAGCTTTTGATCTTCAGGATTTTCAAAACTATTCATTGTTATCTTCTTCTTCAGAACGTTCGATGATGACAGAACTAATTCGGCGTCTGCGACCGATCGGACGCTCAGATGTGATTTTCCATCCCTTGAGGGTGATGGTTGATCCGGCAATTGGTACTCGACCAAGCTTTTGTGCCATGAGGCCACCGATAGTGTCGACATCTTGCGAATCTGAGTCTTCAAAATCTATTTTGAGTTCATCAGCAAGATCTTCGATGTGGAGCGTTGCTTTTGCGCGCGCCTTATCTTCTGTAATCCAGGAGAAAGCTTCAATCCCATCATCAAACTCATCGGCAATTTCACCGACGATTTCTTCAATAATGTCTTCAATTGTAATTATTCCTGCAGTACCACCGTACTCGTCAACAACGATTGCTAAGTGAATCTGGTCGCGCTGCATCTCTTTCAGTAACTCGGCTGCAATCTTGATCTCAGGAACAAATACTGCAGGCCGCATTAACTCACCAACACGTTCAGTGGTCTCAGCCTCGTGATGATCAAGTGCGCGCTTTGCTAAATCCTTTACGTATGCGATACCAATGATGTTGTCGAGGTTCTCTCCTGCAACGGGTATACGTGAATATCCAGAACGTAGAGCCAGCGAAAGACCCTGGCGCAAAGTCTTATCCTGTTCAATCCAGACCATATCTGTACGGTGAACCATCAGCTCGCGAACCAGAGTGTCACCAAGTTCAAATACAGAGTTAATCATTTCGTGTTCATCAGATTCCACAAGTCCACGTTCATGGGCTTGATCTACTAAGTCACGAAGTTCGGCTTCATTTGTAAATGGTCCAGATCTAAATCCCTTACCCGGGGTAATCGCATTACCAATAGCAATCAACAACTTGGTAACTGGACCAAGTACGACCGCCAAGAATGCTGAGATCACGATTCCGGCACGAGCCCAGCGATGAGGATTCTGTCTACCTAAAGTGCGCGGGCCTACGCCAATAACAACGTACGAGAGGATAACCATGACGACGACAGTCCAGAGATAAGCAAAACCTGATGAGAAGAACTCTAAGAAGGCACGAAGAACTAATACCGCAGCGGTGAATTCACAGACTTTGCGAACAAGCAGAATCACATTGAGGAATCGTGCCGGTTGCGCTGAATACTTTTTGAGTAGATGTCCACCACGCTTTGATTCAAGTTCTTCAATCAGAACACGAGAAATTGAGGTGAGAGCGGATTCGGATGCAGCAAGAAAGCCGGCAAATCCAATTAAAAGAATAATTGATATGACCGAGACAAGGTCCACTAGGACTCTCCCCATTCCTTCACTAATTTCTCCTGCAGGACGAACATTACTTTTTCATCCTCCACATTTGCGTGGTCATATCCAAGGATATGCAGTAATCCGTGCACAGCCAAAATAAAGAACTCGTGGTTGCTTGAGTGTCCGGCAGCCATGGCTTGGCGCACAGCAACAGCTGGGCAAATCACAATGTCTCCAAGGGTGACAGCATCACCATCATTTTCTGGCATATCCATTGGAAACGAGAGAACATCAGTTGGTCCTGGTTCATCCATCCACTTGATATGAAGCTCTGTCATCTCTGCTTCATCGACAAAGGTAAGACTAACTTCACACTCGGGATTGAGTTTCAGAGAACGCAAAGAGTACGTAATCAGTGAGGTGATCTCATCGCTTGGAACAAGTTCTCCAGAGCGATTGTTTGATTCAATCGTCATCTAAATATCAGCTGTGTCGAATATTTCGAGGGGCTTGGGCTGCGCTATCAAAAGCATCGTATGCCTTAACAATATCGCCAATTAGTCGGTGACGGACTACATCTTCTGCGGTTAACTCGATAAACGAAATGTCATCTACTTCTCCGAGAATGTCACGAATTATTCGAAGACCGGACTTAGCGCCGTTCGGTAAATCAACCTGAGTGACATCGCCTGTGATGACCATCTTTGAGCCAAAGCCGAGGCGGGTAAGAAACATTTTCATCTGTTCCGGAGTTGTATTTTGCGCTTCATCCAAGATGATAAATGAATCATTCAGTGTGCGGCCACGCATAAACGCCAGTGGGGCAACTTCAATGACTCCACTTTGCATCAGACGCGGAATCGAATCCGGGTCGATCATGTCATGCAATGCATCAAAGAGCGGGCGTAGGTATGGATCAATCTTTTCAGTGAGAGTTCCAGGCAGAAATCCCAGCTTCTCCCCCGCTTCAACTGCAGGGCGCGTCAAGATAATGCGATTTACCTTCTTGGCTTGTAGCGCTGCAACAGCCTTAGCCATAGCTAGATACGTCTTACCTGTTCCTGCCGGGCCGATTCCAAAAGTAATTGTGTTCTCATCGATAGCATCAACATAATGTTTCTGGTTGGCTGTCTTAGGACGAATCGTGCGTCCACGGTTACTGACAATATTTAGTGAGAGAACTTCTGCTGGATGTTCGATTGGATCATGGGCCAACATTTCAATGCTTCGCTTAACAGCATCAGTAGTCAGGGCTTGCCCTGATCGAATGACAACCATCATCTCGGCAAATAACTTCTCAAGTGCGATGCAATCGATATGAGGGCCACGCAGAGTGATCTCGTTTCCACGTACCGTCATTGCAACGGAAGGAAACCCGGCTTCAATAATATTGATATTGCTATCGCCAACTCCGATGAGTGCGACCATGGGAATGGCAGGTGGGACGGTGATCAGAGTGCGTTCCATATGCAGATAAATCTAGTCCTAGCCTGGGGGCCAAGCCAGTCCACGCCCACCCAAAAGATGAAGATGAGCGTGAAAAACTGACTGGCCAGCGTCTGCGCCGGTGTTAAAGACCGAGCGATAGCCCGTGAGACCTCGCTGATTCGCAATCTCATCAGCAGCTCGGTGCATGGCGGCGATAATCGTGGGCGAGATGGCTGAGATCTCGGCAGCGTTTTTGGCATGCAAAGTCGGAATGATTAAGACGTGTGTGGGGGCTTGTGGGTTGAGATCACTAAACGCGAGAACATTTTCATCGCGGTACAGAATTTCGGCGGGAATATCACCTTCAATAATTTTACAGAAGATGCAATCCGGATCTAGCGTCATAGGAAAAGGGTAATGCTTACCAACTCTTAAGAAGTGTTTGCAGGGCGGCAAGTCCTGCAATACCCGCATGAGCGCTGCGGAAAATAGGGCGACCCATCAGCGCGATTTTTGCTCCGCTTGAAGTAAATGCTGAGAGCTCTTCATCTGTAATTCCACCTTCTGGCCCGATGATAATCAGTGCTTTCTTTGGCGAAGCTGCTGAGATTGAAGAAAGCTTGCTAGTCGCACTTTCATGGAATAAAACCGCTAGATCTGTTCTTGCGATTTCATCAATAACTTCGGCGGTGCTTAAAGGTCCGATAATTTCTGGAATGCGAAAGCGTCGTGCCTGCTTACTAGCCTCGCGGATAGTCACATCTAACTTCTCCAGAGTTTTATCTGCCTTACCGATACTTCGGGCCGAATTCCAAAAGACGATTCGATCAGCACCGGCCTCAGTCAAAAGCGCAGCACACTCCTTTAAGCGATCACCTTTAGGCAGCGCTTGAATAACGGTGTACTCGATAGCAAGTGGCTCTTGAAAATCTGTTTCAATAACCTCGCACTCCATAGATCGCTTGCTTACTTCAATCGCCTTGACCGTTGAATACGATCCTTTCCCATCACTGAGCCAGAAAACCTCACCAGGTCCCGTGCGAAGTACGCGGATCGCATGGAGGGCATCTTCATTATCAAATATGTAACGAGAGCCAACCACTGTTGGAAGATCAGGGATGAAAAAGAGAGTGCGCATTAGCGTCCGAATGAGTCTCTAAATTTACCGAGGAAACTCTGGTTCTTATCTTTAGTATGGGAATCACCGAGAACTTCACCACGTGACTGGGCAAAATCTTTAAGGAGTTTCTCCTGCTCGCGAGAAAGTTTGGTTGGGGTCATCACAACAATATGAACAATAAGATCACCTCGGCTACCGCTGCGAAGGCGAGTCATTCCATGACCCTTAAGCGAAACAGTCGCATCGTTCTGTGTGCCCGCCTTGATCGCAAGTTCAGATTGCCCATCAAGAGTATTGACAGTTATCTTTGTTCCGAGCGAGGCTGCAGCAAAAGAAATCTCAACTTCCATATGTAAGGTGTCACCATCGCGAATCAAAAATTCATGTGGTTCGACAATGATCTCTACATAGAGATCTCCTGCAGGGCCACCACCAGCGCCGACTTCACCGCGACCTGCTAGTTGCATACGGTTACCGGTCTCAACACCTGCGGGTATTTTCACAGGAATGCTCTGTCGCGCACGGACCCGTCCGTCGCCAGCACATTCACGACATGGGTCTTGAATAATTGTTCCAAATCCCGAACACGGTGCGCATGCCCGTGATGTCATTACTTGACCCAAGAAAGACTTCTGAATTTGTTGAGTCTCTCCACGCCCCTTGCAGACCTGACACATAGATGGCGCACTGCCGTTTGCGCACCCATTTCCATTACAGGTTGTACAGACGACAGCGCTCTCAATAGCAAGTTCTCGATCTGTTCCAAAACATGCCTCTGCCAGAGTGACCTGTACTCGAATCAGCGCATCTTGACCTTGGCGCATACGTGGACGTGGGCCACGATTTCCGCCGCCGCCAAAGAAGGCATCCATAATGTCGCCAAAGCCTGCGCCACCAAAGCCTCCACCAAATCCACCACCGAAACCCTGTCCGCCCATGTCATATTGCTGACGCTTCTGTGGATCACTTAATACTTCATATGCAGCAGTGACTTCTTTAAATTTATCTTGCACTGCTGGATCAGGATTCACATCAGGATGAAGTTCGCGTGCAATCTTTCGATACGCTTTTTTGATCTCATCGGCAGAGGCATCGCGCGCGACACCCAACAGTCCATACATATCTGACATTACTTATAGCTTCCCTCTGAGATGAATCGACCGACATAGCGCGCAACTGCGCCAACAGCTGCCATTGACCCAGCGTAATCCATTCGAGTCGGCCCAAGAATTCCGAGTGCCCCAAGGGATGCTCCACTCTCACCGAACACGTCACCATAACCAACAGTGACAAGGGATGTTGATTTGAGATTCTTTTCACTCTGTTCAGAACCAATTCGAACCTTTACGGTATCGGCAGCATCTCCCAAGAGGCGCAGCAATACAACTTGCTCTTCAAGTGCTTCAAGAACCGGATGCATCGTCATCTGAAAATCATCGCTGAAGCGAGCAAGGTTAGCCGTCCCGGCCAAAACAACTTTCTCTTCAGCACGTTCAATCGCCATTTCGATTACTGCAGAAATAATCAACGAGACATCGCGGCGATCAGTTGCACTATAGCCTTCAATAATTCCTGAGATTCGATCTGCGACCTCGGGTAAGGATTGTCCAGCCATCGTATTGTTGAGTTGGCTACGGATACTTGCGATGAATGCATCTTGAACATCTCGAGTCAGCTCGATCACTCGCTGCTCTACTCGCCCAGCATCGGTTATCAGAATCATCATCATGCGAGATGGAGTTAATGGCACAACTTCAACGTGGCGTACCCGTGATTTCATAATTGATGGGTATTGCACAACGGCTACTTGCTTTGTGACATCTGCCAATAAGCGAACTGTGCGCATAACGACATCATCAAGATCTAGTGCGCCTTCAAGAAAAGATTCGATAGCGCGGCGCTCTGGGGCTGACAACGGTTTAACTTCAGCTAACTTATCGACGAACACTCGATAGCCACGATCTGTTGGAATACGACCAGCACTGGTGTGAGGTGCGGTAATGAGCCCCTCTTCCTCGAGTAAGG
>JBILIJ010000012.1:0-36941 GCA_044350045.1 Candidatus Planktophila sp. | reverse complement strand
TTTGGCTACAAAAATTCGTTTAATGCGTATGGGCAAGATCCGCACACCCTTCTATCGCATCGTTGTTACCGATTCACGTAAGGCTCGTAACGGACTTTCAATTGAAGAAATTGGTCGTTACGTTCCAGGACAAGAACCATCAATCATTGAAGTCAATTCAGAGCGCGCTCTCTATTGGCTCGGAGTCGGTGCTCAACCTTCAGAGGCTGTAGCAGCTCTGCTTAAGGTCACCGGTGATTGGCAGAAGTTCAAGGGATTGCCTGGAACTGAGGGAACTCTTCGCGTTGCTACACCTAAGCCACACAAGAGCGTTGCATATGAGGCAGCAGTTAAATCTGCAATGGATGAGCCTAAAGAGGGTGCAACAACTTTGAAGAAGAAGGCCCAAGAAAAGCTTGCAGCCAAGGCCAATCCAGTCGTTGAGGCTCCTGTTGTTGAGGTGTCCGAGCCACAAGCTGTTGCTGAAGTGGCAGAGGTTCCGGCTGAAGTTATAGAGACAGAAGTTGTGGTTGAAACTCCTGCTGCAGAAACTCCAGCTGAAGCAGTAGCCGAGTAACTATGATTGATGAAGCTCTCGAGCATCTTGTAAAGGGAATCGTAGATAACCCTGAAGATGTAATCGTTAAGGAGAAGACGCACCGTAGAGGAACAACTCTTGAAGTTCGCGTCAACCCTGAAGATATCGGTAAGGTCATCGGACGTAACGGTCGTACTGCAAAGGCGCTTCGCACTGTCGTAAGCGCTCTTGCTGGACGCAGCGTTCGTGTTGACCTCATCGATACAGACGAGGCTCGTTAAGAGAACTGATGCCATGCGCCTAAATGTTGGGCGCATTGGTCGTGCCCATGGAATCTTGGGTGAAGCGACAATCGAAGTCAGAACAGATGATGCGGCGACCCGCTTCGCTTTGAATTCCTCTCTTGAAACTGATGAACATGGCGATCTCATTGTTGAGTCAGTACGTGTTCATAACGGAATCTTGCTCCTGTCATTTAAAGGATTCACTGATCGCAACGCAGTAGAAAAGTTACGCGACGTGCTTGTCTACGCAGAGATCGATATCAATGAACCGGGTGAAGACGAAGATGATTATCATGTTCTCCAACTAATTGGCTGTAATACCTATCTAGAAGATGGCTCACTCGTCGGGGAGATTACAGATGTCCTTAACTTGCCGGGCCAAGATGTCCTGGTTATTGCCGGACCAACAGGTGAGGTTCTCATACCTTTTGTGCGAGCCCTAGTACCTGTTGTAGATATCAAGAATAAGAAACTCACTGTTATTCCGCCAATAATTGAAGGGAAAGTTCAATGAAAATTGATGCGATCACTATCTTTCCTGAATATTTTGCACCGCTGCAATTGTCGCTGCTCGGTAAGGCGCAAGAAAGTGGTTTGTTATCTATCAACATTCATGATCTCAGAGAACATACAACTGATGTACATCACACGGTAGATGACGCCCCTTATGGTGGTGGCGCCGGCATGGTGATGTTGGCTGATGTGTGGGGGAGCGCTATTGATAGCGTTCTTCATGATGGTGCTGATCTGATTGTTTTAACTCCTGCCGGGCATCGCTTTAATCAGGAGATGGCAGAAGAGCTATCAGGTGCGACGCAACTAGTTTTTGCTTGCGGACGCTATGAAGGAATTGATGATCGCGTGCGAGAGCATTACAGCCAATCACAGTACGTAGATAGAAACATTAGAGTCAGAGAAGTCTCGATTGGTGACTACGTTCTTGGAGGGGGTGAGGTGGCATCAATGGTGATGATTGAAGCGATTACCCGATTAATTCCAGGAGTTCTCGGAAACCCACTTTCACTGGCTGAGGAATCACATAATGAAGAGGGTTACCTTGAATATCCAAACTTCACCCGCCCCAAAGAGTGGCGTGGATTGGAAGTACCTCCTGTATTACTCAGTGGTAATCATGGCGCTATCGCTACATGGCGATCATCACAGGCACGCGAGCGTAAAGACACGAATTCTAACTAGGCAGTAATACAAAAACTGCCGTAGCGTTCTTCCATGGCTTATGACTCAGATGCGATTCAATCTCGCCTCATTCGTGATTTAGAGCCGGTGGTTGAAGTCGAACTTAATAGGCATTTGAGTGTTCAAAAAAATTGGTATCCGCATGAGTATGTCCCGTGGTCAGAAGGTCGTGATTACGCCGGGCCCCTCAATGGCGATGCATGGGAAGCAAAAGACTCACGGCTTACTCCTGTTGCGCAAGATTCTCTAGTTTTAAATCTACTTACTGAAGATAACTTGCCCAGCTATCACACTGAGATTGCCATCTCAATGGGCAGAGACGGCGCGTGGGGTAACTGGATTGAAAGATGGACAGCAGAGGAAGCCCGTCACAGCATTGTTATCCGAGATTACCTCATGGCAACACGTGGGGTAGATCCATACGAGCTTGAGGATCTGCGCATGGCGCATATGACTTTGGGTTATCAGACGCCTTATGAAAATGACATGTTGCACACAATTGCTTACGTCTCTTTCCAGGAACTTGCTACTCGTATCTCACACCGCAACACAGGAAAACTTTCAAATGATCCAATTGCAGAAAATATGATGCAACGAGTGGCACTTGATGAAAACCTTCATATGATTTTCTATCGCAATTTATTGGCCCAGGCACTTGAACTTGAACCAAATGCAGCTATGCGCGCGATCGCAGATGTCGTTACTAACTTTGATATGCCGGGGGCAAATATGCCTGGCTTTGGGCGAAAAGCTGTTCAGATTGCTCTTGCAGGAATTTATGATCTACAGCAGCATCTTGATGATGTTATCTCTCCGGTTTTGCGGGCATGGAACGTTTTTGAAAGAACTGATCTCTCGGGGGATGGCTTGGTCGCCCGCGATGAGCTTTCTGCCTTTATGAAGAAGGCGACTGAAGATGCGCTGAGATTTAACGATAAGCGCGAGATTCACTTTGAGCGCCTTATTGCTCGCGGACAGGAACCAATTCGTATTCCACGATAGATTGGCCTCATGTGCAGATTGTTGGTCGGCTCCACTCTGAACGATTTAGCAGACCTCTTCCTTAAAGTTCTCGAGATCGCATGACACGTACCTACACAGTTGAAACATATGGCTGTCAGATGAATGTCCATGATTCAGAGAGAATTGCCGGACTTTTGGATGAGGCTGGCTTCGTTCCGGTCGAGTCTGGGGCTCAAGCAGATATCGTTGTATTTAATACCTGTGCAGTCAGAGAAAATGCTGACAATAAACTCTACGGAAATCTTTCATTTCTTGCGCCAATCAAAAAGAAGAACCCGTTGATGCAAATAGCGGTGGGGGGATGTTTGGCGCAGAAAGACCAAGCAATTATTCTTAAAAAGGCACCGTACGTGGATGTTGTATTCGGTACTCACAATGTTGGCTCTTTGCCTGTCCTACTAGAACGCGCCCGAATTGAAGAAGAATCTCAGATAGAAATTCTCGAAGCCCTTGAGCACTTTCCGTCTACGCTACCCGCACGACGATTCTCTGCATTCTCTTCATGGGTCTCGATTTCGGTCGGGTGCAATAACACTTGCACATTTTGTATTGTGCCTACTTTGCGCGGAGTTGAGAAAGATCGCCCGATGGCTGATGTTCTTACAGAAGTACGCACCCTTGTTAATCAGGGAGTTATCGAGATTACACTTCTTGGACAGAACGTTAATGCCTACGGAGTTGAACTAGGTGAACGTGGTGCTTTTGCCCGACTCCTGAAAGAAGTAGCTGGCGTCGACGGGCTTGAGCGCTTACGTTTTATGTCACCGCACCCGCGCGACTTTACGGATGATGTGATCGAAGTGATGGCATCGACTCCAGTTGTGATGCCTCACTTGCATATGCCACTTCAATCTGGCTCCGATTCAATTTTGGCGTCGATGCGACGCTCTTATCGCAGCGATCGATTCCTTGGCATTCTTGAAAGAGTTCGCACTCATATTCCTCACGCCATGATCACAACAGACATAATTGTTGGCTTTCCTGGTGAGACTGAAGAGGACTTCTCTGCAACTCTCGATGTCGCATCACAGGCAAGATTTGCAGCAGCTTACACCTACAAGTACTCCATTCGCCCTGGAACCCCAGCAGGTGAGATGACAAATCAAGTCGCTGAAGATGTTGTCGGAGAGCGTTACACCCGCTTGCACGAGCATCAACAAAAAATATCTCTAAGTGTTAACCAGGAAGCAATCGGAAGTAAGCACCAGATTATGGTGACTGAAGTTGAGGGACGAAGAGATGCGGTCCAATCGCGCCTGACGGGAAGATCCCAAGATTTTCGACTCGTGCACTTTGATAATGCAAGCACCGCTCGACCTGGAGATTTTGTTGATGTCGAGATTACCGATGCTTCTGCGCACTATCTCATCGGTAAGGAAGTCGGAGTCACCCCAACCCGCGGTGGAGATGCCCACGCAAAGCGAAATGAAGAGGCGACCAAGAGCACCGGTGTGACGCTAGGAATGCCGACGAGAAAAGCGGATCTTTGAGTGCGGACAATAATTATCTGCGGGGCAACTGCGACTGGCAAGAGTGATCTAGCCGTTGCACTGGCACAAGAGCTTGGTGCCGAAATTGTTAATGCTGATTCAATGCAGGTGTATCAGGGAATGGATATAGGTACTGCAAAATTAAGTCACAAAGAGCGCGGTGATGTCACCCACCATCTTCTAGATGTTCTTACCGTAAAAGAAGATTCGACAGTTGCTTGGTATCAAGAACGTGCTCGAGAAACTATCGATGAGATCCATAGCCGTGGAAAAGATGCGATTATCGTCGGCGGTACAGGTCTATATATAAAAGCGATTGTGGATGATTTGAATTTTCCAGATACTGATCCTGTTGTGAGGTCTCGCCTGGAACTTGAAGCAATTGAGAAAGGGCCAGCAGTCCTTTTTGCACGATTAGAGAAGCTGGATCCGGCAGCTGCGCTAGCAATTGATAGAGCAAACACACGCCGTGTTATTCGAGCACTTGAAGTCATCGAAATTACGGGCAAGCCATTCACAGCAAACCTGCCGCGCGAAGAGAGTTCACGTTACCCGGCAGCTTTTCACTTTGGCTTGAGTCAAGATCGTGAGAGTTTAGATATTCGCGTCAGTAACCGAGTGGATTCGATGTGGGAGGCCGGCTTAACTGCCGAGGTTGAAGATTTAATTGGGCAAGGTCTTCGCGAAGGGACGACTGCGCAGAAGGCTCTGGGCTATGCCCAAGTACTACAGATGCTAGATGGCCATTTAACTTCCGATCAGGCGCGTGAGGAAACAAAGAGAGTGACACGCCAATATATCCGCAGACAAGATACGTGGTTCTCTCGGGATTCACGCCTTCACTGGCTGGGGCATTATGAAAATCGACTCGAAAAAATTCTGACCCGGCTAAACTCATAACCCTATGACGAGTCCAGTAATGGCCACCTATGGCCACGGCACCGAAAATGACTTTCTTCTTATCTTTGACCCTGAAGAGCAAATCTCAATCTCTGAAACAACTGTGCAGGCGTTATGCAACCGTGTTTCAGGAATCGGTGCAGATGGAGTTATCAGAATAACCAAACCAGATGGTAAGTGGTTTATGGATTACCGAAACGCTGATGGTTCAATCGCTGAAATGTGTGGAAATGGTATTCGCGTGATGGCGCGCTACTTAGTCACCAAAGGGCATCAAGGTGAAGGGCTTTTTCCAATTAATACACGAGATGGAGCCAAGTATTTGCGTGTGCCTATGGAGGGCGACATCTCGGTCAACATGGGTCAAGTAAGTGATGAAGGCGATGAAGTAACGGTGACCCAAAACTCATGTAGCTATTCTGCTCGCCACATCAGCGTTGGAAACCCTCATGCTGTGGCCTTTCTTGATGACCTTAATGAGGTCGGATCTCTTGCAACTGCCCCAGAATTTAATCCACGCTCTGTCTTTCCAGATGGTGTCAACATCGAGTTTGTGCAAGTCACTTCATCTGACACTCTTTTAATGCGAGTACATGAGAGAGGTAGCGGCGAGACGCGATCGTGCGGTACAGGTACATGCGCGGTGGCACTTGCGGCAACAATCCACACAAAGGGACGCTTGCCAGCGCGTTGGGTGATCAAGCCACCAGGGGGCACACTCATCGTAGATATTGATGCACACTCAAATGCCACTCTTACTGGTCCAGCCGTGCTGATTCAGGATTACGATATTTCAGATTACTTTAAGCGATGAAGGACGAGACTCCAGATCAACGTGATCAACGTTTTGAAGCCCTGTTGCTTGAAAGCGCTCGAGCCGCAGCAGATTATGATGCTGCTGATCAAGAGATGGATTACGGCGCTGAACAAGAGCTCAGCGAACGTCAAGCACTTCGTCGTGTTAAAGGATTTTCAACTCAACTTCAGGATATTTCAGAGGCTGAGTATCGAGAACTTCAATTAGAACGAGTTGTTCTTGTTGGAGTGTGGACTGAAGGCTCAATCCAGAATGCAGAAAATTCGCTCACTGAACTCAGAGCCTTGGCCGAGACTGCTGGCTCAGAAGTGATGGATGGATTGATTCAAAGGCGAGATAAACCCGATCCTGCGACCTATATTGGTTCAGGTAAGGTGCAAGAGCTAAGAGAAGTAGTTCGAGCAACGGGGGCTGATACCGTGATTTGTGACGGTGAGCTTTCTCCATCACAACTGCGACAGCTTGAAGATAAGTTAAAGGTGAAAGTTGTTGATCGGACCGCACTGATACTAGATATTTTTGCCCAGCATGCAAAGAGTCGTGAAGGTAAGGCTCAAGTTGAACTGGCCCAGATTGCCTATCTCCTTCCACGTCTTCGTGGGTGGGGTGATTCTCTGTCACGGCAAGTTGGTGGTCGTGCAGCAGGGGGTGCTGGTATTGGTGGCCGTGGACCTGGTGAAACGAAGATTGAAACAGATCGACGTCGAATCAGAGACAAGATGGCAAAACTTCGCCGAGAAATTGCTGAGATGAAAATTGCACGTGATACGAAGCGGCAAGAGAGAAAGCGCCACAACATTCCCTCAGTTGCGATTACTGGGTATACAAATGCCGGAAAATCATCACTACTCAATAAACTCACTGATGCCGGAGTTCTGGTGGAAAACGCACTCTTTGCCACGTTGGATCCCACTGTGAGAAAGACGCAGACAGCAGAAGGTCGAATTTATACTTTGACCGATACCGTCGGATTTGTTCGTCACTTACCGCACCAGCTTGTTGATGCATTTAGGTCAACTCTAGAAGAAGTTTCTGGTGCTGATCTGATCGTTCACGTCGTAGACGGATCACACCCCGACCCTGCTGAGCAGATTCGCGCAGTCAGGCAGGTTGTTAATGAAATTGGCGGGGCAGAGATCCCGGAGATAATTGCAATCAATAAAGTGGATATCGCTGATCCGCAGGTTGTTATGAATATTCTTCGCACAGAGAAGAATTCATATGCTTTTTCAGTTCGCACAGGCTTTGGCATCGATGGACTTCTCCATGCGATTGAAAAATCATTGCCTCACCCACAGGTGGAGGTAAATGTTGTTATTGCTTATGATCGCGGAGACCTTGTCAGCGCCATTCATGAACACGGCGAGATCATGAGTGAGTCATATGAAGAGTCGGGTACTCGCATTCATGCCAGAGTCGATGCGGCGTTAGCACAGGCAATCGATGAAGCGGTCAAATCCTCGTCATCCGGGGAATAAATCCGACACGCCCGCTGTTACATTGTGTATAGCGCCCTTTATGGGCCATGATGCGCCCGTGGCCCCAACGTGGGTTACGTGCTTGAGTTGAGAGCGAGGTGAGGTGACTGTGGCTACAGATTACGACACCCCCAGAAAAACCGATGAAGAACTTCATGAGGAATCCCTGGAAGAGCTCAAAGCTCAACGGGTAGATGCACAATCAGGACAGATCGATGTCGATGAAGCTGAAGCGGCTGAAAATCTTGAACTTCCAGGTGCTGACCTTTCAGGTGAAGAACTTTCAGTACGAGTAGTTCCTAAGCAAGAAGATGAGTTCACCTGCTCACGTTGTTTCTTAATTCATCATATTACTCAACTGGCTAAAGGTGAAGGCGCTAAGGCTGTATGTAAGGAATGTTCCTAATTACTTTCTTGCTATCTCTTAACGGCTAGCGCTAATTTTTCTCCGCGTTTGCATGTGACTAACCAATATGGCGTTGTATCGCGTTGGTCTGCTATCTCGATCACCACTCCCCGAGGAGTCCAGAATCTAATCGCAAGAAAAGCTGCAGGATCTGCGCCTCTAGTGCGCTTTGCCAACATTTCTTTCTGCGTCAATACATGAACAGCACCTAAATAATCGAGTGATATGTGAGCCGTTCCAACTCTGAGCTCATGCTGATCGACTTCAATGCGTAACGTAGAAGTAAAGTAAAGAGCCACCGTTCCAATGCTCACGACTGCCAATGAAAAAGCGGCGATCGTCGTAGTCATCGCCGCCCAGATAGCAATAACCAGCGAGAGGCCAAGAAAGTAGATAAAGGCCATAAGCCAGAGTGGAGGCCTGATGACTTCACGGAATTTGATTAATCTCTCACTCATAGCGCTACGGTATCTGAAGTCAGAGAGAGTAAAGTGAAGCCATGACACGAGTGGCAAGTACCACACCTCCAGAAGGAGCGAAGCTTCCTGAGCGACACCCACTTGCCCCTGTCGCCGGAACTCAAATTCCTTCTCACTTTGGTCATTGTTTTGGCTGTGGGCAACTCCATCCAACTGGACTGCATTTGATTGCACATGCAGGATCAGGACTTGATCTCACGGCCGAGTTCACAGTCACAGAAAATCACCAGGGTGCCCCTGGATTAGCTCATGGCGGTTTGTTATCACTTGCCTTTGATGAGGCCCTTGGAAAACTTATGTGGTTAATTCGCTCACCTGCGGTTACTGGTCGTTTGGAAACAGATTTCATTAAACCGATTCCAATCGGAACAACTCTGCACATTTCTGCCGTAATCACTGGCCAGGTGAGCCGCAAGGTATATACCGAAGCGGTAGGAAGAATTAATGGCCCTGACGGAGATATAGCAGTTCGTGCCGCTGCGCTGTTTATTGTCGTTCCGATGAGTCACTTTATCTCTAACGCACCCGCTGATTACCTTGAGTACATTAAGAAATCACCAGAGTTACTCGCTTTTGTAGATCCAGATTTTGAGATTAATCCATGAGTCAGGTCGAAGTTCTCATCACTCGTCTTGATCCAGAGCTACCGCTTCCACAATATGCAAAACCAGGCGATGCTGGCGCCGATATCGTTTCAAGAATTGATATCACCTTGGCCCCTGGTGAACGCGCGCTTGTTCCTACCGGCATCGCGATTGCCCTCCCTGATGGTTATGTCGCACTGGTTCATCCTCGCTCAGGGCTGGCAATTAAACATGGCGTGACTATGGTTAATTCACCAGGAACAGTCGATGCCGCATATCGAGGTGAGCTACAGATAATTCTTATCAACCATGATCCTCATCAAGCCGTATCTTTCAAGCGTGGTGATCGTATTGCCCAACTAGTCATCCAGAAAGTTGAGCGCGCAGAATTCATTGAGGTCAGTCAATTACCTGGTTCAGGTCGCGGTTCTGGTGGTTTTGGCTCTACCGGAGTGAGTGCATGAGCAGCAACTCACAAGATAAGGAGAAAATTGTCTCCGCCTTTGGCGGAAAGAAAGGTCTGATTGACGCGGGTTTTCCGGCAATCGTCTTTCTTATCTCATTTCACATAACTAAAGATTTATGGAATTCACTGATCGCTTCGATCCTTATCTCAGCAGTACTGACGATTATTCGCTTGATCATGAAAGATACGATTCAACACGCGCTTTCAGGTTTTATCGGAACGCTGATCTCAGCATGGTTTGCTAATCGCACAGGAAACCCTAGTGATGTATTTGTACCTAAGCTTTTGACCAACCTTGGATATGGCACCGTTTATATGATCGCTAATCTGGTTGGCTGGCCGATCCTCGGAGTGATGTTAGGTCCCATACTGGGTGAAAATTTTTCTTGGCGAAACGATCCTGCACGCAAGCGCGCATATATACGAGCTAGTTGGATCTGGGTTGGCCTATTCTTTGGTCGCCTTGCAGTCCAAACTCCAATTTATTTTTCCGATAACGTCAATCTTCTCGGGGCAGTTAACATTGCGATGGGCTATCCGCTCTTCTTCTTAACTGCATATGGAACATGGCTTGTACTTAGAGGGGTCCCAGCAACGATTCCACCGGAGACTCAGCCAGATTAAGACTTAATAAAGCAGCCCTTGATCAAGTCTTCAGCGGTAGCAGAAGCAACAAAGAGAAGTTCATCACCGGCGCTAAATACATCAGCGGCCGTAGGTGAAATTACGCGACTATCGCGCACGATTGCGGCAAGCGAGGCATTATCTGGAAGTTCAATCTCTTCTACAGTTTTTCCAATGCAGCTGGAATCATCGGGCAAGGTGAGCTCCACAAGGTTTGCTTGGCCTTGTCTAAAGCTAAAGAGTCGCACGACATCACCGACACTGACGGCCTCTTCGACAAGTGCTGAAATGATGCGCGGGGTAGATACGGCGACATCAACGCCCCAAGAAGAGTCAAACATCCACTCATTCTTAGGATGATTGATTCGAGCAACAACTCGTGGCACGCCATATTCAGTCTTTGCAAGCAGTGAGGCAACAAGATTGACTTTGTCATCACCGGTTGCAGCAACTAATACCTGGGCGCTACCAAGGGCCGCTTTATCGAGAGAAGTAATCTCACAGGCATCAGCCATCAACCACTGGGCATCTGGGACAGAGTCCAACTTCAGCGCCTTTGGGTCACGGTCAATCAGGAGAACTTCATGGCCGTTATCTAAAAGTTCACGGGCGATGGCTCGTCCGACATTTCCTGCACCTGCGATAGCAATTCTCATGAGCGCTCCTCTGGTGGATTAGCCAAGATAGCTTCGACGTCACTCACTCGGGATGTTTCAATAATCATATGAAGGAGATCTCCTTCTTGTAAAACAGTGTGTTCGTTGGGAACGAGACCTTCGGCAAGTCGCGTAAGGAATGCAACACGTGCATTAGTTGCGATCTCCACTGCAGAAATTGGTATACCCAGCCATTTGTTATGTGGGTGAGCTTCAGCCAAATCAATCGTTCCTGTGGCATCACGCCATTCGCTGCGAGAGCCTTCAGGCACCAATCGGCGCATAATTTGATCGGTTGCCCACAGGACTGTTGCAACTGTAGGAATCCCTAAACGCTGGTAAATCTCAGCACGACCTGGATCATAAATACGAGCAACAACATTTGCGACCCCGTAAGTTTCACGAGCAACGCGCGCCGCCAAAATATTTGAATTATCACCATTACTGACCGCAGCGAATGCATCTGCAGTTTCGATACCGGCTTCCATTAATGTGTCGCGATCGAATCCAATTCCGCTGATTGTGCGACCCTTAAAGTCTGGTCCCAAGCGGCGGAAGGCTTCACGCGATTGGTCGATGATAGAAACTGTATGGCCTAGAAGTTCGAGTTCGGTGGCTAAAGAGGAGCCGACTCGACCGCAACCCATGATGACTACGTGCACATGACATAACTTACCCCCTTAGGCTTAGCTTTATGACATCTGCCCCACGCGCCGTTCTCCGAGTGGGGCAGATCATTCGCGTAACAATCGAAAAGGTTGCCCACGGGGGACACTTCATCGCCCGTCATGAGGGCGCTGTGATTTTTCTGCGACATGGCCTCCCGGGTGAAATTGTTGATATTGCCATTACGAGTATCGGTTCATCTTTTAACCGAGGAGATGTGGTCAAGGTGATCACCGCCTCGGCAGACCGTGTGGAAGCGCCCTGCTCGTACGCTAATCGAAATGGCTGCGGCGGATGCGATTTTCAACATGTTGAAATTTCTGCTCAACGAAAGCTCAAGAGCCAGGTGATTACAGAGCAATTTTCACGAATTGCAAAGATGGATATAAGTGTTGACGTGGAAGAAGTCTCATCTCCACTCGGGTGGCGAACCCAGACAATAATCGGAAGTGATAAAAATGGGAACGCTGGATACTTCGGCTCCCGAACAAACACAATTATTCCAATTAAGAATTGCCTGGTGTTACATTCCTCCGTTGACTATCAATCAATTGCCGCGCGCAAATGGGAGCCAGGGAGTCGAATTGAAGTCAGCGCTGCAAGCACAAAAACAAGAAGAATAATTGCAGGTGACAAGATTGAGGGAGACCTCGTTCAAATTTATAACGTTGCACAGAAGCAATATCAAGTGAGCTCAGGTTCATTCTGGCAGAGTAATGTGGCAGCACCTGAAGTCTTAGTCGATGCTGTAACACGATTTGCTGATGTAAAACCTGGCGATCATTTGATCGATCTTTATGGTGGTGTTGGACTATTTGGAGTTGCCCTCATTGACCGCATAGGCAGCACGGGCAGGATTGATCATGTTGAGGGAAGCAAATCAGCGGTTGCTGATGCGCAAGTTAATTTTGGTGGCGCTGAGAATGTGTATCTCCATACCGGAGATGTTGAACGAATTCTTCCGCGATTTTCCAGCGCTGATGTTGTCATTCTTGATCCACCGCGCGAAGGGGCGAAGAGAGCGGTGATTGAGAGTCTGGTTGCATGCGCTCCTCGCGCAATTGTTTATGTTGCCTGTGATCCAGCTGCCCTAGCTCGAGACACCGCCTTATTACGTGATGCCAATTACACTCTTTCTCAATTGCGCGCATTTGACCTCTTTCCAATGACACATCACATTGAGTGCGTTGCCCTCTTCACGCCGACTGATGTATCTTGAGCCTATGAGCAAGAATTCGTTGGGCCGAAAGAAAAATCTCACAGTTGCAGGCAAAGACTTTGAAATCTTTGATATCAGCCAGGTCGAAGGGGCGGCAGACTTACCCTTCTCACTAAAAATTCTCCTCGAAAACCTTCTTCGCTGCGAAGATGGAGCCAATATCACCGTTGACCATATCAAGGCCCTTGCTCAATGGGATCCGGCGATCGAACCAGATACTGAAATTCAATTTACTCCGGCACGCGTTGTCATGCAGGACTTCACTGGTGTTCCTTGCGTAGTAGATCTTGCAACTATGCGAGAGGCAATTGTTGAGCTTGGGGGAGATCCATCAAAGGTAAACCCACTGGCTCCAGCCGAGTTAGTGATTGATCACTCTGTTATTGCAGATGTTTTTGGTACACGCGATTCATTTGAGAAGAACACAGATATTGAATACGAACGCAACCGTGAGCGGTATCGCTTTCTACGTTGGGGCCAGGGAGCATTTGATGAGTTCAAGGTAGTACCGCCAGGAACTGGAATTGTTCACCAGGTAAATATTGAATATCTGGCGCGAGTAGTCATGACTCGAAAAGTTGATGGCGTGCTGCGTGCATATCCTGACACCGTTGTTGGTACTGATTCTCATACAACAATGGTCAATGGTCTCGGAGTACTTGGCTGGGGAGTTGGCGGAATTGAGGCAGAGGCAGCCCTTCTTGGTCAGCCTGTATCGATGCTGATTCCACGAGTTGTTGGCTTCAAACTCAGCGGTCAGCTTCCAGTTGGAACGACAGCAACTGACCTTGCTCTGACAATCACCGAAATGCTTCGCAAGCATGGGGTTGTTGGAAAATTTGTTGAGTTCTACGGTCCGGGCGTTGTCAGTGTTCCTATGGCTAATCGCGTAACAATCGGAAACATGAGTCCTGAGTACGGATCAACATGTGCGATTTTCCCAATTGATGATGAGACTTTGCGATACCTGAACCTCACAGGCCGTAGCCAAGAACAAGTTTCACTGGTTGAGGCATATGCAAAGTCACAAGGGCTCTGGCATGATCCAGCCGCATCACCTCGTTTTTCAGAGCATATTGAATTGGATCTCTCAACGATCGTTCCATCGATTGCCGGACCTAAGCGCCCACAGGATCGAATCTCACTTTCAGATTCAAAGAGCTCCTTTGAGAAGGTTCTCCCAACATATTTCACAGAGAAGACCGGAAAGTCGGCTTATCCGATCAAAGTCGGGGATAAAGCAACGACGATTAAAAATGGCGACGTTGTCATCGCATCAATTACATCGTGCACAAATACATCCAACCCATCAGTGATGATTGGCGCAGCTCTGCTTGCAAAGAAGGCGGTAGAGAAGGGGCTTACATCTAAGCCTTGGGTAAAGACCACATTAGCGCCGGGATCAAAGGTAGTTACCGATTATTACGATCGGGCAGGCTTGACCCATTACATGCAAGAGCTGGGCTTCCACCTTGTCGGATACGGCTGTGTCACCTGTATCGGTAACTCCGGTCCGCTCCCGGTAGAAATTAGTAAGTCGATCAGTGAGAATGATTTAGCAGTGTCGGCAGTCTTGTCGGGTAACCGAAATTTTGAAGGTCGAATTAGCCCTGATGTAAAGATGAATTACCTAGCCTCACCTCCACTAGTAGTGGCATACGCACTAGCCGGAACCATGAATCATGATTTTGAGACTGACTCATTGGGCAATGACAAGGATGGCAACCCAGTTCTGTTGAAAGATATTTGGCCATCTGCGCAAGAAATCCAAAAAGTGATCGATGAATCAATTTCATCGGATATGTTCACAAAAGATTACGCAACAGTTTTTGAGGGAGATCACCGTTGGAAGTCACTAGATACCCCAACAGGTAAGACATTTGAATGGGACCCACAATCCACATATGTTCGTAAGCCACCATACTTTGAAAATATGCCTGCCAAGCCAACACCTGTTTTTGATATTAGTGGTGCTCGCGTCCTTGCAATCCTGGGAGATTCGGTGACAACCGATCACATCTCACCAGCTGGAAACATTAAAGCTGACTCGCCGGCTGGTAAGTACCTTGAAGCTCATGGCGTTGCGCGCAATGACTTCAATTCATACGGATCTCGTCGCGGTAATCATGAAGTAATGATTAGAGGAACATTTGCGAATATTCGCTTGAAGAACATGCTCCTTGACGGCGTCGAAGGCGGATTCACTCGCAATTACCTAAACAATGGCGCACAAGAAACTATCTACGATGCGTCAATTGCATACCAAGCTGCTGGCGTTGGACTAGTAATCCTTGCAGGAAAAGAATATGGATCTGGTTCATCGCGAGATTGGGCTGCTAAAGGAACCGCGCTTCTTGGAGTACGTGCAGTCATTGCCGAAAGTTTTGAACGCATTCATAGATCAAATTTGATTGGCATGGGCGTTCTCCCATTGCAATTCCTTGATGGGCAAAACCCTTCAACCTTGGGCCTCAAAGGCGATGAGATTTTTGGAATCGCAGGGATTACCGCCTTGAATTCTGGGGGAGTACCAAAGGAAGTCACGGTGACCGCTGGCTCGTTCACCTTTAAAGCCAAGGTGCGCATTGACACCCCTGGCGAAGCTGATTACTACCGACATGGTGGAATCATGCAGTTCGTTCTACGACAATTGCTAGTCTGATCTAGACTTACCGGATGATCGAATCCATTAAGAGCCCTGCAGATGTTAAGGGGCTTAGTACCGAGGATCTCATTGAGCTGGCCGCGGAGATTCGCTCTTTTCTGATCGAAAAGGTTTCCAAGTCAGGTGGCCACCTAGGTCCAAATCTTGGCGTAGTCGAGCTCACAATGGCGATCCATCGCACCTTTGATTCGCCTCAAGATGTAATTCTCTTTGATACTGGTCATCAATCGTATGTGCATAAGATTCTGACAGGACGTTCTGATCAATTCGATTCACTTCGTCGCCGTGGAGGAATCGCCGGATATCCCAATCGAGGCGAAAGTGATCATGATGTTATTGAGAACTCGCATGCATCTACCGCTCTCTCGTGGGGCGATGGAATCTCTCGTGGATTCTGGCTTACGAATCAGAGAGACCGTAACGTTGTAGTCGTTGTTGGAGACGGCGCTCTCACTGGAGGAATGTCGTGGGAAGCACTCAATAATATTGCAGCTGCAAAAGAGAGAAATTTAATTCTTGTTGTAAATGATAACGAGCGCTCCTATTCACCAACTATTGGTGGAGTTGCAACATATCTCTCAACGCTTCGACTCACACAAGGATACGAGCGTTTTCTTGATTGGGGTAAAGAGGTTCTGCACAAGACTCCAGTTGTTGGTACCCCGATATATGACACCCTTCATGGAATGAAAAAGGGAATCAAAGACATTGTTGCTCCACAGGGCATGTTCGAAGATCTAGGGCTTAAATACCTGGGCCCAATAGATGGACACGATTTTGTTGCGCTCGAGAAAGCGTTAGTGCAGGCGAAGCAATTTGGCGAACCAGTCCTGCTCCACGTCATTACCGAAAAGGGTCGCGGACATAAACCTGCGATTGACGATGAGGCGGAAAAGTTTCATGCTGTTGGTGTTGTTGATCCACTTACAGGACAACCCATAGCAAAAAGCGCGTTGTCGTGGACGAAGGTGTTTTCTGAAGAGTTAGTTGAGATTGGACGAGAGCGCAAAGATATTGTTGCAATTACTGCTGCCATGCTGGGTCCAACCGGGCTTGATAAATTTGCAGAGGCTTACCCCGAGCGGACAATTGATGTGGGAATCGCCGAGCAGCACGCTGTCACAAGCGCTGCTGGTATGGCGTTTGCGGGGCTACATCCTGTCGTTGCGATCTACTCAACCTTCCTCAATCGAGCTTTTGATCAATTGCTTTTAGATGTTGCCTTACATAAGGCAGGAGTTACTTTTGTGTTAGATCGTGCTGGAATTACTGGCGATGATGGGCCTTCACACCACGGCATCTGGGATATGGCACTAGCTGGAATCGTTCCATCGTTATCTCTAGCCGCGCCGCGAGATGGAGCACGCCTTAAGGAAGTTCTGCGCGAGGCAGTTGATATCTCTGATGCACCATCTGTGATTCGCTTTCCTAAAGGCGCAGTCTCAGCTGATATTCCTGCATTTGAAAGACGTGATGGAATCGATGTGCTTTACCGCGGTGAAAGCGCAGATGTGTTGCTCATTAGCGTGGGTGCAATGGCGACAATGGCTGTTGAAGCTGCATCCCAGGCATATCGTGAGGGTGTTGGCGTTACGGTCATTGATCCACGATGGGTAAAGCCATTGCCAGCATCACTGATCACGCTAGCCGATCGCTACAAGAGCGTAGTTGTCGTTGAAGATGGAATTGCTCACGGCGGCATCGCAAGTGCCCTGTCAGAGATGTTTAGATCAGCAGGACTGAATATTCCGATTCATTCAATTGGGGTACCGCTTACCTTTATCGAACACTCTTCACGTGCTGAGATCTTGAGCGATCTTGGAATGACTGCTCAAAATATTGCGCGCGAAATTGTGGAGTGGTCAAGTGCTAGTGCGAAGGTAGAGATGCCACTCCCGCAGGATGAAAACGTGAACCGCAGATAGCTTCGCTGATTCCCTCGCGATCTAAGAACGGCAAGATTCCACCAAGGTGCATTGGCCATCCAGCACCCATCAACATACATAGATCAATCTCTGCAGGCGTTGCAATGACGCCTTCATCAAGCATCATGCGTGCCTCTTCGGCAAGGGCATTCAATGCGCGGGTGCGCACCTGTTCTGCTGTTGAAGGAGAGTCACCTTTGTGAACTAACGCCAATGCTGCTGGATTAGGTGCGACTGTTCCATCTTCTGATTTGATATAGAAAGTCTTGATGCCCGCTTTGACCATCGCCTCCATTGTCGGTGAAATTCGATAACGAGGACCAAGGTTTTCGTGCAACGTCTTGGCTACGTGCAGTCCCACACCTGGACCAACGAGTCCTAACAATTCAAAGGGTGACATAGGAAAACCGATCGAGCGCATGGCGTTATCGGCAACTTCCGGAGAGGTTCCTTCATCCACTGCATCGGTAATCTCACCCATGAATCGGGTAAGTAGGCGATTAACTACAAAACCAGGAGCATCCTTACAGATGATCATGGTCTTCTTGAGCTCTTTGCCAATATTTACAGCAGTTGCAGTAGTCGCATCATCTGTCTTTGATGTTCGTGCGATTTCAAGTAAAGGCATTATCGCTACTGGGTTAAAGAAGTGGAAACCAACCACTCGCTCTGGGTTAGTAAGGCCTTCGCCCATTTTTTCAACCGAGAGTGAGGATGTATTTGTGGCAAGAATGCATTCGGGGGAGACGATCTTTTCAAGCTTCTTAAAGAGCTCTTGCTTAAGTGATAACTCTTCGAAGATCGCTTCAATAATGAAATCACAGCCAGCAAAGACGCTCTGATCTGAAGATCCTGAAACAAGAAGTGCAAGACGTGCAGCCGATTCTGCTGACATACGCTTCTTCTCAACCAGCTTATTAAGTTCGTTCTTGACCCAGGCAACACCCTTGTCAGCGCGCTCTTGATCAATATCGGTCATAACCACCGGACACTTGAGATTTCTGACTAGCAAGAGAGCAAGCTGAGATGCCATCAACCCCGCACCAACGACTCCGACCTTGGAAACCTTTCGTGCCAATGCAGCCTTAGGAGCACCTTCTACTTTTTTCCGCTTCTTTTGAATTAAATTAAATGCATAGAGAGAAGCGCGCAACGAATCTGACATTGTCAGATCAGCAAGGGTCTGATCTTCGGCATCAAAACCGGCACCTCGTGAATTGGTACGTGATGCCGACATAAGTTCAAGAGCTTTGATTGGGCTAGCAATTTCTGCGCCACCAAATTTCTTGAGCGCAATCGCGTGTCCTTGTGCCAGGGTAGATTCCCAGGCAGGATCTGAAGAGAAATCTTTTCTCTCAATTGTCGTTCTACCGGAGAGAACTGCTGCGGCAAAGGCAATTGATTTTTCGAGGAAATCGGCAGGTTCAAAGACACTGTCAACGACGCCAAGTGCGAGTGCATCTTTAGCTTTCATCATTGTGTTGTTATTGAGTGCATTGGCGATAATTACCTGAACGGCCTTCTCAGGACCGATGAGTTGCGGAAGAATTGTGGCTCCGCCCCATCCCGGAACAAGACCTAAGAAGACTTCTGGTAAACCGGTAAATGCAGTCGCCGAAAGAGTGCGGTACTTGCAGTGAAGACCAACTTCGAGGCCACCACCAAGGGCTAAGCCATTGATAAATGCAAAGGTAGGTATTCCACATTCATCAAGGCGACGAAAAACATCATGTCCAAGTTTTCCAATTGCAACTGCCTGTGAACGATCATTTAAAAACGAGAGCGCTGAAAGGTCGGCACCGGCAGCAAAGATGAAGGGCTTGCCTGTGATTCCAATAGCTGCTGGCTTACGCGAGATGGCTTCGGTAATTGCAGCATCGAGTGCGAGCAGTGACTGTGGCCCAAAGGTGTTTGGACGTGTGTGGTCGTGGCCGTTATCAAGAGTGATGAGGGCGAGCACACCAGTTGCACCAAACGCGCTCAGATCTACATCTCTGACCAGGGCGTTGGTTATAACTTCTTCTGGAGCACCTTCTGGAAGAGTAATTGTTGTCATGAGTTATGCCTTCTTTCCAAAGTGTGGATTTTCCCAGATAACGGTTCCGCCCATACCAAGACCAATACACATGGTGGTGATTCCATAACGAACATCTGGCTTCTCTTCAAAGGTGCGAGCGAGGTTGAGCATCAGGCGAATTCCTGAAGAAGCTAATGGGTGTCCGACTGCAATTGCGCCACCGTAAGGGTTGACGCGGGGATCATCATCTGCAATTCCAAAGTGATCTAAGAAGGCAAGCACTTGAATAGCAAAGGCCTCATTGACTTCAAAGGCTCCGATATCTTCAATTGATAGACCCGCGTTGGAGAGTGCTTTGATTGTTGCCGGCACTGGTCCATATCCCATCACCTCTGGTTCAACACCTGCGAATGAAAATGTAACGAGGCGAGCTTTTACCGTAAGTCCGAGGGCGATCGCTTTCTCTTCGCTGGCAAGGATTGCTGCAGTTGCGCCATCGTTAAGACCGGATGAGTTTCCGGCAGTAACGCGACCAGCTGCGCGAAACGGTGTCTTGAGTGTTGCAAGACCTTCCAATGTTGTACTCGGACGAGGTGGCTCATCCACTGTTGCAATTCCCCAACCGAGTTCAGCGCTGCGGGCAGCGGTAGGAATGAGGTCGCGTTGGATCTTTCCTTCGGCATATGCCTTTGCTGTCTTCATCTGTGATGCCAAGGCAAATTTATCTGCGCGTTCTTTCGTTAAATGTGGGAAGCGATCATGAAGTCGCTCTGCCGTTGCACCCATGGCCAGCGCATCTTGCTCAACAATTCTCTCTGCGAGAAAACGAGGGTTGGGATCAAGGCCATCACCGATGGGATGGTTACCCATATGTTCAACACCACCAGCAATGGCAATATCGTTAGCACCCATCGCAATTGATGCAGCCAATGTTGTTACAGCTGTCATCGCACCAGCACACCAGCGATCGACTGAATATCCAGGAACGGTGTTAGGAAGACCTGCTAGCAAAGATGCGCTACGGCCCAGGTTCATTCCTTGATCACCGGTCTGTGTTGCTGCGGCGATCGCAACATCATCGATCTGATCGAGTGGAAGTTGTGGATTGCGTTCTAGGAGTCCGCGCATGGCACGAACCATCAGGTCATCTGCACGCGTACCGGCATAAAGTGAGCCAGCTTTTCCAAAAGGGGTACGAACCGCGTCGACAAGAACTACAGATGCTGAGGTAGCCATTTTTCCAACTTTCGTGAAGTGAAGTTGGCTTTAGGTTACTGGTCGGTAATAAAAAAAGAAAGTCGCCAGCACGCTATTTAGGCAGCTGCTGACACGCTCTTCTTGGTCTCCTTGTTGGAGAGATACGGGATCAAGACCGCGATGAGGTAGCCGCAATAGAAGAAACCTTGCAGCCACGAAGTCGTTGTATCAAATCCAATGGTGCCGCCCAAGAGTGAGGCAGGAAGTGACTCCTTAGGCATCCAGCCAGTGACATCCCAGATGAAAGCTTCAGCGCCAGGCAACCAGCCGAGTTCTTGGAATTCGTGAATTCCGTAAGAGAGAACGCCCGCTGCCACGATGATCAAGGCAACACCCGTGATCTTGAAGAAACTCGAGAGATTAATTCTTACTGCGCGGCGATAGAGGAGATACCCAAGAACGACGGCCAATGTCAGACCGAGAACGAGGCCGACTGTGGCCGAGGATGCTGCACCGACTGTACGAAAGTTGGAATAGACAAAGAGAGCAGTTTCAAGACCCTCGCGAGCAACTGCAAAGAATGCCGTCACAGCGATAGTTAAAGGTCCGCCAAGGTTGGCTTTATCGACCTTGCCATGGAGTTCATCGCGCAGACCACGAGCAGCTCGCTTCATCCAGAAGACCATCCAGGTGACAAGGGCGACAGCAATGACCGAAGAAGTACCGGCGAAGATCTCTTCGCCTCGTTCGCTGAGCTGTGTTGAGGAGTAACTTAAGAAAGCACCGAGACCAAAGCTCAGGGCGAGGGCCAGGCAGACACCGCTCCAAATTGGCTTGAGAAGGGTGCTACGGCCTGTCTTTACGACGTAGGCAACGAGGATTCCTACAATAAGCGCGGCTTCTAAACCTTCGCGGAGGGCGATAATAAATGTGCTGAGCATGGGGCAAATTTAGAACCTCTTGTCGAATTACGCAACTCTTATGTTGCGTAATTCAGCCCTATTCGGAGTTCTCTTGATCACTTTCGGCTTCAGCCTTTTCCAGCGGTTCACGCTCAAGAAGGGCTGCCTCCAGAATCGGGGCGGCAATCTCAGATTGCCAAGGACGAGCGCCTAGGTCAGCAAGGGTCGCTGCTACCTGGCCGGCAGGGTCACTCCAACAGATACGGCGGACATGTTCGGGGGAGATCATGTTTTCAAGAGGCACCGATAGCTCTTGCGCGCGAAGAGAGAGGTTGTGGCGCGCGTGCGTTAAGGCGGCATAACGAAGTGGGTATTTGTCACGCCAAACTTTTACAGGTGGCAGCGCATCACTTTCACCGCGTACAGGTGGCAATTCCTCTTCGGCCAAGTTTTGGGCGGCAGCAATGCAGGAAATCCACCGCGTATGGTGCTCTAGCCAACGTTGTCGCAGACCTATTGGGCGAAGTATTTTCTCTAGCGCTTTCTTGGATTCAATTTTTGTATCGTCGCCAATTGAAAGTGCAATCGCGGAGATGGCAGCATCAGATAGCAATCTGCTGGGGGATATATCGAGTTCTGACGCCAGTGCATAACGGGATTCCCATAAACTCTTTACAACCGCGAGCTGGCGACGTTTTTTGATGTGGTGCATTCCAGATGTTCGTCGCCAAGGATCCACTCGTGGTTGGGACGGCGGCGCATTCAAAATTGCAGCAAACTCTTCTTCGGCCCAGTGAGATTTACCAGCCGCCTCTAAAAGTGCATCAACTTCGTCACGCAATTCAACAAGAAGTTCAACATCAAGGGCTGCGTAGTTCAGCCAATCCGTAGGTAAAGGTCGGGTTGACCAATCAACAGCCGAGTGTTCTTTAGCAAGCGATACCCCTAAAAGTGATTCTAATAGTGGCCCTAATCCCACTCGAGGCAATCCGGCAAGACGACCGCCCAGCTCTGTATCAAAGAGCTTGACAGGGTGTATTCCAAGTTCGCGCAGACATGGCAAGTCCTGAGTACTTGCGTGAAGAATTACTTCATGTGTAGCAAGAAGTTTATTGAGCTCAGTAAATAACCGATGTCCAGGGCCGAATGGAATGGGATCGATCAGGTGTAGCCCTCCACCATCTCGCGCAATCTGGATGAGATATGCGCGTGCACTAAATTTATAACCACTGGCGCGTTCGGCATCGAGAGCAAATGGTCCTGTGCCTTCAGCCAATGAAATTAGCGCATGCTCAAATGCTGCTTCAGTGTTGACTACATCCGGTAATCCTTGAGACGGCACCAAAAGTGGAGTTACAACACGCTCTTCTTCATCGGTCACAAAAATAATTCACTATCTGCGAGGAGTTTTAATTGTCGAGACCCCATCGATTACCGGTGGAAGGAATGAAATCTCTGCAATGAGGTTGCACCAAGACATCACATGGTTAAGCAGCGTCTGTCCGGCATCAGAACCCTGAGGGATGACTGGGGTCCACGACGCTCTGATTTCAATTTCAGATTCGTTATGTCGGGGGGATAGCTTGCCAAAGGATGCACTGGAAACGCGGGTGACGGTTCCAGATGGTGAGTTGTAAGAGCAGCCAGAATTCTCAAGGGAGTTAAGTAACCAGTTCCAACCAACTTCGGGCAATAGTGGATCCTCTTGCATTGCAGCATCAACATCTGCGCTCACAAAAGTGACGCAACGGAACTCACCATCCCATGTGTCCTGGCCTCCAGGTTCATGCAATAAGACAAATCTTCCTGTTGCTATCTCGTCTTCGGCATCACCTAAGAGTCCATTTGTTACATCGGCGGTAAATGCAAAAGAGTATGTTGCAAGCTTTTGTGGTGGCGGAACTTCTTCCAGAATAATCTCATTGCGAGGAGTGGCAGTTCTAAGGACATCTAACAGTCGATTAAAAGCGGCTGTATCCATTGCTTTATTCTAAATTGTGCATATCCCTGCATGCGGGAGGCGTGCCCAAAAGTGCGCTATCTTCTGCTGCATGGCAGCCCTATTAGCACTTATTTCAAGTGGCTTGTGGGGTGCTGCCGATTATCTTGCAGGAAATTTAAGTAAGAAATTTCGACCCACCGCGGTCTTGTCAGTCACGCAGATTATTGGACTGATCTTTGGGCTCACACTCGCAATCGCTACAGGCGCATTTGATGCACAGGCACTGGGAGACGATGGATATCTCGTTCCAGGAATTGCTGCAGGCTTTTCAGGGTATATCGGATTGATTTGTTTATATCGTGCTCTTGCAACTGGGCGAATGGGCGTGGTTTCACCCATTAGTGCGCTCAGTGCCATCATTCCTTTGCTCTATGCGTTGATTTTTCTTAATGAACGACTGACTGGCCTTGTTGCCATCGGTGTCATATTTGCTCTTCTCGGTGCTGTTTTAGCAAGCGGTCCCGAACTCTCGCAAGGATTTCCATTAAAACCTGTTTTCCTCGCCCTCGGTGCAGCAGTCGGCTTTGGTACATGTCTAATCTTTATGACAGAGGGTTCAGAATCCAGCGCACTCATGACAATGGTTTCTATGCGCGCATCAACTTTTCTTATCAGCCTCACAATTTTGATTCGATTGCGCGGCACTGGCGGTATGGGTAAGAGTCATATTGGCCTGCTTATATTTATTGGCGTTGCCGACTTCAGCGCCAACTTGATTCTTGGTATTGCAACAACGCGAGGGCTTGTCTCTCTTGCAATGGTGTTAGGTTCTCTCTTCCCGATTGTGACCGCACTTCTTGCCTTCATATTTCTTAAGGAGCGCTTGCATCGTGTCCAATATGTAGGAATTGTAAGTGCTGTATTCGGAGTAGCGATAATCGGTGCTTTTTCCTAAAATTTTTACCGAGTGGCGGTATAGAAAGTTGTTTCACCTTCGCTCTCGCTCGACACAGATGTAAAGTGCGATAACAAATCATTAATATCAATGCGATCGTCTCCGCCAGTAACGGAAGTGACGGTGAGCTCAAGGCGATCAATCATGTTGAGGGAGAGCAGTTCGAGGATGATCGATCGTCCTGCCTCAATCAGAATTGTTGGCCCAAAAAGTCTGTGCGCTCTCTCGATTGCCTCACTAGGGGATGCATTCCACCAGTAAGCCTGGCGATTATCAGCTAATGAATTAGCCATGGAAGTTGAGACCACAACAACTGGAACAGGCGTCTTGCGATAAGGCTCACTACGTGCGGTATTTCCGCCTATGAGAATTGCGTCAACATGTCTTCTGCGCTCCAGAAAGCGAGCTCTATCGGCGCTAGAGCTGACTCCGCGCGAGCTGCCATCTTTTGAAGTACTGCCATCACTTCCTGCAACAAGGGTGGCAACAATCTGCCCGGGCTGATGGCTTTCGGTCATAGCGCAGAGGCTATCGCCACAGAGATACATCTTCGCCTAGATCACGCGACCTGCCAGGCGCAATGGCCAAGGAAGGGGTAATTTCACAGGCTTCTGACGTCTCGTTGAGTTGAGTAGAGCTGTATTTGCAAGTTAGCCTTGCTGAATGAGATTTAAGGTCAGCGTTGGGATTGCACAGGGTTAACGATGCAGGCGCGCTGTTTCTAGTGGAGAAAATTCTCTGCATTACTAATGATTTTGGTCCAAGAGCCGGCGGTATCGAAACCTTTGTTATTGGGCTCATTGAACGGCTGCCAAAAAATACAGTAATTGTCTATACAAGTGCCCAAGACGGTAGTCAGAGTTATGACCAGCAGTGGCGTGAAAATTTTGGCGTGGAAGTAATCAGAGATAAGGCACGCATCCTTCTGCCAACACCGGGTGTTGCTTACTGCATTTCAGCGCTAGTTAAGGATCGAGGGATAAAAACCGCCTTCTTTGGTGCAGCAGCTCCGCTGGCACTACTTTCTCCTGCATTGCGTCGCGCTGGGGTGAGAAAAATAGTTGCTCTCACACACGGACATGAAGTGTGGTGGTCAAAGATTTGGCCATTTACATGGGCGATGAAATTCATTGCACGCAACGTTGATCACCTTACCTATCTTGGTGATTTCACACGAAAAGCGATTTCGCATGCGATAAACAAGTCCGCTACAGCGGCTATGGTGAAAATTTCGCCTGGAATCGATACCAACCACTTTGCTCCGGTTGACTCATCTGAACTAAAGAACACTCTTGGACTTACAGGTAAGAAAGTTATTGTGAGTGTAGGTCGACTCGTTCACCGTAAAGGCCAAGACATTTTGATTCAAGCGTTGCCCGAAGTTCTCAAGAAGATTCCTGATGCACATCTGGTACTAATCGGCGAGGGCCCTTATCGCGGCTATCTAGAAACAAGAGTGAAAAAGCTACAGATAGATGCGTATGTAAGCTTTATCGGTCGAATCAGCTACGCAGACCTTCCACGCTATATATGTCTCGGGCAATTGTTTGTTATGCCATGTCGATCACGATTTGCCGGGCTTGAAGTCGAAGGGCTCGGGATCGTTTATCTTGAAGCCAGCGCTTGTGGTCTTCCGGTGATTGCCGGAAATTCTGGGGGAGCACCTGATGCCGTACTCGATGGCGTTACCGGCCTTGTCATTGATGGAAGAGATCCGCGAGCTGTTGGTCAATCAATAGAAACGTTGTTGCTCTCTCCGGATAAAGCTCAGCAGATGGGGGTTGCAGGTCGAGCGTGGATTATCGATCAATGGCAGTGGAAGATCTGGTCAAAAAGATTTGCTGAACTTCTGAGATCAACTCCTTAGATCAATCCCATAGATCTAGCGCGAGCTACAGCGCTGTGACGAGAGTGTGTATCTAGTTTTCGATAAATTGTAGCGATATGAGTTTTTGCTGTTGCGTGCGAGATAAACATAGTGCTGGCAATGTCAGTGATGCTCATTTCGCCAGCCAAATGAGTGATCACTGTGATTTCTCGCGGGGATAAAATCATCTGATTCTTCTCTCGTAACAATAGATCAATCGCTCGATCACTTGTAAAGGTTGCTGGATTTAGAATCGCGGTGTTTATTGCGGCAATAAGCAGCTCAATCCCTGCAGATTTTGAGATAAATCCTTGAGCTCCAGCTTTTGCTCCAGCCGATATCAACTCAAGCTCGTCATTAAGAGTGAGAATAATGATAATGAGAGAGGGAGATTGCTTTCGTGCCCATTGCACAATTTCTAAGCCACTACCATCGGGAAGACTAATGTCTACCGTAATTATTTGTGGATTATGGAGTGCGATCATCGAAATCGCTTCTTTCAATGAACCAGCTTGGCCAATACAGTTAAAGCCAGCAGCAGAGAGAGCCTTGACGATTCCTATCCTGACTACTGGATGATCATCGATTACGAGAACACTATGGCTCATAAAGTGATCGAAACTGTTGTTCCTTTTTCTCCGGACTCTAAGGAGATCGTTGCCCCATGACTCTGGACTCGTTCAACACAACCGAGAAGTCCATATCTATCGGAAGTTATTTTTGCACCACCAGTACCGTTATCGCTAATAGCTACCACGAGATGATCCTTCTCCTGTGTGAAAGATATGTGTATCTGGGTAGCCCCAGAGTGATGGAGCGCATTGCGAAGTAGTTCAGGGATGACCTGCAGCAAAAGCTCTTCATCTTGCGGATTCACAGCACAGTCGCCAGTGCTTATTTCAACAATGGGGGAGAGCTGATCGGCAACCCGTTGGAGTGCAAGCCAAAATTCACTTGGCTTGCGCAGATTAAAGATTTCGCTCCGAACCTTGATGATCAAGTCAGAGAGATCATGACGAATAGTGCGCATCTCATGGCGAACCGACGATGGAGTATGTGGTTGGGCCAAAACTAGATCGATCTGATATCCAAGTGCGATGAGATCTTGTGCAATCCCATCGTGGATTTCTTGGGCAATAGCGATTCGCACCGATTGCGCCTCGATGCGACCTACCCCTTATTCTTTAGCGTAAAGGTCATCAATTTCCTTGGCATATTGGGCAGCAACCACATGGCGCTTGACCGATAGCTTTGCAGTGAGTTGGCCACCGGCAATGGTGAAGTCCTCACCAAGGATGTTGAACTTACGAATTGATTCAGCCTTACTGACAGCCTTATTGGCTTCATCCACCGCTGTTTGAATGACGGCAATCAAGTCTGGATCTTGACGAAGACTCTCAATCGTTGCGCCATCTTTTTTATGTGCTGCCATCCAACCCTTGGACATGTCGGGATCGATTGTGATTAGCGCTGCAATAAACGGCTTGTTATCTCCCACAACCATGCACTGACTGACCAGCGGGTGTGAACGTAGACGATCCTCAAGAACGGCCGGGGCCACATTCTTTCCGCCAGCTGTAACAATCAGTTCTTTCTTTCGACCAACAATAGAGAGGAAGCCATCTTCATCTAGCTTTCCTAGATCTCCAGATTTGAACCATCGCTGGTTATCAAAAACTTCACTATTGGCTTCATCGTTCTGCCAATACCCTCTCATCACAATCGGCCCCTTGATCAGAACTTCACCATCTTCTGCAATTCTCACCGATGTTCCTGGGATAGGGCGACCGACTGAGCCGATCTTGAGATGGCCGGTGATGTTAAGGGTGGCACCGGCTGTTGTCTCTGTTAATCCGTAACCTTCATAAATTGTTACTCCTGCTCCACGGAAGAAGTGACCAAGGCGAGCACCTAGCGGGGCTCCACCTGAAATAGCCGCCTCCACTGCGCCACCGAGTGTGGTGCGAATTTTTGAGAAAACCAACTTGTCAAAGAGAGCATGCTTGAATGTAAGCATTGGCTTAAACTTTTTGGCATCAATATTTTCGCTGTAGGCGATAGCAATCTCTGCGGCTTTTCTAAAGATATTTCCCTTACCCGCGGCCTCCGCCTTTGCTTCGGCTCCGTTATAGACCTTTTCAAATATTCGAGGAACGGCAAGGACAAATGTTGGCTTAAATGATTGGAGATCTGGAAGAAGTCGTGAGACAGGATCACTGCAATGCGCTAAATGTAGGCCTGCGGTAATTGCACCGATCTGCACCATGCGTCCAAAGACGTGAGCAACAGGCAAGAAAAGAAGAGTTGAGCCTCCTGGCTTTAAGAATAAATCAGAGGCACCTTGTACAACATTTCCGCACTCGGAGAGGAAGTTACCGTGGGTCAGACTTACACCCTTTGGGCGACCCGTTGTTCCAGATGTATAGATGAGGGTTGCCAGAGTCTCAGGAGTTAATGAGTTTCTACGACGATCAATTTCATCATCGCTAATCTGAGCGCCAGCTTTTGCAAGTACCGAGAGCACATCATCTGTCATGGTCCATAGATGTTTTGTATGTGCAGGAAGAACTGTCTGGACTAGCTCGCGGTGAGAAGGTGCTTCAACAATTACTCCGACTGAGCCAGAATCACTCAAAATCCAATCAACTTGCTCAGCTGAGGATGTTTCATAAATTGGGACAACGCATCCACCGGCAAACCAAATTGCAAAATCAAGAATCGTCCACTCGTAACGAGTACGAGCCATAATCGCGACTCTGTCTCCAATGTTAATTCCAGCTGCAACTAAACCCTTAGCGGTGGCACGCACCTCAGCCTCAACCTCACGAGCGGTAACCGGCTGCCATCCATCGCCTAAAGGTCGGGACATGATCACTCGCTCTGGCTCAAACCACGCGCGGTGAGCGATGAGTTCGGTGAGGTTACCCTCAGTGGCAGTAGGGACGAGTGGATCTACGGAGTAAGTTGTCATGGGCAAACGCTATCGGTGGATTGGCAAAAATGGGAGATCCCAGAAAGAGATTTCTCAAGGTAACCTTGCGCCCATGAGCGATACGAGTAGGTCTACAGTTGTTATTGAAGCGTCAATGAGTCATGTGACAGAAGTACTTTTCGATCTGGAGAAGTACCCCGAATGGTCAGATTCCATAACAAAAGTCAAGGTTACTGAGCGCGATGAATCAGGGCGTGCCACGGGTGTGACCATGAGTATCAGCGCAGGTGCCGTTAAGGATGATGTCTCCCTTACCTACAATTGGGATGGCGCACCTGGAAGAGTGGAATTTGAACTCGAAGATGCAAATATGTTGACCAAGATGGATGGCGCTTACATTGTTAAGGATCTTGGCGATGAGACTGAAGTTACCTACGAACTTTCTGTTGGACTTTCCATGCCAATTCCGCAAATGATGATCACTAAGCAAGAGAAGACAACAATCGATCAGACCCTTTCTCAATTAAAAGAGCACTGCGAAGCATAGAAATCGATATGACCTACACAATCGGCATCGATGTCGGGGGAACGAAAGTTCTTGGTGGTGTGGTTGATGCATCTGGAAAGATAATTCTTGATGCACGGCGCGATACTCCCCGTGAAGGTGGCCAAGCGCTCACGGCAGCGATCGCAGATGTTGCGCGAGAGTTGCTGAGCGCACACCCTGCTCAATCAATCGGTGTTTCTGTGGCTGGATTTGTTTCATCCGATAGAAAGACGATGTTGGCTGCACCGAATATTGCTGGGTGGAATGGTGTTGATCTAGATGCACAGCTGACTGAGTTAATCGGCCTTCCAGTCGTTATTGAAAATGATGCCAACTCTGCCGCATGGGGTGAAGCAATTTTTGGCGCTGGTCGCGGCCATGATCATCTTCTTATCGTGACGGTAGGGACTGGGATCGGTGGCGGAATCGTTGTCAACGGAAATCTCTATCGCGGTGGATTTGGAACCGCAGCAGAGATTGGACATATGCGAGTGGTCCCGGAGGGACACCTGTGCGGATGTGGGGCACGCGGTTGTTTTGAGCAATATGCAAGCGGTAGCGCGCTTATGCGCCATGCTCGTGAGGCAATTAGTGCGACTCCAGAACTTGCACGCAACTTACTCTCACTGGGTGATGGCACACTCGATGGGCTCAATGGAAAACACATTACAGAAGCCGCCCAAGCAGGAGATGCGGTCGCGCTAGCTGCCTTTAATACCACTGCACATTATTTAGGTGCAGGCATCGCATCATTGAGTGTGATTCTAGATCCCACCCGAATTGTTATTGGCGGTGGAGTTGTTGATGCTGGAGAGATTCTTCTTGAACCGACTCGTCAATCACTTATTCGACATATGCCTTTTGCGGGTAAACATCCATATCCAGATATCGTCCCGGCACAACTCGGAAACAAGGCCGGACTTGTGGGAGTTGCCAACCTCGCGCGTTTGTAAATCGCTGCGCGAATCTACTTACCGCTCTGCAGGATAAATAAGTCCAATCTGTTTGCGGACTTCATCGAGTGATTCCATGATGACCACTGATTCGGCGGGCGTTAATATTGGTGAACTCTTTGCACCGCTTCGTACAACCCTTTCAAACTCGAGTGCTTGATCGCGCAGGCCATGACCTTTGTAATCGCGAGGATATTCGGTGGTGGTTCCATCGTGCATAATCACTCGCATTGATGCGGGGTGATAAAAGGTGCGATCTATCTCAATCTTTCCCAGAGTTCCGCAGATGGTTGCACGGCAAGGGGTCGAGACCATCATATTTGATGTCAGTATCGCCTGAGCTCCACTCTTGTAATCAAAGATCACAGTCGAGCTTGCATCCACACCCTTATCTGTAAAAGTTGCCGAAGCAGTAATTTTCATTGGTGCTCCAAGAACCATATGTGCAAATGAAATTGGATAAATTCCAAGGTCAAGTAGCGCGCCACCGCCAAGGGAAGGTTCCCAATGACGAGGGTTAGCATGATCTGAAAGTCGTTGACCGTGATCGGCCTCAACTGCCCAGATTTCACCGAGAATTCCGGAAGCAAGAATCTCGCGCACCTTGTGCATATGCGGCAAGAATCGTGCCCACATCGCCTCCATAAGAGCAACGTCATTAGCCTCTGCCGCCGATTTCATTTGGCGCGCCTCTGCCGCATTAATCGTCAATGGTTTTTCGCATAGGACTGGTTTACCTGCATTGAGTGCAAGAAGAGTATTGCTCACGTGATATGGATGAGGCGAGGCAACGTAGATAGCATCAAGTGTTGGATCGGCAACTAGCGCTTCGTAACTAGAATATGCGGTGCATCCAGGAAACTCTGCAGCAAATGCGTCAGCACTTTCTTGTGATCGCGAACCGACTGCAGCAACGATGTGGTGGTTAAAGTAGGAGAGGTCACGCGCGAAAGCTTGTGCGATTCCACCGCTTGCAAGGATTCCCCATCTAAATTCTTTACTCATAACTGTGCTCCATCATCATCGAGGTCGGTATTATCTCTTCTCGGATTATCTTTCCACTTCTTAAATGCTTTTATGCCATCTTTGATAGAAGAAAAGAAATGAATTCTTTCAGGTTGCGGGCGAGTAAATCCCTCGATCTCCTCGCCCTGTGCAATGGAGTCGAGATAGTCAGTAGGAGCGCTTTGATCAAGTGAAAGTCCAGATACGAGAGCGTGAAACTTCTCATCCATGAGATCTTGGTCATCTTCACCAGGGTTTTGGTCTGGTTTTGAATCATCTGAGTTTGGTGCCATGCTTTATATTCGCATAAACTGACCCGATTGTGTAGAAAGGGGTTAAATTATGAGCATGAACAATCTGCCATACGGCACTTTGCGCGCATTTTTAACTCCCTTCCTCATGATTCTCTTTCGACCTAAGGTAAAGGGACTTCGAAATGTCCCAAGCTCTGGTCCATTGATTATTGCTTCAAACCATCTCTCCTTTAGCGACTCGATCTTTATGCCCCTTGTTGTTCCACGTAAGGTGACATTTCTGGCCAAGAGCGAGTACTTCACATCCCCTGGCCCTAAAGGGTTTATCAAGAAGTTAACTTTTATCGCCCTGGGCCAAGTTCCAGTTGATCGTTCGGGTGGGCGGCGAAGTGAAGCGGCGCTGATCACAGGACTTCAAGTTTTATCTGAAGGAAAGTGCCTGGGAATTTATCCAGAAGGTACTCGATCACCCGATGGACGTCTCTACAAGGGGCGAACAGGTATTGCACGTCTTGCGATTGAATCAGGTGCACCAATTATTCCGGTGGCAATGTTTAATACTGAAAAAATTCAGCCATCAGGTCAAGTGATTCCCAATGTGCAACGTGTAGGGATGACTTTCGGTGAGGCGATGTACTTTGATGGTGATTCAACCGATCAGGCATATCTTCGCCAAGTAACAGATGCCATCATGAATCGTATTCAAGAGCTTTCCGGACAAGAGTATGTTGACGAATACGCAGTCAAGGCAAAGAAGCCGGGAGCAAAGCCGAGCAAGGACGATTCCGAACAATCAGATTGATTGGATCTCTGCCCTCTGCACTAAATAGTTACAGGTGGGGCATTCAGCGCCGGCATCTGGGAAATCTCCTTCGATCACATCGATCAGCTCTTCCAGCAGGGCGTTGAACTTCTGACTATCCCTTTCAACAGGTAGGTAGTGCTGAGTGACGCCGAATCCGTAAGCTCCGTCTGCAGTGGGTGTAACGCCGTTGAGCTTCCATACAAGCAGACCCATGGAAGAGACGGGAAAAGGTTTACCGCGATCAGGATTTTCTAGGGCGTGCGCATAGGCCTCTAATTGCGGTGCGTAGAAGGCGCTATTGTCGCGATCTGAATCTGAAACCTTGCAATCAATAATCCCCACTGAGCCATCTTCATAGTGGGCCAAAAGGTCATAGATCCCCAGGATTTTCCATGAGGTCACTCGTCCTGCAATGACAAGGGGAGCTGACTTGACCCATTGCCCCCATTGCTTAACAACACCAGGAGCTAATTTTGGATCAAGATCGACCATAGCTGCGCGGCGAAAATGTTCTTCCTGCGCATCAGCCAACGGCTTAACGAGAGGGAATTGCCCAGGCATCGTCACCTTGAACCAGTATTTGATCCAGATGCAGCGCTTACAGGTAGAGAGCCCGAAGGTGAGGTCAGAGGGAGCGATCGTCTCTCGTGCTGGTTTTTCAGGGCGTTTAATTGCTGATGGACTCACCTAGCGATTAAATCATGAGAGGTGGCATTAACCCCCTCCGGCGAGTCGTCGGGGCTCTGAGTTGCGATTCGGGGGTATGTCATGTTCAATAGCGCCAGATATATCGATTCGATATATAGCGGCCACGATATATAGATCTGCTCGCTTAACGTGAAACGAAGGAGGATCTGATGCGCTCTCGCGCCGACTCCCTCGAACTGGCTCTGCTGGGACTGCTCTCACAAGGACCTCTCCACGGCTACGAGCTCCGCAAGCGCATGAGCACCATCTTCGGGCCCTTCCGCGCCCTCTCTTTCTCAGTCCTGTACCCACAATTGCGTCGCATGTTAGAGGCCGGACTGATCCAGGAGTGCGACCTTGATCATGGATCACGCCGCTCACGGATCGTGTATTCCATTACAGAGACTGGAACAACGCGATTTTCAGATTTAGCAGAGAGCGTGAATGCAGAGGCGTGGGAAGACGATGTCTTTGAAATTCGTTTTGCATTCTTTAGCCCTACATCAAGTAAGAACAGAATAAGAATTCTCGAGGGGCGCCACCGACGCCTGCAAGAGAAGGCCGAGATGCTCCGAGGTGAACTCGAGCGCTCGCCAGCTGGAATCGATAAATATCTGGAGGAGTGGCGTCGCCATTCGCTGGAATCGGCTGTGCGGGAAATCGCTTGGCTAGAAGACATGATCAAAACCGAGAGGAAATAGAGTGAAAATCACAACTGGAAAAGGTGACATCCGTGTTGCCATCGTTGGAGTAGGAAACTGCGCCAACTCATTAGTACAAGGTGTCACATACTACAAAGATGCCGCTTCAGATCAAGAGATCCCAGGTCTTATGCATGCAACTGTCGGCGCATATCACATCAGCAATGTGAAATTTGTAGCCGCCTTTGATGTGGATGCAAAAAAAGTTGGACTAGATCTTGCAGATGCAATCTGGGCTAGCGAAAACAACACCATTAAATTTAGCGATGTGGCTAAGACAGGCGTTGAGGTACTCCGTGGAGTAACCCACGATGGTCTTGGTCGCTACTATCGCGAAACCATCACAGAATCTACAGCCGACGCTGTCGATGTTGTCGCTGTCCTCAAAGAGGAGCAGGTAGATGTTTTGATCTGTTACCTACCGGTTGGTTCAGAGGTAGCAGCTAAGTTCTATGCACAGTGCGCACTCGACGCTGGTTGCGCATTTGTTAATGCACTTCCTGTCTTTATCGCATCGGATCCAGCCTGGGCTAAGAAATTCGAAGATGCAGGTCTTCCGATTGTCGGAGATGACATCAAGAGCCAGGTTGGTGCAACGATTACTCACCGCATCATGGCTAAGTTGTTCCAAGATCGTGGCGTCTTCCTAGAGCGCACCTATCAACTCAACGTTGGTGGAAATATGGACTTTAAGAACATGCTTGAGCGCGATCGTCTTGAGTCAAAGAAGATTTCAAAGACCAACTCCGTGACATCCCAGCTTGATCACGACATGGGAGCAAAGAATGTTCACATCGGACCTTCTGATTACATCCCATGGCTAGACGATCGCAAGTGGGCTTATGTCCGCCTTGAAGGCCGTGCCTTTGGTGATGTGCCTCTGAATCTTGAATACAAGCTTGAGGTATGGGATTCACCTAACTCAGCCGGTGTGATCATTGATGCGCTTCGCTGCGCGAAGATTGGTCTTGATCGAAAGATCGGCGGAGCACTTCTCTCTCCTTCGTCTTACTTCATGAAGACTCCACCAGTTCAGTACACAGATGAGCAGGCTCATGACAAGACTGAAGCCTTCATTGCAGGAACTCTCGATCGCTAAAACAACACTCTCTCGGTAATTAAGAACGCCCGGCCTGCTTATGCAGACCGGGCGTTTTTAGCCCCTCACGGAGAGTTGAGGGTTAAATCGTCGCATCCCGAGAGGTGCGACGAAAATGGACCAACCCTGCGATAGAGAGCAGGAGCATAAGCACTCCGCCGACAAGAGCAGCAATCGCTGAATACCCAGCGATGACTCCGAGAGTTCCAAATGCATATGCCTGAAGCAACATTCCACGAAGAGTATTTCCCATAAAGAGAGTTTCTCGAAGATCTGCGTATTTTGTAATTTCTTCAGGTGTTCCTGTACCGCCGCGAATCATGCCCATATATTTTCCAGATACCTCAGAGTATGTCAATGGAGCTCCGGCAACTGCAACTGATGAAGCTTTCATGTGTTCCCAGATATATAGATCTGAATAGTCACGCGCCATCTCACCTGTTGTAACTTTCTGCTCAGCCCATTTAGCAAGTTGATCCTTAGTTGCCTCAGGCATTGTTTCAGCTGCTGGAAAAGATATATTCTGATTCTCTAATTGAGTCTTTACCGAATCATTAGCAAATGTTGCGCCCCAATTAAGGAGGCCTGCTGCCACAAAAAGAAATGCTGCAAGGGCAAATCCAACTGCGGTTACTATTCCATCAAAAGTTCTACGTTTCATTTCATTCTCTCCTTTTATGCACACGAGTTGCGCATAGGTCCAGTAGATACCCATGAAGGAGACTTGCCTCTTATAATCCCGAGTGGTGCCACTTTATAAAGCTAAGTAAGTGCTAGCACTCAATGAAAGCGTTAATCTAAATGACGATTACAGATTCCATTTCCGTTAGCGTCTAATTCAAAGTGAGTACAAGCAATTTCTAATTGATCGAAGGCGCTGTCTCCGTAGTGGGCTCTAAATGCAAGAGCGAGAAGTACACGGACATTGGTTTCGCCATCTGATGAAATACCGAAAACTCGAGCAGATCTGCTTACGGTATTCTCGATGACCTTTTCGGTATGGGAGGTTTCCTTTGCAATTGCCGCATTTGATTTGCCTTCGCATAGATGGCCCAGGACAAGCTGTTCGAAAGGGGTGAGCTCTCGCAAGGCGATCGTGATATCCGTCGACATTTATCTACTCTCCGTAGGATGGTGCGATGACACTATTATGCTCGCTTCTCATCTCACCCATGTCGTAGTAGCCTCTACTCATGAGTAACATCGCGAAGTCTTCGACGGGGAGCGTCCTCACGCTCTCCATTGACCGTCCCGAAAAAATGAATGCGCTCACGCGCGATATGTATGCCGACCTCGCAAGCTCACTGAACGAGGCTGCCGGGGACTTCTCGGTCAGGGCGGTAATCCTGACCAGCACAGGCGCGCACTTCACAGCAGGAAATGACATCAAAGATTTTATGGAACATCCTCCCACGACAGAGGATTCAACAGTCGCTGCATTCTTAGGAGCGCTACTCGACTTTCCTAAGCCACTTTTTGCTGCTGTAAACGGCAACGCTGTCGGCGTGGGAACGACAATGTTGCTTCATTGCGATGTTGTTGTGGCCGACCCACAAGCATCTTTTTCAATGCCATTTGTCTCCCTTGGGCTCGTTCCAGAGGCAGGCTCAAGTCTCCTCTTTCCAGAACTTGTTGGCTATCAACGTGCTGCAAAGATTTTTATGACAGGTGAATCATTCTCG
>JBILIJ010000031.1:0-10664 GCA_044350045.1 Candidatus Planktophila sp. | reverse complement strand
TCAACAGTTGGTAACAAGCCAGAGATCCGCGAGAGCGTTCGCTCACTTGGATTAAAGCGCATCAATGATGTTGTCGTTAAGGAAGATCGCCCAGAAATTCGTGGCATGGCATACGCCGCTCGCCACTTGATTAAGATCGAGGAGGTTGAGTAGAGATGACGTTAAAACTTCATCACCTCAGACCAGCACCAGGTGCTAAGAAAGCTAAGACTCGTAAGGGTCGCGGTGAGGCATCAAAGGGAAAGACTGCCGGTCGCGGTGGCAAGGGAACGCACGCTCGTAACACAGTGCGTCCAGGTTTCGAAGGTGGTCAGCTACCTCTCGTTATGCGCTTGCCTAAGCTTCGTGGGTTTAAGAACCCAGCACGCATTGAGTACCAGGTTGTTAATGTCTCAATGATCAACGCTCTCTACCCAAAGGGTGGCGATGTAACAGTTGCTTCACTCATTGCTCTCGGAGCGGTGCGCGATAGCCTTCCTGTAAAAGTTCTTGGCAACGGAGAAATCTCTGTCAAGGTAAGCGTTACAGCACATGCATTCTCATCATCGGCGATCGATAAGATCGCCGCTGCTGGCGGATCAACAGCGACCCTTTAAACGGTTGCACAGGTAAAAGTTCCAATTAAAGACGCTTGAATCGATAGAGGGAGAAAATTGATGCTTTCCGCATTTGGTATGGCTTTTAAGACTCCAGAGTTGCGCAAGAAAATCTTCTTTACTCTCTCGATCATGGCGCTCTTTCGCTTTGGTTCAGTGGTCCCAACGCCTGGTGTTTCCTACACCAACGTTAAGCAATGTCTTTCTGGACAAGATCAGGGCGGCCTATTTGGCTTGATCAACTTGTTCAGTGGCGGAGCGCTCATTCAGCTCTCAGTCTTTGCACTTGGAATCATGCCGTACATCACCGCTTCGATCATTGTTCAACTTCTTACCGTTGTTATTCCTCGCTTTGAAACTCTTAAGAAAGAGGGACAGTCAGGAACTGCCAAGCTCACTCAGTACACGCGTTACCTCACCATCGGTTTGGCTGTCTTGCAGTCAACAGGTTTGATCGCAGTTGCTCGTACACCAGATCGTCTGATCCCAGGGTGTAAGCTTCCAATTATTGAGGATGATTCTTGGGTGCGCATCGTCACAATGATCATCGTGATGACAGCTGGAACCTCTGTAATCATGTGGCTCGGTGAATTGATCACAGATCGTGGCGTTGGTAACGGTATGTCAATCTTGATCTTTACATCCATTGCAGCAAGCTTTCCAACTCAGCTCTGGAGCATCAGAATCGATCGCGGTTTCCCAATATTTGTCTTCGTCCTACTTATCGGAATTGTGGTCATCGCAGCGGTTGTCTTCGTTGAACAAGCTCAACGTCGTATTCCTGTGCAGTACGCCAAGCGCATGGTGGGTCGCCAGTCATACGGTGGAACTTCTACCTACATTCCAATCAAGGTCAACCAAGCTGGAGTTATCCCAGTGATCTTTGCTTCTTCACTTCTCTATATTCCATCTCTGATTGTGAACTTCACCGGAAGTACCTCTGCCTGGGCTGTCTGGATTCAGCGGAATTTAGTTAACGGAGATAACGTTTACTACATCACCGCATACGCAGCAATGATTATCTTCTTTACCTACTTCTACGTAGCAATCACATTTAACCCTGATGAAGTTGCAGATAATATGAAGAAGTACGGTGGATTTATTCCAGGTATTCGCGCCGGACGTCCGACCTCAGAATATTTGCAGTACGTCCTTTCGCGCATCATCGCGCCAGGTTCCCTCTATCTAGCATTCGTTGCGATTATCCCGATCATCGCACTCGCTCTCTTTGGAGCTTCTCAGAACTTCCCATTTGGTGGAACTGCGATTCTGATCGTTGTCGGTGTTGGTCTTGATACCGCCAAGCAGATTGAAAGCCAATTGCAGCAACGCTCCTATGAGGGATTCTTGCGCTAATGAGATTAGTCCTGGTTGGACCACCAGGTGCTGGCAAGGGAACACAAGCAGCTTTTCTCTCGGCACATTACTCAATTCCACATATCTCAACAGGAGATATCTTCCGCGCCAATATGAAGGCGGGAACACCGCTGGGTCTTGAAGCAAAAGCATTTGTCGATCGCGGCGAGCTTGTGAGCGATGCAATCACTAACGCAATGGTTGCATCCCGTCTTGAAGAAGACGATGCCCGCGCAGGATTCTTACTCGATGGTTGGCCGCGCAACGTCTCACAGGCTGAAGTCTTAAGGACCATGATGGCTGAGAAAGCTAGCTCACTCAGCGCTGTCCTTGAATTTTCGATCCCATCGGATGAAATTATTGCTCGACTATCTTCGCGCCTGACATGCCGTCAATGTGGCAAGTCAACAGATGCGGGATCACAGTCATGTCCAGCAGATGGCGGCGAGCTTTACCAACGTGAAGATGACAAGCCAGAAGTAATCGCTCGTCGTTTATCAGTCTATGAAGAGCAGACCGCACCAATTATTAACTTCTATCGCACTGAAGGTTTGCTCATCACAGTAAGTGCGTTAGGTGAAGTTTCTGAGATCACTCAGCGCGCTATCGATGCGCTCAGCCGCGTTCAATAGGAACTTCTGTGGCAATTCAGATTAAAACTCTCGATCAATTGAAAACCATGCGCCGTGCGGGCCTTCTCGTTGGCCAAACGCTAAACCTGCTGCGCGATTCAATCAAGATAGGAATGCGCACCGACGCCCTCGATGCGATTGCCGCCGCCAACATTAAACGTGGGGGAGGAACATCAAATTTCCTTGGCTATCACGGATATCCAGCAACAATTTGTATCTCCATCAATGATGAAATCGTTCATGGAATTCCAGGTGATCGTGTCATTGAAGATGGGGATGTTGTATCAATAGATTGCGGTGCGATCATTGAAGGTTGGCATGGAGATGCTGCTTTCTCATACGGTGTCGGAACTGTCGATCCACAAGATCAAAAAATGATGGATGTGTGTGAGGAATCTATGTGGCGTGGTTTTGCAGCGGCAAAACTTGGTGGACGACTTACCGATATTAGCCACGCAGTTGGTAGTTATATTGATTCACAAGGAAAGTACGGCATCCTTGCCGAATACGGTGGCCATGGAATCGGCACTGAGATGCATCAAGAGCCACATGTATTAAATTTCGGAAAACCGGGAAACGGTCCTGAACTTGTTGCCGGTATGGCACTTGCTATCGAGCCGATGATTACTCGGGGCACTGCAAAGACGCATGTTCTTGCAGATGATTGGACAGTTGTTTCTAATGACAAGAGCCGGGGAGCCCACTTTGAGAACTCATTTGTTCTCTTGCCAGATGGCAAGCCATTTGTGCTCACCGCTATCGATGGTGGCCGCGCAAAGTTAGCCACACTGGGTATTGAGGTATCAGACTTACTAGATTAAGTGCCACCGTCTAAGATAATTCCGTGAGCACCCGCGACCAGATCGAATTCACACTCTGGCTCAAAGAGAACCAGAAGTCATTTCTGCGTGCTGCCAAAATGATCTGCTTTGACACCCAAAATGCCGAAGATGTCCTGCAAGAGGCGCTGGCAGATGTGTATAAACGCTGGAACAAGATCCGCGAACATGAAAATCCTGAAGCTTACTTAATGCGCGTGATGGTCTCACGTCATGCGGATATGCGCCGCAAGTGGTTACGCAAACAGCAAGAGAAAGAGACCACTTGGGATCTAGCAGATGATATTCGCCAATTAGTTGACGAGAGTGAAGACGTCACACAGCGACTACTCGTTCAAGCTGCTCTCAAATCTTTAACTGCATCCCAACGCGCTGTGCTTGTCTTGTACTTTGAACACGGAATGAATCTTCGCGAGATCGCAAAGATAATGGAGATGCCGATGGGGACGGTCGCTTCACACTTTGCACGAGGAAAGGCAGCAGTAGCGGCCTATGTGGAATTAACCCCCGAGCTTGAGCGTTCTACAGGTAGAGAGTTGACGAATAAATCTAGAATTGAAACTGAAATTGAAATAGTAGTAGCAGAGGTGGTGGAAAATAATGAGTGAAATCGATCCTCTGATTAAACGAGAAATTCAATGGATGTCACTTGGGCCTCTTGAAAATGTTGACCTTGCGCCAATGATTATTGCTCGCGTGCGCCGTCAACGTATCACTCGCGCGATTACCGCTGTACTTGGAGTTATAGTCATCGCCTTTGGAAGTATCGGTATTTACGAACTTGTGCGTCCGAAGCCGCTCACGCAAAGTTCTGGAACAGTCATTGATATTGGATCAAATGCGGCGACCAGACCTGAAATTATTGGACTCATCTCTGATTATCCAATCGACTGGGAACCTTCTGTCGGTGACTTAGGTGCCATCAGTGGCGCCGGGGGACTCGGGGATACACTCGGTGGATTAACCGCTGTTGGGTTAAAAATTTCGTGGGAACGTTGTGGAAAGTATCAATGTCCTATTGAGTGGCAAATTTCCTTTGAGAATAGAACGAAAGATTTGATTTCCACCTCGCCATCTCTCGCCATTTTTTCCGATAACTCACCCCTCATCAGTGACACTCGCCCTACTACCGTCTTGCCCGGAGGCTCTGCCGAACTCGTCTACAAATTCGAGGAGTTCCAGTATTCGCTGACTCCCGAGAGTAAAGTGGAGTGGCAATGGAACTGGTACCTCTCAAATCCTCGCTAAATTCAGTAAATCTGACCTTAATTGACCATTTCCGCTTCTCTTGTGGCTAGTTTGATGCATAAATATCCACGGAATAAACGGTGGACGTCATAACTGCTAGTGCTCTGCTGGCAAGCGTCTCTATGGGGGAAAAGTGAAAAAATTAATTACAGCCGGGGTTAGCGCTCTAGCACTTGTAGCGGGATTGCTTACCGCTGGCGTCACCTCTGCCAGCGCTGACACGATCCGTCTACCAAAGACAAATATGGTTCCATGCATAGTCCAAAACTCAATTTATTGCGTTGAAGGTGTCTCACTCACAACGTCATCAGGACAGAAAATTCCTTTGGTCTATGTTGCATCAGGACAGGCTGTCCCACAAGAAGCACCACCAACAGACTTCTTCGCGCCAATGGCACGAATCAAGGGTGGAAAAGTTATCGACAACAACTGGTGGACTTCACAGTACCAGCGCGATGTATTCTCATCAGGAAAAGCTGAGTTGCGTGACATTTCTTCACTTCTTGGAACCGCAAACTTCCCAGAGCAGGGCGCTAAGTACGATCCAGCGACAAAGCTCTATGACATTAACAAGCCACTAGATTCTTACAGCTACCCACAAATGTGTTGGGACGAAGCTACAAAGACCACCGTTAAAAAGACCTTCGGTGAGTGCTTTAAGGGCGCTGTCGGAATCTTCCAAGATAACGAAGTTAAGTTCTACTGGTTGATGCCAACTGCTGCAGCAGCAGCCCGTAACATCACAGAATTTACAGGAAGCACATTTATTGATCTTGCAGAATTGGCAGCGCAACAACTGCGTCCAGTCTTTGGAACAACATATGATGCAGTCGCAAAGAAGTTTGCGGCTACTGAAGGATTGATTATCCCAATCTGGGTTTCACAGAACGCGATGGTCAACGGTTGGGCAGTTGCCGGCACAGTTGCAGCAGCTCCACAAGCCGATGCAACAGCACCTTCAACAACAACAACTCCAACAACAGAGACAGCAACCGCTGAGGCAACCGCTTTGGCTCAGACAACACCTGGCGCACCAGATCCAGGTATTGCAGTCAGCACACCAGCAGAAGCAGGTCGTGTTCTTGCCGGTCGTTGGACACACCCTCGCTGGCATGAACTCAATCTCGGCGCACTCGGATATGACGGAGTAGCCGTTGAAGCCCGTGCAGCAAACGAGTTCGTTACAAGCATCCTCTTTACAGATGTACTTCCAACACTGACCGACAAGGATAAGAAAGTTAACCTTGCAGGGCTTGTTGGTAACAAGAACTATGCAGTTGGACTTGATCCAGATCTAGTGATCACAGTTAAGGTTCGCATCGGAAACATGAAGACTGGTGTCACCATCGGTATTGGAACTGACATAATCGTCGATCAGCAATCAACTGGTGAGTACAACTTGATCTCAATCACCGGATCTGCTGTCACTGTTCCTTTGGCGGCTAAGGCTGCTGATTGCACGGGTGAGACAGGTGTTGCTAAGGCAAATGTCCGCCAGTTCCAGATGATTGCATATGCTCAGAATGACGACCGCACCGGATTCGGTGTTGAAGGAACCTCTGGCGATATGTACATCGGATCAAACGGTGTCTGCGGTCTTTCAACTCCAGTATGGAATAACGAGACCAAGGAATTCACATGGTCAGCTGCTGCTCCTCACTTCGCTCCAGATGGAGTAACTGTGAACAAGGGCTTCTACAAGGCAATCATTCCTACCAACGACGCCAAGTTGTTGTGGGGCTTGGAAAATCCAAATGATGCAGCCACAGCACTTCAAATTACATTGACCACAGAAGCTGGCGGAACTGCTGCAGCGTTGAAGAACGTTTCAGTCAAGAACGGCAGAATCATTATCGATGTATCTGGTTTTGAGTACTCACGTCCAAAACTCAAGATCGGTATCAAGGCTGGTTACAAGCCATCAAAGACCATGTTGAACAAGTCAACAATTACATGCGTCAAGGGTAAATCAACCAAGAAGATCACAGCCGTAAAGCCTGTGTGTCCAAAGGGTTACGTAAAGAAGAAGTAGGCACGTTCTCCTCCAATGAGATGGGTGAGTAGTCTCGGTCGCAGTTAACGCTGCGGCCGGGACTGATCCCAATCAGATTAATTTTACTTTGAGAGAATCAACGACTACAGGGAGCCTTCCAAAGATATGAAAAAGATTGCAACGATTGCCTTAATCACATTCTCCTTAGCGTTGGGAGTAATGGGCTCAGGAAATGCAGCAGATCTGATCGAAGCTGATGAATCTTTTGCCATGCCGAACGATGGATCTCCGGGGCAGCATGGTGTTGTATTCACTGATCAAGACACAGGTCAAATTAGCTCATACCTATTTGATCGTGCCAAGCTTGCAAATGATCAAATTGATCCCAGTTGCACTTCATTGGAAGACACAACCTGCAAAAGCAACGAACTAAATTTTCAAGCGATAATTCCCTTTTGCCAGAGCGCTTCTGACCTCAATTGCCTTGAAGAGGTCGGTGCGCAAAAGGAGGATGGCACGAGGATAGTTGGAGGCTTTAAGCAATATTTCCCACTTAAAGCCCAAAATGAATACACGGGTAATCCTGATTACCAACTTCCCTCTGGAACGTCAGGTTCAATTTTTACACTACCCGGACTTTCACATAAGGGTGGTGAACTTTATTTTGCTTCATTTCAGATAACTGGATCAATTGATAAATCAACTCGTAAGCCTTATTTTGAAGGGTTCTCTGCGCGCATAACGCCTATTCAAATACAAAGCGCTCCAGCTACCACAGGAACTTGTGGAAATGGACTGGACTGTCCAGATGCTGGATGGGCTTACAACGCTGTAACAAAAAAATGGGGTATGCAGGGCTCTGGATTCGATGGCATTCATTCTTGTGCGGCGACTTCAGCAAAAGACGCTCTTTGTGCTCAGCGTTTTAGCTTTCCAGAAAACGTTCGCTTTTATCTGAAAGTGCGATTAAACGGTTCTCCTTCGGGATGGTTGCATGGCCGATTTGCAGATCCACTGATTGACATTAGTTCAGTTGGTCAGCTCACAATGATTTCGATAGAAGCTCTACCTGTTCGTGTTCCAATCATTTATAAGTCATATATGTGGGCTCAAATGTCTGACGCTATTAAGAGTGCCTATAATGAATCAACTGGTCAATATAAATTGGGTAGTAGCGGTAGCTTTACCCGAATTCCGGGCTCTGCTTCTGAGACTGATCCAACCAAGCGAAACATGATTAGTTCTCCATCACCATCTGGCAAAACTGGGATTGAAGAACTTAAAACATGGCTACCAGTAGTAGATGACAAAGCCACGTCAATGCCATCTATGTGGAGTGTGAGAACTCTTCGACAAGAGGAGAGTGAAGGTTCAAACCAGTGCTTCAAAAGCACTACTCGTTTGACAGGTCTAGTAACCACAAACGCAACTCAATACTCGGCAGGCCCGCCAGTATTTGATAAAGCAGAAGGCACATTAGTTTACAAAGTAGCCGCTCCTCACTACACGTCAAACGGTGATGTGTTTAAGGGTCGGTATGACCTAACTATGCGTTCAGATATTGCCCGATGTGTTTATGGTTTCTCAAAAGCACCAATACGTGCCGAACTTTCAATTGTTAGCGCTGATGGAAGCCCACAGATTGCAACTACAGTCCTTGGCGAAAAGAACGGCTGGGTCTTCTTAAGTGCTGCTAATTTTGAATTCTCAGCGCCAATCATCAAGGCAAAGCTGACACAGGAAGTTGTAGTTGAGCCAACCCCAACTCCGACCGCAACTGCAACCACCAAGCCAGTGGTAGCAAAAAAGATAACAATCACCTGTGTGAAGGGCAAGAGTTCAAAGAAAGTTACCGCCGTCAAGCCGAAGTGCCCTACTGGATTTAAAAAGAAGAGTTAACGTATGGCTCTCTTTAGAAATCGCTTCGTCCAGTCGATTATGGCCATGACTATTGCATATCTGGCACTTGTCTTTTTTATCTCGCAGAGCCCAGCCGGTGATTCAGAAGCAATTGCAGATAAGTTGATTGAGATGAGTCCTGATAATAGATTAGATCTTCTGGTTCAGATCACTGGAGTAAATCCCCTCGAGGGAACTGCTGAGGCGAGAGTGTTGCCATGGCCTCAGTCTGATGACATCGGATTTCAGTTCAAGAGTGGCTGGATTCCAACGCAAGATGTCAGTATTCATGTTGACTCAGTTATTGGTGGAAGTAACGGGGGCACAAATGTTTACTACTTTAAGAAGGATGTCCCAACCGGTGGATTCAATGTTCAAGTTGATGAGCAGCCAGGGGCAGGGCCACGGTCGAAAATTAGCTGGTATCCGCTAGATCTTTATAACTTTGAAATCCCGATCAGCGTGTTGGGCGAAGAGTCATCACTGAATACTTTGCCTCAGGATTACACGAAGAATATTGATACCTTTGATATCAAGATGAGTCATGGTCTTTGGTCTGATCCCGAAGCAATCGTGACAGCGGGCGATGAAGGTTCATTTGAAGCGGCAGTTGATGAATTCACAAATGGTCAATCATCGACGGTATTTACCGCCACTCGTTCGAATTCAACGATGTTGCTCGTTGCAATCATCTTGCTCTTGATGGTCACCGCAATGACATCGGTTGCGATCTTGACTCATATGGTTGTAAATGGAAAACGTCCTCCATCACTCTCATCACTGACCTGGACGGCAGCGCTGACCTATTCATTGATTTCGTTGAGAGGGTTGATGCCTGGTGATCCACCGATCGGCATCTTTGTAGACAAGATCTTCTACTTCCCATCCCTGATCCTGACGTTGGTCTGTTCGCTCTGGGTGCTTGTGACCTGGGTCCGCAGAGATGACTTCCAGGCCTAGGGCCTTGGTGGGGTCGATTGAAGTTTTCGTGTCGGGACGGCAAAAGCTAGATTTTGGGGCAGATCAGGAGTACAAGGGGCCGATTTCCCTTATATGGGGGCTCTGCCTTAGACTCACCCTTCGGTCAAGAAGTAAATCCACAGGATTTAGGGCTCGACCAACCATGTTCGTTTTATGAGATAACAGAGAAGAAGGTAAATTTTTGGCTAGCAAAGATGGCGCCATCGAAATTGAAGGCGTTGTAGCTGAAGCTTTACCTAACGCAATGTTTCGCGTTGAACTAACAAATGGACACAAGATCTTGGCACACATCAGTGGAAAGATGCGAAAGAACTACATTCGTATTCTTCCCGGTGATCGCGTGATCGTAGAGCTAAGTCCATATGACCTCACACGAGGTCGCATTATCTATCGTTACAAGTAATAGAGGGAGCACGACTATGAAGGTTAATCCAAGCGTGAAGAAGATTTGCGATAAGTGCAAAGTCATTCGCCGCAAGGGTCGCGTCATGGTCATTTGCGAAAACCTTCGTCACAAGCAACGCCAGGGATAAGCAGCACTACTAGTACGCGTGATGCGACTTAAGTAAGAAATTACTTAAGACTCTCGGACCGGCAGGCCGAGACTCAACAACTGTTGAGATGCATTGCGGAGGACCTCCGGATACAGATCGGTTGAATAAATGGCACGTTTAGTTGGTGTCGATCTTCCACGCGAAAAGCGTGTTGAGATTGCACTTACCTACATCTTCGGAATGGGTCTTACCCGTTCCCATGAAGTACTCGCAGCAACTGGCATTAGCCCAGATACTCGCGTAAAGGATCTGCAAGAAGCAGAACTCGCACAGCTTCGTGAATACATCGAAGCCAATTACAAGATTGAGGGCGATCTACGCCGCGAAATCGCAGGCGACATTCGTCGTAAAGTTGAAATTCAGAGCTACCAAGGTATTCGTCACCGTAAGGGACTTCCTGTACGTGGTCAGCGCACACATACCAACGCACGTACGCGTAAGGGTCCTCGTAAAGCAATTGCAGGTAAGAAGAAGGTGACTAAGTAATGGCCGCTCCTAAGACAAAGACCGCTGCCGCAACAAAGGGCAAGGTAAAGATTCGTAAGAAAGAGAAGAAGAACGTTGCA
>JBILIJ010000030.1:0-10697 GCA_044350045.1 Candidatus Planktophila sp. | reverse complement strand
GCATAAGTTCAACGTTCTCGCGCGCAAGTGCAGGTAACGAGTACTTGTCGCTAATTACTTCACCTTGTTCGGTTAATTTAATTTCACCATCGATTGATCCCCACGGAAGGGCAACGAGTGCTTCATATGTTGGGCCGCCACCGCGTCCCACCGAACCACCGCGTCCATGGAACAAGCGAAGACGAATACCGTGCTTAATTGCAACATCGCGAAGCTGACGCTGGGCACGGTGAATCTCCCACTGACTTGTGGCAATTCCCGCATCCTTATTTGAATCTGAGTATCCCAACATCACTTCTTGAACATTGCCACGAAGTTCAACTACTTTTCTATATGTGGGATTTGATAAGAGCTGTTCAAGAATCTGACCTGCCGCGCGAAGTTCAGCAACAGTTTCAAGAAGCGGAGCAAATCCGATCTTTGCAACACCTGCTGATAAATCAATCAACCCTGCCCACTTAGCAAGCACTGTTGCGGCGATAAGATCATCAGCACCCTTTGTCATCGAAACAATGTATGTCTCAATAATCTCTGGACCAAAGTCCTCAATTAATTCATTAATTGCGACAAAGGTATTAAATGTCTTTGCATCATCGCCGGCCAGTGATGCAGTTGAGGGATTCTGCGCCTCTGCAAGTAGCCCAGTCAGGGTCACAAAACGTTGATCATGGCTCTGATCTGAATAGTTGCCACCGATAACTTCAGTCAGGGCCGCATGGTGGGCATCTGAATGTTCGCGGATATCAAGGGTTGCGTGGGTAATTCCAAAGGCTGCAACAGAACGAATAGTTCTTTCGAGCAATCCAGTTGCAATTAATTCTCCGCGGTGAGCAAAGAGTGAGTCACGCATCAACGTTAAGTCAGCCAATAGTTCGGCAGTATCTTTGTAATCGCGGTGCGGCACATGAGGCGCACCTTTTGCATGGCGATCTCTCGTTAAAGCCAAGCGATGAACAATTGCTGTTGCTTTCAGGCGATATGGCTCTTGCGTATTGAGTCGGCGAAAACGTGGTTCGAATTCAGGTATGTGCTTTAAATCGTCTTCGACTGAGGCGGAAAGTTCAGGTGTTGCACCGATGATGCGTGTTGATACTGAAAGCATCTGACGCAATTCATCCATCGCTGCCACTGTGGTTCGGATTGCGTGGCCTACTTGTAGGACAACGGCAGCCTTTGTGATTTCAGGAGTGATATTCGGGTTGCCATCACGGTCGCCGCCGATCCAAGTTCCAAATGTGAGAGGTCGTGCAGTCACTGGCAGTTGCACGCCGAGACGCTTTAACTCATGTGCGAACTCATTTAAAACCTCAGGCACTGTGCTTCGTGCAAGGTCGTCCAAGTAATACAGGGCGTTCATCGCCTCATCAAGTGGTTCAGGGCGATCAACTCGAAGTTCATCGGTCTGCCACAAGAGATCAATAATTTCTGCAAGTGATTGTGAGTTTGTAATGCTCTTCGGTAAATCAAGCAGACGCGAGATCTCCCCGAGTTTATTAAGAATTGATCGTCGCGCAGCCTCTGTTGGGTGAGCAGTAAAGACAGGGCGGACACTTAATTCACCGATCCATTGCTCAAGATCTTCCTGAGAAAATTGATGACCCGGAAGCTGAGCCTTTTGCGCTGCAATAACTTTATCGACAGCACGCGAAATCCATGAGCCATTGATTTCGCGCGACTCTGAAATAATACGTACGCGGTTCACTTGCTCTGCAACATTTGCCAGGTGAAAATACGTACTAAAGGCACGAACGAGCTGGATTGAATCATCGACAGATAAATTTTTAAGCACTTCTCCATCTGTGCCTTCACGTGCTGCCTTTCGCACGCTTTCAACCAGATCTAGAAGTTCCTGCCCTTCTTGTCGTACAAGGGTTTGACCTAGAAGATCGCCAAGTCGACGCACATCAGCGCGTAGCGATTCATCCCGGTTTGTCATGCACGTATTCTCGCAGGGAATTCTGCGCGCTGTGCACACCGTAGACTTTGCCCATAGCCCCCTGGTCTTGACCAAGCGGGGCCAGTTGCTATTGGGGGGTGAATTATGCGCGGTGTGATCTCAGCTCTCGAGACCAACCCAGAGATTGCTGACGCGCTCATTCATTCAACAAAAATAATCGCACCCACTCCGACCTATCCATTTCTTCTTGCAGCCCGTGCCAAAGAGAAACCTTTGCTTGTGATTACGAGTTCTTCTCGTAGCGCTGAAGATTTAGCACACGAACTGCGTGAATTACATGGCTGCGTTCTTGAGTTTCCGGCATGGGAAACACTTCCACATGAGCGCTTAAGCCCACGGACTGACACAGTTGCACGACGAGTTGCAACTCTTCATGCTTTGAAAACAGCACAGAACGCGCATCCGATTGTGATTACTCCTGTACGAGGGGCGATACATAGATTCATTTCAGCAATTTCTTCAGAGCCTCTACGCACTCTTGAGATTGGTCAGGAACTTTCCCTTACCGATCTGGTCGAGCATTTAGCCGTGAATGCATACACGCGTACTGATCTCGTTGAAAGACGGGGAGAGTTTGCTGTACGCGGTGGGATTGTCGACGTCTTCTTCCCACTAGCTGTGCACCCGGTGCGTATTGATTTCTTTGGTGATGAGATCGAGGATATGAAGTACTTTGATGTGGCTGACCAGCGCACACAAACACCTGTCACAGAGAAAATCGAAATACTTCCGTGCCGAGAATTCATTCTTACTCCTGAGGTGCAAGCACGCGCTGCAAAGCTACAGGAAAAGTATCCATCAGCCTCTGAGATTTTAGGAAAGATGGCAGAGGGCATTTCATCCGATGGCATGGAATCACTCATTCCGATGTTGATTGAAAATCTTGAAACCATAAGCGCTCGTATGCCTAAAAATAGTGAAGTAATTTTTATTGATGACGAACGAATTAAATCTCGTACAGCAGACCTGATTGCAACAAACGATGAATTCTTCCAAGCCGCATGGTCAAGTGCCTCAATCGGTGCAGCCGCGCCACTTCCTGTTGAAGCAACGACCTATCTTGATTGGGACGCGCTACACACTGTCATTGTGCAGGCCGGACTCGTAACCAGATCATTTAATAGCTTTGGTAGCGACCTTGATGAATCTGCAAAGTTTCTAGATCTTGTCGCTATTGAACCCATGCGTGGTGATAGCGAGCGAGCGATTGAATTACTTCGCCAAGGGTTAGCAAGTCACCACAGCGTGATCTTTTCAGCATCAGGACATGGAATGATCGAGCGATATGCCGGAATCTTTCGTTCTGCAGATCTTCCGGTACAGATTGCGCAGGACCTTAATTCTGCACCTACAAAGGGCACGATTTATCTTTGCCAATCAACGATTGCATACGGTTTCTCATCTGATGATTCTGGAATTCTTTATGTGAGTGAACGCGATCTCTCAGGAAGTAAATCAAGTGGTCGAGATAGCGCAAAGATGCCATCAAAGCGTAAACAGGCTGTTGACCCACTTGAACTCAAGGCAGGAGATTTCATAGTTCACGAGCAACATGGAATCGGTCGCTATATTGAAATGACAGCGCGTACAGTCAATAACGTCACCCGCGAATATCTCATCATTGAATACGCATCGGCAAAGCGCGGTCAGCCAGGTGATCGAATCTTTGTTCCCACAGATTCATTGGAACAAGTCAGTAAATATATTGGCGGTGAATCACCAACAGTTCACCGAATTGGCAGCGGTGAGTGGCAGAAAGCAAAGGGGCGTGCACGTAAAGCGGTCAAGGCAATTGCCGGTGAACTCATCAGGCTCTATGCAGCGCGCACAAGTGCTCCGGGCTTTGCCTTCTCACCTGATACGCCATGGCAACGCGAACTCGAAGATGCATTTTCCTATATCGAAACTCCAGACCAACTCTCGACCATTGAAGATGTAAAGCAAGATATGGAACGCCCGTACCCGATGGATCGCATTATCTGCGGAGATGTTGGGTATGGAAAAACTGAAATTGCGATCCGCGCTGCCTTTAAGGCGGTGCAGGATGGAAAGCAAGTTGCAGTCCTTGTTCCGACAACGTTACTTGTTCAGCAACATGCAAAGACTTTTGCAGAGCGCTATGCAGGATTTCCTATCAAGGTTGTCGGTCTGTCGCGATTTAACAGCGCAAAAGAAACAAAGACAATCCTCGATGAAACGCTGAACGGCAGCGCTGATGTGATTATCGGTACCCATCGCTTACTTTCACAGGATGTGGTCTTTAAAGATCTTGGTTTAGTTGTTGTCGATGAAGAGCAGCGCTTTGGCGTTGAACAGAAAGAATCTCTTAAGAAATTACGTACGACAGTTGATGTCTTAGCTATGTCTGCAACACCTATTCCGCGCACACTTGAGATGGCGGTGACTGGTATCCGTGAGATGTCCACGATCACAACCCCGCCGGAAGAACGACACCCGATCTTGACCTATGTCGGCCCGGCAGATGATGCCCAGATTAAGGCTGCGATCCATCGCGAACTCTTACGAGATGGCCAGATTTTCTATCTGCATAATCGAGTCGAATCAATTGATCGAGCCGCTACAAAGATTCAAGAACTTGTTCCTGAGGCGCGTATTCGTGTTGCGCATGGGCAGATGAGTGAAGGTGCGCTCGAAGAAGTGATTCTTGCATTCTGGAATCGCGACTTTGATGTGTTGGTCTGCACCACAATTGTTGAAAGTGGCCTTGATATTGCAAATGCAAACACTCTGATCGTTGAACGCGCCGATAACTTCGGGCTCTCGCAACTACATCAATTACGTGGGCGCGTAGGCCGCGGACGCGAACGCGCATATGCGTACTTCCTATACCCAGCAGATCAACCACTTTCTGAAGTAGCTCTCGACCGACTCAAGACAATTGCTACCAATACAGATCTTGGGGCAGGTATGCGAGTGGCGCTGAAGGATTTAGAAATTCGCGGCGCTGGAAACCTTTTGGGTGGCGAGCAATCAGGTCATATCGCAGATGTTGGATTCGATCTTTATATGCGTATGGTTGGTGAAGCTGTACATGATTACAAGGCAGGGATCATCGCAACGGAAGAGAAAAACCACGAGTGCAAAGTTGAGTTACCGGTAAACGCACACCTGTCTGCGGATTACGTTCCGGGAGAACGGTTGCGCTTAGATCTTTATCGCCGACTTGCAGATGTTGCAACGCAATCAGATGTGGATGCCATTGAAGGCGAACTCGTTGATCGTTTTGGCCCATTGCCCGAAGAAGCTCAGGTCTTACTCAAAGTTGCGGCGCTGCGAGCCCAAGCAAAGGCACTTGGTGTCACAGAGTTGGTTTCAACGGGCAAGTTCCTACGAATCACCCCATTGCCTCTGCCCGAATCTAAGCAGTTGCGATTAACCCGCCTATATCCCGGCTCGCTCTATAAGAACGCGACCGATAGCGTGATGGTCACAATTCCCAAACCCAGCGGGTGGAGCCCGTCCAATCCATCTCCGCAGATGGGGGATACTTCTCTCCTGGTCTGGATATCCACGGCCCTGGAAGAGTTATCGACGAAAGAGAGAAAACCGTGAAGAAGATTCTGACCGCGCTCGCAATTACAACTGGACTTTTACTTACCGGTTGTTCAACTGTTGATTCTGCACTCACTCTCGGAGAAGCTGAAATCACCAATGCAGAACTTCAAGCATCTGTTGATGTACTTCTTGCAGAGCGTGCAAAAGTTGATACTTCACAGATGCAGTTAGATAGCGGAGAAGCTCTTCTTCGTAACCAGCTTCAGTTCCAACTCCTCATCAGAGGATTCGTAGCACTTGCAGAAGAAGTCAAGATTGAAGTCACAAACTCTGAAATCGCTGCACGCCGCGCTGCGATTATCGAGCAAGTCGGTGGCGAAGCCCAACTTCCAGCAGCTCTTGTTTCGGCTGCAGTTGCACCTGAAGACCTTGACCCATACCTTCGTGGAATTATCATCAGCGAGAAACTCGTACAAGCTCTGCTCCAAAATGGAATTCCTGAGGAAGAAGTTCAAATGCGTGTTCAAGAACTTTTCGTTAAAAAGATCAATTCGCTGAAGATCACAGTAAATCCACGTTATGGCAAGTGGGATCCAGTGGCAGGAACAATTGTTGAATCAGTTGTTGCCGGCGATGCCGTGACCCCTTCAGCTGAATAATTTTGATCGAATAATTTACAGAAGATGTCTGAACTTCTGCGTTTAGCCGAAGTCATGGATCGCCTCCGTTCCCCCGGAGGCTGCCCATGGGATGCAGAACAAACACACGAGTCACTCGTAAAGTACTTGCTCGAAGAATCTTACGAATTTATTGACGCACTCGGTGACGGCGACCGCATTGGCATGAGAGAAGAGCTCGGCGATGTTCTCTTGCAAGTGTATTTTCATTCTCGAATGGCGCAAGATCATCCCAGCGATCCATTTTCCATCGAAGATGTAGCCAAATTAATTGCCGATAAGTTAATTCGCCGCCATCCTCACGTCTTTGACGGCCTTGAAGTTGATGACATGGACGAGGTCATTGAAAACTGGGAGGCGATTAAGGCGAAAGAGAAGGGGCGGACATCAAGTCTTGATGGGATCGCAATGGCTCAGCCGGCGCTGCCGCTTGTTGAAAAACTGATTTATCGCGCCGAAAAATACAAGGTCGATCTACCTATGACTGATGTCGCGACTGCGTCACACCAGGTTGAGCAATCCCCAAGTGAAGCCACAATCGGTCAAGCGCTCGCTGCAATTATTGCGTTGGCCCACCAAAATAATATTGATCCCGAGAGCGCGCTACGCGCACAGGCGCGCGAGATGATCGAGAAGATCCGCCAATCTGAGGCAGGGTAGGATTAGTGCAGATTGTGAATCTTTACCTCATTCTTTAAGGAGTCTTCCTATGGCAATTATCGAAGCAATCGGTGCTCGTGAAATTCTTGACTCCCGCGGAAATCCAACGGTTGAAGTCGAAGTCCTCTTAGAAGATGGAGCATTTGCTCGCGCTGGCGTACCAAGCGGAGCATCTACCGGAGCATTTGAAGCATCAGAGCTACGCGATGGTGGCAAGCGTTACCTTGGTAAAGGTGTTGAAAAGGCCGTTGCCTTTGTCAATAACGAAATCGCATCAGCAATCGTAGGTTTTGATTCACGCGATCAGCGCATGATTGATGCAGAGATGATCGATCTTGATGGAACTCCAAATAAATCAAAGCTTGGTGCTAACTCAATTCTCGGAGTTTCACTTGCAGTTGCAAAAGCATCTGCAGAATCTGCCGACCTCTCACTCTTTTCCTACCTAGGCGGACCAAATGCACATGTGCTTCCGGTTCCGATGATGAACATTCTCAATGGTGGCGCGCACGCTGATACCAACGTTGATATTCAAGAATTTATGGTCGCTCCAATTGGCGCCGACTCATTCCGCGAATCACTTCGCTGGGGTGCTGAGATTTATCATTCACTTAAAGCAGTATTGAAAAAGCGTGGACTTGCAACGAGCGTTGGTGACGAAGGTGGCTTTGCGCCAAACCTGGATAGCAACCGCGCCGCACTCGACCTTATTCTTGAAGCAATTGAAGCCACCGGCCTGAAGCCAGGTAAAGATGTTGCACTGGCGATGGATGTTGCAGCAACAGAGTTCCATGAAGGCGGAAAGTACAAGTTTGAGGGATCACTTCGTACATCTGATGAAATGATCGCCTACTACGCAGAGCTCGTATCTGCCTATCCTTTGGTATCTATTGAAGATCCACTTGATGAAGATGACTGGGCTGGCTGGACATCAATGACCGCATCTCTTGGCTCAAAAGTGCAGATTGTTGGCGATGATCTCTTCGTGACAAACCCAACACGTCTTGCAAAGGGAATTGCTGGAAATACAGCTAACGCACTTCTTGTAAAGGTAAACCAGATCGGAACACTCACTGAGACGCTAGATGCGGTAGAGATGGCACACAGTGCTGGATACCGCAGCATGCTCAGTCACCGCTCAGGTGAAACTGAAGACACCACCATTGCCGATATCGCAGTAGCAACTAACTGTGGCCAGATTAAAACTGGAGCGCCTGCACGCAGTGAGCGCGTTGCGAAGTACAACCAACTCCTTCGTATCGAAGAAGAACTCGCAACAGGTGCTCTCTATGCCGGCCGCGCTGCATTTCCACGGTTTAAGAATTAATAGTCGGTAAGGATAAGTTCAAGTGCGTCGATCTAGGCCGAGGCGAGTATTTTCTTCGCGGCGCTCTGGTTCAACACGTACCTTTTCACTCGTAGCCGCCTTCTTTATCTTCGCGCTTGTCTTAGCGCCACCGATTCAGCATTTCTTTAATCAGCGCGCACAGATCAATGCTCTGCGTGCACAAGTAGATGGTGATCGCGCAGTCCTTGAGGCCGCACGTCTTGAACTTACGCGCTGGCAAGATCCAGAATATGTGAAAGCACAAGCACGCGAACGCCTGCATTTTGTTATGCCAGGTGAACGTCAATACATCGTTACCGGAACACCCACCGGCGAACCTGATGCGGTGGCCAATAAAGTTGCTGATCAGCTAGAAGATGGTTCACCCTGGTACACGCGAATGATCGCCTCGATCACTCAAGTTACTGGCGAAAAGTGATGATTAGCCCCAGCGAAAAAGCAGTAACAGCAAAAGATTTAGCTTGTATCGAAACCCAACTCGGTCGCACCCCTCGCGATGTGCATGCAATTGCCTATCGCTGTCCATGTGGAAATGCCGCAGTCGTTGAGACTCCACCACGATTAAGTCACGGAGAACCATTCCCAACTTTTTACTATGCCACCTGCCCTCGGCTCACTGCTGCAATATCTACCCTTGAATCAACTGGCTTGATGGCTGAAATGAATGCGCGTCTTGAAACTGATGCCGAACTTTCAGGATCGTATGCAGCCGCACATGATGATTATCTTGCTGCTCGTGCGGCGTTAAAAATGGATGTTCCTGAAGTCGAAGGAATATCTGCCGGGGGAATGCCCAATCGCGTTAAGTGTTTGCATTCACTCGTCGCACACTCACTCTCTGCCGGCCCTGGGGTAAATCCACTCGGTGATGAAGCACTTGCAGCGCTACCAGAATGGTGGAAGAGCGAACCATGCGAGTAGCAGCCATTGATTGCGGAACAAATTCAATTCGTTTACTGATTGCAGATATTGAAGGCGATTCATTTCGTGAAGTGATACGTCTGATGGAAATTGTGCGCCTGGGACAAGGCGTTGATAAGACAGGTCAATTTCACCCTGATGCAATTACACGCACGCTGGCAGCAGTTGATCTCTATGCTGCTGAAATCGCAAAACGCGGGGTAGAAAAGATTCGCTTCTGCGCCACGAGTGCCACGCGCGATGCCACCAACCGCGACCTCTTCATCGAAGGCGTCTTTGAACGACTCGGTGTGCGACCTGAAGTTATTTCTGGGGAAGAAGAAGCATCTCTTTCATTCATTGGTGCAACGCGTGATCTCCCACAAAGTGATGGCCCCTTTCTCGTCGTTGATATTGGCGGTGGATCTACCGAATTTGTTTTAGGTACCGATAAAGTCGAATTTGCAAAGAGTGTAAACATCGGGTGCGTACGTATGTCTGAGCGCCACTTCACTCACGATCTACCGGATACCGGACAAGTGGCATCTGCTACCGAAGATATCGACGAAGCGATTGCACAAGCGGCAAAGATCGTGCCCATCACACAAGCAAAGACTCTTATTGCCGTTGCAGGTACCGCCACCACAGTTGCGGCTGCTGCCCTTGATCTACCCACTTACGATCGCTATTCAATTCACCTCGCGCGAATCCCTGCAGAAAAAGTACACAGCACCTCAAAGATGTTCTTACGCAGCACCCAAGAAGAACGTTCTGCACTCGGTTATATGCACCCAGGTCGCGTTGATGTGATCTCAGCAGGTTCACTTGTTCTCTCGCGCATCATGGTTGCAACCGGTGCCAGCGAATTTATTGCATCCGAATCAGACATTCTCGATGGAATGGCTTGGTCTCTTGCCACATAGTTTGCCCAAGACTCTGCCGCTACTTAATAGAGAGATTATTTCCTGCACATTGTGCCCACGCCTTGTGCAATGGCGAGAAGAAGTCGCTGTAACAAAACGAAAAGCATATGAAGAAGAAAAGTACTGGGGCCGTCCCGTTCCATCATTTGGAAGCGATAAACCCAAGTTAATGATTATTGGTCTTGCACCAGGTGCACACGGAGCCAATAGAACTGGACGTATCTTTACTGGTGATAGCTCAGGGGATTGGCTCTACGGTTCACTCCACCGTGCGGGTCTTGCAAAGATTCCGACGAGTACTTCAATCAAAGATGGGCAAGAACTTATCGATACACGCATTGCATGCGCAGTACGGTGCGCACCCCCTGATAACAAACCCAGCATTAAAGAGCGCGATACCTGCGCACCTTTTCTTACACATGAAATCAAACTAGCAAGCAGCACTACGCGCGCTTACGTTGCCCTTGGTTCCTTTGCATGGACTTCCATGATCAAATCACTCCGCGAACTCGGCCACACAATCCCAACTACAAAGTTTGCACACGGAGTAAAGCTCACTTTTATTGACGGAGATCGAAGAATAACCGTGATCGGTTCCTATCATCCAAGCCAACAAAATACGTTTACTGGAAAACTCACCAAGCCGATGCTGGATAAGGTCTTTAAGCAGGCTGCAAAAGCAGCTGGAATTATTTAGTTAGAGCAGAGTAGTCATC
>JBILIJ010000011.1:0-38069 GCA_044350045.1 Candidatus Planktophila sp. | reverse complement strand
CATGAAGGAGCACACATCCATGGCAAAGCAGATCGCCTTTAACGAAGAAGCCCGACGCGGATTAGAGCGCGGTATGAACGTACTAGCGGACGCAGTCAAGGTAACTCTTGGACCTCGCGGACGAAACGTTGTGCTGGAGAAGAAGTGGGGCGCCCCAACAATTACCAACGACGGCGTTTCGATCGCTAAAGAGATCGAACTTGATGATCCTTGGGAAAAAATTGGCGCAGAACTTGTTAAGGAAGTTGCTAAGAAGACAGATGATGTCGCAGGCGATGGAACAACCACCGCAACAGTATTAGCTCAGGCGCTCGTTCGCGAAGGTCTACGTAACGTCGCAGCCGGATCAAATCCAATGGCTCTCAAGCGCGGAATCGAAAAGGCAGTCGATGCCATTGTCGCTGAGCTTGCTTCGATGGCTAAAAGTGTTGAAACCAAAGAGCAGATCGCAGCAACTGCATCTATCTCTGCAGCCGATGTAACCATCGGTGAGATGATCGCAGAAGCGATGGATAAGGTCGGCAAAGAAGGCGTTATCACCGTTGAAGAGTCAAATACATTTGGCCTTGAGCTCGAACTCACTGAAGGTATGCGCTTTGATAAGGGCTATATCTCTCCATACTTTGTCACCGACACAGATCGCATGGAAGCAGTTCTTGAAGATCCATACATCTTGATCGCAAACTCAAAGATTGCAAATATCAAGGATCTCGTTCCAATGTTGGAGAAGGTCATGCAAGCCGGAAAGCCAATTGCGATCATCGCAGAAGATGTTGAAGGCGAAGCACTTGCAACCTTGGTAGTAAATAAGATCAAGGGAACATTCCGCTCAGTAGCTGTTAAGGCGCCAGGTTTTGGAGATCGTCGCAAGGCGATGTTGCAAGATATTGCGATCCTTACAGGAGCAACAGTTATTTCAGAAGAAGTTGGCCTCAAGCTTGAAACAGCCGGTATTGAACTTCTTGGTCGCGCTCGCAAAGTTGTTGTCTCTAAGGAAGAGACCACAATCGTGGAGGGCTCAGGAGATGACGCACAGATCAAGGGTCGCGTTGCACAGATTCGCTCTGAGATTGAAAAGTCAGATTCAGATTACGATCGCGAGAAGCTACAAGAGCGCCTAGCAAAGCTTGCTGGTGGAGTAGCTGTCATCAAGGCTGGAGCTGCAACTGAGGTAGAACTCAAAGAGCGCAAGCACCGTATTGAAGATGCAGTGCGTAATGCTAAGGCTGCAGTTGAAGAAGGCATCGTCGCCGGTGGTGGCGTTGCACTCTTGCAGGCCGGAACAGCCGCATTTAAAAAGCTTAAGCTCGAGGGCGATGAAGCAACCGGAGCCAAGATCGTTGAGGTTTCAATCGAAGCACCACTGAAGCAGATTGCAATCAACGCAGGTCTTGAAGGTGGAGTCATCGTTGAGAAAGTTCGTCACCTCGAGTCAGGTCACGGCCTTAACGCAGCAACAGGTGAGTACGTAGACATGATCAAAGCTGGCATCATCGATCCAGTAAAGGTCACACGTTCTGCCCTACAGAATGCTGCATCAATTGCTGCACTCTTTATTACAACCGAGGCTGTCATTACCGACAAGCCAGAGAAGAAGCCAGCTGCTCCTATGGGCGGCGACGGCGGCGGAATGGATTTCTAATCTGATTCTCGCTTAAGTATTACCAGAACAGGCTCGCGATTAACGTCGCGGGCCTGTTCTGCTTTATCCTTATCCAATGACAATGTCGGCGCAAGAGATCGCACGTAACGCCGCAATTGCCGATGCCGAAAAACCCTCACAGGTTGGTGCCTTTATTTCAGTTGATGTAGATAGCGATAACCGCGTCTCAACATATTTATTTGAAGCAGAACTTGCCGGCTATCAAGGCTGGCGCTGGTGTGTCACTGTTGCAGAAGTCGAAGATGGTGCAACACCGACCATCTGTGATGTTGTTGTTCTTCCTGGTCCAGATTCACTCATTGCACCTGATTGGGTTGAATACCGCGATCGCATCTTGCCTGAAGATATCCAACCAGGAGTAATTGTTCCGAGCATTCTCGATGACACTCGTTTAGCACCAGGTGTGCACTCACTTATTCAGGATGAAGAGCTTGATCCTGCACAAGTTTTTGATTTAGGTCTTTCTCGTGCGCGAGTACTTTCAATCGAAGGTCGCGATCAGGCAAGCAAGCGTTGGTATGCCGGAGATAGCGGACCAAATGCACTCATTGCGCAGAGCGCACCCAAACCTTGCCAAACATGTGGTTTCTTCTTACCGATCGCTGGTTCCTTACGTGCATCCTTTGGCGTCTGTGCCAATGCGATTGCACCAGATGATGCACGCGTGGTTTCAGTTGATCATGGCTGTGGCGCTCATAGCGAAGCCACAATTAAGTAGCACCGCCCTATTAATCTGCGATAAACTTGTCTTTATTGTTTCTACCCAAGGAGTATCCAATGCCTACAGGCCGCGTTAAATGGTTTAGCCTCGAAAAAGGCTTTGGTTTTATCGCATCCGATGAGGGCGAAGATGTGTATTTAGCGGCGACGGCTCTTCCTGAGGGCGTTACAACGGTAAAGCCTGGAACAAAGCTGGAGTTCTCTGTAATTGATTCTCGCAAGGGACCACAGGCGATGTCGATTCATATTGTTGATGCACCTGTCTCATTGGCAGAGAATTCACGAGTTAACAATGATGATCTTGCTGCAATGATCGAAGATACGATCAAAATTCTGGACAAAGTTGGCAATGGTCTACGTCAAGGCCGCCATCCATCAGGGCCAGAGGCAGAGCGTTTAGGTCGTGTATTGCGTGGAATTGCTGGTCAGCTCGAAGCTTAAATACCGCTTCGTCGATCTCGCCTGATTGAGTATCGGATTCCAACAACACCTAGCGCTGCGCCTGCAACGCACGTCCATACATACTTTGAATCATAATCAAGGGTGATTGCAACCATTCCAGCGATTAGCCAAGCAATAGTTCCGATTGCTACAAGTACGACAACAGTTTTTATTGATGACTTCTGGACCATGCGACTATAATAACGTGGGTGCGCATCGATGTGAACGGAAATTGGCGTTCTTTCAGGCACAGAAATTATCGAATTCTTTTTTCGGCAAATGCCCTTTCTAATATCGGTTCATGGGCCCAGCGCATCGCCCAAGATTGGCTTGTTCTAGAACTAACCAATAACAATGCGTATTACTTAGGCTTAGTCACGGCAATTCAATTCGCCCCATTTTTGATCTTTACACTTCATGGCGGACTTTTGGCTGACCGGGTAGATAAACGTTTACTTCTGGTTCTGACAAATACTTTTGGTGGATTATCCGCACTCGTTTTGGGAGTTCTAGTCGTATCTGGCAAGGTCGAACTCTGGCATGTATTTGCCTGCGCGGCGGTACTTGGGATTTCCGGTGCGATTGATAATCCTGTTCGACAATCATTTAATGCTGAGATCGTGGGACCTGCAGATTTAGCAAATGCCATAAGTCTAAGTTCTGCCAACTTTAACGCTGGTCGTCTCATTGGTCCTGCGGTTTCAGGCTTTCTTATTGCTCACTTTGATACAGGTCCTTCCTTTATTATTAACGCAACAAGTTATATAACGGTCAATATTGCGCTTTTATCTTTGCGTAAATCCGAATTCTTTATCCATGAATCTAAGAAAACGCAGGGAACGTTGCGCGAGGGTTTTGCCTATGCTCGTGCGCGACCTGATCTTTATGTTGTCATGATCGCAGTCTTTTTCGCTTCTACCTTTGGACTTAATTTTCAGATATTTAATGCCCTTATGGCTCGCGGTGAATTCAATAAAGGACCCGCATCCTTTGGACTTCTTGGAACCTATATTGGCATTGGTTCACTCATCGCAGCTCTGATCAGTGCTAGATTCGAAAAACAACGAAGCACGATGTTCGTCATCAAGACTGGAACAATTTTCTCGCTCTCGATTTTACTTCTCTCAGTTATGCCGACATTTGAAATCTACGCGGCGTGGTTACCTTTGTGTGGTTTCTTCGCTTTGACGATGCTGATTTCCGCAAACTCACTTATGCAGATGCACTCTGACCCAGCTATTCGTGGCCGTGTGATGGGGGTCTACCTCTTTATATTTATGAGTGGAACACCATTTGGATCTGTCGGAATTGGTTATTTGGTTGAGATCATTGGCGTACGTGAAAGTGTTGCAACTTGTGGTGGCATATCACTGATTGGTATGGTCGCGATCTGGATTTACTACAAAGATAAAGTTAAAGTCCCACGTGATATCTCTGTAGAAGGTGTTCTACCTTCCAATTACGACTATCCACGCTAGCAAGACCACAATTGTAATTAACGAGATAATTCGCCTGCTTTTGTAACTCACGGTGAGATTCCTTCTGCCTCATGCACTTTTCTCTGGGATACATGTGTAGGAATGAAGAGAACCACGAGAAAGGCAATTGCAATAAGAACTGGCACCATAATGTAGGCACGCGATATTCCAAATTGATCATCAAGAAGACCAAGTGCCAACGGGGCAAGTGCGATAGCTATTCCTGCAGCTAATGAACTGAGACCAACCGCTTGATCTGGACGCCCATCACTGAGTTCAATTAAGCGAAGTGAGGCCAGCGCGAATTGTGTAGAAATTCCAGCGCCGATGAGAAAGAGGCCAAAGATGCTTACTGCGTAAACATGCGAGAACCAGAAAATCGCAAAACCTGTAAATTGGATTCCAATAACGGTAAGTAATTGTTGATCAAGGTGCAGCTTGTAAAGGATTTGACCCATATACCAGCGACCTATCGCCATGCCGATACCAAATGCCAGCATCACAGTTGTAGCCGATGCACTTGTTCCTCCAACGCGCTCTTTAAAGAGAGTTGCTGCCCAGAAAGATGTAGCAAATTCGCTGGCAATGCAAGCGATAAATCCGACCCAAGAGATCCAGAACTTTAAAGACATTTTGCCTTGTTGGCGTTTTTCTTCTGCAGCAACTTGGTCAACATAGTTTTTGTCTCTGATAAAGAGATAGACGAAGAGCGAGAATGGAATCACGAGAAAGAGGCCAAGGCGCCACTTATCTGGATAATTGGTAGCAATTGTTCCAATCAAGAGAGTTCCTGTAATGAATCCAACAGATGAAACAGCATTAGCCTGCGAGATTGTGATTGCTGCCTTCTTGCCAGCGTGGTGATTAAGCATTGTGAGGCTGCTATTAATAACAGTCGATGATCCAAATCCTGCGACAAAAATTGAGATCAAAGTTGTTGGATAGGTTGGATAGAGAATAAATGCGATTAACCCTGCACAGAAAAGTGCTAACCCAAGCCACGAAAGTTTTACTCGTCCAAATCGATGAGCTAAGCGAGAGTTAAGTGCGCCAGCTGCAATCGCTGCAATACCGAGGGCTGTTCCATGAAGTCCTGCTTGGGCACCGGTTGTTCCTTGATCTTCACGCAAAAGACCTTGGGAAGGGCCAAAGCCACCCAAGAACATATTGATGGCAACAGTTTGGAAAGCTACTTGCCAAAAAAACCGATCGCGAACGGCGCTACGCGGCATGTTTATAGCTTGGCAACAACGTAATCAATGCATGCAGTCAGCGCATCGATATCGCTTGGATCAACTGCAGGGAACATAGCAATACGTAGCTGGTTTTTTCCAAGCTTGCGATAAGGCTCTGTATCTAGGATTCCATTGGCGCGAAGTGCCGCTGCGACCTTCGTGGCATCGATGGAATCATCGAAGTTAATGGTTCCAACGACGTTCGAACGCTGGGCTGGATCTACAACAAATGGCGTTGTATATGAGGTCTTCTCGGCCCAGCCGTAGAGCTTGGATGCAGATGTTGCACTACGTCCAGTGGCAAAAGATAATCCGCCATTGCTATTCATCCACTCAACTTGTTCTGCTAACAACATTAAAGTCAGAAGAGCCGGAGTGTTATAGGTCTGATCAAGACGTGAGTTTTCAATAGCAATTCCAAGATCAAAAAATGCTGGAATCCAACGACCGGATGCCTTGATTTTTTCAGAACGCTCGATTGCAGCTGGACTCATCAGCGCAAGCCAGAGTCCACCATCGGATGCAAATGATTTCTGTGGGGCAAAGTAATAGGTATCAAATTCTTTGGCATCAACATGCAGGCCACCGGCAGCACTTGTCGCATCGACAAGAACAAGTGCGCCATCTGATCCCGCTGGACGAGTGATGGGCATTGCTACACCTGTACTGGTTTCGTTATGAGTGAGTGCATATACATCCACGCCAGCTTCAGCCTTAGCAACTGGGTGTGTGCCAGGTTCAGACTTAATAACGGTCGGTTCATCTAGAAACGGTGCCTCTTTGGCAGCGCTTGCAAACTTGGATGAGAATTCACCGAAAACCAAGTGCTGTGACTTCTTTTCTATCAACCCACTGGTTGCAATATCCCAAAACGCAGTAGAGCCACCGTTGCCCAGAACAACTTCGTAACCATCAGGAAGAGCAAAGAGAGAGTTGAGTCCTTCGCGAACACGATGCACGACATTCTTCACCGGCTTTTGTCGGTGTGATGTTCCGATAATTGATGTACCACTTGTAAGAACTGATGAAAGTGCCTCTGGGCGAATCTTTGATGGTCCGCAACCAAAACGTCCATCGAGTGGCTTGAGGTTTTCTGGGATGATGATTTCTGCGCTCATGGGCTAAGACTACGGGTAGTAACGAGTGAGTATGAAATCAGAATTAGTGCTCTGCCTCTCATAGCGCAAGCGATCGTGCAGTCGTGAGTAACGCCCTTGCCAGAATTCGATTGTCAGGGGCAGGACTCGATAGCCGCCCCAATGTGGCGGACGCGGAACGTGTGAGCCCTCAGGCCATTTCTGGCTAGCACCGTCGAAGCGACTGGCTAACTCTTCTCGCGATTCCAAAGGTTGAGATTGTGCACTCGCCCATGCACCGATCTGACTCGACCATGGCCGGGTTGCAAAATATTCATCTGATTCGCCCTCAGAGATTTTCTGTGCAAGGCCGCTAATACTTATTTGGCGTTCCATCGCAAACCAAGGAAAGAGCAATGTCACTTGTTCGTTGATTTCCATATCGTGGGCTTTGCGTGATTGATAATTAGTAAAAAATGTAAAGCCACCTTCAGAGATATCTTTTAACAACACAGTGCGGGTAGAAATTTGTTGATCACCATTGAGGGTAGATAAGACCATCGCATTTGCTTCGACAATAAATTCATTGGCGGCAGCCTCGTTGAGCCAGAGCGAAAATGTTGACCAGGGATCGGCGGGTAGATTTTCAAGACCCACATCGCCGTAGGAACGGCGCATTGCCCTGATGGCATCTCTTGTCAGCCTCTGATCTGGGGTTTGGTCCATGGTTGTATCTAACGTCACTTCGGCTCCCGCGTCATCTTGATCTTGGGATGGTCGCGAGCACACCGCTTTCGGGTGCAGAATTGGCACTGGAAACGAGCGCGCCGGCAGCGGTGCCAGACTGGAGCTACACCGTGTCAGATGATTTCAAGCCAGGACTCGAAGGCGTTATTGCATTTGAATCTGAAATTGCCGAGCCAGATAAAGAAGGTAGCGCGCTGCGTTACCGCGGCGTGGATATTGATGATCTCGTAGGTCGTGTTTCGTTTGGAAATGTATGGGGACTACTTGTTGATGATCAATTCAACCCAGGACTTCCTAACGCTGAACCATTCCCACTTCCAGTTCACTCAGGTGATGTTCGCGTAGATGTGCAATCAGCGATTGCAATGTTGGCACCAGCATGGGGATTCCAACCAACACTAGATATTTCAGATGAAGAGATCCGCAGCAACCTTGCGCGCACATCTGTGATGGTTCTTTCATACTTAGCGCAAGCAGCGCGTGGAATTATTGCCTCACCAGTTCCAGAGGCAGAGATCGATAAGGCACATACAGTCGTTGAGCGAATGATGATTCGCTGGCGCGGAGAGCCTGATCCACTTCACGTTCGTGCAATCGATGCCTACTTTGTATCTGCCGCCGAGCACGGAATGAACGCATCAACATTTACGGCTCGAGTTATTGCATCAACCGGTGCTGATGTTGCCGCCGCACTTTCAGGTGCGATCGGTGCGATGTCAGGTCCGTTACATGGTGGCGCACCATCTCGCGTTCTTCACATGATCGAAGAAGTTGAGAAGACCGGCGATGCAGAGGCGTACGTCAAGGGATTACTCGATCGCAAAGAACGTTTGATGGGATTTGGTCACCGTGTTTATCGCGCCGAAGATCCACGCGCTCGCACATTACGTCGTACCGCCAAAGAACTTAATGCACCACGTTATGAAATTGCCGAAGCCCTGGAAAAGGCGGCACTTAAGCAACTTCGCGAACGTCAACCAGATCGTGTCCTTGAAACAAACGTTGAGTTCTGGGCTGCAATCATTTTGGACTTCGCAGAAGTTCCAGCACCACTCTTCACATCAATGTTTACAGCAGCGCGTACCGCGGGCTGGTCTGCACACATTCTTGAACAAAAGCGCACAGGTCGCCTGATTCGTCCATCTGCGCGTTATGTTGGTAAGGCCCCACGCAAGCCCGAAGATGTTCAGGGCTGGAATGCAACGGTCGAACAACTCCACAAGTAGTCTGCGTTAATGGCTACCACTCGTCGCAGTATCGTCTGGTTTAGACGCGACCTGCGTATCGGTGATCATCCTGCACTCAATGCCGCGATCGAATCATCAGATGAGATCGTCCCGGTATTTATCCTAGATAAATCGCAGATCGATGAAGCAGGCGCGAAGTTACTTGCCTATATGGGGCAATCATTACGCGCACTTGATCAATCCTTAAATAATCGATTGCACATTATCGAAGGTGATCAGATTGAAGTTCTTACCGATCTCATGAAGCTCTATGGCGCAACTGAGGTTCATATTTCTGACGAGTACGAACGTTACGGTGCAGCGCGCGATGCACGCGTTGAGGCAGCTGGAATAAAACTTATTCGAACCGGAAGTCCGTACGCGGTTGCACCTGGCCGTGTACGTAAACCAAGTGATGACACTCCATATCGCGTCTACACTCCTTTTTATCGTGCGTGGTGTCTTCATGGGTGGCGCGCACCAGCAAAGACTCCAACAGCAATTAACGCACCAACACCACCGGATAAGTACCGCGCATTTCCAGATTTTCCAATGCCAGAAGGCGTTGATGTAATCGAAGCTGGTGAAGCAGCGGCCCTGAAACGCTTTAAAGAGTTTTCGAAGAAAGCCATTGATCACTATGACGAAGCGCGAAATCTTGCCGGTATAGATGGCACATCAAAGATGAGCACCTACCTTAAGTTCGGTGAGATTCACCCGCGCACTCTCTTGGCTAATCTAGGCGAAAGCAAAGCCCACGATACTTTTCGAAAAGAGATTGCCTGGCGTGAGTTCTACGCGGATGTTCTCTTTAATAACCCGCATACAGATACTGATTACTACGCACCTCAATTTAAAGCGATGCGCTATGACAAGCCCGGTAAGCAATTTAAAGCATGGTGTGAAGGTAAAACCGGGTACCCCTTTGTAGATGCTGCCATGCGTCAATTGAAACGTGAGGGCTGGATGCATAACCGCACACGTATGGTTGTTGCATCTTTCTTGGTAAAAGATTTACACCTTGAGTGGCAGCTCGGTGAAAGATTCTTCGCCGATCATCTAGTTGATTATGACGTTGCATCTAATGCACACGGATGGCAATGGACGGCAGGTACAGGCACAGATGCCTCACCGTATTACCGAGTCTTTAATCCGATCGAGCAAGGTAAGCGCTTTGATGAAAACGGAGATTACATTCGAAAGTATGTGCCAGAGCTTGCCCATCTTTCGGCGGCCGAAATTCATGAACCCTGGCTTTATCTCGACGGGTACTCCAAGGGATATTCAGAGCGAATTGTTGATCACGCGTTAGAGCGCCTTGAATCACTTGCGCGTCTGCAAGAGATCAAGGCCGACAAACCCGAAAAGCCAGCTAAAAACTAACTGATCGCTTTGCGGCATACATGGCAGCATCTGCCTTCGCCAGTAAATCACCGCCTTCACTGTTGCTTACATGGCCGATACTAACTCCAACGGAAATGTTCTTTCCATCGATAAGAAATGGATAACTAACACACGCTTTAAGCGCTTGAACAATTTCTAGCGTTGAATGTGAAGTGCCATTGAGCAAAACCCCAAATTCATCGCCACCGAGCCGTGCAAGAAGTGCGCTCTGCGGTAGAACTCGAGCAAATCGTGCTGCAACTTGAATCAACACTTGATCACCGGCACCGTGGCCACATCGATCATTGACCTGCTTAAATCCATTGAGATCAAGGAGCATCAGCGCGCCTTCTACCTTTGAGAAGCTATCGAGCTCTGCAATAAGTCTGCGACGATTTGGAAGTCCAGTGAGTTCATCTGTGCGTGCCAACGTTTTTTCATCACCGAGATCGTGGGCTTGTCGCAAACTTACTGTCATGCGGATAAATGCCAGAAACAAAGTGGCGATGGTGGGAAAGACGATATATGCCGGAAATATTCCAGGACGTAGAGCCATCATTGCTAAGAGTGTGGGGCTAATAAAGATGGAGAGTGCGATAAAGGCTGGATGTATAGAAAAATTCTGTTGCGAATCTGCCGGTGGATACCAAAGTGAAAGTGAAATTATGATAATTCCAAGTACCCACCCATTATCAAAGATTGTTCCGAAGACATATCGATTTTGAATACTCATCCAAAGATAAAGAAAATCAAAAGCTAGATAGATTGCGAAACCGAGCGCCAGGATAAAAAATCGCAAATTCAACCGTTGGGTAATCGATGTGATTGCGATTGTGATCGCTATTGCTAAGTCGCAGATCGGGAAAAAGATTTCAAAGAATCCTTGATTACTTCCGACTGAAATTACTTTTGAGAGAACTAGTGCGGTCGCAATCGAACTAAGCCCTAAGCCAAAAATCGAGGCATCGAGAATTTCAACTACAGAGATTTTCTTTCGCTTACTGATAATCCGTGGAATAGCGATGAGGGCAAAGGGATAGAAAAGTGTGTAAGAGATGTTGATTAAATAATTAACTACAGCGGGAGCGGTAAAGAATTGCCCATAACTTGAGAGAGCTGAACCAAAGATCCAACTGCCCATCGCACAGGCAAGGAATGCGATTGCTAAAGGGTCGTTGTGGGCTGGGGATGCAAAGATCGAGACGAGAGACAGTAGAGCTACCAGGTTATAGAGAATCAGGTCTAGCCAAAGATGCTGGCCATCAAGGATGAAACGAAGAGCTAGGTGAAGAGAAAAAACTCCTAATGCGCCATACCGTGTGATCGGGTAAGTTCGCACCCAACAAACTATTGCACCGGCAGATGCGATCAGACATAGGGGAAACCACAGATGAGCAGTAACGAAGAGTCAACCGGGATTACTCGCCGAGGAGCGCTCTGCGCGTTATCACTCGTTGGTGTTGGCATTTTCTCTTCACCTGATGCGGCAACAGCTGCAACGGGTGTCAAGGTTTTGCCATCAGGAAAAGTTCAGGTCACACTCAAATCTAATCCTGCCTTAAAAAAAGTTGGCGGGGTTGTTCGAATTGATGATGTGCAAGGTCGCTCCATCGCACTCGTTCGCACGTCAGCTAAAGCTTATTCCGCCGTCAATTTACTATGTACACATCAAGGTGGAGAACTTGTCCAGACCGGTAATCAATGGCAATGCCAGGAACATCAAGCAACATTTACATTAGCTGGAAAAAATCTAGTTGGACCTGCCACAACAGCATTGAAGCAGTTACCCGTTAAGGCAACTGCTTCAATGGTAACAATTGGCTAATTAGCCGCAGATTGTTTTGGCCGTTGTCAGCGCAGTGCTGGCAGAGGATGAGATAAGTTTCAAGTTATTGTTTGCCGCGCTCTTCTCATTATCTAATTTCTTAATCTTTGAGGTGAAGGCCGTGATCTGAGTATTAAGTCGACGCACCGTGATTTCACGCCATGAGATGGCTGTCTCATAATCTTTAATGTTCTTGGCATTCTTTGTCAGATTTGCAGTATCTGCCTTCATCGCATCGAGCTTGACTTTGATAGCTGCTATGCGGTCTTGTTCAATTTTCACATCTGCTGCAACAACTGGCGATAGCGCTGTAATTGATTCATTCAGGCTTGCAATCGCTTCATCAATTTCTAGAACAGTCTTTGCGGTTTCAGTACGCGCAGCGATCACTGCGGTGTTGGTCTTCTGATAGGCGGTAACAGTTTTGATGCAGTCATTGCTGCGCCATGTAAGTTTTGCATTCTTCTGGAGTGCATATGTTGCGCAACGGTAGGTCTCGCCACCTGATTTTGTTGTGGCTCCTGCCTTAGAGCACGGTGTGCCATTCTTTATCGGCGCAGCGCTTGCTGGTGCGACGCTAAATGCAAGAGCCATAAGAAGTGAAGCGGTAGCTGTGGCGATAACTTTGCGAAACATAGAAGACCTCCATAGATAATGACGTAATCATAACGAAGATAGCCCTTAAACCAGTGAATATCCTGTGTGCTTCAGCGTTTACGCAGATTCATACCGATACTGCGAACCGTTGCTCTCGGCAGAATTGAGATAAAACCGACCAAAAGTTTGTATTGCCATCCAGGGATACTGACAGCCTTTCCACCCTGCGCATCAGACCATGACCGAGCGACTAACTGGTCAGAATCGAGCCACATAAATTCAGGTAGGCCCTTCATCCTCATCCGACCACGTTCATGAAACTCAGTACGGGTAAAACCCGGACAGAGTGCGTTGACCTTCACCTGAGTTCCGCGCAGCTCGGTGTGTAGAGATTCAGATAACACGGTGAGGTAGGACTTTGAGGCGCTGTAGGTTCCCCCTGCAATAAAGCCTGCAATAGATGAGACGTTGATAATTGTGCCGCTGTTGCGTGCCTTCATTTGTGGAAGCACCACATGCATTAGTCGCATCGGTGTTCTTACAAGAACATCGAGTAGATCTTGCTCAGCATCGAGGGCACTTGCAGTAAATGCTTTGTTGATTCCAAAACCCGCATTATTAATGAGAACCTCGACCTCGAACTCTTTGAGGTATTCCTCAACTGAGGCACAGCCGAGATCGGTAGCAAGATCTGCAGGAAGTACAAAGGTTTGTACTCCGTGCTTTTCACGCAACGCCGCTGCGCGTTCGTGAAGACGGGCCTCGTCACGGGCGACAAGAACGATATTGAAACCCTTAGATGCAAGCATCCGAGTAAAGCTTTCACCAATACCTGCTGTTGCTCCCGTGACAAGTGCCCACTTCGACATTGTTACGCCTCTATTCCGGTCGTATCTTCTTCCCGGATATGCCAACTGCTTCCATACTCTGCAAGTAGATCAAGGAATGGCTGCGGTGCAAACCATTCAGGACCATTAACTCCTTCAGGCTTCCAGATGCCTTTATCGATAAGTTCCATAGCCATGACGGGGTTAATTGCAGTCTGCCAGACCACAGCTTGATCACCGTAATTTTCCATCGACCATGCATTATCTACAACGTTATAGATATAGACAGCCTTTGGTTTTCCAGCCTTATCTAGACCTTTCACCAAAGTACCGGCACACGTCTTTCCGCGCATACGTGAACCGAGAGTTGCAGGATCAGGAAGTGCTGCTGCAAGTAGATCTCGTGGTGAAACCTGAACACCTTGCACATTGATCGAGTCTTTACTATCCATGCCCAGCATATGAATAGTTTTCAGCGTTGAGATAAATTCAGATCCAAGTCCATACTTAAAGCGAACTTTCTTGGCATCAACCTTCTGCGGGATCAGAACAACTTCTTCGTGCTCAACGTTGACACACTCGACCGGTCCGATTCCTTCAGGGAAATCAAATACCTCAAGTTCGCTAAATGGCTCTGTTGTGTACCAACCACGACCGTCTTCCCAAACAAGTGGTGGGTTCAGGCACTCTTCGATCGTTGTCCAGATTGAGAATGAAGGAGCAAAGTCAGCACCTTCAACTGTCAGGTTTGAACCATCAAAGACGGTTACTTCATCGAGTCGTGAGAAGAGCTCATCTGAGGCATAGCGCGCGAAGATATCGCTCATGCCAGGTTCGATTCCCATGCCGACAACGGCGTAGATGCCTCGCTCACCCCAGTTCCAGTCACGAGCAAATTGCTCGTCACCGAGCTTCACGCCAGTTTCAGAATTTGGATAATGCGGATGCGGGCGAGATAGCGACATCGCCATATCCATGTAATTTGTATTTTCGATTTCACACGCCAAAAAAATCGGCATAACAAATCGTGGGTCGACTGCGTTGATAACAATATCTGGCTTCGCCTTACGAATAAGAGCTCGTATGTCCTCAAGTTCTGCAGCATTCACCTCCGCCGCGGAAAATCGTGAATCCTTTACCTTTGTTATTGCGGCTTCGGCTCGTGACAGGTTGCGATCTGCAATGACCATCTGCTTAATAAATGGTCTACGGGATGCGATATTTGCGATTGCACTGCCAACTCCGCCTGCGCCGATAACGAGCGCTTTCATGGGTGGCCTTTCATATTGTTTGTATCACGCTCGAAATAAGCGCGTTGGTCGTAGGTTATCTCTAACGCTAACCTTTGCCAAGTGAAGTTAAGTCCCCGTAGCTCAGTGGATAGAGCAACCGCCTCCTAAGCGGTAGGTCGCAGGTTCAACTCCCGCCGGGGACACCAGTCGCACTCATGTGTTTTATTCGTTCACCACAGAACTGGTTTCAGTTGCAGTTTCCGTTTCTGTATTTTGAGAGAACTCAGGAAGTGAAAATACATACTCTCTCATGGAGTCACAATCGATAGCGTAGAGCTTTACCGCTATCCAGTAATCTGACCTGTACTGACCTGGTACTGTTAAATCATACTTATTACTCATGAGGCAATACTTAAGTTTAGGCAAAGATTTCATGGAGATATCAGTAAAATCGTAAGGACCGTAAGAGTTATTGTTTAAACCACTAGCAACTTGGGTTGCGCTGAGGTTAGGTTTGATAATCATGCCGGCTTTTCTTGAGGATTCCCAGAGGTACTTATGTTTGGAGCGAATAGTGGATGGTTTATATTCCAATAGCCAACCGTCAAAGTTAAGGGTGTTGAGCTTATCGGTAAAGGTGATGATACTTTTGCTGATAGTTTTATTGTTGCGAGGATCTTTAGGTATTACTTTGGTAGCAGCATGAGCAGGAGTAAGAGCTAGAAGAGAAAGTACAAGTACAGTTACTATCAACCGTTTTTTCATGTATCCCTTTCTTATTCTTCACTAAACTAAAATTGAATATATCACTTCGACTCCTAAACGTTGCGTCACAAATTTAGCCGTAATCTAGGCGAGGATTACTCATCAGTACTTTTCGCAATTTCTCATGAATTCAGACCATCTAATTTTAACCGGCTTGAATCTATCGATTTAGAGTAAGTGTTGCTAACTTTGTCTAATGGCACGCAACCCATTTAGAAGGCCATACGTATTTAGCAAGAAGTGGGCCGCCTGGATTGGAGTTGGTTTTCCAATCGTTCTCTACGTTGTTCTCACTGCGCCGGATGCAGAAAAATCTGATGCTGTAAGCACAACTTTTACGGCTTTGATTATATATATTGCGCTTCCCTGGGCGAGCATGCGCATTTTTCGAGCGCTGAGAAAGAAAAGCCCTCAAGGAAAAACTTACGATTACGAGGGTGAGATTATTGATGGCGAAGTACTCAATCTAAAAATCGGATACAGACCAAGATTGCAAGTTCAAGCAAAGCTGGTGAGTGGAGTTGTCGAGATCCCAGCAGGAAAAATAGCAACCGCTGACATTAAATCTATCAAAGTGAAGGATCCTCGCTCGATTTCTATCAAGTTGCTTATCAACACTTTTGCGGTAGGCATGCAAGTTCTTTACTTATATTTCATAGCCCAGCCGCTAATTTTACTTTTTGCACTTGTGTATATACCTATACTCGAGAAACAACTTGGTAAACCACAAGCTATCTCAGTTAATGAAAGGTATGAGCAATTACAAAGTAATTCGTTTTTATCTTTTGTTATTCACTCTCAGGCGCTGCTACAACCAACTCTAATTGCATTTTCTATCATAATCTTTATGTCAATTATCAAACCATTTATAAGCAAAACTGCTCTTGTGATTATGAGTAACGACGGAAGCAGCCTACTCATGCCCTTTTCATACTCTCTAAATCCGTATATTCAGGTTTTTGTTGAAAGTAGGAGAGCTAAGCGTTTCATAAAGAGAGTGAGGAAGGCGAAAAAATGAAATATAAAGTGCCGATACTCATAACATTCACTTTGCTCCTTATCGTTGCTGCAGCTTTAAGCACTTTTAACAGTAGGCAAGCTCCGGTTGTCGCGAAGCCAACTCCAACTGCAGCGAAGCCAACTCCAACTGCAGCGAAGCCAACTCCAACTGCTGTTAAGCCAACCAAATCTTCAAATCCAGCTCCGACTGCTGTTAAGCCAACTCCGACTGCAGCAAAGCCAACTCCGACTGCAGCAAAGCCAACAAAGTCTTCAAATCCAACTTATCCCCGTATGAATGGTGATGTTGTGCCACAGAACTTTACTAATACCCCTTACACAGCGGGTAAAGATATCCCAGTCGGTCTCTACCACTCAAGCAACTCAGTATGTGGGTACCAGATTAGAACTATAGATAAATCTCTGTTCAACGTTTCCATTTACTGGAAAGGTTCAACAGTAGTTGAAATAAGAGCAGGTGAACAGTTACTTAATTCAGAGTGCTCTATTGTCTTCGGCCCCCCAACCCCTCAGGACGTAATTCTCCCAGGATCACACCTAGTGGGAGTCGATATCGAACCGGGTATATACCATGCTGAGTATAATTTAACATGCCGATTTGCGATTACAACAAGAGCGATAATTACTCGCGGTAATGAGACCATCAAAGTTGGTTTTGGTAATTTAAACGGTGTGAGAGATATGCTCATATCTGAGGATGCTGAGGCCGTGTTATTTAGCGATGAATGCGGTGAAATTACAAAAGTAGGCTAAGAACAATCATTTTGAATTTAAGAAAAAACTACAGTCCGCTCACCAACAATAAATATTCGATCTTGTGCAAATAATCTGACAGCCTTCGCAAGGACGCGACGTTCAATGTCTCGACCTAGTGCGATCAAATCATCTGGTGTTGATGTGTGTGTAACGTGCGCAATATCTTGCTCGATGATCGGTCCTTCATCAAGATCTGATGTTACGAAATGAGCGGTGGCTCCAATAATTTTGACGCCACGAGCATGAGCTTGGTGATACGGCTTTGCACCTTTAAATCCAGGCAAGAATGAGTGGTGAATGTTGATGATTCTTCCAGGCAGTGCAGCACAGAATTCATTCGAGAGAACCTGCATATAACGAGCCAGGACAACGAAATCAATTGCATGTTTTTCAACGAGTGCTAGCAATTCTTTCTCTTGTGCCGCCTTCGTCGAAGCTGTTACTGGCAGATGAACAAATGTGAATCCGTGAGACTCAACCAAGTTTCTAAGATCTTCATGATTGGAAACTACAACTGGGATTTCAATTGGAAGCTCGCCTAGTTCGAGAAGATAGAGCAGATCGCGCAGGCAGTGGCTCTCTTTCGTCACAAGGACCAGCGCTCGTGGCTTCTGTTCAGTTGGGCGAATGTGAAGTGCGGGGGAGAATTTACTTAAGCCTTCGCTCAAACTTTTCTGTGCAGCTTCTAATCCCTGTGATGTTTCAAAACGGGTACGCATTACAAATGTATTAGTTGGCTCGTCTGTAAATTGCTGGTTCTCGATGATATTGCCCCCGCAGGCTAAGACCGCGCTCGTCATCGCGTGAACAATGCCGGGTTGGTCAGCACATTGAAGGCTGGCAATAAGATCCATGCCCTAAGGGTAAGCCCTCTTAGTGAGTGAGAGTAAATCTGCGCAGACTCTTAGGCGCCCACCAGTTACGTTCACCGAATAAACGCATGAGTGCGGGTACGAGCAGAGCGCGAATGAGAGTTGCATCGAGCAGGACTGCGAAGGCGACTCCAAAGCCAAGCATTTTGATTGAAGTCACTCCACTTGTTACAAAGGCGGCAAAGACCACGGCCAGCAATAAGGCGGCTGCGGTAATAATGCGAGCAGAGCGCTGGAGTCCAACTGCAACAGCCTCAACATTTGATTTACCAGCTAAATGTTCTTCTCGGATACGTGAAAGCAAGAAGAGTTCGTAATCCATAGATAGTCCAAAGACAACAACGGCTACCAAAATTACTGAGCCTGTATCTAATGTGCCCGTGACTGTGAAATCACCGACGAGCCACTTGAGGTTCCCATCGATAAAGATCCATGTGATGACACCCAGTGTGGCGACGAGAGATAAACCATTAAGGAGAACTGCCTTGATTGGCAAGATGATTGATCCGGTAAAAACAAAGATGAGTATGAAGACTGCAAATCCGATCCAACCCAGTGCCCACGGAAGCGTTCGTGCGATACCACCTTGCGAGTCAGTGAAGTCAGCAGCAACTCCACCAATGAGCAAGCCTTCTGGTTTATCAAGTGCGCGTAACTCCTTGATAAGTCTTTCTGCATCGAGGGAGCGTGAACTGGTCCCTGGGATTATCTGAATACGAATGTCATTACCTGCATATTCAAGTTCGCCGACACGAGTAATACCTTCAACATTCTTTGCCTGCGCAAAAAATGAATTGAGAGCGCTTTCCTGTCCGGCGCCATCAGGAAGAATTACTTCAATAGGGCTACCTTCAAAACTTGTGAACCTATCTTCGATAACCTGCGAGCTGATTGCGGCACGATCAGAGGCCGGCAGCACTCGAGAATCAACTTGTGCGAATGCAATATTTACAATCGGTAGCGCCATTACAATGAGTAGTGCAAGTGAACCAACAACTACTGGAATCGGGCGTGCCATCACAGTACGTGCAGTTTTTGCCCAACGGCCATCTTCCTTTGGCGCGAGTCCACCTTTTCGGATAACGCCTTTATCAACTCGCTTGCCTAAAATTGCAAGAAGAGCTGGGAGCGGAATAAGTGCACCAAAGATTGCAAAGAGTGTGACGATGACGCCTGCATAACCAAAAGATTTAAGGAAGTTCAGCGGAAAGAGTAAGAGTGCGCTGAGTGTGACCATAACTGTCAGACCAGAGTAGAAGACGGTCTTGCCGGCTGTTCCTACAGTAATAATGGCGCTCTCTTCGACGCTCTTTCCGTTATGCATCTCTTCTCGGAAACGATTTACGATCAGAAGTGCGTAATCGATACCGAGCCCTAAGCCCAACCCTGTAATGAGATTAAGGGCGAATACGCTTACATCGGTTACCTGAGTAAGAAGATATGTAAGGAAGAAGGAACCTAGAATTGCGCCAACACCGACAACAAGCGGCATGGCCGATGCAACGAGTGCGCCAAACACAAAAGCCAGCAAGATAAAGGTCAATGGAATTGCGATTCCTTCAGCTAATAAAAGATCAGTCTTTATCTTGGAGTTGATTGCATTTGTAACAACTGCGCCGCCCCCGGCATAAACCTCGAGCGACTGGTATTTACCATCGAAATTCTCGGAGATGGTTTTGCCTACCGCGCCATAGCCTTCAAAATCAAAATTTTCAATATCGGCATAGATAAAGAGAAATGCGGCCTTGCCATCAGCGGAGGCCAGGTTAGGTGCGCCACCGGTTGACCAGTATGAAAGTGTTCGACTAATTCCTTTTGCAGTTGCAACTTCTTTCTCCAAAGCTGTCGCTTCACTCATCACGTTAGGGTCATCAATTGATCGGGATCCAGCATCGACGACCAGGATTGCAACGGGGTCTTGAACTTTAAAGGTATCGGTAATGTAGCTAGCAGCTTTGGCAGATTCTGAATTGAGATCTGAATATCCGCCAGAATCAAGGCGGCTAAATGAAAGTGATCCGATTGCACCTGCAATGAGAATTGTGATGATGTAGGTAATCAACACACTTTTGCGGCGGCGGACAATAAAGGCTCCAAGTCGCATAAACATGTAGTAAGTATGTACTATGGGATTCTTATGAGTGACTTATTTCCCGCAACGACCGAGGATGAAAGAGATCCTCGTGAGGACGTTGATGTAAAACGTGATGAAGATATCAAAGCGGATAAGCCGCCACATCACGAAAACTAGGGGGCGTGCCCCTTACTCAGTGCTTGTTGATGGAGCAGGCTTGGCTGAATCAGTTTTATAAAATCCAGGACCTTTAAAGACCACCCCAACACTGGAATAAACTTTTCTAATCTCACCCTTACATTCAGGACATATGGTCAGAGCATCTTCTGAAAATGATTGCACCGCTTCAAAGGCGTGATCGCAGGAGTTACAGGCGTATTGATATGTAGGCATCGTCACATTCCTTTCACTTAGCTGGGCGCGAGGGTAAAATGAGGTTCACCAAAGGTTAGGTACATAGTCTAAGGAAGTGGGACTATAGATGCGAATCGATGAAGGAGATTATGTGAAGAGCGTGGCTAGGACAATTGCCGGACTCGTTCTCGTTGCGACTCTTTTTAGTATTCCGATGGCGCATGCGAACACACTTGTTGCGACCAGCCCAATCGCAGGATCAACAATTAAAGCTGGTCCCAGTGCGGTGACTGTGACAACTGAACTTCCATTAATTGAAGAGGGTAATGACATTATCGTCACAGACCCAACGGGCAAGCGAGTTGATACCGGCATTCTCACTGTATTAGGTACCGAAGCTGTTGCAGAGATGAAGCCGCTTGTCACATCAGGAATTTATACCGTGACGTACATGCTTCTTGCTGAAGCAGATCTTCCGCTAGAGGGCTCATTCACCTTTAATTATTCGGCTGTCGTTCTATCGACACCAACACCTACAGCGATTCCAGAGCCAACAACATCTGCACCGACCCAACCAACTGGAAGTAATTTTGCTACTAATCTTTTTGTAATTTTTCTCCTTGGTTTATCAATTCTTGTATTAATCGGAATGGGTGCCTACGCGCGCAAGATCTTTAAAGAGAGATAAGTATGCAGATTGATCTGCTGCTATTAGCCAGCAAGTACCTTACCTATCTATCGAGTTTTGCAGTGGTGGGTTTCTTGCTCTCTATCTCTTTCTTACTGATTAACAATGAGGGATCGCTACAAGAGGTATCACTTAAGCTGCGACGAAGAGCTTCACTCTTGGCACTTCTCTGGTTCACATCGAGCACAGTTTTTCTCATTGCAACCTTTGCCAATATCTTAGATACAAGCTTTATCGACGCCCTCGATATCACCTCGCTGCAATCATTTGTATCCCAAGTCAGCTTAGGGCGTTACTTATTTATTCAAACTCTCGTAGCTTTTTTTGTCGGATACTTGTTGCTCAGGGCCCGCAAGGTGATTCCAGTTATTGCCTTGCTTCTCATTTCACTTATCGCGATTGCGCTACCTGCCTTTGAGAGCCACTCGGTATCTGGCGGTTCCCATGGCCTTGCCACCGGTTCGATGCTTTTGCATGTTATTGCGCTATCGCTCTGGGTAGGCGGGCTTTTTGCGATCACATTTATCCCGCTGGAAGAGCGAAAGGTTGCCATCGAGCGATTTAGCGTGATGGCTTTATGGGCGGCCATAGTCGTTGTCCTCAGTGGATTAATCAATGCGTGGGCACGTCTAAATTTCGTTGAAGCCTGGGATTCTGCATATGCCCGCGTGGTTGTTATAAAAGCACTCTTTACCGGTGCACTAATTTTTATTGGCTATCTTCACCGTAAAAATCTTGCAACTAAAGAGAAGATTGATTGGTCGATTCTTCTTCGTCTGATCACTGTTGAAGTTGCGTTGATGGCGGCAATCACTGCAATCGGTGTCTGGTTATCGCAAAATGCTAGCCCTGATCGAGTCGTTAATTTAGTGATCCCGGCCGAACCAACATTGCGTCGAATTCTCTTTGCCTACGAGCCAGACCTATTTTTTATTGGCCTCTTAGTTTTGGCGGTCGCTCTCTATATCAAGGGCGTAGTCATATTAAAAAAGCGAGGAGATTCCTGGCCGGTCGGTCGCACAGTTGCCTTCGCACTCGGTATCTCTGCCTTGGATTTTGCAACGAGTGGTGGTCTTGGCGTCTATGCCATGTATTCGTTTGAGTATCACATGGTTGCGCACATGACGTTAGGAATGATTGCTCCGATTGGTTTGGTTCTTGGCGCACCGATTACTTTGGCTCTTCGCACCTTGCCGCAAGGTAGAACCAAGGAAGAAAGAGGGCCGCGCGGAATACTCGTCGCGCTTTTACATTCTCGTTACTCGATGATTATCACTCATCCAGTGATCGCTCTTATTTTATTTGATGGCTCTCTCTTCGTTCTTTACTTGACTGACTTGTTTGGAACGTTGATGGCTTCACATGCAGGACATCTATTAATGAACCTTCACTTTATCGCCGTCGGCTTCCTCTTTTTCATGATCATTGTTGGTATCGATCCCAACCCTCGGCGAGTGCATCATCTTCTTCGCATCGTTATTCTCTTTGCGACTATGGCTATCCACGCCTTCTTCTCAATCGCACTTTTGGCTTCTACGACCCTGGTCGATAAAGGGTTCTATGCCACGCAAGGTGCCCCGTGGCTTTTGGGAGAATTCCTTGCTGATCAGCGCGCAGGCGGAAGCGTAAGTTGGGCAATGGGAGAGATACCAATTATTCTTGCCTTAGTTGCAACATTTATCCAATGGATGCGTGAAGATGCCAAGGAGACGCGTCGCATAGATCGAAACGAAGAACGTATGGCTGCACTGGGTGAAGATGATGAATTAGCCCAATACAACGCATACTTGCAATCACTGAACTCGAGAAAAGAGAAATAAATGACAGCGGATCTATTTAATCTGCCGACTGAGTATCGAGATCTTCGAGATAGCGTTCGCGCACTTGCTGAGAAAGAGATTGCACCTCATGCACAAGCCGTTGATGAAGATCATCGCTATCCGCAAGAGGCGGCAGATGCCTTAACTAAAGCCAATCTTCATGCAGCACATGTTCCAGCTGAATTCGGTGGGGAAGGCGCAGATGCCCTAGCTGTTGCGATCATCATTGAAGAAGTAGCTCGGGTGTGTGCATCCTCATCTCTTATCCCGGCCGTAAATAAATTAGGTTCACTTCCGCTGATCTTGGGCGGAGATGAAGAGCAGAAGAAACGCTGGCTACCGGCGCTGGCACAAGGAAAAGGATTTTCGTACTGTCTATCTGAATCAGAGGCCGGCTCAGATGCGACAGCGCTTAAGACAAAGGCTGAACGAACATCAGCCGGATGGTTACTCAATGGAAGTAAAAAATGGATTTCAAATGCCGGAGTCTCTGAGTTTTACACGGTAATCGCACAGACTGATCCAAGTAAAGGTTCAAAAGGAATTACTGCATTCATTGTAGAAAAGTCTGATCCAGGTATTTCATTTGGCGCACCTGAGAAGAAGATGGGATTCCGCGGATCACCAACACGTGAAGTTTATTTTGACAACATTGAAATCTCTGATGACCGTCGAATCGGTGAAGTGGGTAAAGGTTTTGCCATTGCGATGGATACTCTCGACCACACACGAATCACAATCGCCGCGCAAGCACTCGGTATTGCGCAAGGCGCACTAGATGCTGCTGAGAAGTATTCACACGAGCGTAAGCAATTCGGTAAGGAAATCTTTGAGTTTCAGGCCATTCAATTTATCTTGGCAGATATGGCTATGAATATTGAGGCGGCCCGTCAGCTCACCTATGCCGCTGCGGCAAAGAGCGAACGTAATGATAAAGATCTAAGGTTCTTTTCATCAGCGAGTAAAACATTTGCCAGTGATGTTGCAATGAAGGTAACAACTGATGCGGTACAAGTACTTGGTGGGTATGGATATGTTTCAGATTATCCAGTTGAGAGAATGATGCGTGATGCCAAACTTACTCAGATCTACGAGGGTACTAATCAGGTACAGCGCATTGTGATGGCGCGAAATCTTCCCTAGTTACACCGAACAATCTTTTCGTGCGTGGCATATGCATCAACTGAAATATCATGCTCTTCTCTGGGAAGTGTTTCTGTCGAAAACTCTTCGGGGAAAATCAAGGCAATTTTCCAAGCGCTTAATTCGCTCAGTGCACGATCGTAATAACCGCCTCCTTGGCCAAGTCGAAAACCTTGCGCATCAATCTTTAGGGCAGGCGTAATAACTACATCGATGAGATCAGTTCTCTTATCGGCTTCGCCAATAGGCTCCATTATTTTGCCTCGGCTTACTAACTGGGATGAATCACCTTGCCATGGGACCCAATCTAAAGAGGGAGTATCTGAATGCGCATTTATCCGTGGGAGAAGTAATTTTTTTCCACTTTTGATGATCGCTTTATTCAGATCAATTGTGTCGGGTTCATCACCATAGGAGATATAACTAGCGATGACTGTTGCACTTTGTAACTCAGGAGAATCCAATAAATGAGTATGAGGAAAATTAACTCGATGTGATTTACGGTTATGGCGAGATTGATTTCGAAGATGAGACTTTTGTTCGGCAAAGTTCACGTCAATCCCCGATTTCAGTAGCTCGAACAAGTATGGTGAGATTATGGCAGAGCACGTGAAAGTTGATGAATTCCTCTCATCCCTCCTTGCTCTTTGTCGCCCTCTTGAACCCTTTGATATGCCTCTTTTGGATGCTCACGGAGCAACACTGGCCGCTGATGTCTATGCCGGTGAGCGCTTAGTTTTAAAAGAGGGAAGTCGAATTCGCTCGACTCAGATCGGGCTTGCCGCATCGATTGGTCGCGACCATCTTCTGACGCGCCCTCATCCACGAGTTGTCGTGCTCTCTGCTGGACCAGATTTAGTCGAACCGGGCCAGAGTCTTAAGGCAGATGAAGAGTACGAGACAAATTCCTGGTTACTTACTACCGCTGTTCGTGAAACAGGCGCGGTGGCATATCGAGTGCATACAATTCCTAATAACGAAGAAGAGCTAAAGGATGTAATCGAGGATCAATTAGTGCGAGCTGATCTGATTATCATCAGCGGCGAGCGTAACGATGATTCATTTGATTTAATTACAAGAACTCTTTCAGGAATTGGTGAGATCACCACAATTGATCTCGCAATCGAATCTAGCGGTCGCCATAATTTTGGAAGCATTGGGCCCGATAAGACCCCCGTTGTTACTCTTCCCGGAGATCCCATCGCGGCATACATTTCCTTTGAGCTATTTGTCCGCCCAATGATTAGAACAATGTTGGGTGCGGTAACAATTCATCGCCCATCTGTTAAGGCCAAGCTCGACAAGGCAATTAACTCACCAGAGGATTCGCGATCATATGTTCGGGGCGTCTTATCCGAAGATGGAAAATCAATTTCTCCTCTGGGCAAAGGTGACTCTTCGGCCCAGGATGAACAGACCACACTTTCGGATGCAAATGCATTTATCGCAATTCCAGAAGGCACGACCTCTCTGGAATCTGGCGCAGAAGTGACCGTAGTCGTGCTCGAGCGTCGATACATTTAAAAGCTATGTCATCTCAACACTGGCCAATTCTTCTCAGTGATGGTGAACTCGAGCTACGTCCACTGCGATTGCGAGATCGCATCAAGTGGAATCGAGTGCGTAGCCAGAACCGTGACTGGCTAGAGCAATGGGAGGCGACTCTTCCACGAGTGCCATCAGGACCTTCGGCAACAATCGGAAAGCCCCAACTTCCATCATTTTTTGTAATGGTCCAAGCATTTAATCGTGAAGCCCGTCATGGCCGCTCATATTCATTTGTTATTTGGCGAGAGGGCGAACTCATTGGCCAAATAACTATGGGTGGCGTGATTTATGGGGCCTTACGTGGTGCGCACATTGGATATTGGATTGCGCGAGACCATGCCAATCGCGGATTTACCACCCAGGCTGTGGAATTAATGACCCGCTTTGGCTTTAGCCAACTGGGTCTGCATCGCATTGAAATTAATGTACGCCCTGAAAATGCGGCATCACGACGAGTTGCAGAGAAGGCGGGCTATACCCTCGAAGGCAGCCGAGCTCGTTACCTTCATATTGATGGACAGTGGAGAGATCACGTAACTTTCGTGAAGGAGAATGCAAGCATTGAGTAAAGCGATAAGAAAAAATAGTCACGAAGAGTAGGGCGCAAATCCAAAGAAGTCAGGTTACTTCCGCGTAACCTTGTCTCATCATGGCTTCCGGAATTATTTATCTAGCGATTATTGGCATGTGGGTTGCCTATTTTCTGCCACGCTGGATCGATAGTCGAAATGAGTTCACGGGGAAAAGTGCTCAGAGATACCGGAGCGCTTTGGAAGTTGTTGCAGGAAATTTAAGTCCGCTCTCTGAGGTAGACCGATTGAGAGCTCATCAAATGAAAATGATGCGTAGAAGACTTTTCTTCGCATTAATTGTTATATCTTTCTTACTGACATTGATTGGTGCGATTATGCAAACAGTAACGTGGACTCTTCTACTATTACCAGTTGCAGGATTTATTTTTTATCTTGCACACGTTCGACATGATACAAATAGTGAGAAAATCGCTAAGCGACGTCGCGATGAACTACATCGTACAAACGCTGGTATCTCAACCATTAACTTTGCAGAAGTAGTTACACCACACAACGTTAATGAACATTGGATTCCATTATCAGAACGCGAGATTACCGGCGTAACAATTTTACCTAAAGGTAGCCAGCAAGCAGCAAGCGAATGGGATCCACATAGCATTCCGGTTCCAACATATGTTCATGCAGCAAAGGCAGTACCTTCAAAACGCATTATCGATTTAACTGAACCAGGTAAGTGGAGCGAGGAGCAGGAGAGACTCGAGCGAGAAGCACTTGCTGCGGCAGCACCTTCACGAGATCAAATCTTCGATCAACAGTTAGCAGAAGAGGCAGTCAAGCGACTTCGTGAAATTCGCGCAGCGGGCGAGTAAGCAGACTTAAATCCAACTTGGCAACCACATGCGTGAATACCACGCGTCATAAGTAATGACATCTCCCAGGAAAATAGGGAGAAAGTAGAGAAAGTTAAAGAAGACCAGTAACGCAAATGCTGTTGCCGCTATATTTCCCCATCGCTGGTTCTGCGAGATAAGCCAGCGGGCACAGTACACAATTGCCAGAATAAGAAATGGTTGAAAAACTATCGAATAGAAAGAGAAGACAGTTCGTCCATCAAAGGCAAACCACGGCAAATACCCGGCAGCGATTCCCATGACAATGATGGTGGAAGCAGGCTCCATGCGACGCTTCACAATTGATTTAATCCAAAAACCAAAAACCACAAAGATTGCTATCGCACCGGCCCACCAGAGAAATGGGGTGCCCATAGCAAGAACTTCTTGCGAACATGATGCCGCCCCACATGTCTTCGGTGATTCATAGAAGAAAGATGTTGGGCGAGACTGTATGAGCCATGTCCATGGATGTGCTTGATAGACATGTTTCTCACTGAGCCCAGTATGAAAGGAGAGCATCTGTTCGTGGTACTTAATAAAAGATGAAAATGGATTAGAATCAGCGCTTCTCCCCCAGCCTCGATCAGAGAGAAACCATCCCGTCCACGTGAGTAGATAAATTCCAAGGGGGAGTAGCGAAAAAGTAAGAACACGTTCGATCGTTGGACGAACAAGGTTGCGCCCAGTGTGGTGAGTAAATGCGCGATAGAGAGCAACTGCACCAAATACAACGATGAAATAGAGAGCACTCCACTTTGTGCCAAGGGCTAAACCAAGAAAGATTCCAGCTACTAAGTAATTCTTTCTAATAAAGAAATATGTCGCCGCAAGAATGAGTACGGTAAGAAAGTTATCAAGGAGAGATGTACGGGAATGAACAAGAGCAAGGCCGTCTACGGCAGCTAAAAAAGTTGCAAGCAGAGTAAGAAAATTTGATCGGAAAAGTCGTTGCGCAATCAAACCAATTAAGATAATCGCAATTGTTCCTGCTACGGCAGTGGAAAATCTCCACCCGAATTCATTGTCACCAAATATTTGAATTCCTGCAGCGATAAACCATTTACCAAGAGGTGGGTGAACGACAAACTCTGGATCACCTTTTGAAACCTCAACCCCAAAAGCGAGATAGTCGCGAGCGGCATCGACGTAATACACCTCATCAAAGACCAGACCTTTTGGTACACCCAAGTTAATGATGCGCAGAAGGAATCCAAGGCCTGCAATCAGATAGATGCCAAGGTAGGTCACAGCGCAAGAGTATGCGCATCCGTAAGTAAAGTGGAGTAATTCCTGAGAAGATAGCCCAATGACCTTAACATTGGCGGCAACCCCACTTGGTAATCCGGGTGATGCCAGCCTACGTTTAAAGGAAGCAATTGCTAGCGCAGAAATAATTGCTGCAGAAGATTCACGACGATTTCACCGGCTCGCTGCAGATCTTGGGATCACGTTTACCGCCAAAGTAATTTCATTCTTTGACGGAAATGAAACTGCTCGCACAGAGGAAGTCCTTGCTCTCCTTCAAAGTGGAAAAAAAGTTCTTGTGGTTTCTGATGCTGGAATGCCAACAATTAGCGATCCAGGATTTCGACTTACGCGCGATGCGATTGCAATCGGAATTAACGTAGTTGTTATTCCTGGACCAAGTGCTCCGACAATGGCGTTGGCATTGTCAGGTCTTGCAACTGATCGTTTCACATTTGAAGGCTTTCTTCCCCGTAGCTCTGGTGCTCGACTGACCCACCTTGAAACTCTTCGCTTTGAAGAGCGAACGATGATTTTCTTTGAAGCCCCACATCGCATCACAGATTCACTCAAAGATGCTGCACAAATTTTCGGCGGCGATCGCCAAGCAGCCGTCTGTCGCGAGATGACTAAGACCTATGAAGAGACGGTTCGCGGATCACTTAATGAACTAGTGCTGTGGTCTGAATCAAAGGAGATTTTGGGGGAGATCACCGTTGTCCTTGCAGGTGTTCCAGTCGGCACTGCAAAAAAGACGGCAGAAGAGATAGTCGCTCGAGTACGTGAATATGAATCTGCCGGAATGGATCGAAAAGATGCGATTTCAACGGTTGCAAAAGAGAGCGAGCTTCCCAAGAAGGTCGTCTACGCCGCTGTAGTTGATGCGAGTAAGTCGTAATAAGATGGCGCACGTGAAATCCTTCTACCTGACAACCCCGATTTACTATGTCAATGATGCCCCCCATATTGGGCATGCATACACAACGGTTGCAGGAGATGTACTGACGAGATGGCATCGCCAGCGCGGTGAATCTGTGTGGTTTCTTACCGGTACCGACGAACACGGCCAGAAAGTTATGCGTACTGCAGAACAAAATAACGTTGCTCCGCAAGACTGGGTTGATCGGCTCGTAGCAGATGCGTGGAAGCCCAATTGGAGCGCGCTGAATATCGCAAACGATGACTTTATTCGCACAACTGAACCGCGACATACAGAACGAGTGCAGAAGTTTCTGCAATCACTTAAAGATTCTGGCCATATTTACGCTGGAAAATATGAAGGTCCATACTGTGTGGGTTGCGAAGAATTTAAGCTACCGGGTGATCTGATCGATGCAGATGGAGAAAAACTCTGCCCAATCCATAGCAAGCCCGTGGAAATTGTTAATGAGAACAATTGGTTCTTTAAACTTTCAGCATTTGCTCAACCACTCATTGATTTATATAAGAATAATCCGGATGCCTGCCAACCCGAGAGTGCACGCAATGAAGTTATTTCATTCCTCGAAGGTGGCGTTTCAGATCTTTCAATCAGTCGTTCTACCTTCGACTGGGGAATCCCTGTCCCGTGGGATACCGATCAGGTTGTCTATGTCTGGTTTGACGCACTTCTTAACTATGCAACCGCTGTTGGCCTCACAGATGATCCAGGTTCTGCTGGCGGTAAAAAGTTTGCAGAGACATGGCCGGCAGATGTGCACCTTGTCGGAAAAGATATTTTGCGCTTCCACGCCGTGATTTGGCCGGCGATGTTGATGGCGGCTGGCCTTGCAACCCCTGGAAAAGTTTTTGCTCATGGTTGGTTATTAGTTGGTGGCGAGAAGATGAGTAAATCAAAGCTCACTGGAATTGCTCCATCTGATATCACCGATCACTTTGGAGTCGATGCCTTTAGATATTACTTCTTGCGGGCAATCCCATTTGGAAGCGATGGATCTTTCTCGTGGGAAGATATGAGCGCTCGATACACATCAGAGCTTGCAAATGACTTTGGAAACCTCGCTTCTCGTCTTGCTGCAATGATTGAAAAGTATTGCGGCGGAGTTATCCCAGCGGTACATCACGATGCAGCTCTTGTACAAGCGCTCACAGCAACTGTTGAGAGCGCAGATAAAGCTATGGTTGCCTTAGATTTTCAAACAGCAATCGTCGCAACAATGGATTTCTGCAAGAAGGTCAACGGTTATGTCACTGAGAAAGAGCCATGGATCCTTGCGAAAGACCCTGCAAATAAAGTTGAGCTTGAAGAAGTTTTGTATAACACGGCAGAATCACTTCGCGCGTTGGCGGTTCTATTGCATCCAGTGATGCCAGCAACAACTGAAATTTTGTGGCAATCACTCGGTGCGCAAGCCACACTCGGCCCAATAGGTGCGCAAAAAGTGAGCGAGACCGCGCAATGGGGACAGTTGCCACAAGGCGCCGTTGTAACAAAGACTCCTGTGCTATTTCCACGTCTTGAGATTAAAGAGTAAATACCCCTATGGCCGATCGCCACAATCGCGATATCGATCGTCAACTCGCACCCGCCCCAGAGCCGTTACCAGCTCCTTGTGTTGATGCACACGCACATATCGAGATCGTGGCAAATACAAATTTTGATTCTCCAGAAGTTCGTCAAGTAATCGAAGATGCAGCCGCTGTAGGTATCGATCGAATTGTTCAAGTGGGATATTCAGCAGAACAATCCCAGTGGGGGGCAAATTTAGCTGCGCTCTATGATGGACAAGTTCTTGCAGCTGTTGCACTCCATCCGAATGAAGCACCAGTTGTTGAAGATCTCGAGGCAGACTGGGCAATCATTGAAGCACTTGCCCAACAACCTCGCGTGCGTGCTATCGGTGAGACCGGACTTGATTACTTTCGCACACCACCAGAACTTCGAGCACGCCAGCAAGAATCCTTTAAATGGCACATTGATTTAGCAAAGCGAACCAATAAGGCGCTAGTAATCCACGATCGTGATTCACACAATGATGTCTTGTCGGTCTTAGCTGAGGTCGGGGCGCCCGAAAAGACTGTCTTTCATTGTTTTTCAGGTGATGTTGAGATGGCTAAGAAATGTATCGAACGTGGATATGTTCTCTCATTTGCTGGAACAGTCACATTTAAAAATGCGCCAGAGCTGCGCGAAGCACTTGCCATCACACCGATAGATCAAATTTTGGTTGAAACCGATGCACCATTTTTAGCACCTATGCCTCATCGCGGATCACTGAACTCTCCCGCCCAGATCGCAACGATCGTTCGCGCTATGGCAGCAGAGCGCAACGCAGATTTAGCAGAATTTGCCACAGCTCTTTCGCGTAACGCTGAGCGAATCTTTGGCTCATTTGCCGCAGGATCAACCCTGTGAGCCTGCTAGGAGCGGCAGAGATCAGAGAGTTAGCCGCTCTTTTAGATCTCAAACCATCTAAAGCACTTGGTCAGAACTTTGTTATCGATGCAAATGTGTGTCGCAAAATTGTGCGAGTAGCAGATGTGAAGTCAGATGATGTCGCACTTGAAATTGGACCTGGTCTTGGCTCACTCACACTTGCACTGCTTGAAGAAGCATCGTCTGTGGTCGCCATTGAAATTGACGCGAGACTAGCCACACAACTACCGCTCACCGCTGCAAAACATAGCGAGCGAGCAGCATTGTTAACTGTGCATACAAGTGATGCGCTAGCCATCAAATCACTTGATGTTCAACCAACTGTCCTTGTAGCAAACTTGCCATACAACGTTTCTGTTCCCGTCTTTCTTCACCTGCTTGAATACTTTCCCACACTTCGCAGTGGCGTTGTGATGGTTCAGGCAGAGGTCGCAGATCGTCTTGCGGCAAAACCCAATAGCAAGGAGTACGGAATCCCCAGCGTAAAGGCTGCGTGGTGGGCAGATGTATCGGGCGCTGGTTCAGTCTCCCGATCTATTTTTTGGCCAGCACCCAATGTGGATTCCAAACTCGTTGGATTCACTCGCCATGCACCATTAGGTGATGAAGTACTACGCAAGAAAGTCTTCGCCATTATTGATCTTGCCTTCGCACAACGTAGAAAAATGCTTCGCTCTACCCTGTCATCTCTCTATGGAAGTTCTGCCGCAGCCGAAGCCCATCTAGCATCAGTAGGAATTGATGGAACACTGCGCGGAGAAGCGCTGACCATTCAAGATTTCTGCACAATTGCCCAATAAGTAATAAGGTCTACGAGTGGCTAAAGATTCTGTAACGGTGCGGGTTCCGGCCAAGGTAAATTTGCAACTGTCGGTAGGTCCACGCGAGTCAGATGGATACCACAACCTTGTCTCTGTATTTCAAGCCATATCGATCTTTGATGATGTGACTGTTACTAAGAGCGAACCGGGTTCAGGAATTACGATTTCAATCGTCGGTGATCACACTCATGGAGTGCCTGCAGATCAGACAAATTTAGCGGTCAAAGCCGCACAGTTAATTGCATCTGAATATGACATCACTATCGATATACATATCGAGGTAAAGAAGAGCATTCCAGTTGCAGGTGGCATGGCTGGTGGAAGCGCTGATGCTGCGGCGATGATTGTGGCAATTGATTATTTATATGAGCTAGGAATGACTCGAGAAGAGCAACATGAATTCGCAGCATCTTTAGGTAGCGATGTTCCATTTATGCTCTCAGGTGGCACTGCAATAGGACAAGGCCACGGTGACCAATTAACATCTGCACTTTCGCGCGGCACCTATCATTGGGTATTAGCCCTTTCTAGCGTTGGTCTTTCTACACCTGCTGTTTACTCAGAATGTGATCGATTGCGCGCTGAGTTAGATATTGCAGAGCCACGAATTAGTGATCAATTGATGCAAGCACTTCTTGCAGGAGACGCGCAAGCTGTCGGTGCATCATTGAGCAATGATCTACAAAGCGCCGCCTGCACATTACGTCCTGCACTCTCATTAGTTCTCGATGTCGGCCAGGAGTACGGAGCACTTGGTGCGATCGTTTCAGGCTCTGGTCCTACTGTTGCATTTCTCGTTGCAGATGTTGAAGCGGGCTTGGATTTAGCGGTCGCCTTGACCTCAAGTGGAGTAGTCGGAAGCGTCGCACGGGCTTTTGGTCCTGTGCAGGGCGCGAAAATTATTTAACGTTTGCGCAGATTCTGGTCGCCAGCACCCCACGTAATGAGGGAGAATACGGGTTCCGCCATTGTGTAGTGGCTAGCACATGGGCCTTTGAAGCCCAGGGTCCAGGATCGATACCTGGTGGCGGAGCAATCTTGATTGCCCGCCAGTAGATCTGGCGGAGCAAGATAGACTTCACGCATGAGCCTTGAAACAGTGGTTGTTCTCGCCGCTGGAGAAGGCACGCGAATGAAATCTTCTACACCCAAGGTTCTCCACGAAATTTCAGGCCGCACACTTCTTGGCCATGTTCTTCATGCAGTCAGTGGGCTCAAGAGTAAAAATCTTTGTATTGTTGTCGGTGCAGGACGCGAACGCGTAGAAGCACACGTTGGGCAGATTGCACCGCATGCAACAACGGTCTTTCAAGAACACCGTGGTGGCACAGGCCACGCAACGCAACTAGCGCTCGCAGGTACAAGTTCTAACGGAACAGTACTTGTTCTCGCTGGTGATACTCCAATGCTGACCGGGGAATCACTCGCAGCGCTTCTAGAAATTCATCACAAAGGAAAGTTTGCTGCCTCTGTAATGACAGCAGAGCACCCGGATCCAACTGGCTATGGTCGAATTATTCGCAGCGCAGATGGTTCACTTCTAAAGATAGTTGAAGAACGTGATGCAACAGATGACCAGAAAACAATTTACGAAGTAAATTCAGGCGTATATGCCTTCGATGGCGCAAAACTTTCAGCAGCCATTGGAAAGTTAAAGAACGATAATTCTCAGGGCGAGCTCTATCTGACAGATGTTCTTGAAATCCTGCGCAATGATGGCGGATCCATTGCAGCGGTTCTGATTGAAGATTTCATCGAGATTCTTGGCGTCAATGATCGCAGCCAGTTGGCTGAAAGTGCGGCGTTGTTACGAGATCAGATTAATGAGAAATTAATGAAAGCGGGCGTAACAATTGTTGATCCGATTTCGACCTGGGTTGATTCAACTGCAACGGTTGAAAGCGATGTCACGCTCTTGCCGGGTACTTGGATTGCCGGGTCTACAACGGTTGCACATGGGGCCATAATCGGACCTCGTACCACCTTGCTCGATTGCACCGTAGCGACAGGTGCTCATGTGATCGAATCTCACTGTACGGGCGCAGTTATTGGTGCTGATGCAAGTGTCGGACCATTTACATTTTTACGAGCAGGTACAAATCTCGGTGCATCGACTAAGGCAGGGGCATTTGTTGAGATGAAGAATGCTGTTGTTGGCGATGGATCAAAGGTTCCGCATCTGTCATATGTTGGCGATGCCACAATCGGTGAGGGCAGCAATATCGGCGCTGCCACAATTTTTGTAAATTACGACGGGGTAGAAAAACACCACACCACCGTGGGAGATCATGTGCGAATCGGCAGTGATTCCATGTTGGTGGCCCCGATCACAATCGGAGACGGTGCATATACAGCTGCCGGATCCGTGATTACAGAAGATGTACCACCCGGAGCAATCGGGGTTGCTAGGGCAAAGCAGAGAAATGTATTAGGTTGGGTCCTGCGCAAGCGATCCGGTACAAAATCAGCAGATGCGGCCTCGCGTCATGATGAGAAGAAGGGCTAATACCTTTGAGCGAAATCAGATTAACTTCCGAGAAAAAATTACGTATCTTTTCAGGACGTGGATATCCAGAGCTCGCTGAAGCAGTTGCAACAGAACTAGGTATTCCGATCACACCGACATCAGCTTATGACTTTGCAAATGGTGAAATCTTTGTTCGCTTTGAAGAATCAGTTCGTGGCTGTGACGCATTTGTTATTCAATCTCACGCCGCTCCAGTAAATAAGCAGATCATGGAACAACTAATTATGGTTGATGCTCTTAAGCGCGCATCTGCAAAGCGCATCACTGTTGTTGCACCGTTCTATGGATATGCGCGTCAAGATAAGAAGCACCGCGGACGTGAGCCAATCTCAGCTCGCTTGATGGCAGATCTTTACAAGGCAGCCGGCGCGGATCGTTTGATGGTTGTAGATCTACACACTTCACAAATTCAAGGTTTCTTTGATGGTCCAGTGGATCATCTCTTTGCTCTACCGATGCTCGCAAATTACGTCGGTAGCAAAGTCGATCGCTCAATGCTCACAATCGTTTCCCCTGACTCAGGTCGCGTGCGTGTTGCAGAGCGTTGGTCTGAACTTCTTGGTGGATGTCCGATCGCATTTATTCACAAAACTCGTGACCCGCTTATTCCTAACGAAGCAGTAGTAGGTCGCGTCGTTGGTGATGTCACAGGTCGCACATGCGTTGTTATCGATGACATGATCGACACCGCTGGCACAATTACAAAGGCAGTGGATGCACTCTTTGAAGGTGGCGCAAAAGATGTCATCGTCGCAGCCACCCACGCAGTCTTTTCCGGCCCAGCAGTTGATCGCCTCAAGGAATGCCGCGCGGTGGAGATCGTCGTCACCAACTCATTGCCGATCGCAGATGACAAGCACTTCGACAAGCTCACTGTGCTCACCATTGCCCCACTTCTAGGCCGCGCGATCCGCGAAGTCTTCGAAGATGGCTCAGTCACAAGCCTTTTTGACGGACATAGCTAACTCAGGCTAGTCTTGCCCCATTCTGGCGAGGGTTTCTCCTTAAAGTTAATAAAGGAAACCGTTATCGACGGCAAGGAATCTAACTCCTGGTCAGAGCATCCCTCTAACTAGGAGTTTTTTTATGGCAGAAGTATCGATCAAAGGAACCACACGTACCGAATTCGGTAAGGGTGCTTCACGTCGTGCACGCGTTGCAGGACTCGTCCCAGCAGTTATCTACGGACATGGTGAGAAGCCACTTCACATCACATTGCCAGCTAAAGAACTCGGCGTAGCTCTTAAAGAATCAAACGTTCTTCTTAACATTGATATTGCTGGAAAGGTTGAACTCACACTTCCAAAGTCAGTCGTTCGCCATCCACTCAAGCAGATCCTTGAGCACATCGACCTCGTACTTGTTCGCCGCGGTGAGAAAGTTACTGTTGACGTTCCTGTTCACACAGAAGGAAAGCACGATCCAGATGGAATCCTCGAGCACGTCAACCACACCATTGAGGTTGAAGCCGAAGCAACTTCTATTCCTAAGTTCCTAACTCTTGATATTGAAGGAATGACAGCTGGTACTTCACGTTACGCATCAGAGGTTGTTCTTCCTGCAGGCACAACTCTTGTGAGCGATCCAAAGATGATTGTCGTTCACTTATCAGAGCGCTCAACAGCAGTGGTAGAAGAGGTAGTAGCTCCAGCGGCAGAAGCAGATGCTGCGGCACCTGCAGTAGATGCTGAAAAGAAAGACGCTTAACCCGTACCCTTTCTCATTATGACGTGGTTGGTAGTGGGCCTTGGAAATCCAGGGGATCAATACGCTGCCACCCGTCACAATGTGGGTCAGATGGTCATCGATCATCTTCTCAAACGCCACAATGTAAAACTTGCAAACCACAAATCTCGTACGCAGATTGCCGCCTATAAATTAGGTGTTGGCATAGATGCGCACCCAATCATTCTTGCTAAATCCAATAGCTATATGAATGAAACTGGCGGACCGATTAAAGCACTTGCAAACTTCTACTCTGTTGAGCCTGCAAAGATTATTGTCTTGCACGATGAATTAGATATTGGTTACTCAGTCATCCGCAGCAAGTTAGGCGGTGGCGATAATGGCCACAACGGTTTGAAATCAATGACATCAGCCTTTGATACTCCAGATTATTACCGCGTGCGTCTAGGAATCGGGCGCCCTATGGGTCAACAAGATCCTGCCGACTTTGTCTTAAAGCAATTTAGCAAAGAAGAGAAGCAGACCTTAGAAGAATTTATTGAGCGAGGCAGTGATGTGGTTGAGTCGCTGATCGAAAATGGACTCGAATTTACGCAAGGGAAATTTAACTCTTAAATCAGCCTGTATTACGTAGGCCTGCAGCGACTCCGTTAATTGTCAGCAATAGCGCGCGAATCAACGTTGGATCTGCCGTAGAGCCCTCGGCACGTACTCGTTGTAACAGGTTGATCTGCAAGAGATGGATAGGCGATAGATAGGCATCGCGAACTTGCAGAGTACGAGCAAGGACTGGCTGCTCGCTTAGGAGTGAGTCCTTCTTAGTCAGTAGCAAAATTTCTGCCACTGTCAGTTCAAACTCTGCAGTAATCTCATCGAGGAAGTGATGTAGTTCTTGTGGAACAAGGGTCTCTACATATCCACGTGCAGTCTTTAAATCAGTTTTAGCAAGGGTCATCTCAACGTTACTGACGAATGTGTGGAAGAAGTGCCAGTGTTCAAGCATTGCTGTCATCACATCGCTCTTACCGGCTTCGCGCGCTGCCTTAAGTCCTGATCCCACACCAAACCAACCCGGAACGATTTGTCGTGACTGTGTCCATCCAAATACCCACGGAATCGCGCGCAGTGAACCAAGACCAGAAGATGCATCTGGGCGGCGTGAAGGTCTTGAACCAAGGAAGAGATTTCCAAGTTGTTCTACAGGCGTGGATGCGTAGAAGTAAGCAGGAAGATCTGGGTGATCAATCAACTTTCGGTATTCGGCAAAAGCGGCATCTGAAATCAGATCCATACATGAATTCCACTGTTGGAGCTCTTTATCACTCTGTCGCGGAGCACGGTTAAGTACGGTTGCTTCAAGAGATGCGGCGAGCATAAGTTCAACGTTCTCGCGCGCAAGTGCAGGTAACGAGTACTTGTCGCTAATTACTTCACCTTGTTCGGTTAATTTAATTTCACCATCGATTGATCCCCACGGAAGGGCAACGAGTGCTTCATA
>JBILIJ010000002.1:0-130143 GCA_044350045.1 Candidatus Planktophila sp. | reverse complement strand
TCTCGTTCATGACAAATACCTGAGCTCCATTGCCAGATTGTTCTCTCTGAATTCGAATGGTGCCTTCAAATGGTGCAAAACCTTGAATGCTTCCTGAAGGAATAAATGGTGCCTTAAGAAACAAATAATGTTTCATCGAACGGGCAATTTCAAGGCCTTCTGTTGATTTATTCTGTATTTTTGCACTAAATCCTGGCGAATAATCGTGCCCTACACAGCTTCTAAATTTCGACACTCTACTTAATGCCTTCGGATCAATCGGTGAAGCGATTAAAAAGTGAGCTGGATTTACAGATGGTCTTGGGGTTGGTGATGCTGTTGGGGTTGGTGATGCTGTTGGGGTTGGTGATGCTGTTGGGGTTGGTGATGCTGTTGGGGTTGGTGATGCTGTTGGGGTTGGTGATGCTGTTGGGGTTGATAACCAAAACTTCTTTTTACCAGACTTTATACACTTGAAAGTCTTGCCACTAATAACTTTTTTAGCACCCACTTGACTGCATGGAGTTCCATTCTTGATGATTGCTGCATCGGCAAAAGGCGTTGACGTCGCAAGCAAGACTGCGATTATAAGTCCTGTGTAACTTTTCCTCACATCTAAAAAATAACGCTTGCACTCCATTAACTCAATATTGTGCTGAGGTGCTAACACTCATTCGATAAAGACTCTGAAATGGCCAATAGTTTCAACAGTGCTAGCCCAATACCCCATCCCTAATATGGGGTGTAGATCAAGATCAATTGAATCCATATGTGGCCTATGAAGGATATGTAGTTCGAGTCCCTCACAACCCACTCAATTAGATGGCTAGTTTTTTGCCGCGATTAAAGTTTTCTTGATGGCAGGAACAGCCTTCATGGCAGAACTCCAAACGCCCGCTCCCCCGTGGATTGCCCCTGGAACAAGCCTCAAAGTACTTTTTCCATTTACTTCTTTAACTGCCTTATCCAAATTCTTGGAGTCGTACGGACTTACAGAGCAGTCATCTAATCCATGGAAAATATAAAAGACTGGCAACTTTTTTGATGTCTTCAAATACGGATAGAGGCCACCTGATTTCATTTCGGACTGAACTTTTGGATCGGTTGTATCGCCGAACCATGGGTGCGTAACCGTATCTGCGACTGGAAATGGGTTTTTACTTTGATCACATGGGTATTTAGCATTATTTGCGGTCATTTCAAAAAAATCTGCATTTCCGTATAGATCAATTACGGCAGCAACAGATGCGGATGTCTTTATGTTGGGATCATTTGGATCATCAAAGGGTGAGGATTGATCACCGGTAATTCCGGCCATAAGCGCAAGGTATGAACCTGCAGAATCTCCAGCGGTGGCAAATTTCTTGGGGTCAAATCCATACTTACTTGCATTTGCCCTGAGGAATCGAATAGCGCTCTTCGTATCTACACCAGCTGCTGGAAATGGAGCTTCTTGTGCCAATCTGTAATTAACCGAAGCGACAGCTATTCCGTTCTTAATAAATACTTCAAGTAATTTAGCGCTCTCATCAAACTTCATAAAATCCTCGTCACCAAAGACAAAGCCACCGCCATGTGTCCAAACAATTAGTGGCGGTTTAACTACGCCCTTGGGCATATAAATATCGAGGCGTTGGGTCGGAGAATTACGAGAATAAATTACATTCTCAAACACTTTCATCTTGGCTAGCGATTTTGCGGGAAGCTTGTACTTCGGTGTGTATTGAATTTCTGGAGTCTTGGATGAGGAGTCTCCATTATTTGTTGAAGGGGTCGCAGTAGGAGTTGCTGTAGGCGTTGCAGTAGGCGCTACAGGAAGCGGTTCTCCTTGGATCCACCACTTCTTCTCACCATTTATAAGCGTGCAGACTAAATTCTTCTGCGTTATCTCACTTACTGCCGTAAAGCCCAACTCAGAATTCGGACAAGTTCTACCTGGTGCTGCCACACCCTGCGGATATCCATCATCGGGATTTGCACCGCTAGCTGGGGAGGCAATGGCGAGAGTTAAGGCTGAAACCAAAGCGAGTGGGAGCCATGATTTGTTTCCTAGCCTCATAATTTAAGTCTACTGCCGGCCATCTTCTGGAGTAAATAGAAGTAGGTGAGTCGAAAGGTTCAGGCCCGCTCAAACTCATTGCCAAGGTAATGAGATCGAAGTAGCATCTTTCTAAGTCGGATGAAAAACTAAAGAAAGCGCGGCGAATCCATGCACAATAAGTTAACTAAGCTCGCACGGGAATATTGGACCGCGGAAGAGAGTCGAGATATTAAAGCAATTCTCTCCTTCTTCTCTAAAGATGCACGATGGACTGGTCCGGATGGAGTCACACTTGTCGGCCACGACCAAATTCGCACTTTTTATGAAAATAGCGCAGCCGCCTATCCGACCTTGAGCGTTGATGTAATGCGCTCGTACGGAAATAAGCATGAAGGCACAGTTGAATGGAAGGCGAAGTTAACCGCCCCAGATGGACGAGTACTTGACTTAAGTGGCATCAACATCATGAAGCGAAAAAAAGATAAATTCACGGAGTTAACTGCGTATTTCAATTTGGGCGCATTCTAATTTTTGATGTAGATAAGGGAGAGCAGAATGGCTAAAGGTAGAACTGCAATTGTAACTGGGGGTGCCTCTGGAATTGGTGCGGCCTGTGTGCGACGATTTTTGAAAGATGGAATCGCTGTTGTGGCGATGGATTTAAATGAGGATCTGCTGAAAAAAATGCAAAAGGATTTGAATAATCCAAATCTACACATCTTGGTGGGTGATGTATGTGACGAGAAAACGCGTGAGAAGACAATTAAGTTGGCAGTTGAAGCTACTGGGTCATTGGATATCTTGGTCAACAATGCCGCGGTCTTCCTGCTCGCAGGTTTGGATGCTACGCGCGAGCAATGGCAGCGTACTTTTGAGGTAAATCTTTTGGCTGGGGCAAATCTGGTGACACAATCAGTGAGCGAATTGCGTAAGAGCTCACACCCAACGATTGTGAATATCACGAGTATCTCCTCTCACCGTGCCCAAACTGGTCGTTGGACTTACAACGCAATGAAAGGAGCGCTCCTTGAGCTAACAAAGTGCCAGGCACTTGATCTATCCAAGGATCGAATCCGTGTTAATTCTGTAAGTCCGGGATGGATCTGGACTGAAACTCTTGATGAAGCAGCAGATGGTGATCGCGCAAAGTGGGAACCTATCTGGGGTCGCTACTCAATGATGGATCGTTGTGGTGAGCCAGACGAAGTTGCAGCAGCTGTTGCTTGGTTGGCTAGCCCAGATTCAAGTTTTGTTACTGGTGCTGATCTGGTTGTCGACGGAGGTTATTTGGCACTGAGCCCAGAGTCCAATGACACTCTTGATCTCATGAGGGGCTAGTTTTTATGAAGTGCATTGATTCGCATATGCATTTGTGGGACCTCAATACTGGTACATACCCATGGCTAACCGGTGTTGAAGACAAAGAGACGGCCTTTGGTAACTTGAAAAAGTTAGCTGTTGATTATCTTCTCCCTGAGTATCGCCAAGATACTTCTTCGATTGAACTAGCAGGCTTAGTCCATGTTGAGGCAGCCTGGGATCCAACCAATCCGCTCGGTGAAACACAGTGGCTAGCTAAAACTCTCGCCGAATTTGAAGTGCCTTATTCGATTGTCGCTGGTGCAAATTTATTGAAATCAGACTTCCCAGAATTATTGGCAGCTCACCACCAAGCAAGTGATCGAGTGGTCGGTGTGCGGCACATTCTTAATTACCACAACGATCCCGAGTACACCTTCACAGATAGTCCCGCAATCATGCATGATGTGACTTGGCGTAAGAACTTCGCCCATCTCGGTGATCAAGGGATGCTATTTGACCTTCAAATTTTTCCTGATCAATCAGCGGGTGCTGCCGGATTGGCAGAAGAATTTCCGCAAACGAAAATGGTCATTAACCATTTCCTAATGCCACTTACCTGGGATCGCCAAGGCTTATCTGATTGGAAAGCCGAGCTTGCAAAAGTAGCCGTACATAAAAACATCGCGATTAAATTGAGTGGGCTTTACATGTATCGACGTGACTGGCCGAAAGAGGCCATGGACCACTTGATTGATACCGCCCTGGAATTATTTGGCCCCACCCGCGTGATGTGGGGAAGTAATTTTCCGGTAGATCGCCAATTCGTCACTCTCGCAAAGCTAGTGACCGACTTCGAAAGAAGCCTTGCCCGACTTTCCCCTGAAATCCGTGCGGCCATAATGTGGAAGAACGCCAACAATTGGTATCAATTGGGCGCTCGAGATTGAAAAATCAAACCACGTTAGATGAAGCTGAAGAGCTAGGATCTCGGTCATGACACGGCAGCGGGTAGATTTAACAACAGCACAGGTTGAACACTTAAAGACTTTGGTAACTGGTCTGGTCTCGACAAATGAGAGCGTGCTTGATCAGCATGGGCGAGATGAATCTGCCTTCTCTCCAGTTCGTCCATCTGCAGTTGTTATGCCCCAGAGCACCGAAGAGGTCGCTCAAGTTTTGGCTTACTGTAATAAAGAGAAAATTCCAGTAGTTGCATTTGGTGCTGGCTCATCTTTGGAAGGACATGTACTTCCGTTATTTGGTGGGGTCTCTCTTGATCTCACCGATATGAACAAGATCATTGACATTCGAGCCGACGATCTTTTGGTGCGAGTGCAACCGGGTGTACATCGCATGGCGCTCAATAAAAAATTAGCCGATTCTGGATTATTTTTCTCCGTGGATCCTGGCGCTGATGCCACATTGGGCGGCATGGCCTCAACTGGAGCTGCAGGAACAACGACAGTTCGTTATGGCTCAATGAGAGAAAATGTTTTAGCACTCACGGCAGTATTGGCCGATGGCACAATCATCAGAACTGGCCGTGAGACAAGAAAATTATCTGCCGGATATGACTTAACTAGGTTGCTTGTGGGATCAGAGGGCACGCTGGCAGTTATTACCGAATTAACGCTTCGAGTGTTTGGCATTCCTGAAAAAATGGCTGCGGCAATTGTGCGCTTCCCCACGTTAGATGATGGAGTGAGCGCGGCAACTGCAGTGGTGAGATCTGGAATATCAATCGCCCGCTGTGAATTCTTAGATGCTCAGAGCATTAAAAATGTAAATGCCCATGATGGTTTGACGCTCACCGAGGCACCAACTTTATTCTTTGAATTCCATGGCAGCCCACAAGGCGTGCAAGAGGATGCAAACTCGGTTAAGGAAATTGTTGCTGACTTTGGCGGAAGTGAGTTCGAGTGGACTACCGATGAGGATGCTCGCCGCAAATTATGGCAAGCGCGTCACAATGCTTACTGGGCTAGCATTTCCGCCAATCCCGGAAAACGTGCGGTAAGTACCGATGCTGCCGTTCCATTGTCCAAGCTAGCTGAAGCCGTCACAGTTGCCGATCAAGTTCTAGCAAAATACAAGTATCCATATTCAATTTTGGGACACGTTGCCGATGGAAACTTTCACTGCGGGATCATCACTGATCCTAATAAACCAGAAGAGCTCGAAGAGGTCCGACACATCACTCATGAGATCACAATGCGGATTATTGAGATGGGCGGAACATGCACAGGTGAGCATGGAATCGGCTCAGGAAAAATTGATGCCCTCGTGGTAGAAACTGGCGCGGCTGCGGTTGGCGTTATGAAGTCAATCAAATTAACACTTGATCCCAATAATATTTTGAATCCAGGAAAAGTTTTTCACTAACCAGCCTTGATTAAGGTAACGAGCAAGAATAGGCTTTGCGTAATCCGTAGGAGGCCGTTGTGATAGTCACAAAGTATGAACTCTTTTTTCTTGCTCCGCGTTGGGTATTTCTTAAAATTGAAACTGACGAAGGAATTTCCGGATGGGGCGAACCGGTTCTAGAAGGGCGCGCCCATACGGTTGCTGCCGCCGTTAATGAATTGATGCTGGATGTAGTCGGCAAAAACCCCTTTGAAATTGAGCGCCTCTGGCAACGCATGAAGAAAGGTTCCTTCTATCGCGGCGGCGCGATTATGGATTCTGCGCTTTCGGGAATTGATCAAGCGCTCTGGGACATTAAGGGAAAGGCTCTTGGCGTTCCTGTCTACCAATTGTTGGGCGGCCAAGTACGTGATCGAGTTCGGATTTACGGACACATTGGTGGGGCCGGTAGTGATGATGGCCATACTCATGCCCCAATAAACACTGATATTAAAGAGCTTTTGGCTAGTGCTGATGCACAGATCGCGCGCGGATTAACTGCACTTAAATTTTGCCCCGCTGATGGACTTGAACATATCGATACACCAGAAGTCTTAAGAAACATCGTCGCTCGTGTTACCGCGGTGCGTGAACATGTTGGTGACACAATTGATATTGCACTTGATTTCCATGGACGCTTTAGCCTGGCGATGGCGCGCCGCGTATTTCCATATCTTGAGCCGCTTAACTTGTTATTTATTGAAGAGCCGGTCTTACCTGAGTTCACAGATAGATTTGAGTTGATTGTCGCCTCAACGTCTACACCAATTGCAACTGGTGAACGTCTCTTTGATCGCAAGGATTACAAAGATCTGTTGCGCACCGGAATAGCTGTGGCACAGCCTGATTTAAGCCATGCTGGAGGCATTTCTGAATGTCGTCGCATAGCTTCAATGGCTGAGGTTTATGACGTGTCGATGGCACCACACTGCCCACTTGGGCCAATCGCTCTTGCTGCCTGTCTGCAGCTTGACTTTGCCACACCCAATTTCCTTATTCAGGAACAAGTTCTTGGTCTTGGCCGGGGAGATAGTGGATCTCGTATAGACATGTATAACTCTGCCCTGAAATATCTAGTGGATCTCTCTGTCTTTGACGCCCCAGATGGGTACATCGAGTTGATGACCAAACCTGGACTTGGAATTGAGGTTGACGAAGCGGCTGTTCGCAAAGCCGCCGAAGATGGGTATCGCTGGCGAGCACCGTTGTGGACACATAAAGATGGTTCGCATGCAGAGTGGTAACTTAAAATAATTGTATAAATTATTGTCGCGCGAAAATTTTTATGTTAGTTTGAAAGCAATATAGGGCCGAGTGAAGGAGTTTGCGCATGGATAGAATTTGTTGGACGCTTCGGGTACATCCAGATCGAGTAAATGATTACCGAGAGAGCCATGCAACTATCCCTGATTACTACCGTCAGGCACTGAGCGAGGCCGGATGGAAGAACTATTCGATCTACCTGATGCCAGACGGGCTCGTTATTGGCTATGTGGAGTCCGAAAACTGGGACGAGTCACGCAAAACCATGTGGGCCCGCAAGGATGTCCACGAGCGATACAGCGCCGAAATCGGCGACAAGATGAAGGGCGCTTTTATCTGGCCTCCTGAGGGCCCTCCTACTGATGCCTTGCAGATGCATCCTTGTGAAGAGCTGGTCTTCCGTCTGGATTAATCCCGACCCGCAGTTGGAATCCCACATTTCACCTTTTGTAACATTTTGAGATTTTTTCAGGTATCTGAATTTATAACAAAAATAAATCACCACTCTTCATTGACCTACTCTTGCGTAACTCTTTAGGATCGGCACAAAGTTCGCAGTTGAGAATTTTTATATCACTTAAACCGAGAAATGAGGATCTTGATGAAAAGCATTACATCAGGTAAAAAGCTTCGCGTCAGTTTAGTTGCGGGGTTTGTTTCACTCTCCTTAGTTACATTTGGAATCCAAAACGCACACGCTGTTACAGAGTTGCGTTTTGCAGCACTTGCTGGAATTGATGGAAACTTCAAGCCAGTAATCGAACAATGGAACAAGGAAAACCCAGATATCCAAATCAAAGTTGAAACGCTTCCTGCAGGTATTCCAGAAATCGTTAAGAATTTGGCTGCATCTTCCTTAGCTGGAAACTCACCAGATATCATTAACAATCTCGATACCTACGCAGATCAATTAGCAGATGTCGGATTCACTGAAGATCTCACAAAGTATTTCGGAACTGGTCCTGGTGCACTTAAGCGCGCTAACTTCAACCAGGCATTCCTAAGTTCTTATGTCCCAATCAACCTTCCAAAGCAGGTTCATGGACTTCCAATTGCAGCAGATGCAACAGTCATCTTCTACAACAAAACCCTCTTTAAGAAGGCTGGAGTTGCAGCTCCTAAGGATGGTTGGACATACGATCAATACCTCAAGACTTGCGATGCAATGTCTAAGTGGGGCGCAAAGCAGAAGCCACAGGTATGGGGATCTTCTGGCGGACCTGGTGGAGGAAGCAAATCCATCTGGCAAGCTCAGTACAACCCATTCCTACGCTCAGTAGGTGCTTACACCTATGATCGCAATACAAATACTTCAAAGATTGCAGCACCAGAAGCAATCGCAGCATGGAAGCAGCTTGTAAAGCCATGGCAGAGCGGATGTATTCCTAAGTACAGCATCTCTGCAGGCAAGACTCCTCCAAGTTTCCAAGGTGGACAGTACGCAATGGAAACTTCCGTTCGCGCACTTCTTCCTACTTACAAGGCTGGTCTAGCTGAGAAGAAGATGGACTGGGATGTAGTTGATATGCCAACAATTCCGGGCAAGGTCTCCAAGTACATCGTTGGTGGCGGAAGCTACGGTCTTGGTATGGCTGCAACATCAAAGAACAAGGCAGCTGCTTGGAAGTTTATCGATTGGTTCTACACCACTAAAAACGGTGGAATCAATACACTCCAGGCAAGCGGTTCACTTGTTCCTCCAACAGATGCAGGTATTGCTACCGGTGACTGGCGTAACCTTGCAGCTCCTCCTGCAAACGTAAACGCATTTGGCCGTGCAATCAAGAACTCATTTATTGCTCCAAAGCTTCCAGGTCAAGCTGGAACAGTTCTTGATACTGTAATCGCAGATGCTCTAGCTGAAATTCTTCTTAAGAATGTTTCAGTTGAAGTAGCCTTTAAGAAAGCCGAAGCGAAGGTAACTACGGCAATCAAGAAGGAACTCGAATAAACGAGTAAATAAGTAATATGTGATTTGGTGGCGTTCTATTGCGAACGCCACCAAATCACTATTTTTTGAGAAATCCATCGATTAATAAGCAAAGCGGGGATGCATAATGCAGAGCGTGGCTACAACACCAAAACCCGAGAAGGTCCTGGTTGCTGGGAAGAAGAAGTTAAAGCGAAATGATCGCTTTTGGGTAGCGATTTTTGTTACTCCAAACTTGATTATGTACTCACTCTTTATTCTTATCCCTTCAGCAGCAGGAGTCATGTTAAGTTTCTGCGAATGGAACATTCTTGGTCCAATTAAGTGGGTTGGTTTAGATAATTACCAACGCTTACTCGATGATGAGCTGTTGCTGCCGGCATTCGGTAGAACTTTTAAATTCCTTGCACTCGGGGTATTGCCCACCGTATTCGGTGGTTTTTTAGTCGCTGTCCTGCTTAACTGGAAAGTCAAAGGAATCGGCGTCTTCCGCGCTATGTTCTTCCTGCCACTCACAATTTCTAGCGCCGTCGCCGGAATCGCGTGGTCTAGTATTTTCAATCCTGAAGCCGGTTGGATCAATCGAATTCTTGAGATATTTGGCATCACAGGACCAGAGTGGCTATCAAGCTTTACTTGGGCCCTTCCTTCGATCACTATCATTGTTATTTGGCTCTCACTACCCCTTGTCATCATTCTTTATCTAGCCGGCTTACAGCGAATTTCTCCTGAAATCATGGAAGCTGCAGCACTCGATGGAGCTAACGTCTGGCAGCGACTATGGCAGGTAATTTTCCCTTGTGTTTCAGCAACAACCACCCTCGTAGTTGCAATCGAGATTCTCGCCTTCCTCTCCGCACCATTTGAGATTTCGTTGCTGATGGTTCAGGGGGGGCCAATAGATTCGACAACATCGCTGGCTTACTACGCATATAAAGTCGCCTTTGAACAATTTGAGGTTGGCTACTCTGCTGCGTTAGTGATGCTTCAGTTCTTTGTGCTTATGAGCGTCGTTGTGCCAATTGCTCTCGTTCGTAAATATCGAAAGGCTAAAGGATAATTATGGCTAATTCAGTGCTCTTCACGCGCAGGCGTTCAGTAAATACGCTTCGCTACTCCGTAATTGTCTTGCTCGCTCTTCTCTTTATATTTCCTCTGCTCTACCTAATTTCTGGCTCCTTAATGACCCTCGAGGCAGTTTCTGTATATCCTCCTAAATTGCTACCTCCATCATTAAATTGGCAGAGTTATGCGGATGCTCTCGTAGTAATAACGCCTCGCATATTTGCGAACACTCTCTTCTTCACCTTCGGAATTTTATTCCTACAGATGATTATCTCCTTTACTGCTGGATTTGCTCTTGCGAAAATGCCATTTAAATATGCCGCACTGGTTGTCGGAGTTCTAGCCGTTCCTGTATTCCTTCCAACAAATATCTCAATCATCCCTCTCTACTTAGTGACATTTAAGTTGAATTTGCTCAACACCTGGGGCGGCATGATCTTGCCAATCGTGGGATCAACAGCCTTCGGTACCTTGTTGTTCCGACAATTTATGGTCAACTTCCCTGATGGTCTCATTGATGCTGCGCGTATGGATGGTGCCAGCTGGCCACGAGTTCTATTAAGAATTGTTCTCCCCCTTGCACGTCCTCCAATTGCTTCATATTCGGCAATCACATTCCTTACTGCATGGAATATGTATATCTGGCCGCTGATGGTGGGAAATACAGATGCACTCCGTGTAGCTACTGTTCAATTAGCGCCATTGATCGGCGGCGGAGTCGGCTTCTACGGCAAAGTTGGGCCGAACGTCACATATGCCGCCGCAATTTTGAGCGCACTTCCTGTAGTACTTTTCTTCCTCTGGGCACAACGATGGTTTATCAATGCGATTGCAGGGAGTGGTAATGACGCATAAATTAGGCGTAGCAATTGTTGGATGCGGCTTTATGGGCCGCCGACATATGTTGGGCTTTAATGCGCTTCATAAGGCAGGAAAACTTGAAGGTGAAGTTGTTGCTCTACTCGATATTAATCGTGACGTAGCAAATAAACTTGCCGAAGAGACTTTTGAACTTATGGGTGTACGTCCCAAGGTTTACACCTCTCTTGATGAGCTTCTCCAAGATAGCGCTGTTCAAGCGCTAGATATCGTGACAGATCCACGAACACACCATGCGATTGCGATTCAAGCAATGGAGGCAGGGCGTCATGTGCTCTGCGAAAAACCACTATCTCTGACAATTAAAACTGGGCAGATGATGGTAGAGGCTGCAAAGCGAACAGGCATGACGTTGGGAACGGCAGAAAATTATCGCCGCGGTGGCGCCAATCGCGTCGCTCGCGCGGTTATTGAATCAGGAATGCTCGGCAAGCTACATCTCATGGTTGAACTATGGGCTGGTGGAGACGATTCAATCATCATCAGCAAGTGGCGCCACATGAAAGATACTGGTGCAATCGGCTTGGATATGAGTATCCACTACGCAGATATCATTGAATATTATGTTGGTCCCGTCGAACGTGTCTGGGGCCGCGGAATAATTGCTGAACCAGTTCGATATACCCAAGACCGCAGCGAATCAATTATTCCAACAGGTGAAGATGCACTCTTTGCCAGCATGCAGACAAAAGACGGCATTGATGTTCAATACACATATCTTCCATCCGGTCTAGGTAAGAGATATCAACAGCGCAGCATCCACGGCATAAAAGGGTCGATGACTGTTCCGCCTGATCGCTCTGATGGCGAGACAGTCGTACATCTTGGAGATCGCGAGCTCAAAGGTGAAGCATTAATCGCCGAACTTGCGGCACTCGGTACTCATGTCAATATCAACGATGTTACCAAGGCGGTACTTGGTCCAGATGGCACCGGCGGTAAAGGTGCACCATGGGCTGATGTTGATGCAGGTTACCTCGCAGTTGAGATAGCTGATTTTATCGATGCCATTAAAAATAAGAGAGCTCCTGAAGTAGATGGTATGGGCGGACTTCGAGCCCTTGCCATCGTCTATGCAATTCTCGAGTCAGGGATAGCCCAACGTGAGGTTTCAGTTGAAGAGGTATTGAGCGGTAAGTTACATGCCTACCAAGATGAAATTGATGCGGCAATGGAGCGGAAGAAGTAATGAGCGAAGAGCTAAAGTTTCATCAAGTTGCATATGTTGTAAATGATTTGGATGCCTCCGTTAAACATTGGGCAGATAATCTAGGAATCGGACCGTGGACGGTCTACACCCTCAAAGCGCCCGGATTACGTGACTGTCTCTACAAGGGTGCAAAGACGCAGTTCAGTTTGCGTCACGCCATGGCATTTTCAGGCACCATGCAATTTGAATTGGTGCAACCACTCGATGGTCCTTCAATCTTTAAAGACCAACTCAACACCACAGGTGAAGGAATGAATCACGTCGGCTGCATCGTTCAAGATCATCCTGCAGCTGTTGCTGACTTCCTTGCTCGTGGATTTACTCCGCTGCAAAGTGCTGCAGGTTTTGGAGCAGAAGGTGATGGCGCCTTCGCATACTTCCAACCACCAGATGGAATCAGCGCCATTGTTGAATTGATTTCACCACCGAAGGTTCGCATTCAACCCGATTACATCTACCCAGCTCCGGAAGGTTCCTAATGAAGACTGTAGCTCGAATTGCCAAAGTTGAAACATTTGTCGCAGGTATGTCTTGCTTCGTTCGCCTGACTACCGAAGATGGAATTCAAGGCGTGGGTGAGTCAACTGCCTTTGCTTTCCCAAGAAATGTTGCAGAGATAATTAAGAGCTATGAAAGCTTTCTCATCGGTGCAAATGCCCATGATGTCGAGGCGAATTGGTTGAAGATGTACCGCGCACTCGGGTGGCGCGGTCTCACAATGGGTGGTGCGATCAGCGCAATTGATCAAGCGTGCTGGGATATCAGAGCCCGCACATATGAGACTCCAGTATGGAATTTATTAGGTGGTCGCAGCCGTAAAGCGGTGCGCGGAATGAAGGTTGTCTGGGGCCAAACTAAAGAAGCACTGATCAGTGATTCTTTGGCTGCGCAGAAAGAGGGATATACCGCAATTAAGGTAATTCTTCACCAGCACGAACACCATGGCATGCGCCATGCAGAGAAGATTGAAGATCTAGTTACTCGTATGGCCGAACTCCGTGCTGCTGTCGGAAATACTTTAGATATTGGTGTTGAGCTGCACCGAAATATGCAGCCCGGAAATTCAATTGCTCTGATCAAAGAGTTGATGCAGTTCCGCCCACTCTTTGTTGAGGATCCAGTCCCACCAGATAGCGTCCTCTCTTTCGGCGAGGTTTCGGCAAAGGTCGATACCCCAATGGCAGCTGGTGAGCGCAACACCTCTATCTATGAGTTCCGTGAATATATTGAGCATGCTGGTTTGTCATTTGTACGACCTGATATTGGTCTTGCCGGAGGCTTCACACACGTGCGCAAGATTTGTGGAATGGCAGAGGCTCATCACCAAGGAATTCTTCCTCATGCAGTTCCTTCTGGAGCTATTGCAACTATGGCTCATATTCACCTTGGCATCTCGGTTCCAAACTGGGAAGCACAAGAGCATGTAGATCAAAATGTTGATCCAGTTCAGCAGATGGTTAAGAGAATTCCACTTGTTAAAGAAGGCTGGCTCTACCCATTTGATGAACCTGGCCTAGGTATGGAAATTAACGATGCATTCTTTGCGACAAATCCACCAGTTGTCGTCCATGGAGTAAATCCTGACTTGCGTGAGGATGGATCGGTAGCTCTTCGATGAGTAAATTAAAACTAGGAATTGCATGCTCTGCTGAGAACCGAGACCTGTACTTAGGTAAGGAGGATCTTGCGCGGTTAGCTAAAATTGCTGAGGTAGTCATTGAGGAGTACGACGTTCCAAGTGATTGGGTGAATATTCCCGTTGATCCTCAAGTTGAGGCGAAGTTTGCACAGTTTGTGAAAGACCTTGATGTTCTCATTGTTTTCCATGGTGGACCACGAGTCACAAAAACTATCTTCGATGCTGGAAAGAAATTAAAGTTTGTAGGCGAGCTTGAGGGAGATCGATTTGCTGGTCGCATCGATGTTCAAGCAGCAAAAGAAGCTGGCGTTGTTGTAGTTGATACGACTCACTCCTCTTCGTGGCCCGTCTCAGAATGGGCGCTAGCACTTGCCCTCATGGGACTTCGTGAACATGCCAGATTCCGAGACATTATTGCCGGTAAAGCAATGAGCCATCATGATTACCGAACAAAACCACCAGCGCGCGAACTCACGGGCAAGTCAGTAGGAATGATCGGCTTCGGCCATATTGGTTGGCGCTTACGCGAATTCCTCGTTCCATTCCGTAATGAGATTCTGGCCTATGATCCATATGCACCGCGCGAATTAGCCGATGCTTTAGACATTAACTTCGCATCGCTGGAAAAAGTCATGAGTTGTGATGTAGTCATCTGTCTCGCCCCTGACACAGCGAAGACCAGAGACATGATTGGCGAGAAAGAGTTGGCCTTACTTACACCGGGTGCAGTATTTGTAAATGTCTCACGCGGTGGGTGCGTCAATGTTCCAGCCCTGATTGCAAAGGCAAATAAGAATGATGCCTGGTTTGGACTGGATGCACACAACCCAGAACCAATTGCAGTCGACTCCCCTCTTCGTCAGATGAGAAATGTATTTCTATCCCCGCATATCGGTGGCATGACTGTGGAAGCTCAACCACGCTTCTTCACACTCATGGTTGAAGAGCTCGAGAGATGGCATGCTGGTGCAGAGCCACGTGCCCAAATCACTGACCGTGTAGTCGCTGGAAGATCAGGAAAGTAAAGTGATTGCTGATAGCCATTGTCACGCATGGCGCAGGTGGCCTTACGATAAAGCGGTTCCAGATCCTGATCATCGCGGTTCAATAGAAGCCCTGCTTTATGAAATGGATACGCATGGAGTTTCACGCGCATCTGTCGTCTGTGCTCGAATCGGTGATGGAGCTGGTGGTGATGGCTTTGGCAACGAAGATAACAATGAGTATGTAGCAAACTTTGCCCGCAAACACCCTGATCGAATTACTGCATGGGTTGATGCGGATTGTGTGTGGAGAAAAGATCATCACGCTCCAGGGGCCCCCGCCCGGCTACGGAAAGAAATCACTGAAAATGATGCGCGCGGATTCACTCACTACGTTAGTGGTGAAAATGATGGCTGGATGCTCTCTGATGAAGGTCGTGAATTTTTTGCCACAGCAAGTGAATTAAAAGTTGTCGCTTCAATGGCAATTTCGACAGCCTGGTTGTCTGACTTGCAGATAATCGCGGCAGAAAATCCAACGTTGCCAATATTGCTTCATCATATGGCGATGCCAGAGAACACAGGTTCTGGCCATAACCCAGTTGAGGTACAGAAAATTCTTGATGCAGCTAAGCAACCAAATATTGGAGTAAAAATCTCTGGCTTTAATTACAACAATAGTAAGAAATTTGATTTTCCTTATAGCCAGTCACAGACTCTTTTTAAAGCAATCTATGAGGCATACGGTCCACGACGCCTGTTCTGGGCTTCAGACTTTCCAGCTTCACGCGATATGTTGACATATACGCAAGCTATCGAGGTGGTCCGCTCACATTGCCAGTATCTTCCTCAAGATGATTTAACAAGGCTACTTGGCGATAATCTCAATGACTTACTGAATAATCCAGTATTAACTAATAAGCAATTCCACTAACACGAGAGGCAAGGATAAAAGAGATGAACGCAGTACTAATTGCACGTTACTACGTTATACCAGGCAATTCTAAGGCAGTAGGCGAGGCTTTGGCCAAAATGGCAGTTCGCGTGAAGGCAGATGAGCCAGCTTGCTTACTCTACAACGCAAATATTGATCCTGAGAACGAAAATCTTTACTGCCTCTATGAGGTTTACAAAGATCCAGCATCAATTGCAGCTCACCGCGACACCCCACACTTCAAGGAGATTATCGAAGGCATTATTGTTCCACTCCTTGAAAAGCGCGAGCGTGAAATCTACACGCAACTTATTGGCTAATGAAATTACTCGCCTTTGAAACAGTAACGTCTGAAGGAAAGCGCCGTCACCTCGGTGCTTTGGTAGAAGGCGATGCTGACAGCGGTCAGATCATTGACCTTACATCTGCCTCTCATGCGCTTTTGTCTTCACAAGGTGTAAGCAATGAAGAAGCCCAGCGTTTGACCGATGTTCTCTGCCCACCATCTACTCTGCAATTTGTAGAAGGTGGCGAGCGTGCCAGAGAGCATGCAGAGAACGCGGTCGAAGCCGCACTGGCTCAAGGCTGGGATAAGTCGCCAACTAAGGAAGCGATTCGTTACAGCGCATCAGATATCACACACTTGCCGGCCATTATCAAGCCACCACTATTGCGTGACTTTATGGCTTTTGAAGACCACCTTCTCAACGTCTTTCCAAAACTCAATAGGCCAATTCCAGATGAGTGGTATCGCCGCCCGGTTTACTACAAGGGAAATCCTTCAAGTATCGGCGCTCATCGTCAGGAGATTGAATTTCCAGAGTATGCCGAATTCCTAGACCTCGAATTTGAATTCGCAATTGTCATTGGAAAAGGTGGGGCAAACATCAAGGTTGATAACGCCGCCAAGCACATTTATGGATACACCATTTATAACGACTTCTCCGCTCGCGCTATTCAATCTGCAGAGATGACCGTTGGTCTTGGTCCAGCAAAGGGTAAGGACTTTATCGGCGCTCACGTGTTAGGCCCTGTGCTAGTCACCGCAGATGAGATTGCCAATCCCTATGCGCTGGATATGAAATGCTGGATCAACGGTGAACAGTGGACCAATGGCTCTTCCAGCAAGATGAAATGGAAATTTGAACAGATGATCGCTTATGCCTCGTGGAATGAAGAGCTGCAAGTCGGCGAAGTCTTTGGATCAGGAACTGTAGGAGATGGATCCGGGGCAGAACAGGACAAGGTTCTCAATCCTGGCGATGTCATCAAACTTGAAATGACAACACTTGGTTCTCTTGAGAACCGAGTTGTACGCAACAAACCATTTAGTGGCAGTTTAGAATATCCGTTCTAGCAGAAATAAGGGGCAAGATGATTCGGTCAGATCTCTATATAGATGGTCAATGGGTAGCAACCCCCAATCGTCATCCTGTCTATGATCCAAGTGATGGTTCTGTCATCACTGAAATCGCAATTGCTGGTGATAAGGAAATCGATGCAGCCATCGATGCTGCTGATCGCGCATTTCACACATTTGCAAAAACACCATCTCGTGTTCGTGGTGAAATCCTGCGCCGCGCATTTGAAATCATGATCGCCGAGGCCGATGATTTAGCTCGTTTGGTCTCGCGCGAAAATGGCAAAGTTTTTGCCGATGCTAAAGGTGAAGTTCTCTACGCCGCTGAATTCTTTAGGTGGTTCTCGGAAGAGGCAGTGCGCGTGAATGGAGAGTTCCGTCATTCACCAAGTGGAGATAAGAGAATTCTTGTTACTCATCAGCCGGTCGGAGTTTCACTCTTGATCACACCTTGGAATTTTCCAGCTGCCATGGCAACGCGGAAAATTGGCCCCGCAGTTGCAGCTGGTTGCACAGTTATTGTTAAACCAGCCATGGAGACACCACTGACAACCTTGGCCATCGCCGATATTTTGCACCGTGCTGGACTTCCTGCAGGTGTCGTCAACGTAATTACTCCGACACCATCAGGCCCAGCCGTCTCACGATTACTGGCTGATCCTCGAATTAAGAATCTCTCCTTCACCGGATCTACCCCTGTTGGAAAGTTGCTCTTGAAGCAGGCAGCTGATCGAGTAATACGCACATCTATGGAGCTAGGTGGCAATGCACCATTTATCGTTCTCGATGATGCCAATATTTCCGAGGCGGTAGCCGGGGCGATGCTGGCCAAGCTAAGAAACGGTGGAGCTGCCTGTACAGCGGCTAATCGCTTCTATGTTTCTACTTCTGTAGCTAAAGAATTTACCGACAAACTTACCGAAGCAATGTCGAATATCAAGATGGCATCTGGCTTGACCGAAGGTGCTCAACTTGGCGCGAGCGTCTCGGTGAAAGAGCGCGACAAGATTGCAGACCTTGTAGATAGTTCAGTTAAGCAAGGGGGAAAGGTCACTCTAGGTGGTGCAAAACCACAGGGTGATGGCGCTTTCTATCCGCCAACTGTGATGACTGTTGCTTCAGATAATCCAATCTTGCGAGAAGAAATCTTCGGACCCGTTGCAGTAATTGTTACGGTAGAAAGTGACGAGGAAGCTATTCGTCTTGCAAACGATACTGAATATGGACTCATCAGCTATGTCTACTCCGGATCTCTCGAGCGAGCGATCAGAGTTTCAGAGGCAATGGAGTCGGGAATGGTTGCAATTAACCGTGGAGTCATCTCTGACCCGGCTGCTCCCTTTGGCGGTTATAAAGAGAGCGGCTTAGGTCGTGAAGGTGGCTTTGATGGCATTCACGAATTCCTTGAGAAAAAATATATTGGGGTGACAATTTAATTTATCGTTATGAATATAGACGAAACAAGGGAACATAATCATCGACTGATGCGCCTCCAGGCATTCTGGGGAGGCGCAGCTAATGGTGCGTGGGTTATTTTTGCAATTCCCTTCCTGCTCCGTCTTGATGCATCGATTCTGCTCATCAGTATCTATGTAGCCCTCACCTCAGTAGGGCCACTGCTTATGGGACCTATTGCAGTGGCGAATCTACGAAGCATTGGTCAACAGCGGCACTGGATGATCATCTGTGGCGTCATATCGCGAATTTTCTTCTTTATGCCAGCTACTGCCCTGCTCTTTGATACCCATCAGGCTGAGATAGCGGTGGCCATGTTCTGCCTCTGTGCCCTACCAACTGTTGTCTTTGGAGCATTCTGGGCACCCACTGTTGGAATCGTTGTAGACACAGAACATCAACCAAAAATCGTGAACTCACGAACAAGAATTGCCAATATCGGTGCTTTAAGTGCAAACGGAATCATTGGCTTAGGAATGATCGTTCTACCTTTTCCTTATAATTACGTCGCTGTATTTTTTGTCTCTGGCGCTCTTGGCCTTGCAGAAATCTACGTTATCTCGCGCATTATCTACCCAGACTCACCACACACATACCTTGAAACCTTTAGAGAGAATTTGCACGTTAAGAAAATTTTGGCAGAGAAACAATTTATGTACTTTCTCGTTGGGATCGTTCTGATTGTCACCGCCTCTTCAATAGCTGGTCCGCTTCAATCTGTGTACTTCATCGAAGAGCGCGAAGTCTCAGATCGCTGGATGGGCGTCTGGGCGATGGTGCTCTCGGCAGGAGCGGTTGTTGGCACGCTTATCTGGCGACGATTGCAAACCAAGACAGGGAGCTATGCCATCCTCGCATGGACTGTGCCAGTCTCAGCAATTTACTTTCTACTGATTGTGGTCTCCCCGAACATCGAATTGATTTTGATTGCAACCCTCCTAGCAGGATTACTCAACGCGGGAACAGATGTCGGAATTTGGCTTGGGCTATATCGCTATGGCGATGAGTCACGCAGAACTATGCTGATAAATATCTACATTGGATTTGCTCTTGGAATTCCATTCGTCACAGCATTCTTTATTCCCTTTTTCACCAACAAGTTCACACTGACGGAAATTTTCATTGGATCATTCGTGATTCGCTTTGTCGTTGGTCTATATTTTGCAATTCCTAGGGTCTATGATTTGCTGAAAGATGACGTTCCCCCTAAATCATCTGACAAGTAATTCATTAGAGAAGCAAGAAATGTGGGTAGAGAAGTGACACATGTTTATTCACCTGACGCACTCAAAGGTCGAGTTGTTGTAGTTACTGGTGGGGGCCGAGGAATCGGCAGCGGAATATCTCGTATGGTCGCTGCAGCAGGCGGTGAGGTTGCAATCATCTATCCAGTCGATAGTGAAAAAGTCCATGCAGATAAAATGATTGCTGAAATCGTAGGTGCAGGTGGGAAAGCCTCTGCTTATCTCTGTGATGTCGGGATTCAAAGTGAATGTGTGCGGGTCATCGCTGAGATCGTTAAAGATAAAGGTCGCGTGGATGCCCTAGTCAACAATGCCGGTATCTGTGATTTCACCGCTTTTGAAGAGATTACTCCAGCAATTTGGGATCGACACCTGGCAGTGAACCTTTCTGGTCCTTTCTATCTTTCTCAGGCAGTACTCAAGGATATGAAGTCTCGCAAGAAGGGTGCCATCGTTAACATCAGTACAGTCTCCGCCTACCGCGGTGGCAACCAACAAGTTCATTACATCTCATCTAAAGGTGGCCTAAGTTCACTCACCACCTCAATGGCACATGAAGTTGCCGAGACAGGAATCCGCGTAAACGCAATTCTCTGTGGTGGTGTTGCAACAGATATTAATGTCAAGCAACGTGCTGATGGAGAAAAGAAAGCCGGTAAGCCTTGGGTTGATCGCCCAGGTGTGCGCCAAATGGGTGTTCCAGAGGATTTAGGCAAGGCAGTGGTCTTTCTTATTTCAGATGCAAGTGAATGGGTAACAGGTTCGTTGGTGGCCGTAGATGGCGGCGCTTTAATTAGTTAATCAGGAGATGCTGTGAAAATTGTAGATATCAAAGTTTTTCTTAGTGGGCCTAACAAAAAGGGCGAAGCACCGGCCGATCAACAGAAAAGCAATTCAAGCTGGCTTTCTCGTACTGAGATCGCTAATCCAATGTCGATACATCCCGAGTTCCGTCCTTATCGTGAATTGTGGCTCGGTATGCCTGGGCGAACAATTGTGCAAGTCATCGCCGAAGATGGAAGCTACGGCTTAGGTGAGAGCGCTGGAGGTCGCGCCTCTGCTGAAATTATTGCTCAACACTTTAAGAAGTTACTAGTTGGACGCCAAGTGCATGAAGTCGAGCGCAACTGGGACATCATGTGGCGCGCCTCAATGCCTTACGGTCGCAAAGGCACACCAGTGATGGCGATCTCTGCAGTTGATTATGCACTTTGGGATCTACTTGCTAAATCCCGTCAGGAGCCTCTCTACGTTTCACTTGGAGGCGCTGCAAAAGATACGGTGCAGTGTTACTTAACGGGAAATAATATTGCTGAGACAAAAGATAAAGGCTTTATGGGACATAAACTTGCAATGCCCTTTGGACCCGCATCAGGTCGCAAGGGCATGAACGGCAACGTAGAACTTGTTAAGCAAACTCGCGAGATGGTCGGCTGGGATGTTGAGATCATGCTCGATTGCTACATGGCATGGGATGTTGAATACACCATCCGTATGGCAGCCCTGCTAGAGCCATACCGATTGAAGTGGATCGAAGAAGTCCTCCCTCCTGATGATTATGAAGGCTATGCAGTCCTTAATAAGAAGATTGCAAGCACAGCAATTGCTACCGGCGAACACGAATATTCTCGTTTCGGTTTTCAGCAACTCCTAGACGTCAGAGGCTGCGAGATTCTTCAGCCAGATATTCAGTGGTGCGGTGGATTAACAGAGTCAAAGAAGATCTGTGCTCTGGCTTCAACGAAAGCTATTCCTGTAATTCCACATGGTGGCGGACTGCGTCCTTGGGATTTAGCATTGATCTTTGCTGAAGTTGGTATCCCTTATGCTGAGTACTTTGTCTTTGGGGAATTCAACAAGCCAAACCCAGATCCAATTTTTTCTGGCATCCACGCTCCGATTGATGGCTGGTTCACACCACCACCAGGAATCGGTGCGGGAATTGATTTCACTCCAGATGCTCATGATTATCTCTACGAAATCACTGGAGCGTTATCTTAATTCGTAATTGAGAAAGAAGTGGCCCTAACTTAGGGTCACTTCTTTCTAAATACTGCTAGATATGCAGGATGAACTGGCCATACTTTGGTGAGAAATGCTGGGAAATGTGGCAGATACGAGTCTCGTAAAGTTTGGAAGCCATCGGCTTCGAATAACTTACGGACAGTCTTCCCGGATGGTCGATAAATATGGGTTGGATCTGAGTCATAGAGTTTGGAATATTCCCAACGGGTGAGCCAATTTGAAATTGTAGGCATGTGTACTAGAACAATTGCTCCAGGTTTGGCTGAATCTCTTATGGATCGAATACCGGCTTCGGGATTTGATAGATGCTCGATTATGTTGATCGCTAGAATCAAATCAAATTTTTGCTTGAATGGACTGGGCTCGTGCAAATCTCCTTGTTTAAAAAATCTTTCCGGCTTTCGTTTTGCCGCAACTTGAACAGCATGGTGAGCAATATCGACGCCGCAAAGGCTATGTGCTCCTTCAAAAGCATCCAGAAGCCAGCCATAACCACATCCGACGTCGAGTACATCTGAATCGGTGAGTTTGCTTGTGCTGTATTTGCCGTAGGTATTTACGAGAAGTTTGTCGCGCCATTTATCAAAAATTGTTTGTTGAGGCTCTCCTTCTACCGAGGTAGCACCATAGAGCTGAGAGAAATACTCGTGACCAGCATCTTCGAGATTTTTATCCATCGTTATTTCCCCGGTCTCTCTGGCAATAGATGAAAAACTATCATTATTTAGGGTCAATGTGAGTCATCTACGCTGATCCACTTCGCATGGTTGATGCCATACTTAGCGCATGTTTGAAGCGCTATTCCTTGGCTTGATACAAGGTCTGACTGAGTTCTTACCGATCTCATCGAGTGCTCACCTTCGCTTTGCCGGTGAATTCTTACCAAATGCCAGTGATCCCGGAGCGACCTTTACTGCTATTACTCAGATTGGAACTGAGCTAGCCGTGCTCATCTATTTCCGGCGAGATATATGGCGTATTGCTTCGGCCTGGATTAATCGGGTGATACTCAGGCAGGATCGCGCTGAATACTCAGCCAATGATGTTCGTCTTGGATGGCTGATTATTCTTGGTTCACTACCTATTGTGGTTCTTGGTTATATCTTTCAAGAAAATATTCGAAACACCTTTAGATCCCTCTGGCTCATTGCAACTGTGATGATTGTCTTTGGAATCATTCTTGGAATTGCGGACAGGTTTGGTAAAAGCCATCGTGATTTATCGTCGTTATCAAATACCCATGGCGTTTCTTACGGATTTGCGCAAGCACTCGCGCTGGTGCCTGGCGTTTCACGCTCAGGTGCAACTATTGCGATGGGTCGAGTCCTTGGCTATACCCGTGAAAGTGCGCTGCGTTACTCATTTTTACTTGCAGTCCCGGCTGTTTTCGGAAGCGGATTGTATGAACTTAAAGGTGCAATTGGAGATGGTGATAGCAACGCTCCTTATACGCTCATCGAAACTTTCGGAGCAACCCTTGTCTCCTTCGTAGTTGGCTACGCAGTAATTTCTTGGTTAATGAAATTTATCGCCACCAAGAGTTTTCTACCTTTTATTATCTATCGAATTGCTCTAGGCAGCCTGATTTTAATCTTGCTCACAACAGGTGTAATCAACGCATGAGGTACCCAGAGTGCTAGGCGGCATCAATAATGGACTTTTTCTCTCATCCTTTGGTGGATTTGTTGCTGTAGGAATACTTATCTTCTTCCTTAAGTGGGCTTTTTCATCGAATAATAAAAAGCTAATTGTCACGCCAATTAGTGCTGGGAGGAAAGATGAGTACGGCCTGCTTAAAGCTCTCCCCACCCCTGGCAATTACATTGAGGCAGAGATGGCACTTCTTAAGTTAAAGGATTCAAATATCAAAGCTACCTTGACGCAGACCTTGCAAGGACCATCACTGATGGTTTTTGAACGAGATTTTTCAGTTGCGCTAGCGGTCCTCAAAAGCTAAATCGCTTAACTCTTTTCCAGAGACGCGATAGACGGTCCATTCATCCATCGCCTTTGCACCAAGAGATGTATAGAAATCAATCGCTGGTGTATTCCAATCAAGAACCCACCACTGGAATCGTCCATAACCTCGTTCTTTACAGATACCCGCTAGATGTTTGAGTAAATCCTTGCCATAGCCTCGCTTGCGATACTCGGGTCTAATGAAGAGATCTTCAAGGTAGATTCCGTGCATTCCTTGCCAGGTTGAGTAATTCAAAAACCAGATAGCAAACCCTGCAATCTTGCCATCTTCTTCAACAATCTCACAGAAAACTTTTGGGTTCTCGCAAAAGAATGATTGGCGGATCTGATCAGCGGTCGCCTTTGCTTCATTCGGTGCCTTTTCATAGCCGGCTAACTCGTAGATTAAGGCGAGTATTTCTTCGGTGTCTTCTAAACCTGCCGGGCGAATCACGATGAGCTTGCCTTAAATTTAGGAAGGTTGAGATCGAATTGAATAGAGAGAATTCTGACAAGACCAACAACAAATCCGGCAGTAATTGTCGCTGCCGTAACCACCACGCCAAGTTCAATCAGAAGAACAAATGCAGCCGCACCACAGAGAGATGATGTGGCAATTGTTTCCCGGTGCAAAACCACTGGTTCAAGCTGGCAGAGAAGATCGCGAAGTAATCCCCCTGTGATCGCTGTGATAACCCCAAGAATGATCGTTGCAAACCACGGACTGTTGAGGTTATGGGCTAACTGAACACCGGATGCGGTGGCAATTGCTAAGCCGATGGTGTCCATGATCAAAAGCGTCTTACCGATATGAGTAACGCGGCGAACGCTCAGAGTGATTCCCACTGCAGCAACGACACTTGTAATTACCCAAGGATCTGTAATCAAGATTGGCTTAAGACCTAAAAATATATTTCTGAGCGTTCCACCAGATACTGATGCAGCTATTGCTACAAGTGCGATACCGCCATAATCAAGTCCTCTATCTGCTGCTACGCGTGCTCCAACGAGTGCAAAGACAAAGACAGAGAGAAGATCTAGAACATGAAGAAGTGACATCGGGCCCTATCTTGAGATTACGAGATTGAAATGATGTCGACTGCGAAGATCAAAGTCTGAGCTTCTAGCGGGTGGCCAGGCATTGCACCATAACCGAGTGCTGGTGGGATCACTAGTAAGCGCCGAGATCCAACTTTGGCCCCAACTAAACCTTGTTGCCATCCTGGAATCACATCCATCAATCCAAATGTTGCTGGGTTTCCACTGCTCCATGAAGATTCAATAAGTGATCCATCAGACCATTGCAGCAACATGTAATGCACAGTCAGTATTGATGTCGCCTCCACTGTTGCTCCTGTTCCGACAATTACATCTTGGGCAACAAGCTCTGTTGGGGCAGGGCCAGTAGGAATCTTTCCAATAGTCGGTTCCGCACCCGCCGTAGTACTAACTGGTATCAAGGTATTTGTTGACATGTTATCTCCAATTTCGGAACAGCCGGTAAGACCAATAAGTGAGAACGCTAGAACGAGGGCAACTTTTTTCATGGATGAATTCTAACCTTTGATTGACGCTAGTTATTATCAATTTCGCGAATGAGGGTGAATTCGCCTTGGCCGAGCTGTCCTTGAGAGCGGTACATCTCAAGTTTTTCACGTGTATCTGCAATATCGAGATTGCGCATGGTTAATTGCCCGATTCGATCTGTAGGACCAAATGCAGCATCTTCTGTGCGCTCCATCGATAACTTATCTGGGTGATAACTCAAGTGTGGTCCTGACGTTGCAATGACAGAGTAATCATCACCTCGACGAAGTCGTAGTGTGACTTCGCCAGTGACGGCAGATGCAACCCATCTTTGTAGCGACTCTCGGAGCATTAGTGATTGAGGATCAAGCCAACGTCCTTCATAGAGCAGACGACCGAGACGTCGTCCTTCAGCATGATAATTTGCGATCGTATCTTCATTATGAATTGCCGAAAGCAAACGTTCGTAGGCAATAAAGAGAAGCGCCATACCCGGAGCTTCATAAATACCACGACTCTTTGCTTCAATAATTCTATTTTCTATCTGATCAGCCATTCCAAGACCATGGCGACCACCAATAGCGTTAGCTTCATTCATCATCGCAACTACATCATCAAATCGCTTGCCATTAAGTGCTACTGGGCGACCCTGGTTGAATTCTATCTTCACATCTTCGCTGGCAATCTTCACATCTGCATCCCAGAATCGAACACCCATAATTGGGTCAACAATTTCAATGGATGCATCGAGGCTTTCTAGATTTTTTGCTTCGTGAGTTGCCCCGAGAATATTTGCATCTGTTGAATAAGCCTTTTCAGTGCTGTCTCGATAGGGAAGATTATTTTTAACAAGCCACTCAGACATCTCTTTACGCCCGCCTAGCTCACGCACAAAATCAGCATCAAGCCACGGCTTGTAAATACTTAGATTTGGATTAGCGAGAAGTCCATAACGGTAGAAACGCTCAATGTCGTTACCTTTATACGTTGAGCCATCGCCCCAAATATCGACCTTGTCGCTGAGCATCGCACGAACAAGAAGAGTTCCGGTTACTGCACGACCAAGCGGGGTCGTGTTGAAGTATTGCTTACCACCCGAACGGATGTGAAAAGCACCGCACGCTAGCGCTGCCAAGCCTTCTTCAACTAACGGAGTTTTACAATCAACAAGTCGAGAAATTTCTGCACCATACTCTTTTGCACGAACAGGAACTGAGTCAATATCGCTCTCGTCGTACTGACCAAGGTCTGCCGTATATGTGCACGGAATTGCACCCTTGGCGCGCATCCAGGCAACCGCAACTGATGTATCAAGACCGCCAGAGAATGCGATACCTACTTTTTCACCAACCGGCAGTGATGCAAGAACCTTTGACATGGCTTAAGTCTACGGGTTGAGATGACGTGCGAGGGCGGGCTTTACCTTCCAGAGCGAGGCCATCTCTTCATAGCGTGCGATTTCGATTGGATCAACGGGCGCACCAGTCTTAACTGCCCGAATCATGAGATTTCGAGGGGTGTGCTCCCCGCCCACGAACTCAATAGCCTCCACACGAAAACCGCGTAACTTTAGAATCTGCATGCGAAATGCATCGGTCAGTAAATCTGCAAGGCGCTCACGCATGATTCCATATCGAGTGATGAGCGACCAGGGTTCCGGTGAATCACTCAACTGAGATTGAATGTCATGATGGCAGCAGGGGGCAATCATCAGAAGTTGAGCTTCAGATCGCAGCGCCCAGGCAATCGCATCATCTGTAGCCGTATCGCATGCATGGAGTGCAATTGCAACATCTGCCTGAGTAAGTGATGTCTGGGAAATCTCCTCGGCTAAAAATTCAATGGTCTCTGAAATTCCGAGCTTCTTTGCAATTTCATTATTTCGATCGCGTGAGCTTGTTCGAATATCAATGCCAATTACCTTGATGCTCATTCCTATAGATTGAAGATATTGATGGGTTGCAAAGGTGAGATAGGCATGACCGCATCCTAAATCGACGATCTGCAGCGGCTTTGTGGGTAGAGGTGAAGCAAGATGGCCTGCTTCGATAGCATGAGTAAGCGTTGGGGTTAGCAATCTTAAGAATTCTTCGACCTGCATGTACTTATCCATTTTCGATGCTTTTACTTTGCCGGAAGCATCACTAATGCCAACTTCGATAAGAAACGGATCCGAAGGATCAAGAAGTCGAGCCTTCTTTCTATCGTGTGAAAGGTCGGCTTCAAAATTTCCAGCCTTAATGCTGATTAAGGGTTCATCTTTCTTCGAAATTTGAAGTGAAAAACTCTCATGAAGAGTTTCGATGAGAACGTTGGAATAGCCGCTAGTAAAAAATTCTGAGACCGGTAATTCGGCGGGAAGATAATTCTTCGTTGTGGTCGCTTTGCCATCACTTGTGCTTACCTGAAAGTACAGCTCGTCTTTAATTTTCACAGGACGAATGTCGATACGCTTGGTTGAGGTCTGCATATTTCTGCGCCGACCTGAAAGTACAACCTTGGTAATCGTGACTGGGCTTTGAAAGTAGCCGGTGGCTTGTGCAAACGCTTGCTCAAGGGTGACTCGAGACGAAGGTGCCATGTGGCTAAATTACCCTAGATCAGACCAGTGTCAGGTTCAATTCAAGGCAAAGGTGTGGCCTAAACCTTCAAGGAGAAAACTAAAAAATAATCTCCACGGCTAATCCACCGAGATCACTCTTTCGTAAGTTTAGGATTCCCTCATGTTCTGCCACAATCGCAGCGATTATAGATAACCCTAAACCTGAACCACCTGTCTCGGGTGATCGACTGGCATCGAAGCGATTGAGCTCGCGCACTCCATCTCTATAACCACCAGAGGGTAGCCCTTTGCCTCCATCTTCTATCGTGAGATGTACTTTTTTTCCCTTGCGCGCGATTGCCACCTTTACCGATGCATCTGAGGTCGTGTGTCGAGAAATATTGTTGAAAATGTTTTGAATCAGACGTCGTAGATGTTCGATAGAGCCCTTCATGATCACTCCGGATTCAATCTCTACAATAATCGCTCGCTCTGGGTTCAGAGTTGAGAAGTCATGGGCGTATGAGGCTAAGAGGTCAGAAAGATCAAGTTCTTCAAAAATTGGTCGCGATGTTTCACCGAGTTCGGCCAGAAGTAAGAGGTCATGAATAAGGTTTTCCATACGAATAATCTCAGAATTAACGCGCTCGAAGGCACGCCCACGATCTTCTGGATTACTAATCTGTCCCTTACTCAAGAGCTCTGAGTAACCCTTAATTACAGTAAGTGGAGTTCTTAAATCATGAGAAGTATCAGCTAAAAACTTCTGCATGCGTAGAAGCGCATCAGCTTCTAATTTTCTATTATTTCTGGCTAATAGCAACACTGAGATAGCTATTGCCACAAGATCGGCAATAACAGTGAAGATCAGAAGTCTCTCTAAATTACTGGAAAACGCCGCCTCAATTATTGAGAGAGAATCAGCAAAAATGAGGCGATCTCCACCTGAAATTTCTTGGGCGAGGAGTCGATAATTTTCTTTACCTTCAACTGTAATTGGATTTATGAGGGCGGCCGAGAGCACAGAGTCTCGTGGAAGTGATTCAAGAGTGAGTTTTGATTCATTAATGATCGTGACGTTGTTCTTACTAGAAACTATCGCAATAGTTATATTGAAATCTTCTTCAGATGCGGCATCAAGGGCGGAGCTCACTGGTGAATCTGGATTTGATCGAACAGCATCTACGATTTTCTGGAGTTGCTGATCGACTCTTTCAATCTGAGAATCTCTGAGTGAGACGGTGGCAAAGCCACCAATTGATAGTGAGAGTGCGGTGGTAACTAGTGCGCTAGCAAGGACTGCACGTAAGCTTTTTCGCTTCAAGGCTTCTTGGGTTCCTGGATCACAAATCCAACTCCACGTATCGTCTTAATGCCCTCAAATCCATCACGATGTAGTTTCTTTCGCAGATAAGAAATATAGGTATCAACGACAGTGCTCTCTGACTCGAAGGTTATCCCCCACACATCATCGAGGAGAACAGTTTTCGATAGGACCCGATTCTTATTTTCCATAAGAACCTGCAGCAATCGATACTCCGTTGGGGATAGATCGATAAGCTCTCCATTGAACTTGACAGAGTGACTTTGATCGACAATCTCAATTGGCCCGCAAGTAAGAGCAGAATCAAGGGCATCCACTGGGTGTGATCTACGCAAGATTGCTTTCAGGCGAAGGACAAGTTCCTCTAATCCAAATGGTTTAGTTACGTAATCATCGGCCCCCAACGTGAGGCCGCGGGTCACATCTACTCGATCAGCCCGCGCGCTTAACATGAGAACTGGAACATCGTTACCGATTTTTCGAAGTCGCTCGACCAATTCAAATCCATCCATCAACGGCATATTGATATCAATAATCATAATATCTGGAGTAAAAGTTCGAAGAAGTGTCAGCGCACTCATTCCATCGCCTACCGATTGTGGCTCGAATCCAGCTAATCTCAAGGCATCTTTTAATAGCTCGCGCACACCTGCCTCATCATCGACGATGAGGACCTTTGTTGCCTGATTCTGCATTGGCTCCATAGCCCTAGCCTTGCAGGTCTGGCCCGACATTTCTACCCTCGATGCCCTATCGCTATGATTTGAAGTAAGATTCACAGATTCTTCACAAAATTTAATGGCACTCTTTCGTCTATAAATAAGTTGGCAAGGCACTGTGAAAGGAGAGAGTCAATGACAAGAATGCGCCACCTGATCTCTCTTCTTCTGGCCTCAACTGTGCTCTCTATGACGGCAGTTCCTGCGCATGCAGCCGAGGTAACTCCTACTCCTGCTGCAACTCTCTCTCCAATTCAACAATACGAGTTAGATATGATTGAGTATAAGAATCAATTCCAGATCTATCAGGAAGCTCGCGCCATACGTGAACAAGAATTACGTGCGATTGCAACGACATTTATTCAGGCGCTGAAACAAGCGCAGAGAGAATTCAAGAACGCTGCACGCGGCGCATCAAGTAAGGCAAATTTTGCTGCTGCGACTGCTTTGGCTGCTGCTAATCGAGACAAGGCTGTAGCTGAGCTTGAACCTCTTATGAATCCGCCGCAGCCTCCAACCCGACCATCTGGTTATGGGATGAAGGGTAATAAGTGGAAAGGACCTTCTCCAAAGGCTGAAAAGAAAAATTAAGCAGGAATCAGATACATCGCTGCAGTTACAAGCGCTGCATAAACAAGGCCCTGCAAGAGAATTTTTACTGCAGTACTTCTATCGGCGCGAAGCGCGCTCTTATCACTCACGCGAGATAACTGACCGAGCTTTCCAAAATTAAAAGTCCCCATAAATCCATAAGCAAGACAGAACTTCTTCCGTGACTGTACCCAACCAATACTTGCCATCATCAGTGGGAGAAACAAGGCAAGTCGGGATTCTCGAGGTGCATCCATTGCAAAGAGGGCAATTGAAGAAGCGATAAAGAGTAGGAAACCAATAACTGCTACAACTTGGCGCTGGCGAATTTCACCTGCACCAATATTGCATGTACCTGGAACGTATTCTGCGCTCACTTATGCATCTTTACTATCGGCAGAATCAAGCTCATCTTCATCTAGCCATGCTTCAGCCGGTTGATCATCTTGTCGTTCAACCCATGAGAGAAATGACGCGACGCCCTTGAATGCCAACAAGACCACTGCGGCCGCGGCTAATATGCGTCGGATTATCTTCATGATCTAAATTTACCGCTATTTCGCATAATTTGTCGCACGAGCTCTGTTAAATCGCGGATAACGCCTGTTGAATATCGGCCCACAAATCTTCTACATCTTCACACCCCACCGAGAGGCGGATGAGGTTTTCGGGTACCGACGCGCTTTCATTCGGCCATCTGCGTCTGCGCTCCCACAGGGATTCAACACCACCCAGGCTAGTTGCGTGAGTAACAATTGATGAGCTATCGCAAAGGCGGTCAGCATCTGCAGCGCTTCCAACAATTTCGAAAGAAAGCACCGCGCCAAATGTTTTCATAAACTTCTTAGCCCGCTCATGCTGAGGATCCGTTGGTAGACCTGGATAGCGCACTCTGGATACCTTTGGATGAGTATCCAGGCGTTTAGCCAACTCAAGGGCGTTTTCGCAAGCTTTATGAAAGCGCAGTGGGAAAGTTCGAATGCCACGAAGTGCGAGCCAGGCTTCGAAGGGACCGGCGATCCCCCCAAATAATTGTCGCGCGGCTTCAAGTTTTTCAAGGATTTCAGGATTTTGGGTAGATAGCGAGCCCATAAGTACATCGCCATGCCCCGATAAAAACTTAGTTACAGAATTCATCACAACATCGGCGCCCATAGTGAGGGGGCGCTGGGTTAGTGCTGTCGCAAAAGTGTTATCCACCATCACGAGAATCTGTGAAGATTTTGCGGCAGAAATCAATTCAGGAAGTTCGGCAACATCAAGACAAGGATTAGTTGGTGACTCAAGCCATAACAAATCAGCGCCTTTGAGCGCGCTCAAAACTTCTTCTGTCTGTGAAAGATCCACAAAAGTGACAAATAAACGGCCACTTGCATTGTATTGATTCAAAAGAGTCATCACGCCGCTATAGCCCTGATGTGATGCAACTACACGTGCACCAGGTTCGAGAATAGAGAGAGCTACAGTGATTGCTGCCATTCCTGATGAAAAGACGAGAGTACTTCCACCTTCAAGTGCGCCGATAGCAGATTCGGTTGCACTCCATGTCTGATTTCCAGTTCGGCCATATGCAATCGGACTACCCGCTCCAAATGTACTGTTCAATGAAATACTCTGATTAATCCCGTTTTCAACTTTGTCTTCTGGGCGTCCAGCAGTAATCGCTCTGGTTGAAAGTTTTTCGTGCGAGGCGTCGTGGCTCATGAGATAAGCCTAATGCAGACTATTGGCGAGAGAGAACTGACATTGCTGCGTTATGTCCTGCGATCCCACTCACCCCACCACCACGTCGCGCTCCAGCACCTGCAATGAAAATATGAGGGTCGTCGGTTTCACTCCCCCATTGCGGGATATCTGTGACATCACAGTCTTCAATGAATGGGAAATCTAAATCGCGGTGAAAGATGTTTCCTCTAGGAAGTCCGATTGCGGCCTCAAGATCTAGAGGTGATTTAGCCTCGAGGGCTAGCGTTCCATCTGAATTCTTAGCGATCACGCTTTCAATTGGTTCGGCTAAATATTCATTAAGGCTTGCAAGGGCATTTGCTACAGCCTGCGCACGTGCACCTTCTGGATCGCGATCAAAGAGAGATGCATCTGTATGTAAACCAAAAAGGGTGAGTGTGTGAAAACCTTTTTCTACAAGCTCTGCTGAGAGAATGCTCGAATCCGTCAATGTATGGCAGTACATTTCTAATGGTAATCGCTCAGGAATTTTTCCATCTTTAGCAACGTGATAGCTCGCGTTCAGGTGAGAGTAGGTTTCGTTAATGTGGAAGGTTCCGGCAAAAGCAATCGTAGGATCTACCCCTGATTTAAGTTGTGGCAAGCGAGTCAGCAACATGTTTATCTTCAATTGGGATCCCTGTAAAGATGAGGGTGCACTCTTCTTGCGAAGTGTGGCAAGACTTTGCGGGGCAGCAGCAAAGAGAAGATCAACCGCCTTAAATTCATCACCGTTCTCGCAGGTGATCGTTACTCCATCGTCGGTACTTGCCACTTGCGTTACAGGAGAATTCAGTTGAATCTCCACGTGAAGTTCACGTGCTACACGTTCCAACTCAGCCACTAGCGCGCCCATTCCTCCGACAGGAACATTCCACTGTCCAATCCCATTTCCAATGAGATGATAGAGGAAGCAAATATTCGCTTGAATTGAATCCGAATCTACAAAGGTACCGATAAGAGCATCGGTGAGCACGACGCCTCTGACCACATCATCTCTAAAGCGCGATTCGATCACTTCACCGATAGGTCGCTCAATCATGTAATCCCAGACATCATCCATACCAATAAACGTGCGCATCTGAGAGCGGGTCATTAAGGGAGAGAGCATCAACGGTGCAGCTTTAGCGGCAAACTGTGCGATCTCAGAGTAAAACTTTTGCCACGCTATACCTTCTTGCTCAGATCCGGTTAAACGATAAAACGATTGCTCACTCTCTTGATCCCATTGGGTAGAAATCCTTAAGCCGTCGTCTGTACCTTTGCGATGATAAGGAGTGTATGAAGAAATTTGACGGCTACGTGTATGAAAATTGATGCCTAAATCATTAATGATTTGATCTGGCAGAAGCGACACCAAATATGAGTAGCGAGATAGGCGTGCATCGAAATCAGGGAATGCGCGCACACTAGCCGTTGCTCCACCTAGTTCTGCGTTGGCTTCAAGGAGCAGAACATCTTTTCCAGCTTTAGCCAAATATGAGGCTGCCACCAAACCATTGTGACCACCGCCTACAACGATTGCATCAAAAACTTTAGACACGGATGCTCTCTGTAATCTGCGTGATCGCCCGAGAAATGATTTCTGGGCTAGTCGCGAAATTCAAGCGAACAAATTGATCCCATTGAGCCCCATAAAGGTGGCCAGAGTTGAGTGCAACTTTGGATTGAAGAAGAATCGTTGCACCTGGATCAATCCCTAGTTTGAGTTCGGATAGATCCAACCAGGCAAGGTATGAATGTTGAGGTGGAATGTATTTTACTTCGGGCAGGAGATCACTGAGTAAGGTTGAAACGAGATGACGGTTGTGATCAAGCTGTTTAATTACTGTATCGAGCCAAGGTGTTCCCTCGCTGAAGGCGATTGCAGTTGCAAAGGCTCCAAATATTGAGGCACGAAAGTGAAGTGCTGGCGGCAGCGAATTCAATTCTTCATGGATGCGATCACTGCCGGAGACAATAATTGCGCACTTAAGTCCTGGGATACTCCATCCTTTGCTAGCTGCAGTGACTACGACAGCGCACTCGGCGGCTTCTACACCGAGTGCGAGAATCGGTGTGAAGGGATGCTCCTTGTACTCAAGAGGAGAATGAATCTCATCGCTCACAATGATTACATTATTCTTTCGCGCAAGTTCAATAAATCTATTTAATTCTGATGCTGAATACATTCTGCCATTTGGATTATGGGGTGAGCAGAGTAGATGAACTTTGATCCCACTTTGATAGGCCTTTTCGATGCCTTCCCAGTCGATCAGCCACGTTGTTGAGATGTCGTCAGTTGGATTGTAGATAAATGGAATATCTACACACTGTGTTTTTGTCTCGCTAACCCATGTGTAAAAATTTTGATACACCGGAGAACTGATCAAGACCGAGTCACCCGGCTTTGTAAAGACTCGCAGGACCTCAACAACGGCTACTCCGACATCGGTTGCCAGGCGGACTTTTGTAGGATCGACAGTCCAATCCCATCGCGTCAGAGTAAAGCTTGCAAAACTTTCGTTCAGCTCAGGGATCGGTCCCAGATAACCCATATCTGAACTTTCGACCATCGAGTGCAACAACTTTTTAATAGGTTCGGCGACTGCGAAGTCCATCTCTGCCACTGGAAGGGGAATTACATCGGATGGAAATCCTCGCCATTTTGCACTGCGATGAGTTGAGAGCTCAGCCAGCGTGAGGAAATCAAGATGGTTGCCGCTCATAGTTTGTAAGTATTCCACTAGAAGTCGTCGATGAGAAGGCGATCGGCCTTACAGAGGGAAGGTAACTCCTGTACTTGAGTGACAGTCATAGCCGTTGGGGTTCTTTGCTAAATACTTCTGGTGATACTCCTCAGCTAAGAAATACTCGATGCCGTCAGAGCTCTGAATCTCTGTGACGATCGACCCTAATCCGGCTTTTGCGAGCGCACCCTGGTAGAGATCTTTCGAAGCTAACGCCTGCTGGTGGTGAGCACTGGTGCTGGTATAGATCGCACTTCTATATTGAGTACCGATATCTCCGCCTTGAGCATTCAAGGATGTCGGATCGTGCATCACCCAGAATTCTTGAAGGAGGCGATCATATGAAATGAGCGCGGGGTCAAAAGTGACTGCAACCATTTCAGCGTGACCAGTTCTACCGGTACAGACTTCTTCATAGCTTGGATGAGGGTTTTGGCCACCCATATATCCGACGGAGGTGTTACTTACTCCTTCGAGATTCCAGAATCGGCGCTCAGCTCCCCAGAAACAGCCTGTTGCAAAGTATGCGATCTCACTGGCGTTATTCATGGGAAGAGTCTTTCATGATTGCGATCAACTTTCTTCACGTAAACTAGGGCTACCTTGCGCCCCCGTAGCTCAGGGGATAGAGCACCGCCCTCCGGAGGCGGGTGCACAGGTTCGATTCCTGTCGGGGGCACAACAGTTCTCAGCGCGTGTCGGCGCGATCTTTATCACCAAGATGTGAGGAATCTTTTCGCGTTCGTCCTTGTTTAAGAGAGTAAGTCACGAGAGAATTGGGCTTTGCGAGAGGTGAATTCACTTCACGCTCACTTCCTCTAGCTTAAGGAGCGATCATGGATTGGCGTCATCAGTCTGCCTGTCGCGACGAAGACCCAGAACTCTTCTTTCCTGTGGGAAATACAGGGCCTGCGATCACTCAGATCGAAGAGGCGAAGAAGGTCTGCAATCGCTGCATCGTCAAGGACCCTTGCTTGGCATGGGCTCTTGAGAGCGGACAAGATGCCGGTGTGTGGGGCGGACTCTCTGAAGATGAACGTCGTGCACTCAAGCGTCGTGCCGCCCGTAACCGTGCGCGCATTTCCGATCCGCAGGGTTAAATCTTTTTATTTAACATCTATGAAATTGGAAATGTAAGTCTTGCCGTAGTTTTGACCCCAGTGGATTCAAGAACGAGCTCACCTTTGAGTTCGTTCTCAGTTAAGGTCCGCACAATCTGAAGTCCCAGATTTGATGATGTGGCAAGATCAAAACCTGCTGGCAGACCCACTCCGTCATCAATGATTGAAATCTGAGCATGATCGGCAGTGCGCTCTAAGGATATTTCCAGTGAGCTGCCACCTTTTTCCAAACCGTGTTCAAGTGCGTTATGAATCAACTCAGTTACGACCAAAGATAAAGGCGTGGCAATTGTTGGATCGAGGGAGCCGAGAAAGCCCGTGCGAGTAATGACTAACTCATTCATCCTAGAACTCAAATCCAGCGAGTGAGTGACTAGCCGATCAAGTACATCATCAAAAGCAACGGATGAATCACTGCCGGAGGAAAGTGTTTCATGGACCAGGGCAATCGATGCGATTCGTCTGACCGCCTCATTAAGTGCAGCACCCGCCGCAGGATCTTCAATCCGACGTGCTTGCAGACGAAGAAGTGCCGAGACGGTCTGAAGATTATTCTTCACCCGATGGTGAATCTCTCTGATTGTTGCATCCTTTGTAACTAATTCGCGTTCCCGGCGACGCAGCTCAGTCACGTTCTGCAGAAGGATTAAAGCACCAGTCCGGTCCTCGCCTTGAGATATAGGAAGTACCAAGAGATCAATTGTTCCGCCCGCATTCTCCATCTCTACTCGTCGAATCACTTTTCCAGAAAGTTGTACTCGTAAACCTTCTTCATGTGCAAGATTTTGTGGTGGCGTTATTTGTTCTGCAACATTGTGCAACGTTTCGCCTTCGAGTGCGCTATTCCAACCCATCCGACCAAATGCTGAACGAGCATTAGGGCTTGCGTATGTAATCGCTCCATTGACATCTAAGCGCAAGAGACCGTCACCCACTCGGGGAGCTGGATCAAAGAGCGAACTCGCATTTTGATATGGGAATTTTCCTTCTGCAACCATTCGATATAACTGATGTGCAGTTTCACGGTAATTGAGTTCAAGACGTGAGGGCTGACGCATGAGCTCTGAATCTCGATGCCGAGATATAACGGCAATCACTTCTTGCTCGTCAATCACCGGTGTAGTTTCTTCCTTGACCATATGGTCACCAAAACGCTCCGGAACTGTGTCACGAATAATCTCCGCACTAGATAGAGCACGATCAATATGTGGCCGCTGCCCCCATTGAATTTCCTCCCCCAGGACATCATGGGAAAATACTGTGGCCGCCGTCATAGGGCGGATGTGGGCAACGGCAACATAACCTGTTGGCCAACTCTTCATATCTTTTCGTAGAGGCACCCAAAGAATAAGATCAGCAAAAGATAAATCTGAAAGCAGTTGCCAATCAGCAACTAGTTCTCGGAGTCGATAGATTTGCTGCGAGGTAAGCGGACTTCTTCCACGAATAAACTCTTCAATTGAGGGCATTTATGAACTCCATGAAGGTAGAAGGTTTTCTACTTCTTGAATTGCATACCAGGTGAGTTCTTCACTATCAGGAGAGACTAGAAAGATGCACGCCGCCCAGTCACGAGTGATCTCTGCTGAGACCTTAATACTGTCTGCGCCTTCCTCGGTGATCACATGACTGGGAACATCTGCAGCCAAGACAAAACCAAATCCTGCTTCGCGCAATTCAAGGGACTCCTCGGCGGCAAGCATTGTCAAAATGAATTCGCGCTCTTCCTCATCTAGATCGATATGGGTTGCAACAAATTCTCTAGTTGCTGCAAAGAGTATGTCGATTGTGAGGGGATCACCCGAAATGAGTGCGCTTAACTCATCATAGGTGAGACCGACATACGCGCGCATAGGAAGAGGGTACAAGGTCTGCCCCTAGATATTGAAATAACAGTCAGCGGCTAAGCGGTCAGGCTGGTCGCTAATTCAAGGTATTTTTTCCGCAGTAGGCCACGGGGATTACTCTCTACCAAAATGGATCTATTCAGTTCTGCTGCATTAGCACCCCGTGTATCAAGGGGAAGCACGCGAATGGCATGGGGATGGCTAGGTGCGACAAGTGATAGAAACTTTTCTTCTTGAACATCTCCGCGCTTTCCTGAGACTCTGTGATTGAGGATAAATGTCAGACGGGCCCGTATTGACTGCTTTGACATTGAAATGTGGAAGTTATGAAGAGAGTGAATACTTACTGGACGTGGGGATGAAATCACCCACAAATCATCAACATTGTCATAAATCCAATTGGAGAAAGTGTTCTGCCATCTTCGTTCTGTAATCGCCTCTGCTGGTTTAGGAATCAAGCCACAATCAATTAATACAAAATCAGTACGGGAGCAGGCATCAATGAGGGTTTGATTCATCGCTAATGAATTTTCTCTAGTGAGCTCAAAAACTTCTAACAGTGGGCTCACCTGTTTAGGTTCTGATCCATTGAGAAGTCGTTCACCTAATAGGATTGAAATAGAAGGAAGTTGGTGGTGGGCATCGATGAGAAGAACTTTCTTCCCAAGTAGATTAAGTTCAATTGCACAATTAATCGATGTCGTCGTTGTCCCATCTCCATGGCTGGCACTAGCTATGGCGATTACACGCGAGCGTCGAGTTGCCGAGCTACTTAGCCCTTGGTGTCGAAGTGGCGCTCTTCCCTGCGTCACGATGCAAGCCATCAATATTGCTGCGTCATGAGTTCTTGCTAGGAGCTCGTCATCTACGCCATCCTCGTCAATTCCAGCAAAGCCAATAGATCTCTCGATATAGGTTGAGATTGATGCCAGAAATTCTGAATTCAAACCTTGGATATCGCGTGAGTAGATGAGTAAGGGCTTGAGCTCAGTAGAAGTCTTTAGGTATCGGGCAAGAAGCTCTGTGTCAACGGCGCGAAAGAGAACGCTCCATCCCTGTGAATGCAAAGTTCGTGCGACAAAACTTTCAAATTCCGGATCACCTATTGCGGTAACAACATGTAGCTCAGCCATGTGAAATAACCACAACTAAACGCCCATGTGATGTTCCTGAGAGAATTTTTGCCACTTGCGAGCTATCGACCGAGACTGTAATTGCTAGACCAGAGCCAAAGTTTGTTCCTTTCCGATCTATCGACTCTAGAAAAATCCCAGTGAGTAAGAGTTCGGGAGTGCTCAGGATCTGGCTATTGAGTGCATCTGGAACCCAGTAGAGAGAAATAGGCTCACCCACTTCAATCATTGCTGGAATATCAGAAGGAAGAATATTCAAGGGAACTTGTTCAGTGTCAAATTGTGCGCTCTCTTGAGTAAGTGCGTTTACGGCTAGAAATTGCCCTGCACCAATCAGATGTGTACTGCTCATTCCAATAGGTGAATTTTCTTCTCCGAAATACAAGTCTGCATTATCGATAAGGGAAGCATCGAGAAGGGCAATATCTTCGGAAGTAATGAGAGAGCCGGGGGTAATGGGATTACGAGCTACCCAATACTGTGAAGACTGATCAGAAAGCGCCGCGAAGGCGAATGAAGAAAGTAACGCCGCAAGAAAGAGAGCGCAGGCAACAATCACTCGTGGGGAGCGCAGGGAAAGTGAGGTCGACACTGAAGGAGTTTTTGAAATCATAGGTGGAGCAAAGAGCAAGCTGTGTTTTCTTATCCAGGGTTGTTCACAGTCATCTTTAAGGATGAGCTGACTTCATCTTCTGAGTTGATCTCTAGGCTTAGACGGCACGTGAAGGTAGGCGGTATGACAATTCATAGCAGCCCTTCCTTCACACTCATATCAAGTAACGAAGACCATGCGATGTGGAGCCATCCCATCCTGGATCTTTATCCGCAGTCGCATGTAAAGCCAACCCTTGAACCCCGACCAATTCAAAAGGCAAAGCTCTATTTAGTTCCTTCACATTGCGATAAGAATTACGGTAGTGATGATTGCGACGGTCAAGATTGCCCCATACCAACATCGGCAAGTGAGCTACCTGAGCTTCATGCTTGGACGATGACATTTGCAGTTGCACTTCTTGAGATCTGGGCTGGACGTAGGCAGCCGGCACAATTAATGGCCCGCTGTCATCGAGTGATATATAACGAACTAGTGCGAAAGACTGGTTCACAGAGGGAGATCGGAAAAATTCGTTCGATCTATCAAAGCCAACCACTGGATGGAATCTGTGAATCCACGATCACCGTGAGATTTGGTGAAAGGTTAAGAGCTATCACGATTCGCTTTGAGGGCGTGGATGGACGCTGGCTCTGTACCGAGTTAGATTTAATCTAGGCGAAGAAATTAAGAGGCGCCGTGACAGCGCTTATATTTCTTTCCAGAACCACAAGGACATGGTGCATTGCGAGTAACCTCATTTTTGGTTACAGCCCCCGAGCCATCAGATGCGGTGTATGAGAGAGCGCTCACTGCTGCAGGCTTTGCATCAAGTGAAGGTGCTGAAACCTTTTTTCCTTCTTCAACGCTGATTTGGACATTAAAGACAAGACTTGCGAGCTCTTCCTTAATTGCATCCATCATTGCAGAGAAGAGTTCATAACCTTCACGCTGATATTCAACGAGTGGATCGCGTTGAGCCATTGCGCGAAGTCCGATTCCTTCTTGCAAGTAATCCATCTCATAGAGGTGTTCGCGCCATTTGCGATCTAGAACAGAGAGTAGAACTTTGCGCTCTAGTTCACGCATTACTTCAGCGCCGAGCTCTTCTTCACGCTTCTTATAAGCACTCTCAGCATCTTCTAGGATTCGTGCAGTTAAGAATTCACTATCAAGGCCATCAATAGATCCAACTTCAGTGATCAGACCTTCTACTGTGAGAGTGATTGGGTACACAAGCTTGAGTGCATCCCACAACTTCGCCAGATCCCAATCTTCGGAATATCCTTCAGCGGTTTCGGCTGAGACGTACGCCTGGATCGTATCTGCTAAGAATTGACCAACTTGGGATGAAATATCTTCACCTTCTAAGACAACACGTCGCTCTCCATAAATCACGCTACGTTGGCGATTCATCACATCATCATATTTAAGAACATTTTTGCGGATCTCAAAGTTCTGAGCCTCGACTTGTGTCTGTGCAGACTTAATTGCGTTACTGACCATCTTAGATTCAATAGGCGCATCTTCAGGCAAGCCTGCCGCAGAGAGGAAACGCTCAACTAGCCCTGAATTAAAGCGACGCATCAAATCATCTTGGAGGGAAAGGTAGAAACGAGATTCACCAGGATCTCCCTGACGTCCTGAACGTCCACGCAGCTGGTTATCGATACGACGAGATTCGTGACGCTCGGTTCCGAGAACGTAAAGCCCACCAAGTGCGACAACTTCTTCGTGCCCTGTAGCAACAGCAGCCTTCTGCTTAGCAAGTTCGATTGGCCACGCAGCTTCATACTCAGCGGCGTTATCGACAGGTGAGATACCACGTCGTTGCAATTCAAAATCTGCCATAAATTCTGGGTTTCCGCCCAACATAATGTCAGTTCCTCGACCAGCCATATTGGTAGCTACAGTGACAGCGCCTTTAACGCCTGCCCCAGCAATAATGAGTGCTTCTCGCTCATGATGTTTCGCATTGAGAACTTCGTGTGGAATACCATTTTTCTTTAAGACTGCCGAGAGTTCTTCAGATTTTTCAACGCTGACTGTTCCAACAAGAACTGGTTGTCCCTTGCGATGACGCTCAACAATATCGTTAGCCACAGCGATAAATTTTCCTGCCTCTGATTTATAGACAAGGTCAGCGGCATCCTGTCTGAGCATCGGGCGATTTGTTGGAATTGGAACTACGCCCAACTTATAAATTTGATGAAATTCTGAGGCTTCGGTCATGGCGGTTCCGGTCATGCCTGAAATTTTTGAGTAAAGACGGAAGTAGTTCTGCAAGGTAATCGTTGCCAAGGTCTGATTCTCATCCTGGATTTCGATTCGCTCTTTCGCCTCAAGGGCTTGGTGTAGACCTTCGCTATATCTACGGCCAGAGAGCATGCGGCCTGTGTGCTCGTCAACGATGAGGAGCTCACCATTCATGACAACATAATCTTTATCTCGCTTGAAGAGCTCCTTGGCGCGAACAGAGTTATTGAGGTAGCCAATCAGGGGCGTATTTGCCGCTTCATAGAGGTTTTCAATTCCGAGCAGCTGCTCAACTTTTGTTACACCCAACTCAAGGATTGCAACCGTCTTCTTCTTTTCATCAACTTCATAATGTGTATTGCGAGTCAATTGATTACACATATTTGCAAACTCGACATACCACTTGGTGGCTTTATCAGCTGGACCGCTAATAATGAGAGGAGTTCGAGCTTCGTCGATAAGAATGGAGTCAACTTCATCCACAACTGCAAAGAAGTGCTCACGCTGAACGCACTCTTCTAAGCTCCATGACATATTGTCGCGAAGATAATCAAAACCGAATTCATTATTGGTTCCATAAGTGATGTCACAGTTGTAAGCAGTGCGGCGCTCTGAAGGCGACATGCTATTAACGATTACTCCAACACTGAGTCCTAGGAAGCGATGAATGCGTCCCATCCACTCACTATCGCGCTCTGCCAGATAATCATTGGTGGTGACAACATGAACACCTTTTCCAGCTAACGCATTGAGATAAGAAGGAAGAGTTGCTACGAGAGTCTTACCTTCACCTGTGCGCATCTCAGCGATGTTTCCCATATGTAGGGCTGCACCACCCATAAGTTGAACATCGTAATGGCGCTGACCTAGGGTGCGCTTTGCTGCCTCACGGACAACAGCAAATGCTTCCGGTAGAAGATCATCTAAATCTTCGCCTTTTTCCAGGCGTGATCGAAACTCTTGGGTCTTTGCACGAAGCGCATCGTCACTTAAAGGCACGATTGATGGTTCGAAGGAGTTAACCTCAGCTGCAATTTTTGAGAGTTGGCGGAGAATCTTTCCTTCTCCGGCGCGCATTAAACGATCAACGATTGATGACATCAAAAACCTTTCAAAGAATTCGTACTCCGTTGAGCCCGGTTACTTTAAACACTGATGCAAGGGGGGTCCCTTGTTTCACTGGGTATATCGTAGGGGTTTTGCCACGCAGGCAGTAATTGCGCCGATTACAGTAAAACCCCCTGCATGCAGGGCCCTTCCCGCCTCTCGCAGGGTCGCCCCCGTCGTCACTACATCGTCGACAATTATTATGGGGGTGCGTAACCCCTCTGCCTTCTCTTTGCAAACGAGTGAGCCACTGAGATTGCTCTGCCTCTCGGTAGCGCTAAGTAAGGATTGATCCTGAATCCGACGTGTATGGCGTAAAAGCGGACGCGTGAGTACTTTCGGATCTTTTGATAATTCAATGGTGTGCGTCAAAATAAAATTTCTTCCACGTCTGCGGGTAGCAGATTTCCGCGAAGGTACAGGAACAAGGTCTGCAATGCCTTGCTCTCCATACATATAACTCAGGCTATGTGAGAGAGCTTGGATAATGAGTTGATCTGCATCAATTAATCCTGACTCTTTTGAACTGAGTAGGACTCGTTGCGCAACACTTGAATATTCAACAGCAGAGTAGACCGGAAAGGCGTTGACCTCAGAGACTATTTGCGTGCGATATATATGCGGATTCCATAAGGCGCGGCATTGTGAGCAAATTTGAATTCCAAGCTGTCGGCAACCTAGACACCGTGAGGGAAAGATTATCTCTGATAAAGATGAAAATGAAATCACTATGATAATTGTGGTTCATCTTGACCAACAATTTCTTACGCGTTCCTCCTGTGTGGATTGACTGGAAGTGGTCGTGCCACAATCTGATTACCTGCGATGCGTGGAAGTGTTAAAACAAAATTTGCTCCGTCGCCAATGGCACCCCAGGCATCAAGTTCACCATTATGAAGTCGTGCATCTTCCAGCGCGATTGAAAGGCCAAGGCCAGTGCCGCCACGCGTTCTGGCACGAGATGGATCAGCACGCCAAAATCGGTCAAAGACTCGGGTGAGCGAAGCTTCTTCCATGCCTTCACCGTGATCTCGGACGCTCACTGCAACGTCAGTGCCAGTTTCAACACATTCAATTTCTATCGGTTTTCCATCTGAATGATCGAGGGCGTTAGAGATGAGGTTTCGCATAATTCTTTCAACGCGCCGAAAATCCGCTCTGATATGTACCGGGTATCTGGGAGCAATAAAAGTGATCTGTGAATCCGGTGCTTCTAGGTTGATTCCAAGATCTGTAACACAGCGACGAACCAGTGCGGTGAGTTCAAAGTCAGTTGGCTCAAGAACGGCGACTTCTGCATCAAATCGACTAACCTCCAACAGCTCCTGCAAGAGCTTTTCGAAGCGATCGATCTGCGCGATAAGCAGCTCTGCACTTCGAGCAATCGCAGGATCAAATTCCCCACGCTGGGCATAAATCACATCTGATGCCATTCGCAGCGTTGTTAAAGGTGTGCGCAGCTCATGAGAAACATCTGAAACAAATCGTTGTTGCACCTTTGAAAGATTTTCAAGACGGCCAATCTGCCCTTCAAGGGATGCCGCCATATCATTAAAGGCATTTCCTAATGTTGCGATCTCGTCACTGTTTTTAACTCGTAGCCGCTGAGTGAAATCACCTTTTGTAAAAAGGCTTGCTACGCGAGCGGCTTCTCGGACTGGTCGCACCACTTGTCTAACAACTAGATAGGTAATTAATCCGATAAGTAGCAATAGAACAATTCCAGTTAAAAACAATGAATTCTGGACCAGATCTAGGGTTGCGCGTTGATTGGCTAGGGTAAAAACTAAATACATTTCGTACTGGCCAGATGTCGGGATTGTTAGGCGCTGACCAACAAAGAGGGCATCAATCGTTGTGCCGTTAGTGTAGGTCAGAGGGGCGAATTGATAGGCGAGTTCGGCAGAATCAGAAATCTCATCCCTCAAATTTAGAGGAATTGTTGAAGCTAATAGGGCATTTGTGGCGAAACTATAATCAGGCCTTGGTGAATTACTTTGGACTTCGCTCTTGTTAAATAACTTTATCAAAATAAGCTCACGGGAGCTTTCGATCGCACCGAATGAAATTGAGGTTGTAATAATCTCATCGACACTCTCTTTTACGACATCACTTGGCTCTCCATTAACTAACAACAATTGATAACGAGCATTATAAAAAATAGATCGTGCATCAGAGAGAGAGGTTTCCAGGCTTACCTTCTCTATGCCATCTGAGAGTTGGGAGTAGAGTGCTGATCCCGTTAGCCATACAACAACTAGCGAAAGAAGCACTGTAGAGAGAATGACTTTTGCAGCCAGGGATTGCGCAAGAGGCGAACGTTGAAACCGCATCAGGATTCTTCCGTAACTCCAGCTTTATATCCGATCCCACGCACTGTCGTTACTATCCTGGGGCTCTCTGGATCGTGCTCAACCTTCGAGCGAAGTCGCTGCACATGTACGTTTACTAAGCGTGTATCTGTCGAATGACGATATCCCCACACTTCACTCAACAGGGAATCCCGCGTAAAAACTCTGCCCGGCTCTTTTGCAAGAGCTACAAGAAGATCGAATTCAAGGCGAGTAAGCGCAATACCTTTACTCCCCCGCTTGACCTCGTGCGCAGTGACATCAATTATCAAATCACCGATTGCGAGTAAACCTTTTTGATCAGCATTTGTTCGGCGCAACCGTGTGCGTATACGGGCGATTAATTCTGTAGGGTGTTTAAAAGGTTTCACCATGTAATCATCTGCTCCGGCTTCAAGCCCAGCGACAATATCTTGGGTATCACCTTTAGCGCTGAGCATCACGATTGGAACCATCGATTCAGCGCGAATCAATTTACATACTTCAACTCCATCTAGACCCGGCAACATCACATCCAGAAGTACGAGGTCAGGTGGATTGCTCCGAAAAACATCCATGACCTCGTCCCCACGACTAACTAGATCTACGTCGATGCCGGCACCGGTTAAAACGATGCCGAGCATCTCCGCAAGATCCTGGTCGTCATCGACGACCATGACTAAGGTCATTAGCTACCGTGCTCCCAAGAGTTCAAATACATATCTTGAGCAGGCGTAAGAACATCGATGCGACCACCCATGCTGATTAGCTTGAGTGAAGCAACTTCTTTATCAATGTATTCCGGAACCATGTGAACACCGGCCTTAAGGTTCTTTGCTTCCTTAACTAGGTATTCAGCAGTGAGGGCTTGATCAGAGAATGACATATCCATCACTGAAGCAGGATGACCCTCTGCGGCACCGAGGTTTACTAAGCGGCCTTCTGCGAGAAGAAGAAGTCGACGCCCATCAGCAAGGACATATTCATCAGTCTGATGACGCATCTTTGAATTCTTCTTCTTTGAGTTCTGCTCTAGCCAAGCAACATCGATCTCAATATCAAAGTGACCTGAGTTAGCCATGATGGATCCATCCTTCATGACTGCAAAGTGCTCGTCGCGAAGTACGTCACGGTTACCTGTAACGGTAATAAAGACATCTCCGATTTTTGCAGCGTCTAGCATTGGCATCACTCGGAAGCCCTGCATCATGGCATCGAGTGCCTTGGTTGGATCAATTTCGGTTACGACAACATCAGCGCCCATTCCCTTGGCACGTTCTGCTACGCCTTTTCCGCAATATCCAAAACCTGCTACAACAACTACTCGTCCTGCAAGCAAGAAGTTTGTCGCACGAAAGACTGCGTCAAGTGTTGATTGACCTGTTCCATAACGATTATCAAACATATGTTTTGTATCTGTATCGTTAACGGCGATCATTGGAAATGTCAGTGCGCCATCTTTGGCCATCTGATTTAGTCGGATAACTCCAGTTGTGGTTTCTTCGCAACCACCGGCAATTGTTGGAAGAAGTTCACGACGTGTTGTGTGCAATGTATTAACTAGATCGCATCCATCATCGAAAACTTGGTGTGGTTCTATATCAAGGGCTGCGTTGATGTGTGAGTAATAACCATCGCGATCAACTGCATTACGAGCAAAGACTGAGATGCCATATTCGTGCACAAGAGCGGCAGCAGTATCATCCTGAGTTGAGAGCGGATTCGATGCACAGAGTGCAATATCTGCTCCGCCTGCTTTAAGGACGCGCATCAAGTTAGCTGTTTCGGTGGTGACGTGCATACATGCTGCTATGCGAACTCCAGTAAATGGCTGTGATTTTTCAAAACGCTCTCTGATCTGAGCTAGTACTGGCATATTGCGCTCAGCCCATTCGATGCGCTTGCGACCTTCAGCTGCTAAAGATGCATCAGCGATGTCATGCTTGGGTGTTGTTTCTGTAGTAGTCATAACTATTCTCCTCTACACGGTAGGTGATTAAGTGCTTACCTAAGGCGTAGGGCTCTACTTGCTAGGTTGCTGTGTGCTCAGATTACTGGCAAAGGTGGCTACTTGCCACCTATGAGGGCAAGTGCCTGCAGGCGAATTTTATTCATGAGGGTTTGTGTGGTGGCTTCAACGTTGAGCCGTAGTAGAGGTTCAGTGTTTGAGGCTCTGACGTTAAACCACCAGTCAGCGCTCTCTACGGTGAGGCCGTCAAGATGGTCAATTGTTATCCCACTCATTGAGGCATAGTGTGATTCGATTTCTGAGATTACAGTAACTGCATCCTGCACAACAGAATTGATTTCACCGCTTGATACGTAGCGATTGTAACTCTGCAGCAGTTGACTCAACTTTTCTCCTGATTGAGAAAGTGCTGCCAGGGCGTGAAGAGCTGCAAGCATTCCAGAGTCTGCTCGCCAAAAATCTTTAAAGTAGAAATGGCCAGAGTGCTCTCCTCCGAATACCGCACCCGTTTCTGCCATGAGCTTTTTAATATATGAGTGACCCACGCGGGATCTCACGGCAGTTCCACCATTTTCTTCAATTACTTCTCTTACGGTGCGAGAGGAGATTAGGTTATAAATAATGCTTGCTCCAGGATTTTTTGCTAGCTCACGATCTGCAATGAGGGCGGTAAGTGCTGATGGATTTACAAGATCTCCTTTTTCATCAACCAAGAAGCAACGATCAGCATCCCCATCGAAAGCTAAGCCAATATCGGCCTTGTTCTTCTTTACCGCAACAGAGAGATCCTTTAAATTCTTTGGATCAATTGGGTTGGCTTCATGGTTGGGAAAAGTCCCGTCAAGTTCGAAGTACATCTCAATCACTTCAACATTAAGTTGCTTAAAAACGGCCGGGGCTGTAAATCCGGCCATTCCATTTCCTGCATCAATCACAACCTTTAATGGAGACATATCTGTGAGATTAACCAGGGTGAAGAGATGCTCTACGTAGGCATCGAGCAAATTTTCTTCTTTTTCAACACCGATAGCGCCTATTCCAAGAGGCGAGCCCTCGTTGAGAAATTTCTCAATTGTGAGTAGACCTGACTCGCGCCCAATAGGTCGAGCTCCACTTAAGCAGAATTTAATTCCGTTGTACTCGGCTGGATTATGACTTGCCGTAAACATGGCTCCAGGCATATTCAATTTCCCAGAAGCAAAATAGAGCATATCCGTCGATGCCAGTCCTATTCGAATAACATCTAAACCTTGTGACGTAATACCTGCAGAAAAGGCTGTTGCAAAGATCGGAGATGATGGACGCATATCCTCACCAATAACGACTGTTCCTGGCTCACGTTCTCCTTTGAGAAATCTCGCAAGAGCAACACCCGTGGCAAAACAGAAGTCAGGTGTGATCTCCTCGTCAACAAGCCCACGGATGTCGTAGGCCTTAAAGATTGACACGAAAGTTTTTACTAATTCGGAACAGCGCGCAGATGGCCCCGACGAGCGCCAATCTGTGCAGAGTGATGGATGCGCTCAGTCAGATTCTCGCTGCTGGCTGGGAGAGATGCGGCCGCTTCACGAACAGCATCTGCTATCGCCATGAGGTCATCCTCGGTTGGCCCTGATCCAGATTTAGAAATCTCTTCCTTTATGACGCTCCAACCATTCGGCACGGTTAATTTACGGGCGTGAATTTCACAAAGGTCGTAGGCATGTGGCTCAGCAAAAGTTGCAAGGGTTCCAAGAACAGCGGTTGATTCTGAGTAAATATATGTCAGCGTCATAGTTGCCATCGCATGGCAGGTTGCACGCGAGCATCCTCTGCCTGATCTCTTTACTGATGACATAGGTAAAGATTAGTGGACGTGAGTAGGACTAAGGATTTAAGACACGAATATTTGGGCTGGGAAGTAGAACTCGAGTCAGTTGACTTCCAGGTATCAACGGGAAGAATCCGTACCCACTTTGAGTCGCAATGAGAGCTCCACCATAGGTTTTACTTGAGACTCTATTGAAAACAACTGTTCTTGCGTTATCGGGGACTCTAAATGTGGCTACCGCGTCGCCTTCAATTACAAAATTTTTCTCTTTCTTATTGATAAAGGTGACTGTCATCGAAATGGAGATTTTATCCCCCGTGAAGGAGAGCAGGGGTGCTATCCCACTTACGGCTAAGGAGTATTCGCTCATGAAATCAGTTGCTGTACTCCACACGAAATCAGTTTTTCCTAGCGAGAAAGTTGGAGAGTAAACAGAGCCAACGATCGGTCTATCGGAGGAAATTCTGAGAGCGAAGGTACCTGGAGATAACTGCGGATCAAGATCTAACTCAGTAACAACTCCGGCTTTAATCATTCGTTGGTCTAATCCAAATGGAATAAAAGAGCCCTTACGTGAAATCAATTCAACTGAAATTTGAGCAGGGAGATCACCGGGGGTTAAAAGTCGCAGCTTGTGGCCAAGTGGCTTTCCAGATCGATTCATCTGGGGAATTGCGGGAATAACAATGACCGTACTTGGATCAGTAGTTGCGTTAACCACATCGCCGCCAAGTGCACGAAGTCCACGACCTCTTTCGTCAATCATAAATGCATTGACACGACCTGAGCGAGGACTGACGTGAAGGGTCAGATTTTTAGAACCCGGATCAAGTGAGGCTAACGATTGGGCAACCGATGAATTAGCTTTCAAGGTAATAACACGTGATGGACGAACTCCTGATTCACTCCACACACCAACATCTATAATCGCTTCGCTCAAGCCACTATTAATGAGCAACAGCTTTCCCTTACTGGATACATCTGCATTGCCGCCAACAAACCATTGTGAAATTGAGGGCGCAGAGCAGATTGTTGCACCAGCCCAAACACCTCTTTTGATCTGCCATACCGGTGATGTCATATTCTTTGTATCTACAATTGTGGGTTTACTACCTTGTTGCAGCCTCAATGTGCGCGCAGGTTTAAAAATATTGGAGCTCTTGCCCAAGACTCGCAATCCGGTCTGGGTTGAAGGGAGAGAGACTGCACTCGTTTCTCCGGAAGGAGTAGCTGGGCAGACAACAGGCGGATAGCTTTCTGAGAAATCTTTTTTACTCACTGTTCCCTGCGTGAGATTGCTCAATATCAAGGTGATGACTGCAATTGATGCGATGGCTATCGGACGCTTCATCTTCATGAGAGCTCCCGATCAGAAATTTCGCGCTTACGTCTGCCGCTAGGAGCTGCAAAAATCAACACCGTGAGAAGAATGATGAAGTGAAGTGAGATCCAACCTCTGCGCACAGAACCATCGTAAATAAGAAGTACTGGGCCAGCTGCTTCTACAGAGAATTGAGGGAGCGAGAGTTCGCTTTGGATACGAGTGAGTCGCTTTCCGTCTTGAACTAAGTACCAGCTACGACTATAACTTTGCGTAAGTGTGACGACACCAGGGGTAGGAACAAGATATTCATCTGGAACCGAAGTTGGCTTTAGCTGAACCGACTTTCCGCTGACATCGGTCAACACTAGATTTCCGGTCGCACCAGCAACTTTCCAAACGATTCCAACATCCGTTGAGGAGGCGCGAATAAATCCACCAAGTCCATCAATAGTTTGTACTAGCGTTCCTTGAGAGGGAGCTTTAAGAAATACATATGTGATTCCGAAACTTCCCAAAACTTTACTGCTGGCAATTCCACTTCCGTCGGCAAGCCCTGTGACGGCAAGTTCAATTTCAGGAACTTCGCGCGGGACAACATCGGCTTCACCGAGAGAGACATCTCCACCTCGTGCAATGTAATAATTTAATGATGGTACTGATTCGATAACACGCTCTCTGATGACAAGTGTTTTTGATTGACTTTCAATTGCAAGAAATGGCGGTAGAACTTCACCTTGGGCTGATTGAAGTGGCGCTTGCGGGGCTTGTCCGACAATCCAAGTCGATGCTCCGATTGCATACGCCATGGATGCAAAAACAAGAGTCGAGGCAGCCAAGTGGCGATAATTTAGATGAGTGCTGATCAACTTCTCTCTGACGCTATTGAGAATCCCTACCGCTGCATATGTCGCAGCAAGGGTTGCAAGTGCAATAAATACTCCCGCATAGACAGGACTAGAAGCTCCTGTGCCTTTGCCAGCTAAAGAAAATATTGAAAGAAATGTTCCAGAAACAATAAGTGATCCGCCGATGACGGCAACCTGTCTTGCCCGATTTGCCGAGAAAAGTGCAACTAGTAATACAAAAGTTACGGGGCTTATTAGCCACCATGGCAGTGATCCCGCACCACCTGGATTAGCAAGGAATGCCAGATTTGGCCCTCCCCCAGAGCTGAGCAATCCGATATCAAGGAGAAGCGTGCGGGGAGAACTCAAAAGTTCAAAGCTCCACGGCAGAGTCAGAAGAATCGGGGTAAAGAATAGGGCTGCACGCCGGGCAAGCCTGGAATTGAGTAACTGCTGGTCCTGGTCAATTCGAAAAGAATCAAAGTCTCTTACAACGGCGGCAAGGCTCAAGCCAAGAAGAACAAGAAGTAAGGCTGGAGCGAAGGAGAAGGTGAATGCAATTGCCAGAGAGAGCGCTGAGATTGCGCGAACCGAAAAGGATTCAATCGTGCGCCATTGAAATGCTCTCTCGATAAGAAAGGGAGTTGTCACCATCAGGACAATAAGACCAATTCTTCCTGTATTCACCGCTGAAATCGCAACAGGTGAGATGGAGTAAAGAACGGCTGCTATCGCTGTGAGGAATCGATTGTCACTGACCTTCTTGAGAAGGTGGTGGATAGACAGAAATAGAAGTATTGGGGTCGCAATGAAAAAGAGTGAGATAAATACTTCAACATTGCCAAATGTGACGAGAGATCCAATTGCGAGCAGAGGTATCCAAAGAGGAGATGCGCTCTTGCTTCCGAGCCCGACCTCATGCCACGGTGCAAAGTAAAAGTCCCACAGTTGTTGGGCGCTTTCAGGTGAAGGTGCAAGTGTTCCTCCCGAAACTGCGCCAATTCGGTTGCGAGACCACAGCACAGTTAAGGCAGTGAGGAATATGAGTGAGACGATGAATGGCTTGCGAAAAACTGTGCGCCATTTTCGAGCTGCTATTGGGGCTAGTAGATCTTCTTCTTCTAGTTCACTTTCGGTAGGTAGATCAAGCAGCGTTTCTCCCGCGTTACTTTTTTCAATAGGTTTCAAAATGAGGTCACGAATTGCCGCTCGCGATCTTTCGAGAGCAAGGCGCAGCTGACGCCCGCGTGATGGGATGAACTGCGAGGCAACTTGAGCAGAAACTAATCGAGTCGCTTTGCGATCCTTACGTGCCTTAATCAATTCTCCTGGCTTGATCAACAAATTTACAATCGCCAAAATTTCATCGCCGGCGTATCCAGGCAGTTTGGCAAAGAGATAACCCACGGCTCTCAGCAGGGCCGAAGTTAAAAGTTGCAGTGCTAGAAGTGGGAGTAGCCACCACGTTGCATTTGCCAGAAGAACGTAGGCAGCATTTTGACGATCGAGCAACAAGGGGCGGTGCAAGAATGCACCTTTTACATCAACGCTGCGTCTTTCAGTTGCTGCGGCTTGTGCATGATAGGCAACTGCATCGGTAGCTACGACAACGCTATGTCCGGCTGCATGCACACGCCAACCAAAATCTACATCGTCACGAAAGAGTTCGAGATTTTGATCAAAGCCACCGAGATCTTCAAATACATCTCTTCGGATGAGCGCTCCAGCAGTGCTTACTGCAAGCACGTCGGCAATACCATCGTGCTGACCTTGGTCATATTCTGATTCTTCTAATCCAGTCCAACGCGCGCCGTTAGAAGCGATGCTTACTCCGATTTCAAGTAAGTGCGTACGATCATGCCAACCTAAGAGTTTTGGTCCTGCCATTACTACTTGTGGGCGTTCTTCAACTGCCGCTAAGAGAGCGGCGAGCGCACCAGATGCTGGTGCGCAATCATCATGAATAATCCATAGCCATTCATTAATTGCGCGCGGAGGAAGTTTTTCAACGGCTGAAGCTATTGCAGCCCCGAAACCAGTTTCGCGCGGCATTGAAATTACGGGTACGCGTGCACCTTTAAGTAATTTCGCAGATGAGTCGATAGAGCCAGTATCAACTGCGACTAATTGATCAATCGCTCTGGTCTGCGAAGCAAGAGATGCGACAACTTCAGGCAGCCACGTTGCTCCGTCATGAACAACAAGGATCGCGCTAACGCGATGCACAGACATCTCCTACGCTGGGCGACGCTTCAAACGACGACGCTCACGTTCTGAGAGTCCGCCCCAAATTCCAAAGCGTTCATCGTGTGCCAGTGCATACTCAAGACATTCTTGGCGCACATCGCATGAGAGGCAGACGCGCTTTGCTTCGCGCGTTGATCCACCCTTCTCGGGAAAGAATGCCTCGGGATCTGTCTGAGCACAGAGTGCTCGTTCTTGCCACGAGAGTTCAATGTTCTCGCCATTTGCTAATTGAATAGTTGGTCCAGCAGTAGGGGCTGATGGCTTGCCAGTTGATTGTGCTTCTGGACGGATTGGCATGAGCTAATCTCCTCAAGACATTAGGGCCCGCTCCAGAGTGGATTTCGGGCTTGCTAGGTATGAATTACACGCGTGTAATCCCTTTCTGTCAACTCCAGCAGGACGGGTTGAGGGTTGAAATTTTCTCGCATGGTGCCCTTTTTGAGCGTGAAGTAGGTAAAAAATCGACAATTTTCACTTAAAAAATTAAATAAAATTGATGGGTATGTTCTTTCCAATTGATATGTAGCGATCGGTAAAGCTGGCATCAGATTCAACTGTGGCTCCCGGTGCGAGAAAGCACCGTTCGAGTCGCGCTCTAGTGGCCACTTGGGCACCTTCAGAGATGATGCAATTATTGAGGGTGGCCTTGGAAGCGATGGTGGCCATTGCGCCAATAGATGTACCACCTGAAAGCAGTGCCGAGGAATCTATACGCGCTGTGGGATGTGCGCTAAAGCCACCTGTTACCCGATCTTTCGATGCCTTAAAGAGGGCTGCAGGGGTGCCAATATCGAGCCAATATGCATTCTCTTTATAGCCAAAGATGCGCCGGTTATCGGTAATGAGCCCCGGGAAAGTTTCTCGCTCAACAGAGGTCACAACTCCGCGCGGAATTGAGTCAATCACAGCGCGATTAAAGATGTAGCACCCAGCATTAATCCAGTTCGTCACAGGTTGATCCATCTTTTCGAGGAAAGCGGTGACACGGTTCTGGCTATCTGTAGGAACACAGCCGAAGGCACGAGCATCTTCTACTTGAATGAGATGCAAAGTAACGTCAGCGCTATTTTCTTTATGACTTGCAATCTGTGCTGAAATATCGTGATCACTAATCACATCGCCATTAAAGATTAAAACCGGCTGATCTTCATCATCGTCTAGCGCTGCTGCGGCATGAGCGATCGCACCACCTGTACCTAATGGCTCTTTCTCAATGGCATATCGCAGGTCAATGCCCCACTTACTGCCATCTCCAAAATATGGAGTAAAAACTTCTGCTAGATATGATGTTGCTAGGACAAGAGTTGTCACGCCCGCACGCTTTGCTGCAAGTATCTGATGCTCTGTGACGGGCAAACCTGCGATGGGTAGCATGGGTTTCGGAATATCATCAGTGATTGGGGAAAGCCGAGTTCCCCTACCTCCAACAAGCAAAATTGCCGAAGTCATCGCTTATCCCTGGACTGCTGCAAGAATTCGAGACGACGCATCCGCAATCGCTTCATCAGTAGCTGTAAGTGCGATGCGAATATGTTGGGAACCATCGCTGCCATAAAAACTGCCAGGGGTTGCAAGAATTCCTAGGCTTGCCAGCCAATCAACTGACTGCCATGAATCTTCTCGCCGTGTGCACCAAAGATAAAGCCCTGCAGCGCTTTCATCTACGATAAATCCTGCAGCGATAAGAGCTGGTTTGAGTGATGCGCGACGAGAGTTGTATCGCTTACGTTGTGTTTCTATATGGCCATCATCTGCCAGAGCAACTGTCATAGCTTTCTGAACAGGAAGAGCCACCATCATCCCAGCATGTTTTCTCACTTCACGAATTTGCGCGATGAGCTGTGGGTCCCCCACCAGAAATGCAGCTCGATAGCCAGCAAGGTTAGAGCGCTTTGATAACGAGAGGACTGCAAGCAGATTCTTATTATTACCATCGGCAGATGCAAAAATAGATGTGGGTGTTACGGAATCTCCAAATTCAAGATAACACTCATCAGATATCACTACGGAATTGTTCTTGCGCGACCACGCGATAACGGCTCTGAATTCAGCTTCGGTGTGTACGCGACCGGTCGGATTTGAAGGCGAATTCACCCAGGCGAGATCAGCGTGTGGCCATTGATCTGCATCGATATCAACAGCAATCTCTTGTGACTGGGCAAGAATTGCACCAACTTGATAAGTCGGGTACGCAACTTTTGGATAAATCACACTTTTTGACTGTAGAAAGGTGGGAAGCCATGCAACAAGCTCTTTAGATCCAATCACCGGTAGCACATCGAAATCTCCGGTAATGCCAAGATGGCCTGTCGCCCACTGTCGTATCGCTTCTTGTAATTCCGGCGTTCCTGCCGTTGTTGGATATCCAGGAGAATTTGAATTCTCCGCTAAAACTTTCTGAATGAAATCTGGAGTCGGATCAACTGGAGTTCCGACTGAGAGATCGATAATCCCTCGTGGATGCTTTCGAGCTTTCACTCCATAAGGAGCAAGAGCATCCCAGGGAAAATCAGGAAGTTTTTTTCTCAATGGAGAGGACATCTACATGATCATGATCTGTCAGGCCAACTTTTGCAGCTCCACCTGGTGATCCGATCTCGACGAAAAATTCGGTATTGATTTTAGGGAATTCTTTCCACTCGCCCGGTACATCGTCTTCGTAGTAAATCGCCTCCACTGGGCATACGGGTTCGCAGGCACCACAATCAACGCACTCATCAGGTTGGATATAAAGCATCCGGTTACCTTCGTAGATGCAATCGACGGGACATTCCTCAATGCAAGACTTGTCCTTCACATCGATACATGGCTGGGCAATCACATATGTCACGAGCAACCTCCGGAGCTTTAAAGTTAGAGCAGAACACGTTGAGGTCACATTCTAACCATGCGCCCGCGCCATCGCAGGGTTAATGTGAGCCTATGGAAGCCAGATCTATAGCCCTCGGCCCAGAGTTAATCGGCCGCCGACTGACTCTGCGTTTTCACGATCCCGCCGGTGGGTACCGAGATGTTGTCGGAGTCCTTGAAACAATGACCACGATTCGCAAGCGAAGTGGTGAGGTAGTCACATTTAACCCAGATCAGCTCGCGATTGTGCACCCAATCACAGAAGTAGAACAACGCGCCGGTAAAGGTGCACCACTGTCGCTACGCATTGCAGAACTCGAAGAGATTTCTGCTCGAACCTGGCCACCTCATCAAATCAAAGCAGTGGGTTTGTGGAAGTGTCGAATTTCTAATGGCGCGACAAATCGCGCCAACTCAGTTCTGATGACAGGTGCGCCACCCTTTGGCGAGCCGGGAATGGATCTCGACGAAGCAATCGCGGTAGTTGATTCGATATATCGCGATGCTGGACTTCCAACTATTTTTCAAATCTCGCTTCCGATCCATCAAGAGTTTAATGACTATCTGACGGCACGAGGTTGGAGTGAGAAACTTGGCGCTGCGTTTCTCATTAAAGATTTAGAGGCGGGCATCGACGTTCAAGAGCTTGCCGCTGAGAAAGAAGTTGAGATCTCTGACGAGGGCGAACCTAGCGATTTATTTTTGACTCTTCATGATGATCATGAATTGCGCTCAATCATGCTCGCTTACCCAGCACGATACATCGCCTTAACTCACAGGGGGGAGATTATTGCGACTGCACGCGTTGCAATCTCTGATTCGTGGGCAATGGTCACACGATTGATCGTTGCCGAGGCGCATCGCAAAAAAGGATTAGCACGATTGCTTATGCTGGCATGTATGAGTTCTGCACTCAAGCACGGCGCTTTGAAAATGTGCCTGCAGGTGGATCAATCCAATCGTGATGCGCAATCGCTCTACGAAAAATTAGGATTTACATTCCATCACACATACCGATACATACAACGCGCCGAGTCAACCGAGTGCTCATGTTAAAACTCTATGAGACTCGATCACGGGAAATAGTTGATATTACTGGTTCTGCAGGAGAGTTAAAGATGTACTGCTGCGGCCCAACTGTGTATAGAGATGCTCACGTAGGTAATTTACGTACCTTTTTGCTCTCTGACCTTATTGTGCGTGCTGCGAGACTGTCGGGACTCCGCGTCACCTTGGTGCAAAACATTACAGATGTAGGACATATGGCAACAGATCTCGAAGACAAGATTCTGTCTCAATCCAAGATTGAAAAAATTGATCCGTTCGAGATCGCAAGAAAGTACGAAGAGCGCTTTCACACAGATTTAGATCGGTTAAATGTATTGCCTGCCGATTTATACCCACGGGCGAGTGAAAGTATCGAGCTCATGATCTCGGCCATAACAAAACTCATTGACACAGGCTTTGCCTACGTTGGAGTCGATGGAAATGTATATTTCGACGCCCAATCCTTCCCGACATATGGTGCGATAAGTGGCAATCGTCTTGATGCCCTTAAACCTGGATATCGATTTGAAGTAACAGAAGATGGCGCAAAAAGATTTCATGCTGACTGGGCGCTATGGAAGATTGCCCATGACCGTACACAGATGGTGTGGCAAACACCGTGGGGGCTAGGTTTCCCAGGCTGGCACATTGAATGTAGCGCTATGTCACTGGCACACCTTGGCCAAAAAGTAGATCTACATGTTGGCGGAATCGATCTTCGCTTTCCCCATCACGAAAACGAACGTGCCCAATCAAATGCTCTATCAGGGCACGACATAGTTACGCATTGGATTCATGGTGAGCATTTACTCTTTGAAGGTCGCAAGATGTCTAAGAGTGCAGGCAATGTAGTTCTCGTACAAGATATTATTGATCGAGATCTCGATCCACTCTCTGCTCGCTTTGCATTTCTTGAAAATCGCTACCGCTCGCAGATGGATCTCACGTGGGCTTCCTTGAAGGCTGCTGATGCAACTCTAAAGCGATGGAGAGGCATAGTCGCAGATGGAGGAACTGGATCTGTTCTTGAATGCGATCCAGAAGTAGAAAGCGCACTATTTAATGATTTGGATACCCCGAAGGCGCTACAGCGGCTTCGTGTAATTGAAAAAGATGCCCAAATGGATCCCTTGAGAAAGCGGGCAATTTTCTTATTTGCCGACCAAGTATTGGGTCTTGATTTAAACCGAGCTCCTGAAGAGAAAGTATTAACCAGCGAACAAGAAGAACTTCTTCGATCTCGTCAGGAGGCACGTGCACGAAAAGATTTTACTGAGAGTGATCGCTTGCGAGGATTACTAGAGGCAACTGGTCTTGCAATTCACGATGGCCCTGATGGACAGAGCTGGAGCTAACCTCGCGCAGGAAGAAATATTGAGACGATCACAATCGCCAAACTACTCGCTAGAAATGTAAGTCCAGTTCTATCGCCTTGCACCAATAGTTCGCCACCATCGCCAAAGGTTGTTGCATCGTTGACCACAAAGAGCCAGCCGGCAAGGGTTGCCAATCGATATCGCTTCTTTCCATAATATTTTCCAATTGACCAAAATGTCGCAGCTGTTCCTGCTAAACCAAGGATCAGTCCCGCAGGTGGGTATGAAAGATGGAGAAAGACTCCACCAGCTGCAGTGATTGCGCCGACAAAAAAGCTGGCGATGTATTTCATGTGAAACTTATCCCAGCTAAGAGATCTGTTTCTCGCCCCATCTCATCAAATGGTCCAGTTCGATTTCCTTTGACGAGTGTGTAGTACTCATTTCCCCACACCTGTAGTCCAATATTGTTTGAAAGAGCAAAAAATGGTCCATCGAGTGCTATCTGAGTTGAATGTGCAGCCATGGCATCCATCTTGGCTTGTACATAATCATTTCCGTCGATCAGGGTTGTTACAAATTCATCATCCTTCGCATAGGGAAGATCCTCTGCATTTTCCACACCAAAAAAATCTGTACCAAGTGCTTTCATTTTTTCAATTCCATCTGCAATCACAGATTTTGGCATCGTATTCCAATAGATTTTTGGAATCGACCATCTTGCATTCTGCGCCGCATCCATCGCAATTCGATGTGCCTGGATGTGATCGGGATGCCCGTAACCACCGATTTCATCGTAGGTAATGAGAACGTGGGGCTTGACTTCATCAATAATTTCAATGAGATGGGTACTCGCCTGCTTGACATCTGCCTGCCAAAAAACATCAGGACGATCATTTTGCGGCGTTCCCATCATTCCGCTATCGCGGTAGTGGGCTGATGGATCTCCAAGGAAGCGAAAATCAGATACACCAAGTGCTTTCATGGCACCTGCTAACTCACCTTCGCGATGAGAGCCAAGTAAATCCTGCTCACTTGATGCTAAATGCGAGAGTTCTGGGACTAGAACTTCTCCTTCTTCACCTCGCGTACAAGTCACAAGCGTCACCTGTGCACCGAGGGCTGCGTAAAGTGCCATCGTCGCGCCATTGTTAATGGTCTCATCATCAGGATGAGCATGAACTAGGAGTACTCGCGCACCGTCATAACGCTCAAGCATTAATAAACCGGCAGTGATGTATCAATCTGTTTTGCCCAAGCGATCACTCCACCGTAGACATGGGATGCATCTTTAAATCCTGCTCCCTTGATTATTGCAAGGCACTCTGCTGAGCGGACGCCGCTCTTGCAATGAAGAATTATTGGCTTATCTTGAGGTAAGCCAGCTAGCGCTGTTCCATCAATAAAACCTTGCTTTGGGATGAGGTGCGATCCTGGAATTCTTACTATCTCAAACTCACTTAGCTCGCGAACATCGATCAAATAGAAATCATCGCTTCGATCAATCTTCTCTTTAAGTTCAGTAACTGTAATTGTTGAATCTGTTACAGCTTCTTGTGCCTGATTAGATAGAACGCCACAAAATGCTTCATAGTCAGGGAGTAGATCTTTTTGAGTGGCATTGGCGCTACAGAGAGGGCAATTTGGATCTTTACGAATCTTTACCTTCTTGAATTCCATTTCCAGCGCGTCATAGATCATCAACTCACCAATAAGAGGTTCGCCGACTCCTGTCAGGACTTTGATCGCTTCAGTTGTCTGGATTGAACCGATAGTTGCGCACAGGACTCCGAGTACCCCACCTTCGGCGCATGATGGAACCATGCCTGGAGGTGGAGGTTCTGGATAGAGGCAGCGATAGCACGGTCCATATTCAGCCCAGAACACACTTGCTTGTCCATCAAATCGATAGATAGATCCCCACACGTATGGCTTCTTCAAGAGCACACATGCATCATTTACAAGATATCTAGTCGCAAAGTTATCTGTGCCATCAACAATAATGTCATAGCGAGAAAAAATATCCATCACATTGTCAACATCGAGTCTCACCTCATGGGTTACGACGTTGACGTAAGGATTGATCTCTAGGATCTTTTCTTGAGCTGATTTAGCCTTACTTTTTCCAATATCTGATTGTCCGTGAATAATTTGACGTTGAAGATTTGATTCATCGACAGTATCGAATTCAACAATTCCGATGGTCCCGACTCCGGCGGCTGCAAGGTACATAAGAGCCGGCGAGCCAAGACCTCCGGCACCAACGCAGAGGACCTTTGCATTCATTAATCGCTGTTGGCCAGCCATTGCAACATCAGGAATGATGAGGTGGCGGCTATACCTGCGCACTTCATCGACAGTGAGTGCAGGGCCTGGAGTAACCAATGGAGGAGTCTTCACAATTGGTTATTCTGCCTCAGACTAGGTAAGCGCGCCAATTAACCTCTACGATTAGCCAAATGAGCACTCCTGACAAAGCGCGTCTTCCCCGTGACGAACGCAGAGCAATCCTTCTCGCCGCAGCCCTTGAGGTCTTTACCGCAGCCGGCTATCACTCAGCAGCTATGGATGAAATCGCAGATCGTGCCGGGGTAAGTAAGCCAGTTCTCTATCAACATTTTCCTTCTAAATTAGATCTCTATCTTGCTGTCCTTGATCTTCACATTGATTCCTTGGTTTTTGAAATCCAAAAAGCAATCTCATCAACTCCCGATAATGCTCAGCGGGTGCGTGCAACAGTTGTTGCATATTTCTCATTTATCGAAAATGAAGGAGAAGCATTTAGACTGCTCTTTGAAAGTGATATGAGCGTTGAGCCACAAGTGAGTGAGCGACTCAATCGCATGACTTATGACTGCGCCGCAGCTGTAAGTGGAGTAATTTCTAATGACACCGGTTTACCCAAAGAGGTTTCAATGCTTCTCGGCGTCGGACTCATTGGCTATGCGCAAGTAACTGCGCGCCATTGGTTGGAACGTGACAGCAAATTAACTCGCCAGCAAGCAGTAGATCTCGTTGAAAACTTGATGTGGCGTGGAATTTCGGGCTTCCCCCGCACCGAATAGCAGTTCGCACGTCTTACGCCTAGGATGAGCACATGAGTACAAAGAAATCAGAGGGCGCAAAAGCAGCTCTCGTGCGAATTGCTATTGCAGATATCACCAGTGAACTCTCCTTTGAGTGCGAATTAAGCCCTGCTGAAATTAAGTCAGCGGTAGCTAAGGCGCTAGCCGATAACTCGTTATTAACCCTGACGGATATCCGTGGCCACGAAGTAATCGTTCCAGCGGCTCGGATTGGCTATGTCGAAATTGGTCAACCCACTGAGCGACGCGTCGGATTTGGCGCAGTATAAGTGTCACTGACTTTTGCAGATTTACCACTTCGCAAGGAGACGATTGCAGCTCTTAATGAGCACGGATACACAGCTCCATTTCCAATCCAAGAGCAGGTGCTTTCTATCGCACTTGCTGATGGAGATGTGATTGGGCAAGCAAAGACTGGTACGGGAAAAACTCTTGCATTTGGTATTCCCCTTGTTGATCGAGTAATTGCACCTGAAGATGAAGAGTGGAAAACATTTGAATATCAGGACTCTCCACAAGTACTCGTAGTTGTTCCCACGCGCGAACTCTGCGTGCAGGTGACAAAAGATTTGGAAGAGATCACTCAGAGTCGCAAGATTCGAGTTCTCGCTGTCTATGGTGGTCGCGCCTTTGAGCCACAAATTGAAGCCTTGCAGGCAGGGGTCGAGATTATTGTTGGTACCCCTGGTCGACTCTTAGATCTCTATCGACAGGGTCAGATAAAACTTGCCAGCGTTACGCGCGTAGTCCTTGATGAAGCAGATGAGATGCTCGATCTTGGCTTTCTTCCAGATGTCGAGAAGATTTTTACTGCAACACCAAATCGCTCTCAAACCATGCTCTTCTCAGCAACAATGCCTGGTGACATTATTGCCTTAGCCAGAAAATTTATGAATCAACCAGTTCATATCCGCACCCAAGATTCACAAGATGAAGGCAATGTTGTCTCACGCATCGAACAACACGTAGTTCGTGCACATGCGATGGATAAGATCGAAATGTTGGCGCGTATATTGCAGGCAGATGGGCGCGGTCCGACAATTGTCTTCTGCCGAACCAAGCGGGCATGTCAAAAGACTTCTGATGATTTAATTGAGCGAGGATTTAGAGCGGCGACTCTTCACGGCGATATGGGACAAGCTGCCCGAGAGAAAGCTCTGAATGATTTTAAAGGCGGAAAGTCTGATGTTCTCATCGCAACAGATGTTGCAGCACGTGGAATTGATATTGATGGAATTACCCACGTGATTAATTATCAGTGCCCTGAAGATGAAAAGACCTATGTCCACCGTATTGGGCGAACAGCTCGTGCCGGTGCATACGGAATCGCTCTCACCTTCGTTGATTGGGATGAGCTTGCGCGCTGGAAGATGATTGATATGACTCTTAAGTTAGGTTTGGCAGAGCCACTTGAAACTTATTCATCCTCTGAACATCTCTACGCCATGATGAAAATTCCTGCAGGATCTACTGGGCGAATGGATAAGCCTCGTAAAACCGCACCTGCTGCAGAGAAGAAATCTGAACGTCAACCTGCTGCGCCACGTGAAAAGCGCGAAAGAGTGCGCACAAAGAAATTTACCTCTTAAGCAATTCCTAGTTCTTCCAAAGCACTATAGGCAGATTCTCGAATCTCGCCTGCAATTACTGAATTTTTCGCCGTTGTGAGCACGCTCGTTACAGTTAATTCTGCCTCGCTCACTTCTCGCGCACTGCTGCAACGTCCATCGAGGTGCTTCCATTGGCTGAATTGATCGGCAATTTTACTGTCCTTGCCAATCTGCAGAAGAAGTTTTTTGGCGGCGGGTGCCAGCTTAGATACCTGATCAATTCCACGATAATGGTGAACAGTCTGTGAATATGGAATGAGTACCAAGTCTGAAACCTTAAGAGCGGCCAATAATCCAGGATTTACATCACTTGGTGTATCCAGAACGATCACATCAAACTCTTTTGGAAGGCAATCAATAAGGTTTTGTAGGTCAGTATCTGAAAAACCAAATCCACTGCGAGAGTCGCTAGCGATAAAGTCAAAGCGCTCTGTGTGCATATCCAAATTTTCTAGCGTAACCGAGCTCTGCAGAAAGTCAGAGATGCTCATTCTTGCGTTCTCGTATCCGACGCGGAAGGTAAGACTGGCGCGGGGATCTAGGTCAATGAGTAGCGTTTTCTTTCCATATTCGGTAAATGCAACCGAGAGTGCGTGCGCTAAGGTCGATTTGCCTGAACCGCCTGCTGTATTTGCTAGGCAGACAATAGATCTACTCATACATTCACCGACTGATTCTGCCAACGCTTCTTGCCCTCATGAAAAATCGGTGGAGCAATAAAAGTCTCAGGGATAAGCGAGAGTGTTTTTCGAACTGCCTGCAGAGAGAAATCGGTTGCGCTCAATTGTCCGGGAAGTGTTGGCCATCCGTATAAATCACGTGCCCAACGAGGAAGACTTGCCGCCGCAACCGCACTTATTCCAGCCCAAGCCGGCGCTGCTGGAGTAGCAAACCTCACAATTGTCGGAAGCGGTGGCAGCGCTAAGAAGATTGCAGCGCGTTTAGCATCCTCACTCGCTTCAAGTTCTGGGCTAATCTGGTTGAAATATTGGACGAGCTCTGCGCGTGAGGATGGAACATCACTGCGTGGAACACCGACAAGGTCTGCGAATTCGACCATCTGTAATACATAGTCATCCTGCTCTCGCTCATCGAGTGCGACCCCTGAGCGAACTGCAGTATCTAAAAATGAATCGACCATCGCCATATGCACCCAGAGCAGTTCATGGGGATTATCTAGTCCTAGCTTGGTGTGCACTCGTCGCACTCGCGCTGCAAGTTGGGTTGCTTCTTCCGTTGACCCAAAAGTCAATGTCGTTACATAGTCTCCGGTGCGCTCGAGTCGACCCCACGCATCTTCACGAAAGTTTGAGTGTGTTGCAACCCCAGCCATTGCTACTGGATGAAGTGCTTGTTCAAAGAGCGCGCGCAGTCCACCGATGAGCATGCATGGATCACTATGAATTTTCCAGACTATGTTTTCAGGAGAATAAATACCGCGGGGATCGTAGTTCATAAAGTTATCCGGCAAGAATTTTGATGGCATCAGCGAGCATTTGCACCGCAATTGCAGCAAGCAGGAGTCCTGCAATGCGAGCAACAAGAGTTACTCCGCTATCTTTAATAATGGCAAGAATTTTGGTTGAAGCCATGAGAGCTATTGCGATAGTGATATGGACTGCAACTACAGCCGCAATGAGACCGATGGCATAGGCCGGCGAATCAACTTGTTTAACAAAGATCATCGTTGCAACGATCGCTCCAGGACCTGCCAGAAGTGGAGTGCCAAGTGGAACTAGCGCCACATTTTTATTGGTAGATGCGTCAATCTCTTCAATACGTCCAGTCAATAGCTGCAGCGACACATAGAGTAGAAGTAATCCACCTGCAGCTTGAAGTGCCTCCATTGACACTTTCATATACTCAAGTACAAATTGTCCAAAGAGGGCAAAGGATGCAATCACGACAAGTGAAATTGCCGCAGCCTGCCAGGCAAGACGAATGCGCTCTTTAGGAGACTTATCTGAAACCAGTGCAAGGAATACTGGGGTTGCACCCGGTGGATCCATGATGACAAATAGAGTCACAAAACATTGAATAGCAAATGTAAGTGCACTTACCTCAACAATGTTCATGAGGTGACCGTCCTTCGAGAATCTGCCATCGACTCTAACATCTCCCATTGATGTGGATCCGTGAGGTTTTCTCCCATGAGATTGAGTTTACCTGTTCCGTGATAATCACTCGCACCAGTAATCACCAGCCCTAATTCACCAGCAATAGATCGTAATTGTTCGCGCTCTGCCTGAGAATGATCACGATGATCTACCTCAATCCCATTGAGTCCAGCAGCTATCAAGGAAGGAAAGCTCATGGCCGAAAGTGTTTGACCGCGCCGAGTTGCAAATGGGTGAGCAATGACAGCAACTCCCCCGGCTTGCTTGATTACTCGTATGGCATCTTCGGGACTCGGGGCAACATGTGTCACATAATATTTTGAAGAATTATTTAGGAGGTCTGCGAAGGCTTCATCGCGGCTTTTTACGTGGCCTTTAGCGACAAGAGCATCGGCAAGATGTGGCCGGCCCAGCGTTGCACCTTCAGGCATTGCCGCAAAGACTTCATCGAGTGAAATATCTATTCCGTCGGCACTCAACAACTCAGTCATTTTGCGCATACGAGGTAATCGTGAATCTCGTGACTCTTCCAGCATCACTTGCATATTCGCATCATCGCCAGCAAATAAAAGCCCCAACATATGGACAGCAACTAAATCCTCTGTAAGACATGAAACTTCCGCGCCGAGTGCGAGTGTGAGTCCTGGTCTAAGGGCGCGAACAGCCTCTGCCCATCCTGATGTTGTGTCGTGATCGGTTAGACCTAATACTGTAATTCCAGATGAGAGCGCCTTGTTGACGAGTGCGTGAGGAGAATCTGTTCCATCGCTGCTAGTTGTATGTGTATGTAAATCGATCACAATTAAACCACCGCTTCCGTCGAACGCGTTCGTAACACTACCAACACACATCCCGATAAAATCACAATAATGCCTGGGATGAGTGCAATTGATGGAGTTTGACCTATCCACCATATAGCTAAAAGTGTACTTACTGGGACTTCTAAAAATACAATGAGAGAAACAATTGCAGGTGAAACCCTCTTGAGCGCTGCGTTAAACATGGAGTGACCCAAGATTTGAGCGCCAGCGATGAGTGCAAGAAGTATGAGCCACTCTCTCATCTCAAAGTGAAAGATTTCAAAATCTAGAAGCAACGCTATCGGGAGTGCTGTGATGGCGCAGAAGAAATAGCAGATTGAGGTGTAGGTGTGCGTGCCAATATCTCTTTGTACTCGTGATCCAAGGAGTATATAGATTGCAGCGAGAGCAGCTGCAATGACTGCGGCAATATCACCCTGAAAGGCGAGCCATGAAATAGACAGGTCCACGCCAGAAATCATGATGACACCAATGAATGCAATTCCCATTCCAAGCCATGCGCGGGATGGAATATGGCCACCTAGCAACTTCACAAAGAGTGCGGCAAATATTGGCTGCAGGGCAACAAGAGCGGTACCAGCTGCAACAGTTGTCCAACGCATCGCAAGAAAGAATCCGATGAAGTGGAAGGCAAGGATTACCCCAGATAGCGCAGACAGTGCGATTGCCCGGCGATATTTATAATCATGAGTGAAGAGAGCCTTTGCCGCAAATGGCAGAGTGATGAGTGCTCCTCCGAGATTTCGCCAAAAAATCAAGACAACGACTGGCATGGTGCTCATTGCAATCAAAGGCCCTGATGTACCGATACCGATAGTTCCAAGGCTTAAGCGGAAGAGATCAGGGCGCTCTGGAATCTGCGTATGGTTTTCGATGGAGGACACTAAGCAAAGGTATCTGAAGTGTGGAAGAGGGTTATCCTTGTCCCATGAGTACGCAGTCAACTAGTCGAGTATTTCTCGCCAGGTTAGCTGGAACGGCCGTTTTTGATCCAAACGGTGATCCAGTTGGCAAGGTCAGAGATGCTGTTGCGACCCTGCGCGCAAACAACCAACCGCCACGCATTTTAGGTTTGGTGGTCGAAGTACCTCTGCGACGACGAGTCTTTGTTCCGATTACCAGAGTCACCTCGATTGAATCTGGGGCAGTTGTTATCACCGGCCTTGTAAACATGCGCAGATTTGAATCCCGTATCGGAGAGCATTTGGTCCTGGGAGATCTACTCGATAAGTCGATCGTGATTCTAGAAAGCAATGAAGACGTCATTGTTGAAGATCTAGGTATGGAATCCAGTCGAACAGGTGACTGGTTTATTACTCGCGTGCATGTCATGAAGCGCGGAAAAGGTATTCGTCGAAAAGGAGCATCTTCTACTCTTAATTGGGAAGAAGTTCTAGGATTTGAATCAGCGGAAAACGAACAGGGAACTTCGCGACTTCTTTCAACAATAAGCAACCTACGTGCAGCTGACTTAGCCGCCGTCATCCAAGATCTGGCCCCTAAGCGCCGGGTTGAAGTCGCACGAGCACTTGATGATGAAAGACTTGCCGATGTTCTCGAGGAGATGGACGAGAGCGAACGAGTGGCTCTTCTTATCGAATTAGAAGGTGAACGTGCCGCCGATGTCCTGGGTGAGATGGATCCAGATGATGCAGCCGATCTTCTACGCGAAGTCGGTGCTGAGCGCGCTCAAGAGTTAATTGATCTCATGGAACCTGAAGATGCTGAAGATGTTCTTCGACTCATGACGTATGAAGATTACTCTGCGGGTGGAATGATGACTACAGAGCCAATAATTATGAGCGCCGATGACACAGTGGCCGATGCCTTAGCGCTGGTGCGACAAAGTGAAATGTCCCCCGCACTTGCTTCACAAGTTTTTGTCACTCGCCAACCACTTGAAACTCCTACAGGTAGATTTATTGGAACGGCCCATTATCAGCGCTTGCTTCGAGAGCCACCAGCAACTCTTCTGGGCTCACTCGTGGATACAGATACGCAAGGACTAAGTCCAGAGGCAACGTTAAATGAAGTCTCTTCCTACCTTGCAAGTTATAACTTATTGAGCGTTCCTGTAGTCGATGCAAATGAGCGTTTACTTGGCGCTATAACCGTCGATGACGTTCTCGATCACTTGCTCCCAGATAATTGGCGTGTTGATCATAGAGATAACACGCGCCCAGATTTAAAAAATATTAGTATCGACGATAAAGGCAGGGCGTAAAGATGACTCGTAAAAACGGATTAGATACACCTCGCGAAACTCGTAGAAGTATGCGACCACATATTGATGCAGAAGCATTCGGTAAACTCTCCGAAAGATTTGCGCGCTTTTTGGGAACTGCACGTTTCTTGGTCTATATGAGCGTCTTTGTTCTCTCTTGGGTGCTCTGGAATGCCTTAGCCCCGCACGATCTACGTTTCGATGAGTTTCCTTTTATTTTTCTCACTCTCATACTTTCGCTGCAAGCATCGTATGCTGCACCGCTAATTTTGCTTGCTCAAAATCGCCAAGCAGATCGAGATCGCATCACATTAGCTGAAGATCGTGCGCGTAATGATCGCAGCATTGCAGATACTGAATATCTCACTCGTGAACTTGCAAGCCTTCGTATTGCCTTGAGTGATGTAGTAACGCGGGAAAACCTCAAAGACGAATTAGGTAATCTTTCAAAAGGTATTGCACGAGAGCTACGTAGTAACTCCGAGCCTGACTCCAAGTAAAGACTTTTCTCGGATAATTAACTTCTCCACAATATTAGAAATTGCTTGTGCTGCAGGGCTATCTGGTTGCGCGTGAACAATCGGAGCACCTGAATCTCCACCTGTACGAAGCTCTGGTGCAAATGGAACTTTTCCAAGTAGAGGGACATCTGCTCCGACTAGCGTTGACAGACGTGCTGCAGTTTCTTCTCCCCCGCCTGATCCAAATAATTCTGTCGATTCATTACACGCTGGGCAGATAAATGCTGACATGTTCTCGATGACGCCAATCACGCGTTGGTGCATCTGATGAGCAATTCTTCCGGCACGTTCTGCAACTTCTGCTGCAGCTACTTGTGGCGTTGTTACAACGAGAATTTCTGATGTAGGAATCAGCTGCCCTAAAGAGATTGCTAGATCTCCGGTTCCGGGTGGCAAATCAAGAAGCAAAAGATCAAGATCTCCCCAATAAGCATCAGAGAGAAGTTGTTCGAGCACTCGGTGTAGCAATGGGCCACGGTAGGCAACTGCATCTGCACGCTCTGGTTTAAACATCTCCATTGATACTGTCTTGACTCCGTAGCTTTCTGGAGGAATGAACATCTGATCAATTGCAGTTGGACGCACACCAAGTAGTCCCATTAGTCGAGGAATCGAATGTCCATACACATCTGCATCAAGTATTCCGACTCGCAAGCCTTTCTTAGCAGCCGAAACTGCAAGGTTTGCAGTGAGTGAAGATTTTCCAACGCCACCTTTGCCTGATGCGATACCAATCACACGAGTAAGGGATTCAGGCTGAGCAAATGGAATAAATTTTTCCCGTCCACCTCGAACTAATTTTCTCACTGCAGCGCGGCCTTCATCGCTCATCACTCCAAATGAGATTCGTACTTCATCGACGCCCTCCACCGCACTAACAGCTGCGGTGATATCTGTTGTCAGGCGATCCTTCATGGGACAACCTGAGATGGTTAACAAAATTGTCAGATCTGCAACTCCATTAGAGTGCGCTACGTGTTCGACCATACCAAGCTCTGGAAGTGCACGATGGAGTTCTGGATCCTGCACAGTTGCTAAAGCGGCGTTGATGGCCTCAATGACGTTCATAGAAGATCAGGATCAATCTGAGGTTTGATGGCACTCTCTTTGGAATTCATCTTCTCTTTTTTCACATCTTCTTCAATTACAGATGCCACATGTCGCTTGATAAATGTTTTTGGGTTCAAATCTGAAGGAGTGAGATCTTCAAATCCAGGCCCAAGGTTTTCTCGAATCTCAGCGGTAGCCGTATTTGTAAGGGCGCGAACTTTTCGTATCATCTTCGCTAAATCACCAGCAACGCGAGGCATGCGCTCTGGTCCAACGAGAATGAGTGCAAGAACGACAAGTCCTGCGACTTCGCCAACGCCAAAATCAAACATCACTCACCTGCTGTCAACGTAAGAGTTGCCTTGAGGGTTTTTTCTGCTCGGATGTATTCAATCTCGACTTTATCGCCGACGCTCTTGGAGCGAATTGCGACGATGAGTTCCTCAGGCGTTGTAATTGTGCGGCCTTCAAATTTTGTAATCAAGTCTCCCGGACGCAGACCTGCTCGCGCAGCTGGGCCACCTGGGACAATTGCATTTCTAGTATCAGCAATTTTTGCGCCATCTCCTGCGTACTGCATATCAACAGAAATTCCGACGACGGGATATGTTGCTTTCCCGGTTTTGATTAACTGCTCAGCAGTCTTTCGTGCTTGATTAATTGGAATCGCGAATCCAAGTCCAATCGATCCCGACTGCGAGGAGAGAAAAGATGTACCTAAAGTTGCGATCGCTGAGTTAACACCGATTACCGCACCGGCTGAATTCACTAGTGGTCCGCCTGAGTTTCCAGGGTTAATAGCCGCATCCGTTTGAATTGCATTGATATATGAATTATCACCTGCATCTTCACCTGCAGTAACTGCCCGATCTTTCGCGCTCACAATTCCCAGTGTTACGGTTCCACTCAGACCTAGTGGAGAGCCAATAGCGATTACCGCATCGCCCACAGCAACTTGATCGCTATCTCCAAAGGTAAGTGCTGTTAGCCCGGTCCGATCTACTTTAAGTACAGCTAAATCATAAGCCGAGTCACGACCGATTATTGTGGCATCTAGCGTTGTTCCGTCGTTGAGCTGAACTTCAATACTTCCGCCATCGACTGCCGCATCAGCTATCACGTGATTATTAGTCAATATAAATCCAGTGCTATCGATAACAAAACCTGTTCCGGTTCCACCGCCACGTGCACCGCGCGCTGAAATTGAAACTACAGATGGCAGAACTCGTTGGGCGATATCTGCAACTGATCCGGGTGGTCGTTCAATTGACGTTGATACTGACGTTAATTTAATTTCATGACCAAAGAGAGAGCCTGATGAGCTAGCGCCGAAGAGTGCACCGACTAGCCCTGCAATGCCGGCCATTAAGAGCGCATTTGAACGCGTAACGAATTTAGCCTTACCGTGAGCAGATGATGGAACCCACCAAGGACCCGTCCCCATAGGTTGCTGCTGCGTTGGCTGACTCATAGGGCTATCTTTCTACAACTTAGTGGCGAGCAACAGACCGTCCCCGACTGGAATCAGTGACGTCACCCACTTTTCAGTATCGCCTTTCAGGACTTTACCGGCATCACGTAGTGCGATGGTCTTGGGGTCGCGCTGTGCGGGATCGTTGACTTTTGATCCACCAAAGAAGTTATCAATAACAAAGACTCCTCCACTTCGCAAAATTCGATACGCCTCAATGATTGCATCAGGAAGATCTTCGGCGTTATCCCGAAAGATCACGAGGTCGTATGCACGATCAGCCAATTTTGTCATCACTTCAATTGCAGGATTTGTGATTAATCGAAAACGAGATTGTGCAATTTGAGAATCTTGTAGCGCCATTTTTGCAATCGCTGAATGTTCTTGCTCTCCATCAATTGAGGTGAGAGTTCCACTCGGTAACATTCCTTCAAGAATCCACAGTGCACCTACGCCTGAACCTGTACCAATTTCTACTACTGACTGTGCATCAAGAATGTGCGCCAAATGGCGAAGATATGCACCCACTCCAGGCGTTACATCAATTGCTCCAACTTCAGCGCCGCGAATACGCGCCTGAGCTTTATCAACGCTCTCACCGATAAAGCTTTCGGCGTACGAGTGGGGGTCAATCTGATTAATCATGAGATGGATGTTAGCCACTCCACGAGCAAACGCACCCCGAAACCAGTTCCGCCCTTGGGATTTTCTCCAGCATCGCTCTCGCTTCGAGCTGTCCCAGCAATATCAAGGTGGACCCACTGGCGCTGACCAACAAATTGCTCAAGAAAAAGGGCCGCGGTAACTGACCCTGCTCCGTAATGTCCCTTATCTGCTGTGTGATTGAAATCTGCAATATCACTTTCGAGCCCGTCGGTGTAATCATCGATAAGCGGCATATGCCAGACGCGATCACCAGTGCGTTCGCCGATCTCAGCCAGAGTTCGAGCAAGTGCTTTATTTCGCGTGTACATAGCTGCATACTGACGACCAAGACCAAGCGATGCTGCTCCAGTAAGTGTTGCGATATCAACGATGTAATCAGGATCAAGGTTTATATCTGCAAATGCCAATCCATCTGCCAGAACCAAGCGGCCTTCGGCATCTGTATTAATTACTTCAACAGTTTTTCCACCATAATGTTTGATGACATCACTTGGGCGCTGTGATGAGCCAGACAAAGCATTTTCGGCACACATCATGAGAGCGGAAACCTTCACTTTTGCACCAAGTTTGGCAAGCGCGCTGATCGTCGCCAAGACGGCGGCAGCTCCTGCCATATCACTCTTCATCGCTGTCATAGTGTCATACGGGCGCTTCAGGGAAATTCCACCTGTATCAAAGGTGATTCCCTTACCAATGATGACAACGTGTGGGATCCGTGCAGAATTCTTTGAATTCTTTGGGTTGTAGGTCAAGTGAATAAATCGTGGGCCCGGTTTTGGAGATGAATTACCCACTGCGCGTAGTCCCCCAAAATCTTTGAGTCCCGCTCCAGAAAGAACTGATATCTCTAGCCCGTTCTCTTTTGCAATATTTTGAGCCTGGTTGGCCATCCATAATGGGGTTTTAATATTTGCTGGCGTGTGAATGAGATCGCGAGCGCGACATATGGCCGTTGCAATAGTTCGAGCATAATCAACTGGCTCTGCCTCTAGGGCGACAATCTCAATTTCTGGATTTGTCACCGTGAGATTGGTTTTTTGACTCCAGGTGTAATGGCCAAGAAAGGCAGATATTGCAAATGCAATAATTTCATCTCGCTTGCTTGGCGCTAAAGTCGCAAACTTTTTATCGGTTCCGCGTACTTTTCTTCCAAGGGTTGCACCAGCGGCTCTAAAGGATGCTAGTGATTGATCACCCAAGCCAAGTAAAACGATTTTTTCAATAGCGCAATCTGGTGCGCTCACTGGAATTTCATTGAGCTCACCAGCCTTGCCTGTTGGCGAAAAGAAGGAGAGCTCATCGCGTAGATCAACTGCGAAGAGTTTTTCAATCTTCTTAACTAGCGCGGGGTGGGCGCTAAAAATAATCTCAGGGGCGCTCTCACCCACTGCAGGTAAGGCGATATAACTAATGACAATGACATCGGATGTAGTTACTGAATCGAGATCAGGATAGAGCGCGCTGATTTGCATAAGGGGTCGTAGGCTGCGAGAAATTACTTCTTGATAAGTGCTACAGCGGCTTCAAGAGCGGCGCTGAGATTATTTGCCTCGGTCGGATTGAGTTCAACAACGAGTCGTCCGCCACCTTCGAGAGGAATACGCATCACAAGCGAGCGCGCCTCTTTGGTAACTTCCATTGGGCCATCACCTGTGCGAGGTTTCATAGCTGCCATGATGGACTCCTTTAAAGCCTATAAAAAGCCTGGACCTTCGATTGCGGGTTCTTCGAAAGTAAGGGCGTAAGTATCTCGCACCTCGGGCCATCTATGAAATCGAGAGAGCCTTATAAGCCTAATTCGGACTTCAACCGCGCTTTCCCCGAGGCGATAACCGCCTCAACTGACTTCTCGGGTACGTGCAAAAGGGCGGCGATCTCAGGGGTGCTCATGTGGCGCAAATACGAAAGGGTCAAGATGATGCGCTCTTCCTCGGGAAGTGCTGCAAGCACTTCGGCGAGGGTCTTCGGCGCTGCCATAGGACGAGATTACCGGTTCTTGAATAACTGCAGGCCGACTATGGAACTCTTCTAGGGCAATTAATTTTTAAAGAGCCTAGAAAAGCGCCAGAGAGAGATTTTTACACCCAGCCAGATAAATGGTGCGCCGATAAGAAAGAGTCCTCGGTGAATATCAATGCTCTCACTCCAATGAAAGAGAGAAGAGTGTGGGCCTGTTGCTTCGAGAAGAAATGTGCCGCTTCCCTTAAGGGGTGCACCCGTATGTATGACATCACAACGTAGAGGAGGCTCCCATACCGTTACCGTCATTGTGTCTAATAATCCCAAGGCAGAAAAGGCTGGATAGCGTTTATGCAAAGGGCCAGTAAAAGCGGCAATCGTGGTTCCTACACCGGTGCGCTGTTCTGATGTAAGCCAGACCGTTGTCGATAACATCCACTTGCCTTGAGCGCTCCAATTTTCAATTTCAGCCCAGACTTTTTCAACGGGTGCAGCGCAGCGGACTGTAATTGCGAGTGTGTTCTTGGATTGTCGCTCCATGAAAATAAGGATAGGCGATATTGTGAGCACATGACGACTGATTCCCGCCTTGCCCACAACCTAGCCTCTGGGCATGGAATCGCAACATTAAGTGGCTCCGTAGTCCTCGATGTTTGGTTTCCTGCACCGAGCCTTGGTCCACTCGTAGGTGAACCTTTATCGATTCTAAAAGACTGCGTCGGCAAGGATCCGATTAGAAAAGTTTCACGTGAACTTATTTCCCGCGAGATTGATCTCACCTCTGCGCCAACGGATGCAATAGATGCATACTTACGATTACATCTGCTTTCTCATCGGTTAGTACAACCGCATGGACTTTCACTAGATGGAATTTTCTCGCTCCTTGCAAATGTTGTGTGGACATCGGCTGGTCCCTGCGCTGTGGATGGTTTTGAAGATGTGCGCGCAGCCCTGCGAGCCAGAGACGGGCATGTCAGCGTATTTGGCGTAGATAAATTTCCACGGATGGTTGATTACGTGATTCCTTCAGGAGTACGTATTGCTGATGCTGATCGTGTACGCCTAGGTGCGCACTTAGCTCCTGGAACAACTGTGATGCATGAAGGTTTCGTAAATTTCAACGCTGGAACTCTTGGTACATCAATGGTTGAAGGTCGAATCTCATCTGGCGTCGTTGTCGGAGATGGAAGTGACGTTGGTGGCGGGGCATCAATCATGGGAACCTTGAGTGGAGGCGGCAAAGAGGTCATCTCTATAGGTAAAAAATGTCTGCTCGGTGCCAACTCCGGATTAGGAATTTCTCTCGGAGATAATTGTGTTATCGAGGCAGGTACCTACATCACAGCCGCAGCAAAAGTTCGACTTCCTGATGGCACTATTACAAAGGCAGCAACACTAAGTGGTGGCAACAATCTTCTCTTCCGCAGAAATTCACTCGATGGATCTCTAGAAGTTGTCATGCGTGAAGGTTCGTGGGGCGGACTTAATTCAATTCTTCACTCAAACTAGCCCTGCGGATCAACTCAACTTACAACGTTAAACCACGGTGAAGGAATCTTTGCCCGACTTCTAAATGTATCGCCGCGGAGTTTTTTGATCACTCCAGTTGATGATGTCGCTGCAATGAATGTAACAGCACCGGCTTCATTGCGAGAAAGCACTTCGAGTGTCACAACATCGGGCAACAAGAATGCCTTTGCAACTAAATCTTGGGTTGAAGATGCCTTCCACGAAGCAAATCTTGGATTAACTGTCGCATCAACGCTCGCTGTATCTGCAACTGACTGGGTGTATGCAGTTGCAGTCCCCCACGCATCTAAGGTGGTCTGAGTCGCTCCACCTGATGACGAGAAGAAGTATGTCTGAGCCGGTTTACCTCGACTCAATACAACCAGACTCGTGGTCGTATCAATAAGTGTGCGATCAACTGCTGCTTTCCATAAATGACCAAAGCGAGGTTCACTCTCCTTGGAAAATCCAACAAAATTCTGATCAGATATATGCGAGTAAACCTGACAATCACATGCTGCTCGAATAACACCCAACTTTGAAAGCGCGTAACTCCGCGAGGCAATTGCCTGAGCCTCTAATACCGCGCTTGGCCAGCTCGATGAAATTTCACTAATTCCGTAGAGATATTCATCTCTTAACGCCATCGTATTTGTTACGGCAAGTGCTCCACGGAGAACTTTTATGGTGATGTATCCATATTTGTATCTAGTCGTTATCTTTCCATTAAACATCGAAACGATCGCATTGTCTCCGACCCAGCGAAGCGTCACTGCCTTTCCTCGGGCGATTGTTGATAAGAGAACAGATTGAGAGGCGGTGGTAAAAGTCGCTCGTTTTCTACTTTCAAAAGTTGCAATCGGTACCGAGTCCGGTGCTAGAGCAATGTCTCCTGCAAAGATTTCTAGTTGAGCACCCGGTGTTTGTGTTGCAAATGAGATGGACTTTACGAGATTAGCAATGCTGACTCTGATTGTATGAGTGTCAACAAATGGAGCGACCTGCACATCTTTGTAAAAGTAATTCAAAATTGCGCTAGCAGATTCTCCGGTAAGTGCCCGAGCTCTTGCTCCAAATTGACTCATGCCAACACCATGGCCGTATCCGCTACCCGTGAATTCAAATGTGGATGGAACTGATTGCGCTTGGGCGACAGGGGTCGTAAAGGCCAGTGTTGCTATCAATAGTGCAATGAGGTTTTTAGACATCCTCATCAGATGACGCACTCTTTCGTACCTGCATGAATTCACGGTATTGGTTAATTATTTTCTGGGGCTCACCTCGAGCCATCAACGTACCTTTATCGAGCCAGATCACTTCATTACAGACATCTTCGATAGTTGCAAGTGCATGGCTGACGAGAATAAGCGCGCGATCTTCGGTGCGCAGTTCCTTGATGCGGTTAAGACTTTTCTCCTTAAATCGCGCATCACCAGTGCTGAGCGCTTCATCAATAATCAATATATCTGGCTTAACAGTTGCTGCGACAGAAAAGGCAAGACGGGCATACATTCCGGATGAGTATGTGCGCATAGGCGAATCGATCGCCTCACCTAACTCTGAAAAATCAGCAATCTCGTCAAATTGATTATCGATTTCTTCTCGTGTCATCCCAGCGGCCAAACCACCAAGGTACACATTTTCACGGCCTGTAAGGGAAGCGTTAAATCCAACACCAAGAGCCAATAAAGTACTTACCGATCCATACACCTCTACCCGCCCCTGCGACGGGGGAATAATTCCAGCGATCACCCGCATCAGCGATGATTTTCCTGCGCCGTTAGAGCCAATAACTCCCAAGACTGTTCCGTAATGAACGTCGATATTCATATCGTTAATTGCATCAACTCGTCGAGAATATTTTCCACCCCGACCAAATCGCTTAATCCGAGCTTTAACTGTGGGTTTTTTATCTACAGATGTGAGGTAGCTAAGGCCGACGGATTGAACTGAGACGGCCATGCTATGAAGTGGATGAGTGCTAGAAACGGACAGCGAAATCACGCTCCCTCGATAGGAAGAAATAGGTACCGATCAAAAATATTGTCATAGCCCACGCAAGGCTAATCAGCAAAGAGCTCACAGTCGGTGCTTGTGCATAGACCATCACTTGCGACCACGCATCCAATAAGTTAAAGATTGGATTAGCAATTTCAAAGGTTCGGAGACGTTCAGATAGAGCTGATGCTTCATAGAGAATTGGTGAAAGATAAATCAAGCTACGCGTGATGTAAGGAAGAAGGCTGGCAATATCTCGGAAGTAAACATTGATACAGGAGATAGCGATAGCCATACCTAGTCCCATAAGGATTCCTAATGCAAAAATTGGAATTGCCCACAGCATCTGCCAGGAAAATGGCCCACCAACGATTGTTCTAATTACAAAGAAGACAATCAGCGTTGGAACAAATTTAAAGACCGCAACGACTGAGGCTGAAACTGGCAGCATGATTCGAGGAAATGCGGTATTCATAATCAAGCGTTGTCCGGCAGTGATTGATTTAACTCCGCCAGTAAGGCTATTTGCTATGAGATAGAAGAAGAACAAACTAGCTGTCAGATGAACGTATCGCTTTGAATCACCTTCTCCACCAATAATGTAAATCAGAAGGAAGTAGACCCCTGAGAGTAAAAGTGGATTAAGAACTAACCACAATTGACCAAAAACAGATCCGTAGTTCTGCTCGCGCAATTGTGATCGGGAGAACTCGGCGATGAAATGACGGCGAGACCAGAGAGAACGAGCGTATTCACCGAGCGGGGGTAACCCGGCTCGATAAGGCTCGTAGATATTCACTGGGGTGCTCATATGTAGCAAGGTTACCGCAGAGAGTCTGGAACAAGCTTTCGTGGTGATGTGAGAAAGCCAAATCCCCAAGAAAAATGCATGGTGGGGAGAATAAAGACGAGAACGGGATAGTGAGCAAGATCTTTTGAGATAAAGAGTGGGGTGATTGCAATAAATGTGAAGTACGTAGCAGCTGGCAGATATAGCGACGGATCAATGAGCGCGCCGGCAAAGAGTGAAAGAACTGTTCCGATAAGAGCCAGCGGCGGGGCTAAATATCTGTAATTAATTGTCTCTGGATGCCTTCTGGCAATCACTCGCCGCCAACGTCCATATTCAAAATACTGTTTCGCTAAGCGGGGAAAGTTTGGACGAGGCCGATATGTAACATGCAAACGTGGATCAAAATAAATCTTTCCGCCATTGGCACGCAATCGATAATTCAATTCCCAATCCTGTGCCCGAATAAATCGCTCATCAAAGCCGCCTACATCCACAACTGCCTGGCGCAGAAAAGCGCCCAGATAAACGGTGTCTACATATCCTGGCTTGCCACCGATATGGAATCTGGATCCACCAACACCAAATGGGCTGCGCATCGCTGCTGCAACTGCGCTTTCAAATAGCGTGACTCCTTGCGCACCCATCACGCCACCAACATTGACGGCACCGGAATCGCTAAGAATTTCAACGACTAACTGGAGATAGTTATAAGGAATTTCAGCATGAGCATCCACGCGCACAACAATTTCTCGAGTCGAGCGATGCAAGGCTAGATTCAGTCCTGCCGCAGTTCTGCCAGTGGGATTGCTCACAAGAATGATGCGTGGATTTTCTTCCGTTAGTCGCGCGGCAATCTCATTAGTGCGATCTTTTGAAGGCCCCAACGCCAAAATAATTTCGAATTCACCAGCATAATCCTGTGCAAGTATCGCTCGAATCGACTCTTCCAGATGAGCTTCTTCATTAAGTACGGGCAAAATCACACTGATGCCAGGTAGCGCTGACAGAGGGGCGTTCGGCGATGTCATAACACCTCCACGCTATCGTCCAAGTACTCTTGCCAAGTGAAATCAACACGATCAATTCGGATAATTACATCACTTTCGATTGCGATCGTGCTTGCCTCCTCGGTCTCTTCCTTCGGGCTTGGGCGAATTAGTGACTCCATAGCCCGCATCGATGTCTTTAGTTCGGTAGATAATCGTCCCGAAAAAATCTCGAAGGCTGAAATTTACCTGGTCGTCGGCTCAGATAATCGCGCGGGACTGACCAAAGAACAGATTCGAGAGCTTCGAGTTGGATCTACCGCTGTTGCCGCAGGTGGCCGATCTGACACCATGCTACTTATCCATCTGAGTAAATCACGTGATCGCGCTTCTATTATCTCTCTCCCGCGCGATAGTTTGGTAACGATCCCGGAACATCCAAGTAGCTTAAATAAAGAAAATATTGTTTCTGCTCGCCCCGGCAAACTCAACTCAGCATTTGCTTACGGTGGCGCGCCACTGTTGATTGAAACGATCGAACTTGCAACGGCAGTTAAAATTGATCACTACGTTGAAGTGAGTTTTGCAGGCTTTGCTGACATAGTCGATGCGCTGGGTGGAGTTGAAGTCTGCACCAAGGTTGATATTGACGATCCCAAGAGCCACCTTGTTTTAAGTGCTGGTGTGCATACGCTCAATGGAATTGAAGCGCTGAAATATGTTCGTACTCGAGGCTTTGATGGCCGCGGAGATATTGGCCGTATGCAAAGACAACAACAATTTATGAGCGCAGTACTACGTAAAGCGACAAGCACTGGAACTCTGCTCAATCCATTTAAAGTAAAGAACTTTATTAGCGCCTCTCTTGCAAGCGTACAACTAGATGCCGGACTAGCCCCCGATGACCTGCTCAGCCTTGCAAAACAACTGAAGAATCTATCTTCAGGCAATGTCCGCACTCTTACGGTTCCAATAGGTAATCCGAATGGGCGAGATGCCAACGTCGGATCTGTTGTAGTTTGGGATGAGGCATTAAGTGCAGATCTCTTTGAACGGATACGTAATGATCTGCCTCTAGTTGATGAGGTCATCCCAACCCCAGAACCATCTGCATCGGCTTCACCCTCGAAAGCCCCTGTCATTGTAGATAAGTTCAAGACTCGCACAGCCGCTGAAAATCCATGCGGTGAGATTAAATAGTTCGTGCCTTAGACTCACCTCCATGACGCTAAAGCTTTCGGTAATCGGTTGCGGTTATCTCGGTGCAACCCACGCTGCTTGCATGTCTTCACTTGGATTTAACGTTGTGGGTGTCGATACAGATCAGAACAAAGTTGATCTCCTGAGCGACGGAAAGTTGCCATTCTACGAACCAGGTCTCGATACTCTCTTAGCGGCAGAAATGAAGACTGGTCGACTCTCTTTCACCACCGACTTTTCCGCAGTTGCCGATGCCGATGTGCACTTTATCTGTGTAGGCACTCCGCAGAGTAAAGATGGACTTGCTGCAGATCTGACCTATGTAAAGTCATCGGTTGCTGCGATTGCGCCATATTTAAAAAAAGGCGCCCTCGTAGTCGGAAAATCAACAGTGCCGGTAGGAACTGCTCAAGGGCTCCGTGCAGAATTAGCAGTAACAGCGCCACAGGCAGATTTAGCGTGGAACCCTGAATTTCTTCGCGAAGGCTTTGCTGTTGAAGATACATTGACGCCAAATCGTCTTGTTGTAGGTGTTGCAAATGACCGTGCAGAAGAAATACTCAAAGAAGTTTATAAGCCCGTTATCGCACTCGGCACCCCATGGGTACGAGCTGACCTTCCGACTGCTGAGCTTGTCAAAGTTGCAGCAAATTCATTTCTTGCAACGAAGATTTCATTTATCAACGCCATGGCTGAAGTGTGTGAAGCTGCAGGCGGTGACGTCACGGTGCTGGCACAAGCAATTGGTTACGATCCAAGAATTGGCAATCGATTCCTCCAAGCGGGTATTGGTTTTGGTGGGGGCTGCTTACCTAAAGATATTCGTGCATTTATGGCACGCGCACAAGAACTTGGCGCAGATCAAGCTCTGGAATTTTTGCGTGAAATAGATGCAATTAACTTGCGTGCTCGCCAACGAGTAATCGACGTAGTCCGAGCAGATCTCTCGGATGACTTAACGCAATATAAGATCGCTGTTTTGGGTGCAACCTTTAAACCTGATAGCGATGATGTGCGTGACTCCCCAGCTCTGGATATCGCTGCGCAATTGCACGCTGCGGGCGCCGAAGTTGTTGTGCATGACCCTAAAGGAATTGAACCAGCGCGCAATCGTTTCCCTCAGCTTGACTATGCCGAGCACGTTACGGATGCTGTAAAGAATGCAGATGCGATTTTGCATCTGACTGAATGGAAAGAGTATCGAGAGTTAGATCCTGCTGTAATCGGAGAGCTCGTTAACTCTAAATTCCTGATTGATGGAAGAAATATGCTTGATCGCGAGAAGTGGCGTAAAGCAGGATGGCGCGTGCACGCACTCGGTCGTTCGGATTAAAAGCCAGTCTTCTTTTTAGTATTTAGCTGAGAGCCTTTTTTCTTAGCCTCTTCATTGATGGTCTTAAGGCCATGCTCAACTTTGGCTGAAATTGTTGAGTCAGAGACACCCAAGATTCTGGCCGCCAATAAAGCGGCATTCTTTGCATTTCCAATTCCAACAGTTGCGACAGGAACTCCTGCCGGCATTTGAACAATGGAGAGCAAAGAATCCATTCCATCAAGATGAGTAAGTGCTACGGGAACTCCAATAACTGGAAGTGTTGTAAGGGATGCAACCATTCCTGGAAGATGAGCAGATCCGCCAGCTCCTGCAATAATCACCTTAAAGCCAGCAGCAACAGCGCCTTGTGCAAATGCCACCATCTCAGTTGGCATGCGATGAGCACTGATTACATCTGCTGTATATGAGATCCCTAAAGCATCCAGTGCATTAGCTGCCTCAGCCATTACTGGCCAATCTGAATCTGAACCCATGATGATCGCTACATCACTCATCAACTTCTCCGCTCATGTAGTCACGCGCATGTTCGATTAACTCCTCCAAGTGTAGAAGATCTTTGCCAAGTGCTGTGACATGACCAATCTTGCGACCCGGACGCACATCCTTCATATATTGATGAATCTTCAGCTCTGGATTCCGAGCCATGAGGTGGAGATATGGGCGGTACATATCTGTCTTATCTCCCCCAAGAATATTTCCCATCACAGCAAGGTTTGCTCTCATAGTTGTTTCACCTAGCGGAAGATCCAGAATCGCTCGGATGTGCTGTTCGAATTGGCTTGTAACCGAACCTTCGATCGTCCAATGTCCAGAATTGTGCGGGCGCATGGCAAGTTCGTTGATAAAGACATCTTCTCCTCTAACAAAGAATTCGACAGCCATCACACCAACAAGTCCAACTCGTTGGGCAATAGTAATGGCCAATGAAGCAGCCTTTTCTGCAACCGCCTGACTGATTGTTTGAGCCGGGGCAATAGTACGAATGCAAATTCCATTTTCTTGAATGGTGTGCGTGACAGCCCAAGTGCTGACTTGACCGTGTGGGGAACGGGCGACCATGACTGCAATTTCACAATCAAATTTAATAAGTTCTTCGATCAGCAATTGTGGGTTAGTCGCGATTACTTCATCGAGCATATCTGCATCTGAAATCTTCCACACGCCTCTGCCGTCGTATCCGCCAGAAATGGCCTTTGCGATAACTGGAAAGGTTCTAACTTTCTCTGCATCATCGACGATGGACCACTCTGGCGAAGGAAGATCTTTAAGAAAGCTCCGCATTGCACCCTTATCTTGAGAGTAGATAAATGCACTAGAGGGTGGGTATACGCGAACTCCTGCTGCCTCAAGGCCCTTAATAACAGAGAGAGGAATCAATTCATGCTCAAAAGTAACTACATCGCATTCGCGTGCAAACTCGAGTACCTCTTGCAGATTTTTGTAATCTCCGACTATGTGATCACAGATTTGCGCAGCGCTATCTTCCTTACTCTGCGCAAAGAGTTTGAGAGTGACACCGAGAGCTATGGCAGGAGCAACGCTCATGCGCGCAAGTTGGCCTGCTCCAATAATTCCGACTACAGGAAAACGACTCTTCACCTTCTTATCGTAGATGAATTACATCCCCGACTGAAACGACTTGGCCATCATCGAGATGGAGTTGGCCTTGTTCATCAATTGAGATCGCCTTGCCAAGGAGCTCTCGCCCGTCAGGTAGCTCAATACGTATATTGCTCATGACAGTGGCAGAGAGGTCGAGGTATCGAGCTAAGACTGATTCCCCTAGATCCCACCGAGTAAAGTCAATTTCTAACGCACCGAGAATCTTCGAAAGTAGAACATTGCGATCAAGAGTTGATACACCTTCTATACCGAGTGAAGTCGCACCAGCCACAGGAAGTTCTTGCATGGCCATTGAAACATTGATTCCGATACCAATGATCACGCCATCACCGTGAACAGTTGAGATAATTCCACCCACTTTTTTAGAATTAATGAGTAAATCATTTGGCCACTTAATCGAAATATCTGCATTTACTTTATTCAAAGTCTCAGCAATAGATAGACCTGCCAATAGTGGGAGAAATCCCCACTCTGTGCGTGATCGCTGTGGTGAGAGATAGAGCGAAAATAAAAGTGCAGTGGAAGCGGGTGCAGAGAAAGTTCGATCTAATCGCCCGCGACCTGCACTCTGAAAATTTGCGACGATGACATCTCCGCTTCGTGCATCACCGGCGTTAATTTTTTCTGCTACATCCTGTTGGGTTGATGTCGTGAGATCAACCACGCTTACTCGCCAGTACTGCGACAATGTGGCGGTGATCTGACTCGTATCCAGTGGCGCTCTTGGCATATCTATACCCATGGCTAGTACCGTATACACATGAGCCCCGATCTGCACACTACCGCTGGAAAAATTGATGATCTCCGCGCAAAAATTGATGAAGCCATACATGCAGGCTCAGCAAGAGCAGTTGAGAAGCAACACGCCAAAGGTAAGCACACAGCGCGCGAGCGTATTGAAATGCTTGTTGATGCCGATTCATTTACTGAAATTGATGAGTTTGCCCGCCATCGCTCGAATCAGTTTGGGATGGAGAAATCCCGCCCCTATGGTGATGGAGTTGTAATCGGAACAGCAACAGTTGACGGCAGACCTATCGCGCTCTACTCGCAAGACTTCACCGTCTTTGGTGGAAGTCTTGGAGAGGTTCATGCAGAAAAAATCGTCAAGATTGCCGAGTTTGCACTCAAAAGTGGAATTCCACTCATTGGCATCAACGATTCAGGTGGAGCAAGAATTCAAGAAGGTGTCGCTTCGCTTAATGGCTATGGAAAAATTTTCCGACTCAATACTCGTTCTTCTGGTGTAATTCCACAAATTTCTCTCATCCTTGGGCCATGCGCTGGCGGGTCGGCATACTCCCCCGCACTTACTGATTTCACAGTCATGGTTAAAGAAACGTCAAATATGTTTATCACTGGCCCTGAAGTTATTAAGACTGTGACCGGTGAAGATGTTGGTATGGAAGAACTTGGTGGTGCACTTACTCATAATACGAAATCGGGTAACGCTCACTACATGGCTGAATCTGAGGCTGATGCAATTGATTATGTAAAGGCTCTGCTCTCATACCTGCCATCAAATAACATGGATGGTTCACCGGTTCTGCCACCGACTCAGACACTTGCTAAGAGCACGGCCGACCTGTCACTGAACACACTCATACCTGACTCTCCCAATCAACCGTACGACATGAAAACACTTATTGAAACCCTGGTCGACGAGGCTGAATTTCTAGAAGTGCACTCACTCTATGCTCCAAATATTGTCGTAGGGTTCGCACGTATCGAAGGCCAATCAATCGGAATAATCGCAAATCAGCCTTCTGCCTTGGCTGGAACGCTAGATATTAACTCCAGCGAAAAAGCAGCACGATTCCTTCGTTTCTGTGATGCTTTCAATATTCCAATACTTACATTGGTGGATGTGCCAGGCTTTCTCCCCGGCACAGAACAAGAGTGGAACGGAATCATTCGACGTGGCGCGAAGTTACTTTATGCCTACGCAGAGGCTTCGGTCCCACTAGTCACGTTGATCACTCGCAAGGCTTACGGCGGCGCATTTATCGTGATGGGTTCTAAGTACTTAGGAAGTGATATCAACTTCGCGTGGCCAACAGCTGAGATTGCTGTGATGGGCGCACAGGGTGCGGTCAACGTTCTCTACCGTGGTGAAATCGCCGCATCTGATGATCCAGAAACTCTGCGAAAAGAATTGATTAATGAGTACACCGAGACACTGTCGAATCCTTACGCTGCCGCTGAACGAGGCACAATTGATTCGGTGATTGAGCCCGAAGATTCACGTGCTTACATCACCAAGGCTTTCCGCACGCTTAAAACTAAGCGTGACATTCTTCCTGCCCGCAAACACGGAAATATCCCGCTGTAATGAAATTTTCAATTAGTTCTGGAAATCCAACCCCTGAAGAGCTAGAGGTTTTGAAGTTAGCTCTTGCTGCTCAAAAGCCAGCCGTTCTTAAGGCTGTCGTTAAGCGAAGTGTCTTTGGGTTGCCGCAACTACGCCAGCCACTACCTCATCAAATTACATTCGGTGCAAGGAAATTTGATTAGATGCCGAAAATAGTTCTTGCTTCACAATCGACATCACGCAAGCGCCTGCTCGTTGACGCTGGCCTGACTCCCACTGTTATCGTGAGTAACGTTGATGAAGAGACAGATTTCTTTAACGCAATGAATCCGCAAGATATGGTCATTGCCTTAGCGATATCTAAAGCACACACAGTAAGAGAGATGATCGATTATCCAGCAATTATCATCGGCTGTGATTCAACATTTGATGTCGACGGAGTTTCTTTTGGGAAACCCGGTACTGCTGCAGTTGCAATCGAGCGGGCCAACGCAATTAGTGGTCGGAGCGGACTTTTACATACAGGCCATTGTGTAATTGATACTGAAAAAGGTATTGAAATTGCAGATCGGGTGACAACGAAGGTCACATTTTCGAAGATGACCGATGAAGAGATTAAAGATTACGTCGATTCAAAAGAGCCTCTTCACGTCGCCGGAGGATTTACGCTAGATGGTTTCGGTTCACCCTTCATCCCTAGCATTGAAGGCGATTACACCAATGTCGTTGGTATCTCGATGCCATTTCTAAGAACTGCAATGAAGCAACTGGGATACACATGGCCCCAGGTGAAGGAGATGTCATGAAACGCGTGTTAATAGCCAATCGCGGTGAGATCGCGGTTCGTGTCATTCGAGCTTGTAAAGATCATGGCCTTGAAAGTGTTGCAATCTATTCTGAAGAGGATCGCACCGCTCTCCACGCGCAATTAGCCGACTTCGCATATTCACTTAAGGGGGTTAGTGCAAAAGATACCTATCTCCATATTGAAAAAATTATTGCACTTGCAAAGAAATCTGGAGCCGATGCTGTTCATCCTGGTTATGGATTTCTCTCAGAGAATGCTCTCTTTGCTCAAGCAGTAATTGATGCAGGACTCACCTGGATCGGACCTTCTCCTGCCGCAATTAGCGCTCTGGGTGACAAAGTATCGGCTCGACGTATTGCAGCCAAGGTGGGTGCGCCACTAGTTGCCGGAACAAAAGATCCAGTTTCTAATCACGAGGAAGTCATCGCTTTTGCCAAGGAACATGGACTTCCGATCGCGATCAAGGCTGCCTTTGGTGGTGGCGGACGTGGGCTGAAGGTGGCGCACACCATCGATGAAATTCCCGAACTCTTTGCATCTGCTGTGCGCGAAGCCATTGCTGGCTTTGGCCGCGGCGAGTGTTTTGTCGAACGTTACCTAGATAAGCCTCGCCATGTTGAAACCCAAGTCCTGGTTGATCAGCACGCGAACGCAGTTGTAATCAGTACTCGCGATTGCTCTCTGCAACGTCGACACCAAAAACTTGTAGAAGAAGCACCTGCACCTTTTCTTACAGAGGCGCAAGTGGATGAGCTCTACCGATCAAGTAAGGCAATAATGAAAGAGGCTGGCTATGTTGGTGCCGGAACCTGCGAATTTCTTATCGGCCAAGATGGGACAATCTCATTTCTTGAAGTAAATACGCGCCTTCAAGTAGAACATCCTGTTTCTGAGGAAGTCACTGGAATTGATCTTGTACGCGAGCAATTTCGAATCGCAGCAGGAGAACCACTTGGATTTGAAGATCCGATTATTCGCGGACATAGCATCGAGTTCCGAATCAATGGAGAAGATCCTGGCCGTTCATTTCTACCGGCTCCGGGTCGAATCACCTCTTGGTCTGCTCCATCTGGACCCGGCGTACGTGTAGATGCAGGATTTCAAGGCGGTGACGAGATTGGAGGAAACTTTGATTCGTTGTTAGCAAAGTTAGTTGTGACGGGAGCAAGTCGAACCCAAGCGCTAGAGCGAGCACGGCGAGCACTTTCTGAATTTAAAATCGAAGGTCTTCCGACCGCACTACCTTTTCACCGTGCAATTGTCGAAGACCCTGCATTCACCCAAGATTTTAAGATTTATACAAGCTATATTGAAAATGAGTTTAATAATGAGATTCCAGTATTTAATTATCAAGTTCGAGAGATGCAGTCACAGCCTGCTGCTCAATCACTAGTCGCTGAAGTCAATGGAAAGCGATTTGATATTCAGGTTCATACCCCGGCACCGATCATCAAACGACGCCGAGCCAAGCAATCATCTATTGGCGCTGCTGCTGGAACCGCACTTACCAGCCCGATGCAGGGAACTGTTGTGAAGGTTGCCGTAGAAGAAGGTGCAACTGTTGAGGCAGGAGATCTGATCATCGTCATTGAGGCGATGAAAATGGAGCAGCCACTTAATGCTCACAAGAGCGGGTTAGTTAAAAACCTCACAGTTGTAATTGGTGAGACTGTGGCAAGTGCTGCAACTCTGTGCGACATCATCGATCTATGACATTATTCGCCACATGACATCATCTGAATTGCTCTATACAGATCCGCTCGAAGCTGCCACTCGCGCAGCTGCAGAGATCGCATCACGCACTGGGGTGGCATCTCACGATATTGCGCTGGTGATGGGTTCTGGTTGGGTTGGCGCAGTTCAGGCTCTTGGCGAACCTGCATATGAATGTAGCGCTGAAGAGATCACGGGATTTCTTCCACCGGCAGTTGAAGGTCACTCAGGAAAGATTCGCTCTTACGCCATTAACGATGGTGGCCGAGTAATTCATGCACTTGTTTTCTTAGGTCGCACACATCTGTATGAGGGTAAAGGGATGGAACCTGTAGTTCATGGGGTGCGTACAGCGGTGAAAGCTGGATGCAAAGTAGTAATCCTGACAAATGCATGTGGCGGCATTAATACGGCATACCAGGTAGGACAACCTGTGCTTATCCGAGATCACATCTCTCTTACTGCTCAATCTCCACTGAGCGGTGCAACATTTATTGATCTCACTGACCTCTACAGCAAACGCATTCGTTCGATTATGAAGTCAGCTGATTCAACGTTGCAAGAAGGTGTCTACGTTCACTGGCGTGGCCCAACATATGAAACTCCAGCAGAAATTCATATGATGAGGACAATTGGAGCAGACCTCGTTGGAATGTCCACTGTCCCTGAGGCAATTGCCGCCCACGCTCTTGGTGCAGAAGTTTTAGGTATATCTCTGGTGACTAACGCCGCTGCCGGAGTAACAGGTGAAAAACTCAGTCATGAAGAAGTGATCGCAGCAGGTAAGGCAGCTGCTAGTTCGATGGGCGAACTGCTGAAAAAAGCCATTCCACAGATTATTTAACTAAAAGTTAATCGGGATAGATATGGATTCAGGGCTAAGGACAGAAGTTGCACAATGGATTGCCGACGATCCAGATCCTGTTACTGCCTCGGCGCTACAACTGCTACTAGATGCAGATGACGAGAAGAAGCTCCGAATTTACTTCAATGGCTTTTTACAATTTGGAACCGCTGGCTTGCGAGGACCTAATGGACCCGGGCCATCATGTATGAATCGCGCAGTTGTCGGAAGAACTGCTGCAGGCATTGCCCAGTATATGAAAGAACGTGGATTCACACGTGTTGTCATTGGAAGAGATGCACGTCACGGCTCATATGAGTATGCAATAGAAAGTGCTGAAATCTTTAGCGGGGCCGGATGTGAAGTATTTCTCTTACCAAGGGCGCTTCCAACCCCGGTCCTTGCCTATGCAACGAAAGCGCTTAACGCTGATATTGGAATTATGGTTACTGCCAGTCACAATCCCCCTGCAGATAATGGATACAAGGTTTATGTCGGCCCCACAGCAGATGGAATTTCATATGCATGTTCTCAGATCATTAATCCAACTGACGGATTTATAGCTGATGAGATCAAAGCGATACGAACACTTAGTACACAAAAAAGAGGTACTGAGTGGACTGTTCTTGGGGAAGAGATCATTGATGCCTACATCTCTCGCACTGCAGCCCTTGGTTTCAAACCAGGTTCCTTAAAGGTTGTCTATACTGCGATGCACGGAGTTGGAACGCAGACCATCTCACAAGTCTTTAAAAAGGCAGGCTTTCCACATCTCATTCTCGTAGCCGAACAATCAGAGCCTGACCCAGATTTTCCAACTGTGGCTTTTCCTAACCCAGAAGAACCTGGCGCTATCGACCTCGCACTTTCAACAGCGAAGGCACATGATGCGGATTTAGTGATCGCAAATGATCCCGATGCTGATCGTTGTGCTGCGGCGATAAAAGATCGCAATGGGCAATGGCGAATGCTTCGAGGGGACGAGCTCGGAGTAATTTTTGGTGAATGGATTGCCAGAACTTCTCCAACTGGAACATTCGCTAATTCAATAGTTTCATCATCAATTCTTAGAAAAATTAGCGCGCATTATGAGATTGATTTCAAGGAAGTGCTCACTGGATTTAAATGGTTAGCCAAAATTAAAGATCTCGCCTTTGGTTACGAAGAAGCTATTGGCTACGCAGTGGATTCGGCAACGGTTAACGATAAAGATGGAATCTCAGCGGCAATTTTCCTTGCTCAGATTGCAACGACCTTGGCTGAGCAAGGCAAAGATCTCAATGACTTACTTGATGAAGTATGGGCTCGTCATGGATTTCATGCCACTGAGCAGATTTCTATTCGTGTATCAGATATAGGTGCAATTACTACTCTTCTTAACCGTATACGCACCAACCCACCACGTGAGATCGCTGGTCGCACGGTAGAAAGCATTGATGATCTAGCAGCTCCATCTGATGGCCTGCCACCAACAGATGGCTTACGGATCTGGTTATCTGGGGGTATTCGAATAATTATTCGCCCATCTGGAACTGAAGCAAAACTTAAGTGCTATATCGAAGTGATTACTCCCGACCGGGCTAAAGCTGAAGCAGAGTTATCATCACTTCGCCAACCTCTGCGAGATTTTCTAGGAAAGTAATTTTGAGGCAGCAACACTCGCTGCATTAATCTTTGACCGCGCAGCGATTAACGCAGGCGAACGCAAGGTGATCTCGATGCTCTTATCTGCAATCCCATAACGATGACCATAAACACCCAATGCCGGATCAATCTCGTCATAAAGAGTGCTTCCCGATAAAGTCACTGTCAATAAATCTATGAGGGCAAGATCGACTCGCTTGATGATAGTTGCAAGCAAAAACTTCTTTGATGCCGCATCAACTTGTAAGAATTGATCGGGTTCTTGAGTAATGAGCCCGGCTGTAAAGCGATTTTTTGCGGCACGGTTAGAGGCTGCGATCACAGAGAAAACATCTGTTGCTGACCCGGTTGTCGCAAGATAAATCACATCGTGGCCAGATCGAAGTAGGTTTGATGTGAGAGAACTTGCAGATGACGAGACCGACCTGTGCGTGACGGTTATGGATTTTTTAGCAGCCTTTGCACCAGGAAGGAACCCCTTGTCAAAGATCTCTTTCTGAGACGAGTACCCGATCATTGCAATTTTGCCACTTTTACTCGATAGCGCTGCGGCATATCCCGCCAAATAGGCTCCTTGCACATCAGCAAAAACAATTGAGGTGACGTTTAGTGCGTCAACAGTTGCATCATTAAGGATTGCAAATTGAGTCTCGGGGAATTGCTGAGAGAGCTCCTTCAGGGTTGCTGCATACCCGGTACCGACAGCGATAATTATGGTGCACCCTTTATTGACTAATGCAGTGAGACGTTCTGTGCGATCTTTTGCTTCACCTGATGTGACAGTAGTTTCAAGAGTGAATTTTAGTTTTGTAGAAGCGGCCTTGAGTCCAGCCTGTGCCGCATCATTGAAGGAATCATCTCCTGGGCCTCCTTCGTCGTAGGCTAAACAGATGCGGTGAGAATCAGCCTGCGCAGTAGAGATTGTGGCGGGAGTTATTAAAGACGCTATCAGCAGTGCTGAGAGAAGAGTCTTCTTCATTACTGAACTACTCCCAATCCCTTATAGGTGGCATCCAAGGTTGCACTTGCGACTGTACGCGCTTTCTCGCTGCCTTGATGCAAAATACTTATGAGGTGCTTTTCATCAAGTAATAGCTCCTGTGCACGCTCGCGAATTGGACGAAGATATTCGACAACCACCTCAGCAACGGCTGACTTAAAATCACCATAACCTTTTCCGGCAAAGTCATTTTCAAGCTGAGAAATACTGATGCCACTTAAAGAGCTATGAATAGTCAGAAGGTTACTTATTCCAGGTTTTTCGATCTGATCAAAGGTTACTTCGCGACCAGCATCTGTCACTGCAGATTTAATCTTCTTAAGATTGGCCTCAGGCGAATCCATAATCTCAATAACACCGGCAACAGAACCCGATGACTTACTCATCTTGGTTGTCGGCTCTTGAATATCATTGATCTTCGCCCCTGCCTTCAAAATGTAGGCTTCAGGAAGAGTGAAGGTATCGCCGTAGCGAGCGTTAAAGCGACCTGCAAGATCACGGGTTAGTTCAATGTGTTGACGTTGATCTTCTCCCACTGGAACTAAGTTGGCCTGGTAGAGAAGAATGTCAGCAGCTTGCAACATTGGGTACGTGAATAATCCCACGCGGGCAGAATCAGAACCGGCCTTGGCGGACTTATCTTTAAATTGTGTCATGCGACTTGCTTCACCAAAACCTGCCATGCACTCCATAATCCAACCCAGCTGATTATGTTGAGGAACTTGAGATTGAATAAAGAGCGTTGACTTATCTGGTGAGATTCCAAGAGCTAAAAGTTGAGCAGCTGAAGCCAGGGTGCGTTGGCGCAAGAGTGCGGGATCGGTCTCGATGGTGAGTGCGTGAAGATCCACGATGCAATAAAAGGTGTCATGCGAATCTTGCAGCTCTACCCATTGCTTAACTGCACCAAGATAATTACCCAGGTGGAAAGAGTCACTCGTTGGTTGTATGCCCGATAGAACTCTCTTCTGACTCATGTCTGTAATTCTCGCATGAATTAGGAGTTTCTTGAGATCAATAAACGTCCTGCGCGCTTGCCTTCCATAGTCAGCACAGAAATCCGAATTCCATTGATATTAACTACATCGCCCACCACTGGAATACGTCCTAAGAAGTGCACGACGAAGCCACTCGTAGTCTCATATGGACCCTCAGGGATCTCAATTCCTGAGTCATCCAATAGGTCTTCAAGCGAGATTAATCCGTCGACCTCGAAATCACCGGTGCGAACTTCGAGTGTTACTTCCTCGTCATCGCCATCGTATTCGTCGCGAATATCACCGATCAGGCACTCAACTAAATCTTCAAGTGTGATGATTCCATCTGTGCCGCCATACTCATCTAAGACGATAGCAAGATGTTGGCGTTGATTACGCATCTCTGTGAGAGCAGGAAGTACACCTTTGGTGCCAGGCAAAAACATCACGGCACGAACAAGTTCTTGAATCTTTCCACCGGCGCTTACTAAGGATGTGTCAAGCAAGTCGCGCACGTGAATGAAGCCGATGACTTCATCAGTAGAACCCTGAACAACCGGGTATCGCGAATGAGCTTTATCAACGGCCAAGTTAATTGCTTTACCGACAGTCAGCGATGCATCGATAAAATCTACTTCTGTACGAGGCACCATGACTTCATGGATCTGTCTTTCGGAGGCATTGAATACTTCTTCTACAATGTCGCGCTCTTCATCAGTCAAGGCTGCATGCCCTGCGACAAGATCAAGTAACTCTTCTTCAGACATAGCCGAGCGCTGTTCATGTGGATCAATTCCAAAGATGCGAACAACAAAATTAGTTGAGTGTGATAGTAACCAGATCACTGGCCTAAATGCCTTGGCGGTAACATCAATTAATCCAGCGAGCGCCAGTGCAATTGGTTCGGTGCGAGACAGTGCTAATCGCTTCGGTACTAATTCGCCGAAGACGAGGGAAAAGTAGGCGATGACAAGAGTGATTCCGACAAGTGAAAATACTCGCGCAGCACCACTTGATAGTCCTGAATCCTCAAGAAATGGAATCACATAACGTCCCAGGCGTTCAGCGCCCAAGGCGGCAGATAAAAATCCGCTCACGGTCACACCGATCTGAACGGCGCCTAAAAGTCGATTGGGGTTAGATGCCAGGAAGGCAACTTTTGTTCCGCGCCGACCCTTGGTGGCCATCTGTTTGATCTGGCTCTCGCGCAGGGATATGAGGGCGATTTCGGCGGCCACGAACAGGGCCCCGAGAGTGATCAATAGGGCAACGATCCCCAGATCACCTAAAAGTGAGCTAACCGAGTGGCTCTCCATGATAGGTAAAGTCTACAGAGTCCTCTTCCATTTCTCCCAACCTTGACGTAGCCTTCACCTGCCTGCCAACCGGTAGGCACCTTCATCCTCGGACCGTCGGGCACGTACCTGCCCGGAGAAGGAGTTGCCACATGGCATCTGTCACATTTGAAGCAGCATCACGTATCTACCCAGGAACAACAGCACCTGCTGTCGACAAGCTCAACCTTGTTGTCAACGATGGAGAGTTCTTAGTACTCGTTGGACCATCAGGTTGCGGAAAGTCAACATCACTTCGTATGTTGGCCGGCCTTGAAGAAATTGATGGTGGTCGTATTCTCATCGGAGATAAGGATGTAACTAACGTTGCACCTAAAGATCGCGACATCGCAATGGTCTTCCAGTCCTACGCTCTCTACCCACACATGACTGTGGCTGAGAACATGGGATTTGCTCTCAAGATTGCAGGAAAGTCAAAGGAAGAGCGCGATAAGCGCGTCCGTGAAGCTGCAAAGTTGCTCGACCTCGAGCCATATCTTGATCGTAAGCCAAAGGCACTTTCAGGTGGACAGCGTCAGCGCGTTGCTATGGGTCGCGCGATCGTTCGCGAACCTCAGGTCTTCCTTATGGATGAACCACTTTCTAACCTTGATGCGAAGTTGCGTGTAGCAACTCGTACACAGATCGCCGCTTTGCAGCGTCGCCTTGGAATCACCACTGTTTATGTAACTCACGACCAGGTTGAAGCTATGACCATGGGTGATCGCGTTGCAGTTCTTAAGGATGGCTTGCTCCAGCAGGTTGATACACCACGTAACCTTTATGACAATCCAGCAAATGCATTCGTTGCTGGATTTATTGGATCACCAGCGATGAACTTGCTTACAGCTCCTATAGTAGGCGGCAAGGCAAAGCTTGGAGATCTCAATATCGATGTACCAGCATCTGCTGGATCATCTGTCACAGTCGGAGTTCGTCCAGAAGGATTTGCTCCATCATCGACTGGCTTTAATGTTCTTGTAGAAGTTGTAGAAGAGCTCGGCTCTGATGCATTTGTCTACGGAAAGCCTGCAGATTCTTCTGTGAAGTTTGCAAATGCAACTGATGAAGGAGCTCAAGTAATCGTTCGTTGGGACCCAAAGAATCCACCACGTCCCGGCCAGACAATTACAGTTACAGCTCAGCAGAGTTCAGTTCACCTCTTCAATGCAACAACCGGAGAGCGTATCTAATTCAATTAAATAAAAAACCCGCCGGTTATCCGGCGGGTTTTTTATTTACCTTTTTTAATGGTTAAGCCATTGCCTTCTTCAGGTTCTCATCGATGGAATTCAAGAACTCTTGTGTTGTCTGATAAGGAGCTGTACGCGAGATCAGTAACGCTAAATCTTTTGTCATCTTTCCTTGTTCAACCGTTTCGATACAGACGCGCTCAAGAGTCTTCGTAAAATCTGCCAGTTCTGTGTTCTTATCAAGCTTTGCGCGATGTGCCAGACCTTGTGTCCAGGCAAAGATTGAGGCGATCGGATTGGTCGATGTCGCCTTGCCCGCTTGGTGATCTCGATAGTGGCGCGTAACAGTTCCGTGTGCAGCCTCTGATTCACAAATCTTTCCATCTGGTGTCATAAGTACCGAGGTCATTAATCCGAGTGAACCATAACCTTGCGCGACAGTATCTGATTGAACGTCACCATCGTAGTTCTTACAGGCCCACACATATCCGCCATCCATGCGCAATGACATGGCGACCATGTCATCGATCAAGCGATGCTCGTACCAAATACCGGCTGCATCGAAATCTTTTTTGAATTCAGCTTCGAAGATCTCTTGGAAGATATCCTTAAATCGACCATCGTAAGCCTTAAGAATGGTGTTCTTTGTTGAAAGATAGACCGGAAACTTGCGTAATAATCCGTAGTTAAGTGATGCGCGTGCAAAATCGCGAATTGAATCATCGACGTTATACATCGCCATCGCAACACCGGATGATTTGAAGTCAAATACCTCAAGATTCATCGCTTCTCCCCCACCTTCTGGGACATAGGAGAGTGTGAGTTTTCCTGGACCTGGAACCTTAATGTCGGTTGCCTTGTATTGATCGCCAAAAGCATGACGGCCGATAACAATTGGCTTCGTCCAATGAGGGACTAGGCGTGGAACGTTGCTGATGATAATTGGTTCGCGGAAAATTACGCCGCCGAGGATGTTACGGATAGTTCCGTTAGGAGACTTCCACATCTTCTTTAAGCCAAATTCTTCAACTCGAGCCTCATCGGGTGTAATTGTTGCGCACTTGATTCCGACTCCATGCTTTTGGATTGCACGTGCGGCATCGATTGTGACTTGATCATCAGTTGCATCACGGTGTTCCATACCAAGGTCGTAATATTCAAGATTGACATCAAGGTAAGGCAGGATGAGTGAATCTTTGATGAACTGCCACATGATGCGAGTCATCTCATCGCCATCGAGTTCGACAACAGTTCCTTCAACTTTAATCTTGGCCATTTTCTTCCTTTACTGTGAGTACGTGAGCTTTAGAGCGTCTGGACATCGGACTGCTTAGTGCGAACAGCTTCTGCTGCTTCCTTAAGGGAGGCTAGCTCTGAATCTGTCAGAACGGTTTCAACAACTTTCTTCACACCTTCGCGGCCAATTGCTGCTTCGACTCCAAGATAGACACCGGTGATTCCAAATTCGCCATCTACCCAAGCACAGACAGGCATCACAGCACCTGAATCTTCAATGACGGCCTTAGCCATACGAGCAGCTGCAGCCGATGGTGCGTAGTAAGCAGAACCTGTCTTAAGTAGGGCCACTACTTCGCCGCCGCCATTACGTGTGCGTTCAACTAACTCTGCGATTTCCTCGGTTGATAACTTCTCAGAGAGTGCGACACCGTTGACTGTGCATCGGCTTGGAACTGGAACCATTGTGTCTCCATGAGAGCCAAGCGTCAGTGTCTTTACAGAAGAAACTGGTACCGAGAGTTTTTCAGCGACAAAGTTGGTAAAGCGTGCGGTATCTAGCATTCCAGCCTGACCCATAACACGATTCTTTGGGAAATTAGTTGCAATCTGGGTCAACGCTGTCATCTCATCGAGTGGGTTTGATACAACAATGATGACTGCCTGAGGAGAATGCTTAGCGATGTTCTCTGCAACACCACGAACGATTCCAGCGTTGATACCAATCAAATCCATGCGGCTCATACCCGGTTTGCGCGGAAGGCCTGCAGTAATAACAACTACATCTGAGTTTGCTGTCGCCTCATATCCGGCGCCATCTGCAGTTGTAGTCGCGCCGATAATTTTGGTTTCAAAGCCTTCGATTGATCGCGACTGGTTCATATCAAGTGCTAAACCTTCGGGCTTGCCTTCAAGAATATCTGTGAGGACAACGGTGTCGAAGATGTTGTATTCAGCTAAACGAAGTGCTGTGGTTGATCCGTAGAAACCGCTTCCGACAACTGTGACTTTCTTTGCCATGTATCAAACCTCTTATAAAGTGAGTGGGGCTAACGATGCAGCCGATTGAGCGTAATCCTACAACCCGCGCGGGAGGGCTATTGCCATAGCAAAAAGTGATATTGCAATCACTAGTGGCAAGTAGGTCGGAATTATCCCCCGGTGAGGTGCGCTTTTTCGCCCTGACAGGATGATGACAGCCATTGCAAGGGAGATGATCACTGCTCCGACTCGAATCAATGAGAAGACTCCGGCAATGACTCCAATGACCAGCGAGAGGTACGCAACTTTAAGTGAGAGCGCCATTACCTTTCACTCGCCTCGATCACGTTCTGTAACAACATCGCTCGTGTCATAGGCCCGACTCCACCAGGCATTGGTGAGATGTAGCTGGCACGCTCTTGCGTACCCGGATCAATATCACCAAGTAATCCAGCATCCGTACGTGAGATACCAACATCTAAAAGAACTGCACCTTCTTTAATCATATTCGCCTTAAGAAAGTGTGGGACACCGACTGCAGCAATAACAATATCTGCTCGCCTAGTGTGAGCGGAAAGATCTTTTGTTCCGGTATGAGTCAATGTGACCGTGGCATTTTCTTGACGGCGCGTTAAGAGCAAACCAAGCGGGCGACCAACAGTAAGTCCGCGACCGATCACAACCACTTCAGCTCCATTAAGTGCAATTGCATAGTGGTTAAGGAGTTCGACGATTGCGCGCGGGGTGCATGGCAGTGGTGCGTCATATCCACACACGAGTCGACCAAGATTAATTGGATGAAGGCCATCGGCATCTTTAGCTGGATCAATAGCTTCAAGAATTTCTTGAGTATTAATCCCGCGCGGCATTGGAAGTTGAACGATATATCCGGTGCACTCAGATGCTGTATTGAGATCTTTCACCGCAGCCAGAACATCGCTTTGGGTAGCACTTGCTGGAAGATCTATTCGAATCGATGAGATTCCAACTTCTTTGCAATCACGATGCTTGCCCGCAACATACGAGTGTGAGCCAGGATCATCGCCAACCAAAATAGTTCCGAGTCCGGGATTTTTTCCTGCTAATGTGAGTTTAGATGTACGTAGCGCTAAATCTTTCTTAACCGAGGCTGCTAAAGCCTTACCATCAAGAATGTGCGCACTCATATATCTATTCTAACTGCTCAGGCGTGTGAGAAATGTCGTGTACCGGTGAAGAACATCGCCACACCAGCAGCTTGGGCCGCGGCAATAATCTCTTCATCTCGAATACTTCCACCTGGTGCGACCACGGCGATGACGCCAGCTCGAAGCAGAATTTCTAGTCCGTCAGCAAAGGGGAAGAAGGCATCACTTGCTGCCACAGTACCCGCAACTCGATCACCAGCACGATCGACTGCGAGCTTGGCGCTATCTACACGATTGACTTGTCCCATTCCAATTCCGATCGAGGCACCATTTTTTGCAAGAAGAATTGCATTACTTTTTACTGCGCGAACACTCCGCCAAGCAAATTCAAGATCCGCTAAGACATCAGGGGCGAGAGCTTGCCCCGATACCTGCTTCCAACCGTCACGGCTATCTCCTGGTGCGTTAATCAAGTCAGCCTCTTGAAGGAGTGCTCCACCAGAGACTGGACGAAGTTCGAGGTTACTAATTTGAGTTGCTGTGCACGTTAATATACGAATAGATGGTTTCTTTGATAAAACTTCGATCGCACCATCTTCGTAACCAGGTGCAATAACAACTTCAGTGAAAACTTGCGCCAATGCCTGAGCCATCTCGAGTGACACTTTTCTATTGGCGGCAACTACTCCACCGAAGGCAGATACTGGGTCGCAGAGATGTGCTGCGTGATATGCCTGCGCAATATTCTGGCCCACTGCAATACCGCATGGATTAGCATGTTTGATAATTGCTACGCAAGGTGTGCTGTGATCAAAGGCTGCGCGCCACGCAGCATCTGCATCGGTGTAATTATTAAACGACATCTCTTTACCGTGATGTTGAATCGAACCAACAATGCCAGCAGATGAGCTCTTGTAGATCGATGCCTGTTGGTGTGGATTCTCGCCGTACCGCAATGAGCTTTCTTTCTTAAAGATTTGGCCAAACCAGTCTGGGATCTCTTGTGATGAACCGAGCCAGGATGCAATAGCAAGATCGTACTCAGCTGTGACTCTAAAAACTTCTAGCGCAAGAGCGCGACGCTCTTCCCCGCTAAATCCACCATTGGTAAGTGCGTTGATTACTGATGGATACTGCTGTGGACTGCTAATAACTGCAACGCTTCCGTGATTTTTACCAGCACCTCTCAACATCGAAGGGCCACCGATATCGATCTGTTCGATGCATTGTTCAAAGGTCGCACCGGATGCGATCGTTTCGGCAAAGGGATATAAGTTGATGACCACAAGATCAAAAGGAGCGATATCAAGATCGGCGATCGCTTTAAGATGATCAGGATTGCTCTGATCTGCCAAAATTCCAGAGTGAATGCGGGGATGGAGAGTCTTTACCCGCCCGCCCATAATTTCAGGAAAACCGGTGTAGCTGCTGACGTCGGTGACAGCAATGCCGGCCTCACGCAGAGTTGCAGCTGTTGATCCAGTCGAAAGAATCTCTACCTGTGCACTCTGCAGAGCCTGGCCAAGCTCAACCAGACCGGTCTTGTCATAGACGCTCACGAGTGCGCGCTTGATGATCTTTTTTGTCATGGCCTGCCAATTTCTTTCATCGATAACAGTGTGCTGATCGTTGCAACAATGAGCGATCTTTCGAGAATCTTAATACGCTCATGTAGAGATTCCTCGCTTTCCCCCTGAGTGATTGCAAGAGCCTCCTGAGCAATGATCTCACCAGTATCAACGCCTGCATCTATCCAATGAATTGTAGTTCCGGTCCGGCTCGCACCTGATTCAAGAGCATCACGAACGGCGTGTGCGCCCGGAAATAGCGGAAGCAGCGAAGGGTGGCTATTAATAATTGGAAAATGTGAAGTGATGGAATGGTCAAGAATTCGCATGAAGCCGGCGCTCACTATCAAATCTGCGCTGAGTGAGCTGAGACGAGTAAATAAATCTTTGTTCCACTGTTGCCTATCGGCGACCATTGGATGCAGATGTACTGGCACTTGAAGTCTTTCGGCGCGAAGAATCACGGGTGCATCCGAGCGATCGCAAATTACTGCTGCGACTGTGCAATCCAAAGTTTCATTTGCGATGGCGTCAAATATTGCTTGAGCTAAAGTTCCAGATCCAGAGGCAAGAATAACAATGGTCTTCATCGACTGAATATTCTCAAACGAGGAATGTATTTAAATCCGACAAGCCCAATAAGTAATTCGAGTCCCACTGCGATTTGAAATTTCCAGATCGAAACTCCGACTGCCCCCATTGCTGATGTGATCAACGAACCGCTTGCAAAATACCCCAATAATCCCAGCATAAGTAAGACGAGAAAGATGCTCTGCCATGCGGTCTTATCTTCAAGTGACATCGTCCAGTATCCCAAGAGAGCTCCGATTGCAATGATGAGCAAGGAAAGGAGAAGTAGGTACTTATTAGCTTCAACTGGAAGAGCTGCAAGAAGTGGAAGGGCAGGAATTTCGCCAATCTCTTGGGTAAATGGCGAGAGTTGGGTATCTGCACCCACTGCAAAGCCGGCACCACTGATATAGGAAAGCGCCGCAATTGCGGCATTGGGAAGATAGGCGATGTTTAGCATGAGTAGCAGCAACGAACCAAAAATTCCGGGCGCAAGAACTTGTGTAATCAGTGTGCCTTGATCCAAGTTCATAAAAAAGGCAACTGCAAAGATCGCAAAACCGAGTGCGAGCAAGAGTGCAACTATGCGAAGGGCAAGAATAACTGGCGCAGAAAAATTAATTCCTCGCCCAATAAGATGGGAGCTGGCAAAAGCAATCAGGAATGCGAAGATCGCCGCCAGTGGCCAGACCGGTCTTACGCCATCTGATCCCGAAAAAAACGCAACGACAAATGCAACGATGGCGTAGAAGAGCGAGAAAAATAATCGCGCACCTGTCAGGTTTGAATAATCACCATCTAGTTTGGAAACTGCACGTTTAAAGCCAGCCCGAAGAGCCAAAATTGGAATGATTAAACCTCCCAGTGGAAGGTAAGTCAGGCTGCCTGCAACACCCGATGGCGAAAGGGATAAATCAAAGTGCACATGGTGTGCCCCTAGCCAGATCCACATTGCAGCCCGAATCGGATCTGATGTCGTACCTGTTGTGCTGCCGGCAGTTGCCCATGCAATGAGAGTAATAAATGCCAGTGGGAGAAGCAGAATTCCGGCGCTACGCAGCGCTTGTGCAAACGTGACCGCAAGGACGCGTTGCACCATTGGAGGTTAGCGTCCGAGAATGGCGCGCATAAAGCGCGCCGTTTCACTAGGGGTTTGTCCTACCTTCACTCCAGCTGCTTCGAGAGCATCCTTCTTAGCAACTGCAGTGCCTGAAGAACCGGAAACAATTGCACCGGCATGGCCCATGGTCTTTCCTTCTGGTGCGGTAAATCCTGCAACATAACCAACAACTGGCTTAGTCACGTACTCTGCAATAAACGCAGCAGCACGCTCTTCAGCATCTCCACCAATTTCACCAATCATCACAATAGCTGTGGTCTCAGGATCGTCTTGGAATGCACGAAGGCAATCAATGTGTGTTGTACCAATAACAGGATCGCCACCAATTCCAACAGCGGTACTAAATCCGATATCGCGGAGTTCATACATCATCTGATAGGTAAGTGTTCCCGACTTAGATACAAGCCCAATTGGTCCAGCTTGTGTGATATTCGCAGGAATAATTCCAACATTTGATTTACCTGGGCTAATCAGACCCGGGCAGTTAGGCCCAATAATCTGCGTAGTTCCTTTATCTTTCGCATAGGTATAGAAAAATGCTGAATCGTGTACTGGAATACCTTCGGTGATCACGACAACAAGTGGCATTGCAGCATCGATTGCATCGATGACGGCTGCTTTCGCAAACTTAGGTGGAACAAAAACAACAGAAGTATTGGCACCAGTTGCCGCCATTGCCTCTGCAACTGTATTAAAGACTGGCAACTGATGTCCATCGATATCCACGCTCTGTCCGCCCTTACCAGGTGTTACTCCACCAACAACTGCGGTGCCAGATGCCAACATGCGACGTGTGTGTTTTGTACCTTCAGAGCCGGTCATGCCTTGCACAATTACCTTACTTGCATCGTTGATAAAGATAGCCATTTACTTCGCCGCCAATTCTGCAGCGCGTGATGCTGCTCCATCCATTGTGTCGAGCTGCTCTACCAATGGGTGGTTGGCGGCATTAAGAATTGCACGTCCTTCTTCGACGTTATTTCCATCAAGTCGAACAACAATTGGTTTAGTTGCAGTTGAGCCAAGTGTTTCTAGGGCTGCAACGATTCCGTTGGCAACAGCATCGCATGCTGTGATTCCACCAAAGACATTGACAAAGACACTCTTGACATCTTTATCTCCCAAAATAATGGATAGTCCGTCTGCCATTACCTGCGCTGAAGCTCCGCCTCCGATATCAAGGAAGTTGGCTGGGCGCATGCCACCGAATTTTTCACCAGCGTATGCGACAACATCAAGTGTGCTCATTACGAGTCCAGCACCGTTTCCGATGATTCCTACTTGTCCTTCAAGTTTTACGTAATTTAGACCCTTCTCTTTTGCAAGAGCTTCCAGAGGATTAGTTGCACTGTGGTCAACCAAAGCTTCGTGACTTGGTTGACGGAACTCTGCGTTTTCATCAAGAGTGACTTTTCCATCAAGTGCGATAACTTTTCCGTCACTTGTCTTTACAAGAGGATTAACTTCGACCAGGGTTGCATCTTCTGCTGCAAAGGCTTTCCAGAGAGTGACTAGAACATCTGCTACTTGATCTGCAACATCTGCTGGGAACGCTGCCTGTGCGATGATCTCCTTCGCTTTAGCAGGTGAGATTCCATCCACGGCAGAGACTGGAACTTTTGCAAGTTTCTCTGGTGCAGTCTTTGCTACCTCTTCAATATCCATTCCACCAGCAACTGAAGCCATAACAAGAAATGTGCGATTTGATCGATCGAGCAAGATCGCTAGGTAATACTCTGATTCGATTGGCGCAGCTTGCGCAATCATCACCTGGTGAACTATGTGTCCCTTGATATCCATCCCAAGAATTGCTGCTGCTTTTTCGCGCGCATCTTCAGCGTTTTCAGCAAGCTTTACTCCACCAGCTTTTCCACGACCGCCGACTTTGACTTGAGCTTTTACAACTACACGTCCGCCCATCTTTGATGCAGCAGCAAAAGCTTCATCTGCAGTGGTTGCGACTGCGCCTGCAAGTACAGGAACTCCATGTTTTTCAAATAGATCACGGGCTTGGTATTCAAAGAGATCCACGAGATCGCTCCTTTATTGATGGGCACTTACTTGATGGGCGCCGGGTGGCGCGTGCGTCTTTCACTGTGCTTATCTTAGAGCCCGCGCTAGAGCTTCTCGACCGGCGCGTAACGTAAAAGAAGGCGCTTCTGGCCGTAATCTCCAAAATCAATCGTTGCCTCTGACTTATCTCCTTCGCCTGCAACTGCAACTACTGTGCCCAGGCCGAATGTGTCATGTGACACACGCTCGCCAACAGATAAAACCATGGCACTGCTCTTCTTGCCGGTCGCTCGTGGTGGTGGCGCAGATAGCGTGCGTGCTGTGCGCAGCGACGTCGAAGGAGTGAATGAGCTACCACCTTCGTTTCGCCATTCGATCACATCGTCTGGAATCTCATCAAGAAAACGTGACGGTGGATTGTAATTGGGTGCACCCCATGAAGATCGATATTCAGCACGAGAGAGATATAGGCGTTGTTGGGCACGGGTAAGACCGACGTATGCCAAGCGACGTTCTTCTTCTATCTCATCTTTATCATCAAAGGTTCGTGAATGTGGAAATATTCCATCTTCCATTCCGGTAAGGAAAACGGTGGGAAATTCAAGTCCTTTAGCGGTGTGCAGCGTCATCAATGTAACTATCCCACCACGATCTTGGCTATCCGGAATTTCATCGGCGTCAGCAACCAGCGAAACTTTTTCAAGAAAACCAGCAAGTGAAATTTCTTCATCTTCAACCAACTCATCAAATGTGCGTTCTTCATATTCCATTGCAACAGCGACAAGTTCTTTAAGGTTCTCCACGCGAACTTCATCTTGCGGATCGGTACTAACTTCAAGTTCTGTCAGCAGGCCAGATTGTTCGAGAATTGCTTCAATAATCACAGAAGGTTTTGTCTTTGCTTCCACAAGAACTGCCAGCGCACTCATCATGGATACAAATTGTGCGATTGACCCGGCAGCACGGCTTGGAACTTCGGGGGCTTCACCGCATCGATTGAGCCCTTGCCAGAAAGAGATCTCACGGGATGCCGCGAAGAGTTCAACCTCTTCCAGAGCTCGATCACCGATTCCGCGCTTGGGAACATTGATAATTCTTCGCAGCGAAATTTCATCTTCCAGGTTGGCAAGAACTCGAAGGTATGCCAGCAAGTCCTTTACTTCCTTGCGCTCATAGAATCGAAGCCCACCAACTACTTTGTACGCCAGAGCTGCCCGCATAAACACTTCTTCAAAGACTCGAGATTGTGCGTTTGTACGGTAGAAAATCGCGGTATCCCCCGGTTCAGAAGTTCCATCGCGTTGCAGGGATCTGATCTCATCTCTCACAAATTCTGCCTCGTCATGCTCCGACTCTGCGACATAACCCACCAAGGGGGCACCAGCACCAGAATCAGACCATAAGTTTTTCTCTTTGCGAGAAGTATTTTTTGTGATCACCGCGTTAGCGGCGCTGAGAATATTCTGGCTGGACCGATAATTCTGCTCAAGAAGAACAGTTTTTGCATCGGGGTAATCGACTTCAAATTGCAGAATGTTTCTAATCGTTGCCCCACGAAAACCATAGATTGATTGGTCGGCATCACCCACAACACAGAGCTCGGCAGGAGCTGCACCATCTTCGATTGTGCCCGTAAGTTCGCGGACGAGAATATATTGCGCATGATTTGTATCCTGATATTCATCGACCAAAATGTGTTTAAAGCGAGAGCGCATTCGAGCTTTCGCTTCGGGAAAACGTTGGAGAACTTTGACAGTGTTGAAAATTAGATCATCGAAGTCCATCGCATTCGCTGATTCTAAGCGCTTCTGATAGACCGTGTACACATCTGCAACGACAGATTCAAATTGATTTGTGGTTGCATGGAGATAATCCTGTGGGCCAATCAATTCATTTTTTGCATTGGAGATGATTGACTGAAACTGTCGTGGCGGATACCGCTTGGGATCTAGATTTAAACCCTTGGCAACAATGGTGATAAGTCGGAGCGAATCAGCAGAGTCATAGATGCTAAATGAATTTGTGAATCCAAGACGCTGTGCTTCAAGGCGTAACAACCGGACGCAGGCCGAGTGAAATGTTGAGACCCACATTGATTTAGCAATTGGGCCAACTAGATCAGCGACGCGTTCTTTCATCTCGCCCGCGGCCTTGTTGGTAAATGTGATTGCGAGGATTTCGTACGGGCGTACGTTTCTGACATCCATGAGATATGCGATACGTCGTGTCAGAACACGAGTCTTTCCAGATCCCGCCCCTGCAACAACTAGAAGTGGTCCACCTTGATGAATAACAGCAGCCTGCTGCGCTGGGTTGAGTCCATCAACCAAGAGATCTGCAGGCGTTGCCATTTCACTCATGCGCGGGAGTCTATTAGGATCGGCCAACATGGAGCCCCTTAACGATTCCGAAATATCGCGTGTATTAGTTATCAATGCACATCCTGATGACTCTGACTTCGGAGCCGGCGGAACAATTGCGCAATGGGTCAAGGCGGGAATTCATATCTCCTACGTCTTTTGCACGAATGGCGATCAGGGCGGCGAAGAATCTGGATTTTCTAAAGAAGAGATGCCTGCTGTCAGACAACGTGAACAGAGAGCGGCAGGGGCGGCGATCGGGGTTACTGATATCACCTTCCTCAATTATGTCGATGGACATCTTGAGCCAACGCTGGCACTTCGTAAAGATTTAGTACGACAAATTCGTATCTCACAACCAGATCGCATGGTCTGCCAATCTCCTGAACGTAATTGGGAGCGCATAGGTGCAAGTCACCCAGATCATTTGGCTGCAGGAGAAGCTGCTATTCAGGCCGTATATCCAGATGCACGAAATCCATTTGCATTTACTGATCTACTCGATGACGAAGAGTTAAAGCCTTGGAGAGTCAAAGAAGTATGGATGATGGGCTTTGCTACACCTGATCACTTTGTTGATATCACCGACACTTTTGATTTAAAGATGGCAGCGCTTCATAGCCACGCGTCACAGACTGGACATAACCCAGAACTTGAAAATATGGTCCGCGAATGGGGCCAACGTAACGCCGGCCTTGCTGGATTACCCGATGGGCGTATCGCCGAAGCTTTTAAAATTATTCACACAAATTAAAAGTTCTTATTAATGATTACCTCGCGGATGCACTTTCAATAGCGACCATTTGAATTGGAAATCCATCAGGAGCGTAATACGCCTTTCCATCCGGACTGACTTCATATGCACCGACTGCCGCAATTTTCTTGATGATGTCCAACCCCGATGTGATCCGGCCAAAGATTGTGTAATCAGGACCGAGTTGGGTATCTGCATAAACAAGAAAGAACTGGCTGCCGTTTGTACCTTTTCCGCTTATACCCTTGCCGCTATTTGCCATCGCAAGTGTTCCTGCAGGGTAATTCTTGGCACCGCCCTTAGGTAAGTTTTCGTCAGCATATCCAGCCCAGCCAGTAGGAGCTCCAGAACCTTCTACAGTGGGATCTCCACACTGGAGAACAAATATTCCCTCAGTTGTCAGACGATGACAGATAGTTTTGTTGAAATACTTTTGATTTGCAAGAGTTGTCATATTTGTTGTTGTCTGTGGTGCTTCTTTAGTGAGCAATGTTGCCGTGATGGTTCCACAATTTGTTCGTAATGTAAGAGTTTTAGGAATCTTTTTTGCCGGAACCATCGGCTGCTTGAGGGTTGCTGGTACCCGTGCCTTGGCTGTTGATTTCTTACATGAAGCAACCGAGGTTGGACGCTCTGCAGCTTGCACGCTCACCAGCGACGTTGCTGTTAACGCTGTAGCGATTAATACTGCTGGCAATAGCTTTTTCATGACTTACTCCCACTCGATCGTTGCTGGCGGCTTAGATGTTACATCGAGAACCACGCGATTGACTCCTTGAACTTCGTTAGTGATTCGCGTAGAAATTTTTTCAAGCACATCATATGGAATACGTGACCAATCTGCAGTCATCGCATCTTCACTAGAAACAGGACGTAAAACTATTGGGTGACCATAGGTGCGGCCATCACCCTGAACACCGACGCTGCGCACATCGGCTAAGAGAACCACGGGGCATTGCCAAATTGTTCTATCAAGGCCGGCGGCTTTGAGTTCTGCGCGAGCAATTACATCAGCTTTGCGCAATAGCTCAAGGCGGTCGAAGGTGACTTCACCGATAATGCGAATACCTAAGCCCGGGCCTGGAAACGGTTGACGCCAAATGATCTCTTCCGGCAATCCAAGTTCAAGACCTACCTGACGAACTTCATCTTTGAAAAGAGTTCGTAGTGGTTCAATCAGCGAAAATTTAAGATCATCCGGAAGACCGCCAACATTGTGATGCGATTTGATATTGGCTGTTCCTGAACCGCCACCAGATTCAACAACATCGGGATAGAGAGTGCCTTGGACTAGAAATTCAACATCTCCCCCAGCTGCGATATCTCGAGCCGCCTTTTCAAATGATCGAATAAATTCACGCCCAATAATCTTTCGCTTCTCTTCCGGATCTGTGACACCTTTGAGCGCTGAAAGAAATTGGTCAATGGCATCAACAACAACTAGTTGAACACCAGTGGATGCAACAAAGTCACGTTGCACTTGCTCTGATTCACCGCTGCGCAAAAGGCCATGATCTACAAAGACGCAAGTGAGTTGATCACCCACTGCTTTTTGAATAATCGCCGCAGCAACTGCTGAATCAACCCCGCCTGAGAGTCCGCAGATAACTCGCTTGGTACCGATAGCTTGGCGAGCCTTTTCAATTTCAGTGGCTGCAATATTTGAGGTGGTCCATGTGGCTGGGCATTTCGCGATATTGATTAACCAGTTTTTGAGAATCGCCTGACCATGTTCTGAGTGAAGAACTTCTGGGTGAAATTGCACTCCTGCCAATAACCCTGTCTCGTTTTCAAAAGCAGCAATCTGGGTATCTGATGTAGATGCGGTCACGATAAATCCAGCAGGTGCTTGCGTAACGGCATCCCCGTGTGACATCCATACTTTCTGCTCTGTGGGCAGAGCTGAAAAAACTTTTGTATTTGTGACTGCAGCGAGATCTGTTCGACCATATTCAGATTTTCCGGTTTGGCTTACGATCCCGCCTAAGCCCTGGGCCATCGCCTGGAATCCATAACAGATTCCAAAGACAGGAATACCGAGTGCCAGAATTGATGAATCAAAGGCAGGAGCATTTACCGCGTAGACACTTGATGGGCCGCCAGAGAGAATAATTGCTGACGGGTTCTTCTCTAGAACTTGTGCAGATGTAATCGAATGCGGAACTAGCTCTGAATAAACATTGGCTTCACGAACTCGACGCGCAATTAGTTGGGCGTATTGCGCACCAAAATCGACGACTAGGACGCCACCAGATGGGACGTTACTTGCCATGACTAATAAGCACCTCTACACGCTGGAAAGATTTCACATCTGAATATCCACACGTTGCCATCGAGCGACGAAGTGCACCAAATAAATTCATAGAACCATCTGCGTTATGTGAAGGTCCGAGCAAGATCTCTTCTAGTGAACCAACGGTGCCGACATTGACGCGCTCACCGCGTGGAAGTTGGCTGTGATGAGCCTCTGATCCCCAGTGCCATCCAAGTCCCGGTGCTTCTGAAGCTTTTGCGAGAGGTGAGCCCATCATGACCGCATCTGCGCCCATTGCAATTGCCTTAGCAATATCGCCAGAACGACCAACTGCACCGTCTGCAATAACGTGAACATAACGTCCACCAGATTCATCAAGGTATTCACGACGAGCTGCTGCAACTTCTGCAACAGCTGATGCCATCGGAACTTCGATTCCCAAAACTTTTCGAGTGGTATGCGCTGCTCCGCCGCCAAAGCCAACCAATACACCTGCAGCACCAGCACGCATTAAGTGAAGGGCACCTGTTGTGGTTGCGACTCCGCCAACGATGACGGGTACATCTAGTTCGTAGATAAACTTCTTTAAATTAAGTTCTTCTCGGTCTGATGCAACGTGCTCTGCTGAGACAGTTGTTCCGCGAATAACGAAAATATCCACACCAGCTGCGATCACGGCTTTATGAAATTCTGCTGTGCGGGCAGGTGATAGCGACGCGGCAACAGTCACACCGGCATCGCGAATAGTTTTGATTCGCTCTTTAATTAATTCAGGGCGAATCGGAGCGCTATAAATTTCCTGCATACGGCGGGTTGCATGCTTATCTGGCATAGATGCGATCTCGCCCAGTGGAATTCGCGGATCGTCATAGCGAGTCCAGAGCCCCTCGAGGTTAAGTACTCCTAAACCTCCTAAGCGACCAATCTCGATTGCAGTTTCCGGAGAAACAACAGAATCCATAGGAGCTGCCAACATCGGTAGATCAAACTTGTACGCATCTATCTGCCAGGTTGTTGAGACCTCTTCTGGGTCGCGGGTGCGCCGACTTGGCACAATGGCAATGTCGTCAAAAGAGTAAGCCTGGCGAGCGCGTTTTCCTGGGGCAATTTCAATATCCATGAGCTCTCTCCTTACTTAGCTTTCGAATAATTAGGTGCATCGGCGACATGAAGTACATCGTGTGGATGGCTCTCTTGTAGCCCTGCGGCGGTAATTTGAATCAGATGTCCATCGCGACGAAGCGTTTCTACATCTGGGGCTCCGGCATATCCCATACCGCTTCGTAATCCTCCAACAAGTTGATGAACTACTTCTGCAACAGGTCCGCGATAGGCAACCTTTCCTTCGATTCCTTCAGGAACTAATTTATCTTCGCTCAAGACATCATCTTGCATATAGCGATCTTTAGAAAAAGACTTTTGCTCGCCGCGAGATTGCATCGCACCGAGTGAACCCATTCCGCGATATGCCTTAAATTTGCGACCATCGATTTCAATTAATTCACCCGGTGACTCATCACATCCAGCTAATAATGAACCGAGCATTACAGAATGTGCGCCGGCAACAATTGCTTTCACAATGTCACCTGAATATTGAAGCCCGCCATCTGCGATCAAGGGAATGCCAGCTTTGTTACACGCTTTTGCCGCTTCCATAATTGCAGTCACCTGTGGAACGCCAACACCGGCAACAACACGGGTTGTGCAGATAGATCCAGGACCAACACCAACCTTGACCGCGTCCGCTCCGGCATTGATGAGTGCTTGGGCACCGGCACGTGTTGCAACATTGCCACCAATTACTTCAGTGGTTGGTGAAAACTTTTTAATGCGCTCTATCGCATCTAAGACAGCGCGGTGATGTCCGTGTGCGGTATCGACTACAACCACATCGATCCCGGCTTCGATCAGTGCTTGTGCTCGTGCAAATCCATCGTCTCCGACGCCAACTGCAGCACCGGCAAGGCCAACATTTTTAACTAATTTGACGTGAGTGACTTGATCTTGAATCGAGAAATTTCGGTGAATGATTCCGATTCCACCAGCTTTTGCCATCGCGATTCCCATCGCAGATTCGGTCACCGTATCCATCGCAGATGATGCAAGCGGTACGGCTAAAGAGATATTGCGCGTCAGCCAGGTCGATGTATTTACTTCGCTAGGGACAACTTCAGATGCATCGGGCAGTAGCAGGACATCGTCATAGGTCAGACCCAACATGGTGACCTTGTCGTGCTCGCTCATGGGCGCTCCTGACTACCGCGTGAGGAGAAAGTCTATCGGTGCGTCTATGCCCCTATTGCCAGCGCAATTTCATCGACTGCCTCGCTTAATGAGGCGGCAGAGCGAGCTCCTGGCTCAGAGCGGTGATCCCAACCAGGACCCCCCAGCACGATTCGAGGCGCGGGCCGCACAGATGGAAGTTCGGTGATGAATTTGGAGTCGGCATTAACAGGTAACTGGGCCCATAAGAAGATGGCAGGCGGAGCAAAGCGAGTCACCATTGACGATAAAGCCTCGAGTGGTGTGCGCGCACCAAGAAAGTGAGTTTCGATTCCGCGTTCGGCTAGCGCTGCAGCAAGTGCATGTAGTGCAAGTGAGTGCATCTCTTCGCCGACTGATGCAAGTAACACAGGGCGAGCATTTGTTGGGGTGATTACTTCGGCAGCCGATTCGCGAAGTACTCGTTTAAGAATTTCGGTGAGCATATGCTCAATCTCAACACCTTTACCAGTCCTTGCCCATTCGCTTCCGACTTCCACTAGCACTGGTACAAAAACATCTTGCCAGGCACTGATAATTCCATTCTCTGCAATCTCGTTGCGCAACATGGTTTCAACAAAGATTGAATCCAAAGCATTTACTGCATTAAGAATCGCATCAACAGTTTCGTCGCACTCGCGACAGAGAGAGACCATCTCTTGGATAACAACTGCGCCTTCGTGGTTTCGTGCCTGCTCTGCAGCATCTGCCGGTGAGACACCAGCGCTTATGAGACGTCGCATCAAAGTCAGTTTTGCCAGATCGCCCGGACAGTACTTGCGATGCGAACCAGCCTCATGTGTAACCGGGCCTACGCCATATCTGCGCGCCCAGGTACGAAGGGTTGCCGGGGCCACTCCAATCCTGCGAGCCACCGCCGCAACGCTCAGGAGCTCGCCTAAGGCTTCTGGCGGCTGCTCTGCTCGGCTCATGGGGTAATCGTGGCGTGAAGTGGCTCATATCACCACTTGAAATCACGCTTGATACAAGGAATTTTCGCCGCTGAAGCGGTTGTGGCGCGATAGGTACTTGAACAACCTATGAAACGGTTGTACGGTATCCCTAACCGAGGAACGAATAGGAGTAAAGAGATGGCTGAGATTTCACGCTTACCGATTCCCGTGATGGAAGAGTGGGAGTGGCAGTACAAAGGCGCATGCCGCGATCTCGATCCTGAGGCGTTCTTCCATCCCGATGGAGAACGCGGTCCACGTCGTCGCAACCGCGAAAATGCGGCGAAGGCGGTCTGTGCAAGTTGTCCTGTGATTGCTGCCTGCCGCGCTCATGCGTTGGCTGTGCAGGAGCCTTACGGAATTTGGGGAGGCTTGTCAGAAGATGATCGCGCCGCAATTCTGGAACGCCAAGGAGTCACACCGCTCACTATCCCGGCTGAAATCGTTGCCGAAGCTACGGTTTCACACGCAAGTTAATTCTTACTAAATAAGAAAACCCCCGCGAAATTATTCTCGGGGGTTTTCTTATTAATGCATTTTTTAAAGCTAGTGGCTGTGTCCACCAGGTCCATGTGAATGGCCGTGGCCACCTGCTGCAGGTTCTTCATCTGCTGGGCGCTCGTAAACAAGTGCCTCAGTAGTGATGAACATTGCAGCGATAGATGCCGCGTTAGCAAGTGCTGAACGTGTCACCTTGACTGGATCAATGACGCCATCTTTTGCAAGATCGCCATAGACATCGGTTGCTGCGTTAAAGCCTTCGTTGCCTTTGAGTGCGCGAACCTTTGCAACTACTACGTAGCCTTCAAGTCCAGCGTTTTCAGCAATCCAGCGAAGTGGCTCATCGCATGCCTTGCGAACAAGACGTACACCGACTGCCTTATCGCCTGTGAATCCGAGATCGCCTTCGAGAGCATCTGCTGCATGCACAAGTGCTGCGCCGCCACCGATAACAATGCCTTCTTCAACTGCCGCGCGGGTAGCTGAGATTGCATCCTCAAGACGAAGCTTCTTCTCTTTAAGTTCAACTTCAGTGTGTGCGCCAACCTTGATGACGCAGACGCCACCAGATAGTTTTGCAACACGCTCTTGTAGCTTCTCTTTATCCCAATCAGAATCTGATGCTGCAATCTCATTGCGGATCTCAACGGTACGGGCAACAACTGCTGCCTTATCCCCTGCTCCATCAACAATTGTGGTTGCATCTTTTGTAATTACGATGCGGCGAGCGCGTCCCAGATCAGTCAATGCGACCTGATCAAGTTTCATTCCAATCTCGCTGGAGACAACCTGTCCTCCGGTCAAGATTGCAATATCTTGCAACATCGCCTTGCGACGATCTCCAAATCCAGGTGCCTTGACAGCAGCTGATGTGAAGACTCCGCGCATACGGTTAACAACCAAGGTAGAAAGTGCTTCTCCTTCGACATCTTCTGCGATGATCAAAAGTGGCTTGCCTGCCTGTGAAACCTTCTCCAAGATTGGAAGAAGTTCAGCCAGTGATGAGATCTTATTTGCAGAGATCAGAATGTAGGCATCATCAAGAACTGATTCCATACGGTCTTGGTCTGTTACAAAGTATGGAGAGATGTAGCCCTTATCGAATTGCATACCTTCTGTGAATTCGAGTTCAACAGATGCTGTTGATGCTTCCTCCACTGTGATGACGCCATCTTTGCCGACCTTATCCATCGATTCTGCGATGAGGTCACCAATGGTGCGATCCTTGGCAGAAATTGTTGCCACATCTGCAATCTGTGCGCGATCCTTCACTGGGATTGCAATCTCATGCAGCTTCTTTGAAACCGCTGCAACGGCAGCTTCGATTCCAAGCTTGAGATCCATTGGCTGGGCACCGGCTGCAAGGTTACGAAGACCTTCCTTGACCATAGCTTGAGCCAGAACGGTTGCAGTTGTTGTTCCATCGCCTGCAACATCGTTTGTCTTTGTTGCAACCTCTTTCACAAGCTGTGCGCCCATGTTCTCGGCTGGATCTGAAAGTTCAATCTCTTTTGCGATTGTGACGCCATCGTTGGTGATAACGGGTGCGCCAAATGATTTAGCGATCACAACGTTACGACCCTTAGGACCCAGCGTTACCTTAACTGTGTCGGCAAGAATATTGACGCCACGTTCCATCGCACGACGAGCATGCTCATCGAAATCTAGAATTTTTCCCATTGCTTAGCGCTCGATTACTGCGAGAATGTCGCGGGCTGAGAGCACGAGGTACTCCTCGTTGTTGTACTTCACTTCAGTTCCGCCGTACTTGCTGTAGAGAACGACATCGCCAACCTTGACATCCATTGGTACGCGCACGCCGTCATCAAAGCGGCCTGGGCCAACTGCAAGGACAACACCTTCTTGTGGCTTCTCTTTGGCGGTATCTGGGATAACCAAACCTGATGCTGTTGTTGTCTCAGCCTCGTTGGTCTTTACAACAATTCGATCTTCGAGCGGCTTAATGGCAACGGCCATGGTATTTCTCCTTTTAGCAGTGTGAGTACGAGAGTGCTAACGCTAAGACTAGGCAAGGGATCGGTGGCTCGCAAATCCAGCCGCTGGGCCTTAAGGGTTAAACGCTGACCGTCTCCACAGCCATCGATGAGCTGGCGTCAAAGGCCAATGGGCTAGCTGGACGGCCTCCAAGGACCATCAGAGCGCCTAGAGAGGCCACCATCGCCCCATTATCGGTACACAGGGCTGGTTCTGGGATGGCCAGGGCGATCTTGGCACGCTCACAACGCTGCTCGGCCAGGGCTCGAAGCCGTGAGTTGGCAGCGACTCCGCCTGCGATCACAAGGCGATCGATTCCAGATTCTTGGCAGGCACGCACTGCTTTCTGCAGAAGAACATCAACGACTGCTTCTTGGAACGAGGCAGCGACATCGGCCTTTGCATACGTTGGAGTGCTTTCTAGGTATCTAGCAACTGCAGTTTTAAGACCTGAGAAAGAGAAATCGTAGGGACGTGTTTTCCAATCATCACTGGTTGTGAGCCCGCGTGGAAAATCTATAGCGGTGGGATTTCCATCGCGGGCGCTGAGATCGATCGCCGGTCCCCCAGGAAAACCCAGATCCAAAATACGTGCAATCTTGTCGAAGGCCTCACCGGCAGCATCATCCATCGTTGCACCAAGTTTGGTAATCGAATGTGTGATGTCATCAATTTTTAGAAGTGAAGAATGTCCACCGCTTACAAGCAAGGCAATGGTTGGTTCTATCGCATTGCTATGAGTCAAGTAATCAACGCTGATGTGCGCCGCTAAATGATTGACCGCATAAATTGGTCGACCTAAACCAAGTGCTAGGCCAGCGGCAGTAGATGTACCCACAAGCAGTGCGCCAATGAGCCCGGGGCCTGCAGTAACAGCAACTGCATCGATATCGCGAAGAGTCACGCCAGCATCTTTTAGAGCTTGGGTAAGAGCGGGTTGAATTGCTTCAAGGTGTGCCCGGCTTGCTATCTCTGGCACAACGCCGCCAAAGCGAGCATGTTCATCAACGCTGGATGCAATAACGTTTGCAAGAAGTGTGCGCCCAGCAACGATTCCAATTGCAGTCTCATCACATGAAGTTTCGATACCTAGAACTAGTGGCCCTCTCATTCGAGCACCTTTGACATCACTAAAGCATCGATGCCCGCTCCGTAATAATCGGGGCGCATCGAGATAACTGCAAAGCCTTCAGAGATATAGAGAGCCTGCGCGGGGAGATTATTTTTTTCAACCTCTAAGAAAATCGTTGGAGATTTCTTTGAATAAGCCCAATCAATAAGTGAAGTCACCAAATGGCGCGCGATTCCGCGTAGTCGAAAGTCAGGGTCGACAGCCACTGTCAACACATCTGTATCAGTGCCCTCTGCAGCACACATCGCACCTGCCCACCCAATAATTTTGTGGTCGCTATCGCAAGCTACGAGATAGTGCCGGGTATTACCGTTATTAGAGATCTCTTCTTTAAATTGCCCAATCGACCAAGGATCATCTTTAAAGATCTCTTTCTCCATGGCAGCAACAACTGGAATATCGAGTGCGATCATGGCGCGATAAGTAATTGTCATGAGCGATCCGCCGTTGCTACCGCATCGGGTCTGCGTAAGTAGAAAGGTTCTGCATAATTTTCATGCGCCGATAGTGCAACCATCCGGGCAACATCTGGATATTGATCGATGATGTACCCATCAACATCTGCCGGAAAGTTAACGGCAGGTCCTTCAACGCGGCGACCGTCTCGATACTTTGCCCAGTAAATTTCTTTACGGCGGGCATCAATTGCAACTGTGTACTCAGCCTGTTCTACAACAATGGCATCAAGTGAACAGATACCAATCACTGGAATGTTTCGCGCGGCAGCAAAGGCACGGGCAAATGAGATCCCCACGCGCAAACCAGTAAATGGCCCTGGCCCCATCCCAACAACTACTCGATCAGGATTAACGCCAACTGCTAACGCTTGCTTTACAAGATGGCCAACAGCGCTGCCATGATCTGTTGCACCTTCGTGAAAGCTCTGCCAGATTATCGGCCCATCTTTTTCAAGACCAACAATTGTTCGAGAGGTTGAGGTATCAATGACAAGGCTGGTGCTCATAGCGCAACGCCATCCCATCGAGTACCTACGGCGGAAATCGTGACGATCCGTTCTTCACTGCTTCGATCAATTGTGATCTCAAGGCGATCTTCACTTAATCGAGCCGACTCAGCGCCACCCCACTCGATAACAGTCACTCCATCTTCTCGCGCAGTATCTAGATCCAGATCATCAAGATAAGCGGCGGCGTTACCCGCTTCTAGCAAGCGATACACATCAACATGGATCAATGGGATTAAACCTTGATGAATTCGCGAAATAACAAAGGTGGGCGATGTGACATCGGTGATCCCAAGTGCCTTACCAACGCCTTGTACAAAGATTGTCTTGCCGGCACCCAATGGGCCGTTGAGTAAGATCAGATCTCCGGGGCGACAAGTGCGCCCAATCTTTTCACCGAGCGCGGCCATCGCATCTGCGTCTGCGATGTTACGACGTGCAACCTCACGAGTACTCATAATCAACAAGGGTAGTAGATGACGAAAGGCCCTGGTCTCCCAGGGCCTTTCGTATTTACTACTTTTTTACTTTACTGAAGTGACTTAAACAATGGCACTCGGAAGTCCTTGTCATAAGACAATCCAACCTTACGAGCGGTTGTTGTGATGGTTCCGCCGAGAGGGAACTTGCCATATGTCAGTCTTGCAGTCATGAGATCAGCTGCTGCCAACCACTGCGCTGCTGTGAAGTCACAGTGTCCTGTTCCAGCTCCACGTGTAGCGGTCGTATCTGGAGTTCCTGCTGCTGTGAACTTCGAGTACTTCGCAGCAGTCTTTTGCCACAATGTGACCAGGTTATTTGTTGGCGCAACATAGCTGCGAGATTTCTTCGCAGCAGTCATGGCCTTCATCTTCTCAGCGGCGTACTGCTCGGCATAGCCATCGGCATACCACTGGACGATCGAAGCTGGCACAAATGAGTCGGTTTCATTGTTGAAGATCACAGTTGGTTTTGTAATCTTGCCTGAAAGACCGATCAATGGTGCAATCTTTGCAACCGCTGCTGCATCTGCAGTCTCACGTGGAGTTGCAGCAAGGGCACCGATCATGCCTGTTACTGCATTGTTTCCACTGAGCGCAAATGAGTAGATATCAGCATCTGCTGCAACACGTGCTGCGTAGTCTGTATTTTTATTGTCATAGACCTTTCCACCGGCAAGAAGCTCGCCATCTGCAATCAGGAAGGTTCCGTAGTTAAGTGTCTTTCCCATGTTCTCAAGAACAGCGATTGCAGGTGCAGCCGCAAGTGGATAAGACTCAGCGGTATCTGCCGAAGGAGCTGACGTTCCATCAATATGTTCACTTCGCAAAGGAACACCGGACATCAATCCAGTGAGAACGACTGCAGAACGTGATGGGATTCCAGCTGCTTGAAGAGCCTTACCTGCCGGACCAGCAGTCGCTGGCCAAGAAGTGGTTGCATCTGTGTTCGCTACATTTGCAGAAAGTGAACCCAATACAACCAGGATCTTCTGAATATTCAGAAGCTGTTCTCCTGCACGGACAGCAGGATCAGTTGAATATCCACCGACCTTAATTGTTGGATCAAAGAGAGCTTTGAATGCCCAAAGTGCATCACCGTAGTAAGCGATCAAGGCATCCTGTGGATTTGCAGCAGGACAAGCAAGGATCACACCATCGACAAGCTCAGGGCTCTTCTCGGCCAACATCTGTGTATGTAGCGCACCAATAGATGAACCCCATGCGATAACAGTCTTAGTTGTTGGGAACTTTGTCTTAAAGGTTGCAATCAACTCTCTATTAGCAGCAAGTGCCTCAGTTGCGTTGACTCCTTGGCGGGAAAAGCCCGAACCTGCAACACCGTAACCGGCAGCAACAAGCTTGTTAACGACTGACATATCTGGAACTAGTGGAGCGGGCTCTGCCGTATTAATCACTGGAACTGCGCCACCAAACCCAAGCGGAACGCCTAGGGATGCTGGGATAGCGATTGGTGGACGCAATCCATGTGAATAAATGAATACAGTGCCATTGAAGTTAGCTGCTGCAACGAAAGTGTACGGAGCGCCATCAGCACCCACGCCTGCGCATGAGGTAACGAAGCTTGCCGTTGCACACGCTGGTGCAGCGTTAGCTGCAGTTGGTGCGCCGACCATAACTGTTCCAGCAATTGCTGTAACAGCGAGTAATGAGACGATACGTGATTTAAATGAGATTTTCATTAGTTAGGTAATCCCTTCGCAGGCATTGCTGGACGCTTGTATGTTGATTCAACAACAGGTCCCGTACCTGAATCAGTTGTGTAAACGGTGTACTTGCCACCATCTGGTGTCAATGCACCGGTTGCTCCATATGTTCCAATCCAGTAACCCGTAGCGCCAACGTGTGATGTGCTTGAGTATCCGAGTGGAGTAAGGAATGGGCTAGCAAAGGTTGAACCCTTTGTCTCAATTACTTTTATCAAGCTCTTGCGAGTTATATTCTTGCCAGCCGCCTTGATAGCTTGAACAGCGAGGAATGCATTAGACATACCTGCAACAACGTTATTGTCGAAGGTCTGTGTTGGCTGTGCTGCTGCGTAGATTGTCTGGAACAACTTGATGTACTCATCGTTAATATCCGTTGGAGCTGGAGCGAATGAGAGTCCCTTTGCGCCTCTAAGCAGTGGCACAAGTGCCGCGCTCTTGCTAGAAATGGTTGTTGCATCTCCACCTACTGAGCCGAAGATGAATTGAGTCTTTCCGACATAACCACCCTGTGCGCAATCGCGAAGAAGGGCTGTGGTTGCAGATGAGACACCGAAGAAGACCGTGACATCTGGCGCTGCTGCCTTGAGCTTTGTCACCCAACCAGCACCTGTTGCAGGCAGAGCCTGTGAACCTGATGCATAAGAAATGGTTGTATCAAAAGTTACGCCAGCGGTTTTAAATCCTGCGAGGGCATCACGACCGAAGTCATCATCCTGATAGATAATTGCAAGCTTCTTACCTGCATACTGATCCTTAAGCAACTTACCTACAATCTTGGCTTCCATTTGATAGGAAGGAAGAATTGAGAATGTTGTTGGGTACGCCTTTGGATCAGCAAATCCGCTCCATCCGGTATTTACAAAGAGTGAAGGAATTCCACGCTGTGAAAGCTGAGTGGAAGAAGTCAGCGCCTTTGTGCTCGCTGTTCCAAGAGTTCCAACTAGAGCAAAGACCTTGTCGCGAAGAATGAGTTCGTTCGCTTTGGCGACAGCAGTGGTTGGGATGTACTGATCATCTTTGCTTACGAGTGTGATCTTGCGACCATTTACTCCACCGTTAGCATTGACGTAATCGAAGTAAGCCTTCATCGCACCTGGAATCTTTTGGTAGCCAGGGGCTGCAATTCCAGTCAGTGGTGATGTGATACCCAACTTAATTGTTGTTGCGGTTATTCCGGGATCTGATCCCATATGTGGGTTAAACGCGTTCGCAGGCACAGTTGTAACTGTGAGTGCTGCGACCGCGAGTACCGCAGAAGCTGTTATGAGCTTCCGGCGATTGATTGTGATCATCTTTTTCCTTCCATCGAGGGCCCTTACGGGATTTTTTTGCCTTACTTCTTTACTTCTTCTTCGTTGAAAAAGTCTTACTGCCTACACGGAGCGTCAACTCAACTGGACTATGCGATGACTTTCCGTCCTTCGCATGCTTTGCACGCCGGGCGTGCATCTGTTCAACTGGGCCATTTGGCACCAGCAGAACCGTCAAGATAAGTAGTGCGCTTACCAGAAGGCCTGGCAAGTTCGTGATGATTGTCTCTGAGCCGCCATAGCGATTGGCTATCGCTAGCGCGATCTCAGGTATTGCCACCAGAATCACTGCCCCAATCATGACCCCTCCGAGGGTGGTTACGCCAGCGAGAACGGCGCCTGTCGCTAAGGAAAACGAGAGAAGAAGAGGAAAAACACCCGGTGAAACCAAGGTAAGCGTCATTCCCAGCAAAGCGCCAGCCAGGCCAGCTAGGCCGGCACTGATGGTAAAGGCTAGAACTTTATTCCGACCAACATGAATGCCTGCAAGTTCGGCGGCGACATCATTGCTGCGAACAGCACGCCAGCTGCGACCATACCGGGAATTCAAGACATGTCGAAGCCAATACATCGCGATAAGTGCAGCCGACCAACTGATCCAGAAATACCATTTGTATTGAGTGAAATCTTCCCCAAGCGAAGCCGGTGGAGATCCGATTAAATATTCAAGTCCTTGCTCGCTCTTAAAAATTGAGAATCGATTTGCAATTGATGGAAGTCCGATTGCAAGTGCGAGTGTTGTTCCCGCCAAATACGGACCACTTAATCTTGCTGCGGCTAAACCTAAGAGAGCACCACCAGCAGCAGCAGCAAGAACTGCAATCGCAAAGGTGAGCCAGACAGGTGCGTTGTAATGAATACGCGCCAAGACTGCCGCATATGCACCAATACACATCAGAGCGCCATGGCCAAGTGAAACCTGGCCAGAGTACCCGGTGAGAAGAATGAGGGAGGCGATTGCAATCACGTAGATAGCAACTGTTGCGCCTTGATAAACGACTATCTCATCCAAACGATTACTAATGAGAAAGAGAACAATGCCAAAGAAAATGAAGGTGATGAGTGGATGTTTTTTAAGCACGGCGACCTGCCTTTGAACCTAAGAAACCTTGCGGGCGAAAAATCAGAACAGCGAGTAAGAGTAAGAATGCAACAATGAAGACGAGCGTGCCACTGATATAAATCTGCACAAATGCAAGAACTAAGCCCAGAATAAGTGCGCCAAGCACCGCACCGGGAAGTGATTCAAGGCCACCGATTACCGCCGCGATAAATCCGAAGACTAGAAGCAAGCTAAATTCCAGAGACTCTGGTGTGAGTGCACCTGTTCCGTTTACAGTTTGTAAAATTCCTGCTGCAGCTCCTGCTGCTCCTGCAATAGCCCAACCCAATGTGCGAATTCCCGATACGCGAATTCCCGAGAGTTGTGCGATTTCTGGAGCGTACGCTGATGCACGTAGTGCGAGTCCGATATTTGTATTCTGGAATATAACGCTGACAATAATCATTATCCCAATCACAAAGAGAAGGACAAAGAGACCCATCGGACTCATGACAATCGTCGTATCACCAAATGTGTATCCAACTTTGGAGAGAGGCGCTTCGAGTTGCACATCTGCATGACCCCAGATAAATCCGATTACTGCACGAATAACTCCGAGAAGGCCAAGTGTTGCAATAATCGGTGCAATCGCTGCAATAGCGCCTTGGCTGCTGTGCTTAAGAAGTGTGCGCATCAAGAAAAACTCAACAAACGCGCTAATGGCTGCACCTAGAATCATCGCAAGTGGAAGTGCAATCCAGAAGTTGCCTGTACGCGCAACAAGTTCATATCCAATATATGCCGATAGAAGAGCCATACCAGCTTGAGCAAAGTTCACAACGCGAGTCGAACGCCAGACCAAGACCATGGAAATAGCCATCAAGGCATAGATGGAAGCAGCGCTTATTCCGATTAAGACCGTATCTAGTAATTGACTCATGGCGCTCCCCTAGAATCCCAAGTAAGCAGCGCGAACTGCTGGGTCGGCAATAAGGTCAGAAGCTTTTCCACTTGCTGCAATTGTTCCGAGATTGAGAACAACTCCAAAGTCGGCAATCTTGAGAGCGCCCATAGCGTTCTGTTCAACGAGTACAACTGTGACACCCATTGAATCAACGATATGGCGAATCGATTGGAAGATTTGCTCAATCACAAGTGGGGCAAGACCAAGTGATGGTTCATCAAGAAGTAAGAGTTGTGGACGCGCCATATAGGCACGACTTATTGCGAGCATCTGACGCTCTCCACCGGAAAGCGTGTCCGCTTGTTGTGCGCGACGTTCTTGCAAACGCGGAAAGAGTTCAAATACTTCAGCCTTACTGGTCTTGGCCTCTGACGGGTTGCGACGGAAGAGCGCACCTAAATCTAGGTTCTCTTCCACAGTGAGTTGTGGGATTACAGATTTACCTTCAGAAACATGGGAGATGCCTTGGCGCACATGGTGCTCTGGTTTGCCGTGCAAAAGATTGTGATCATTCCACGTTGCACTTCCACTATCAGCGGATTTAAGTCCTGAGAGAGTGCGCATAAGTGTTGTCTTACCGGCGCCATTTGAACCAATGACGGCTGTGAGTTCACCTTGTTTTACCGAGAAGGTGATTCCATCTAGTGCGCGAATTGCACCGTGCGAAACGGTGAGGCCGTTAACTCTTAACATTATGCAACACCGGTTCCAAGGTAAGCAGCAATAACTGCAGGATCACGTCGAACTGTCTCAGCGCTTCCGCTAGCGATTACCTCACCAAAGTTAAGAACGTAGAGTTCATCACAGACGCTCATCACAACATCCATATGGTGTTCGACAATAAGAATTGACATGGCAGAGCGGAGATTGCGGATGAGGCCGTTCATCCAGTCAATATCTTGTGCACCGAGACCACCAGCTGGTTCATCGAGCATCAATATCTTTGGTTCGCTAACGAGAGCGCGTGCGATAGCAACTCGTTTTGTATCTGGGTACGAGAGAGCATCAGCGCGCTTATCGGCAAGGCTGCCAGCGTAGACTCGCTCGAGCGCCCAATGTGCTCGCTCGCGAAGTTCGCGTTCATCTCTCTTGTTGCGTCCAAATCCAGCAGAGATCAGACCGGTTGAAGCAAACTTCTGTGCACCGATCATGACATTTTCTGTAACGGTCAGATCTGGAAATAGACCAACGCCTTGCAGTGTTCGAGATATCCCTAAAGATGTGAGTTCGTGGGTAGCTGGCCAATCATGTGGCTTTCCATTCAAGGTAAGTTTTCCTGAAGTTGGCTCGACAATTCCACAGATTGCATTGAACAAAGTTGTTTTGCCTGCACCGTTGGGTCCAATAAGACCTACAACTTGATTACTATCGAGATTAAGAAAGACATCATCGAGTGCGGTGAGGCCGCCGAACTTGACGGTGAGGTTGGAGATAGAGAGAAGTGATTCTTTACTCATCTACTCCCCCACTTCTGTAGTTAGCGATTGTGACCGGTAAATTCTAGGTACTCGAGGGCCAATTCGTGTAACTATCTCGTAATTGATGGAGCCTGATGCGCTCCCCCAATCCTCTGCAGTGTATCCCCCAGCGATTCCATCTCCAAAAACTTCAACCCATTCGCCTGAAATTGCTGCAGAGTCAGGGCCTAGATCAACAACGAATTGATCCATAGATACCCGTCCAATAATTGGTGCGCGTGTGCCACGGACAAAAATTCCAGCACCTTGTGCGATGCGTGGAATTCCATCTGCATAGCCCATCGCAACAATTCCTAATTTTGTATAACGATCTGTTATAGCAGTTGCACCATAGCCAACAGGTGAATGAGCTGGAACATCTTTGACCAGATGGAGTTTTGCGTGAAGTGACATCGCAGCTTTGAGACCCAGTGAGACAGATGTGCCGAGAGTTTTTACATCTGGAGTTAATCCATACATTGCAATCCCGGTACGGACCATATCGAAACGCGAATCTGAATCTTTTAGTGTTGCAGCCGAATTAGATAGATGGTGAAGTAAATCTGTGATACCAAGAGATTCAAGTTTCTTTGTCATCTCTATGAAACGAGCGCGTTGGTTGTGGTTCTGTTTCTCGCCAGGCTCATCCGCGCGAGCAAAGTGCGAGAAAATTCCGACGATATCTACAGTGACAAGATCATCTGCGCCAAGCAGATCCCACTCAGAGAGAAAACCTCCTCGAGTCATACCAGTATCTACTTCGAGGTGAACGCGCGGACGACGCGAAGATTTAACTGCGCTAATTTCTTGTAAGGCGATCATTGATGAAGCAGCCAGATCAATATTGCGCTCAACTGCGAGGTGGAAATCTGATCCTGGTGGCACGAGCCAGGCAAGGATAGGTGCGGTGATCCCACCATCACGAAGTGCAATCGCTTCTTCCAAGAGTGCGACTCCGAGTGAGGTAGCGCCACCGGCTAGCGCTGCGCGTGCCACCGGTACAAGACCGTGACCATACGCATCGGCCTTTACAACAGCCATGAGATCTACACCTGCAATGTTCTTTAAATGTGCAACATTTGCGGTGATGCGATCGAGATCAATCCGTGCCTCTGCTCGATTAAATGTTGTCATCGCTCGAGAACCACCATCGCAGATGCAATTCCACCATCGTGTGAAAGAGAAAGGTGAACCTGCGCGCCATCGACAAGATCGGCGATACCACCACGGAAGAGAAAGGCTGGTTTTCCATTTTCTAGATTAATCACTTCGGCATCGTGCCATGACAGCCCATGATCAGGACTGAGCGCCTTATAAAGGGCTTCTTTGGCGGCAAATCGTGCTGCTAGCGAAGATGTTGGTTTAGTGCGCTCTGCAGGCGTGAAGAGTTTTTCTAGGAGAGCTGGTGTTCGCTTTAGGCTTTCAGCAAAGCGTTCGATGTCGACAACATCAATGCCGATTCCATCAATCATAGGTGTGAGTCTAGTGCAGTTGGCTTTTCGAGGGAACATACCTATCAACTGCGATAACGGCTACTAAGAGAGCGCTACCTACAAAAAGGCCACCCAGCAAGTCTGTAAACCAATGCGTGTGACGAATAAGTGAAACGGTACAAACGGTAAGAGAGATAAGTGCAACACCGGCACTTGCAAGTCGGCCCTGATAGCGATCAACGCGGGCGTATCGATAAATCAAATAAGCCAAAATGCCCCAGGTAAGAACCGCATTCGATGCATGGCCGCTGGGATATGACATTCCACCCGCATGTAACAAATCAATTCCGAGACGTGGTTTTGTTCGACCCAAAAGTAATTTTGCCGATCCAACAATGAGATTTAGGAGTAAGAGCGAGAGCAGCGCTAAATTAAGTGGACGCCATGTTTTAAATTTCCATGCAATAAAGACAGCAACAATTAGTAGCGCCGTAGCGGTCACACCACGCAGTCCTAAATCATCTAAGCGGCGCAAGATAAAGCCAGCGAGTCCTTCGAATTGTGGTTTAGGCGAACTGTTAATTCTTTTATCAAAATAGGTGAGTGGCCCATAGGTATAGACCTGCTGTGTAACAAGTAAGAATCCGCCAAATAAAACTGCCGACCAACGAAGGGCTCTGTTTCGCTGGCTTTTCCGGATTGTTGCAACGGGCATTACCTACTCCACCGTCACAGACTTAGCGAGATTACGCGGTTGGTCTACATCATTGCCTCGAGTGACAGCCATTTCATATGCAAAGACTTGGAGTGGAACTGTTGCCAAAATTGGCTGGAGGAGGGCAGGGGCTGCCGGGATTCGGATGATGTGTTCTGCGCCAACAACCACATCTCCCTCTTGTGCAATGACGATCACTCGTGCACCACGTGCTTTCACTTCCTGGATGTTGCTCAGCATCTTCTCATCGAGTGCGTTCTCGTGGCCAGATGGCAAGATCGCAATCACCGGTGTCTGCTTTTCCGAATCAATCAGCGCGATAGGACCATGCTTAAGTTCACCACCTGCAAAACCTTCTGCGTGAATATAGGCAAGTTCTTTTAACTTCAGCGCACCTTCAAGAGCAACAGGGAAACCAACATTTCTACCTAAGAATAGGACGGTATCTGATGTGGCAAATTTGCGAGTCAATTCGCGAATTGGCTCGACGGTTTCAAGAATCTGTTCGATCTGACCCGGAAGTTCGAGCATCTGATGATAGATGATCTTTACCTGCGCATCACTGAGCTGACCACGTACCTGTGCCAGTTTGAGTCCAAGGAGATAGACCGCAACGATTTGAGTAAGCAAGGCCTTGGTTGATGCAACAGCAATTTCGGGGCCAGCGTGTGTATAGATCACCGCATCTGATTCACGTGGAATTGTCGAGCTGTTGGTATTACAGATTGCAAGCACTCGTGCACCTGCAGCCTTTGCATGGCGCACCGCCATCAAGGTATCCATCGTCTCACCTGATTGTGAGATCGCGACTACAAGAGTGGAGCTATCAACAATTGGATCGCGGTAGCGATACTCACTGGCGATCTCTACCTCTACGCTGATCTTTGCCCACTTTTCAATAGCATATTTTGCAACCATACCCGCGTGATAGGCGGTACCGCAGGCTATGACAACAATCTTCTTAAGAGCTGCTATTTCAGAATCACTCATATGAAGTTCATCTATCAAGATCTGATCGTTGTCGCTTAAGCGCCCAATTAAGGTGTCAGCAACAGCTTTAGGTTGTTCAAAGATCTCTTTCAGCATGAAGTGAGTGAAGCCACCTTTTTGTGCAGCAGATGCATCCCAGGTGATCTCATATTCGCGAGGAGCTACCGGCTTACCTTCGAGGTCGATAATTTCAATAGTTTCTGGAGTAATTGTGATGATTTCATCTTGGCCTAGCTCAATTGCGCGTTTGGTGTAATCGATAAAGGCGGCAACATCAGATGCTAAAAAGTTCTCGCCATCGCCAATACCTGCAACAAGTGGAGAATTTCTACGGACTCCCACGATTCGCTCTGGGTCATCTGCATGAACTGCCAGCAAGGTAAATGATCCACGAAGAAGCTTTACCGCAGCGCGCATCGCTTGCGTGAGATCTCCCCCGTGTTCTTTTCGTAGCTCTGACAAGAGATGGGCTACTGATTCAGTGTCTGTATCTGATGAAAACGTATGTCCGCGAGATTCAAGTGCTGCCTTGAGCTCTGAATAATTTTCGATGATTCCGTTATGGATCACTGCCAGCTTGCCCTCGTTATCAACATGAGGGTGGGCATTGCGATCAGTTGGTCCACCATGAGTTGCCCAACGGGTATGGCTAATTCCTGAGTGCACGGTAGGAATATTTGGCGAGAGCGCACTTTCTAGATTTGCTAGTTTTCCTGCGCGCTTTTCAATAAAGAGTGATGTCGGTGTACCAAGTGCGATTCCGGCAGAGTCATAGCCGCGATATTCAAGTCTACGGAGTCCTTCGATAAGTGGACCAACTGCAGATCGTGCGCCTGTGTATCCCACAATGCCGCACATCTATGGCTCTCCTTTTTATCAATCCAAATTACAGAGAAAGTTCTTTTCTTACGACATCTGCAAGGGTCGTCGCAACATCAGAGGCAAGGTTATCACTCGAGGCTTCCACCATCACTCTTACAAGGTTTTCAGTACCCGAGGCGCGAAGTAGCACTCGTCCTGATGCTCCCAATGTTGCCTCTGCCGTTTTTACCGCATCGGCAATTGCTGAATTGCTTGCCAACTTATCTTTTGCAACGCCTTTTACATTGATCAGAATTTGTGGAAAACGAGTCATCACGGATGCGAGCTCTGCCAAAGATTTCTTACTGCGAGCAACTTCTTGCGCTAAAGCCAGTGCTGTGAGAAGTCCATCACCGGTATTTGCAAACTTTCGCATAATCACATGGCCCGATTGTTCTCCACCTAAAACATAATTTTTTTCAAGCATGAGCTCGAGCACGTAGCGATCACCGACCGGAGTTTTCTCAACTGCGATGCCGGCTTTCTCCATGGCTTGCAAGAATCCAAGATTGCTCATCACGGTTCCAACAATCGTGTCAGCTTTGAGTTCACCCTTCGCCTTCATGCCGATTGCAAGAATGGCCATAATCATGTCGCCATCAACTTCGTTACCTTGTGCATCTACTGCAAGGCAGCGATCAGCATCACCATCGTGAGCAATTCCAAAATCAGCACCTTCTTTTACAACCGCTGCCTTGAGATTTGCTAGGTAGGTAGAGCCACAGTTGTCATTGATATTCCAACCATCTGGCGTGTGAGAAATCGCGATGACTTTAGCGCCAGCACGAGCTAGGAGATCAGGTGCAACATACGATGCTGCACCGTTTGCGCAATCGACAACAATTGTCAGGCCTTCAAGTCGAGTAGTCAGCGAAGTCATTAAGTGAGCGATGTACTTCTCTTTTGCCCCGTCATCATTAATTGCTCGGCCAACACCGCGGCCAGTTGGGCGCTCCCATGGTTCACCGATGCGCGCTTCTACGAGGGCTTCGATTGAATCATCGAGCTTTCCTCCACCGCGAGCAAAAAGTTTTATTCCGTTATCTGGCATCGCATTATGTGAGGCCGAAATCATCACACCGAGGTCTGCACCAGTACTTGCAACGAGATATGAAATTGCAGGCGTGGGTAGAACTCCAACGCGATACACATCAACGCCAGCACTTGTCAGACCTGCAACGACAGCTGCTTCTAGGAACTCACCAGATGCACGCGAATCTTGACCAACTATTGCGCGCGGGCGCTGTGATTTATCGTCAAAACTTTCAACGAGAATATGAGCAGCAGCGACAGCAACATCGAGTGCGAGTTCGGCGGTAAGAACCTGGCCATTAGCTAAGCCGCGGATTCCATCTGTACCAAATAGGGACATGAATGCCGCCTTTGAAGTGAATTAACGCTTTGAGTATTGTGAACGCTTACGAGCCTTCTTAAGGCCGTACTTCTTGCGCTCGATTACACGTGCATCACGCTTGAGGAATCCAGCCTTCTTGAGTGCTGGACGATGTGCTTCGACATCAATCTCGTTAAGTGAACGTGCAACGCCAAGACGAAGTGCTCCAGCTTGACCCGAAACTCCTCCACCGTTGATGCGAGCAAAAATATCGTACTGACCTTCAGCGCCAACTGTGCGAAGTGGCTCAGAGACAAGCTGTTGGTGAACTTTGTTTGGGAAATACGCTTCGAGTGTCTTACCGTTGATTACCCAGCGACCTGTTCCTGGAACAAGGCGAACACGAGCAACAGCTTCCTTACGACGACCGGTGCCAGCACCAGGTGCCTTGATTGCTGGACGGTTTGTCGCAGCAGCAGGAGTTGCAGATGAATAAGAAGTAGGAATCTCGTTCTCGTCGAGATCTGCGAAAGTTGTGTTATCTGACATGTGTATGGGATCCCTTACTTAATAATCTGAGAAACTTGTTCGAAGGTATATGGCTTTGGAGCTTGTGCTGCATG
>JBILIJ010000010.1:0-41221 GCA_044350045.1 Candidatus Planktophila sp. | reverse complement strand
TTTTATCTGCGCGAGATTTGGATCAAATCGCTCACCGTATGAAGATGGTCGAAGAAGAGATGGCAACGGCTGAAGGTGAAGCTCTTGAAAAGGCTTTAGATCGATACACCCGCGTAGATGCCGAATTTACAGTAGCTGGAGGCTATGCCGCAACTGCTGAAGCCGAAGCGATTGCAACATCGTTAGGCGTTTCAGAGGCTGTCTTTGGTAATCAACTGGACACACTTTCAGGCGGTCAGCGCCGTCGCATTGAGTTAGCGCGCATACTTTTCTCAGGCGCTGAAACGCTCCTTCTTGATGAGCCAACAAACCACCTCGATGCTGATTCGATCATCTGGCTAAGAAACTATTTAACGAATTACTCAGGTGGCCTTGTCATCATCTCCCACGATGTGAATCTCATCGAAACCGTTGTCAATAAGGTCTTCTATATCGATGGAAACCGTAACGTCATCGATGTCTACAACTTAGGCTGGAAACAATATCTTTTACAGCGCGAACAAGATGAACACCGCCGTAAGAAAGAACGCGCCAACGCCGAAAAGAAGGCTGAGATCTTGCAGAAGCAGGGCGAGAAGATGCGCGCTAAGGCTTCTAAGGCAACAGCTGCTCAAGGAATGCTCCGTCGTGCTGAGAAGTTACGCAGCAGCCTTGAAGATGTACGCGTTAAAGATAAGGTCGCAAAGCTGCGCTTTCCTACCCCAGCACCTTGTGGAAAGACTCCTCTTTCAGGAGAAGAGCTCTCCAAGAACTATGGCTCACTTGAAATCTTTACCGATGTTTCCTGCGTGATTGATAAAGGTTCTCGCGTTGTTATCTTGGGACTCAACGGTGCCGGCAAAACTACTCTTCTTAAAATCCTAGCTAACCAACTTGAATCAGATACCGGCAGAGTTGAACATGGCCACGGATTAAAACTGGGTTACTACGCCCAGGAACATGAAATGCTCGATTTCGATCGCACTATTCTTGAAAACATGATGTCTTCTAAAGATGACCTGCGCGAGCCCGAAGCCCGTAACGTCCTTGGTTCATTCTTGTTTATCGGAGATGACGTACATAAGCCGGTCAAGGTGCTCTCAGGTGGAGAAAGAACTCGTCTTGCTCTTGCAACTCTCGTTGTTTCAGCTGCAAATGTTCTCTTACTTGACGAGCCAACAAATAACTTAGATCCGGCATCTCGTGAGGAAATCTTGGGTGCACTGGGTGAATATCAAGGCGCGGTCATTATGGTTTCTCACGACGAAGGCGCTGTACAAGCGCTCAAGCCAGAACGTGTGATCTTATTGCCTGATGGCGATGAAGATATTTGGAAAGAAGAATATTTCGACCTAGTCGCTATCGACTAAAAGTCTCAAACAAATTAATTTTTATATCCGGCAAACCTGAGCCAGGATTAAGTTCAGTTGGCCTCATTAAATTTACGGAGATCCTTCATCAGATTTTTCATTTTTCCGCAATTCGATAAACGAAAAATACGCTCCGACAAGGATCATCAATCCAATAACGATTAAAATTAAAGACAAGACCCATCCAGGAATTGGGCCACCCACTGTCGCATCCACTGGAAAGCAATTAATTTCCTTTTGACTCCAGCGGATTGAAATAGAGGCAGAATTGCAGTTGGGGTCGCTCCACACGATTACTCCCCAAACTAGTGCAGAGATCCCTAGAACTACGGAGAATAAGACCAAGAACATAGTTTTTGTTCCGTTCCGTCAATGGATGGGAGAATTAAATTACGCGTCGATTCGGTCGCGGTCAATCTCGGCCGTGGAAATAAACTCTTTACGCGGTGCAACATCATTTCCCATTAACAGTTCAAACATCTTTTCAGCAGCCGAAGCATCGCTGACGGTTATACGACGAAGGGTTCTGGCATCTGGCTCCATAGTTGTTTCACGAAGCTGATCAGCATCCATTTCACCAAGGCCTTTATAGCGCTGAATTGGCTCTTTCCACTTCTTGCCAGCCTTTGTCAGTTCGGCGGTGACCTTCTTCATCTCATCATCAGAATAGGTATAAATGTATTCACCCTTTTTGCCTCCGCCACCCATTGTTTCAATGCGGTGAAGTGGTGGAATTGCAGCAAAGACGCGTCCAGCATCAATCATTGGACGCATGTAGCGATATAGCAAAGTAAGTAAGAGACAGCGGATATGCGCGCCATCAACATCAGCATCTGACATCAAGATCAAGCGACCGTAGCGTGCATCATCGAGTTCAAATGACTTACCGGAACCTGCGCCGAGAACCTGAATAATCGATGCACATTCAGAGTTATCAAGCATCTGTGAAAGTGATGCCTTCTGTACATTGAGAATCTTGCCACGAATCGGCAAGATCGCCTGGAATTCAGAGTTACGCGCAGCCTTTGTGGTGCCCAGCGCTGAATCGCCCTCAACGATAAAGAGTTCAGTACGCGTGACATCTTCAGAGCGGCAATCAGCCAACTTGGTCGGAAGAGAAGATGATTCGAGAGCATTTTTGCGACGTTGCAGATCCTTGTGAGCACGCGCTGAAATACGAGTACGTGATGCGCCAACGACCTTCTCCATGATGAGCTTGCCGTTAGCTTTTTCAATGCGCTTTGATGTTGCAAAAAATTCTTTAAGTTGTTCGGCCACCACTGCAGAGACAATTCTTGTGGCCGCAGCAGTTCCAAGAACTTCCTTAGTCTGGCCCTCAAATTGTGGCTCTGACATTCGAACGGTTACGACCGCAGTCATACCTTCCATCACATCATCTTTGATTACATCTGCTTCATTTTTCTTCAAGAAGCCAGCAGAGCGCATCGCTTCATTAAATGCCTTGGTGATCGCGCGCTCAAAGCCTAGAACGTGTGTTCCACCCTTTGGGGTTGCGATGATGTTTACAAATGAACGCAGCGTTGTATCAAAGCCCATCCCCCACTTCATGGCGATATCAACTTCCATATCGCGCTCAACTTCAGTGGAGACCATGTGTCCCTTGTCATCGAGCACTGGGACAGTCTCTTGATAGTGTCCTGTGCCGTAAATTCGTATAACGCTGCCGACTGGTTCATCTGGCTGCAAGAAATCACAGTATTCAGATATTCCACCTTTATGGAAGAAGCTCTCGGTTGTTGGAACTTTGCTGCGATTATCGTTAACAATAAGTGTGAGGCCTGGGACTAAAAATGAAGTTTGGCGTGCACGAGCGTAGATATCTTCAATATCAAGTGATGCCTCTTTCAGGAAGATCTGCTTATCACTCCACCACTTGATACGCGTTCCTGTGACTTTTGCAGAGACTTTTCCAATGGTGCGAAGTCCTGATTGGGGCGTGAAATCTGCCTTAGGGCCTTCACCATCAAAAATTCCTGCCTCGCCGCGGCGAAATGACATCCAATAAATCTTGCCGTTTCGATCAACTTCGGCATCGAGGCGTTCGGCGAGAGCGTTAACAACAGATGCACCTACACCGTGGAGTCCACCAGATGCGGCATATGATCCCCCACCAAATTTTCCACCAGCATGTAATTTGGTAAGAACTACTTCAACTCCCGTAAGCCCGGTCTTTGGTTCTTTATCAACCGGAATTCCACGACCATCATCGTGAACTTCAACTGATCCATCAGCTTCTAGATTGATATCAATTTTCTTACAATGGCCTGCAAGTGCTTCATCTACTGCGTTATCAATAATTTCCCACAGGCAATGCATGAGCCCACGTGAATCAGTGGAGCCGATATACATTCCAGGACGCTTGCGTACTGCATCCAAGCCCTCTAGAACTGCGAGATCTTTGGCGGTGTATGAATCGATCGCTTCGGCTGGGGCGTTCAGATCGAGCTCATCACTAGAATCTTTTTTGGCAGCCATGGGGGCAAAGGTTAGCTAGCCGTTAGTGCTGTAGTGCGTAAGCGCGCCGAGGAGGTCTCATGTAGTGGGAAATCCACCCTCAAGGTGTGAGATATCTATCGAAATGGACAATATTTCTTCTAAATCAGCAGGCGGGGAATATTACTAAGTGGCATGATGTTCCATAGAAGTAGCGTAAAGAATGCACGATCACCACCTCGGTGATCCTTAGGCAACGTAAGGAGAGCGCGATGACCGAGCAAGTTTTCCTCGAAACCACACCTCTAAATGCCCTCGATCGATGCGATCGATGTGGAGCACAGGCCTATGTGCGCGCTATTTTACTTACTGGTGGAGAGCTCTTGTTCTGCGCACACCACGGTAAGGAATATGCCGAAAAACTTAAGACGGTTGCAGCAAAGATTCAAGATGAATCTGAGAAGCTGGTCGAAAGTAAGTAAACGCTGCTCTTTTTAATCTAAGTAATCGCGCAGTGATTGCGAACGAGATGGATGGCGCAATTTAGACATTGTCTTTGATTCGATCTGGCGAATACGCTCACGAGTAACACCGTGAACCTTTCCAATCTCATCAAGAGTCTTTGGTTGTCCATCAGTAAGTCCATAGCGAGCCTTAATCACATCTGCCTCACGCTGTGTCAGACCACCTAGGACCTGCATCAACTGTTCCTGCAAGATTGTGAAGGTTACTGACTCTTCAGGCTTAACCGCCTCAGAATCTTCGATGAGATCTCCGAACTCAGAATCTCCTTCTTCACCTAAAGGTGTGTGAAGTGAAATTGGCTCACGCCCATACTTTTGAACCTCAACAACCTTTTCAGGTGTCATATCGAGCTCTTTAGCTAGCTCTTCTGGCGTTGGTTCGCGACCAAGATCTTGCAGCATCTGACGTTGGACACGGGCAAGTTTGTTAATGACTTCAACCATGTGCACAGGAATACGAATGGTGCGAGCCTGGTCTGCCATTGCGCGAGTAATCGCCTGACGGATCCACCATGTCGCATACGTTGAGAACTTAAATCCCTTGGTGTAGTCAAACTTTTCAACTGCGCGGATCAAGCCTAGGTTTCCTTCTTGAATGAGATCCAAGAAGAGCATTCCGCGTCCGGTGTAGCGCTTGGCAAGGGATACCACTAGGCGCAGGTTTGCCTCAAGAAGGTGGTTCTTTGCGCGCTTTCCATCTTCAACGATCCACTCGAGCTCGCGCTTGAGTTTCTTTTCAATTTTCTTTTCCGTTGCTAGCTTCTCTTCAGCAAAGAGTCCGGCTTCCATACGTGTTGCAAGTTCAACTTCAAGCTCTGCATTGAGCAGTGCAACGCGACCAATCTGCTTCAGGTAATCCTTTACTGGATCTGCTGTTGCACCTGCTGTCATCACCATTTGCTCTGGGGGTAGGTGCTTAATTTCAGTCTGGATGCGACGGGCTTCTGCATTAAAAATGTCGTAAAGCTCTTCAACATTGGTGAGGTGACCCTGCGTAATCGCCTCTGCGATAACGCGAGCACCCTTTTCGGTGAAGTTATTCATCGACAACTGCTGTTGAACTTGGCGGAATGTCAGCGCTTTAGCATCGGCCGGATCAACGTTTCCCTTACCGATATATGGGTGATTGGACTTCTTGGCGCTAATTGCTTCAAGAACCACGTTTACATTTGCAAGATCTTTCTTGTGCTTGGCACGTTCAGTCTTTTCGCTCTCATCCTCTTCGGCATCAGAATCCTGAAGAATAAAGGAGCCGTCTTCAACCTTGGCATCGTCAACAAGATTGACAACCCGAGATTCGGTTGACTTAGCGCCTTCTTCTGCTTCAACAATTTCCAGTACATCTGCTACAAGTTTGTCAACATCTTCGAGTTCGACCTCTTCCAGCTCAACTTCTTCACCATCAATATTGGTGACAACGGTCTTTCCAGTCGTGGCTTGGGCAATAGAGGAGGAAACTTCTTTTGGCTTGATCAAATCCCACTCAGCTTTTTTCAGGATACGACTCGGGGTTCCAAGTCCCTTCTTGCGAAGAGACTCAATAATTTGCGGAACTGTGATTGCCAGAGCGCGAGCTTCGTCTACTAAATCTTTATCAACCTTTTTTGGGATTCGACCAAGGGTTGTAACACCACGTGACTCAAGTTCAGTGAGAACTTCCTTCTGGCGCGAGACTGCATTCTTTGCATCAGAGAGCAATTGAACATCTTTAGCGTCGAGAACTTTCTTCAACTCAATTTTGGCAGGGGCTTTCTTGGCAGGAAGTTTTTTAGCGGGCGCTTTTTTGGCTACCGCTTTCTTGACCGCCGTCTTCTTGACGGCAGACTTCTTGGCAGGGGCCTTCTTGGCTGCAACTTTCTTCACTGCAGACTTCTTTGCCTTGTTTTTGAGCGCACTAAATACAGCCACAATTGTCCTTTGTTTTTGTCGCGACTTCTAAAATTTTCTTTTTGAAAACCGCGCGAAGTGATACCTATATTATACCGCGAATTGCCGCCGTCATCGCCTCAGATTCGACCAAAAAGCCGTCGTGGCCAAAATCTGAGGAGATAGTGACCAACTTTTTTGCCTGCGGCACGAGATCTGCAATCTCAACCTGTAGGCGAGGTGGAAATAATCGATCGGTATCGATGGAGACCACTAGGACTGGAATAGTGATTGCGCGTAAAGCCTCAACCACTCCTCCACGGTTTCGTCCCACATCATGGGAGTTCATAGCCTCGGTAAGAATGATGTAGGTGTTGGCATCAAAGCGCTGGGCCAACTTGCGGGCCTGATGATCCAGATAGGACTCAACGGCATAGCGTCCTGTGTCATCTCCTTGGAGCTCGCGCCCAAAGCGCACATCCATCTCTGATTCAGTTCGATATGTCAGGTGGGCAATCCTGCGCGCAATGCCCATGCCATCGATGGGACCGCGATCATGCTCGTAATAATCTCCGCCACGAAAATGTGGATCGTTTTTGATTGCACGAATCTGAATTGATGCCGTACCGATCTGATCTCCGGTAGCTACGGCAGATGATCCAATAGTGCAGATCGACTCGACGCGATCTGGGTGATCAATCGCCCATTCAAGCGAGCGCATTCCACCAAGAGATGGGCCAACTGCTAAAACATATTTCTTGATTCCGATTGCATCGCTAAATGCAATCTCTGCTGCGACCATATCGCGAATCGTTACTGCGGGAAACCGAGATCCATATCGCTTTCCATCGGGTGCGATACTCGAAGGTCCGGTACTCCCCTGGCACCCTCCGATGACGTTAGGGCAGATAATGAAATATTTATCGGTATCGAATGCAAGACCAGGTCCAACCATCGCTGGCCACCATCCTGGAACATCTGACCAGCCTGTCATTGCATGCTGAATCAGAATTGCGTTATCACCTGCCGCGTTGAGCTTTCCCCACGTTTGATATGCGATGGTGATATCGGCAAGGGTTTCACCGTTTTCTAATTCAAGTGAACCGATTGAGATAAATTGACGATCACCTGGCTCGTAACTTTCAAGCCATGCACCTGTTACCTCTGGTGTGAGAACGTTCTTAATAGATGGGGTACTCATAGGAATCCTTCACGCACTTGCACAGATAGTTACTGTGCCTGGTCGTCACCCAGAAGCACCCCACCGCGGTGGAGGGTTGCCGTCTAGAAAGCCGGGGCTTTTAAATACCGATCAAGGTATTCGTTCTAGAACTCGTGACCTGCCCATATCCTAACGCACGAGTTGGGCTCTGATCTAGTTTCCAAAAATCCCAGCTGTGACCTTGGGATGTAACTCACTGCGCATTCCGGCAAAGGATTGTGGGGGCCATCCTGCGCTAAAGACTCGCTGGAGCAAGGTCGCAAGTGAATATGTCGGGGCATCATCAAAGGCGCGTGCAAGGGCGGCCTTAGCCAGTGCAGCATCTCCTGACTCGTATGCAATTGCTGCAGTAAGTGTGGCCACAGGGGCGACATATCCTCTTGGGGCAGATCGCAGCAGATGAAGCCACATCGTGCGATAGGCCGCGATGCTCTCTTCGTCATGGCTTCCCAAGGCAAAATCGCGCACCTGAATATCACTTAAGCGCCCCAAGACATGTGCAATTAAATCTTGATCAGATGAGATTCCGTGAGAAATAAAATCATTAGCCAGATCTATTACCGCCGTTGCGCCATCTCGTTGGAAATCATTGAGCTCTGGTGAAGCGGGGTCAACGAAAGATTTGCTCACTCGATCAAGCCACGGTGTTTCATATGCCAAAAGATTGGAGCGCACTGAGCCTCCCAGATCTTCATAGGTTGCAAAGGGCATCGGATGTCCGGCAACAACGCTCTCGGCTGCAACTCGTGATGAGTCAAGAGGTGGAACCGGACGCCCTTCGATCGGACAGCATGTGATGTCATGACAGAGCAGTGATCGAAAGTATCCATCTGCAATAAGTATGGATTCGTAAATTGGAATCCCAGCCCTTGACAGTGATGCGGTTGTTTGAGCCAGGACGCGATCACCATCTGATTGATCAAGTGGCTGGTAGACAACTATGAGCGCACCTTCCGCCCCATCTGTTGCGCAATGTGATGCCATCGCATCATAGAAGGTTTCATCTTCAAGTACTGGGTAATCAACCCGCATCGCCATTCCGATCCCATCATCTTTGATTGAGACCAATACGAGTGAATCTATTGGGTGATATCCAATAAGAAATGGGATCGCGGCAAGCAGATCGTGAGGGCTAGTAAGAGTTGTCATGAGAGCTCAATTCTTAAATCGGGTTGGGGAGTTAACGACTGTGGCCATGACAATTGACGTTGTCTTTACTGTTCCTGTGATTGCACGGGTCTGTGCGTTATGCGTGTAAGTGCCATTCCAGGTGCTGATCAGAGTGATCACATATGTTCCTGCCTGGCTATATGTATGTTGGATCTTTCCGTTTGGAAATGGCGCTCCATGATCTGTCGTTGATAGAAACGTTCCATCACCAAATGACCATGTAAAACTTGGCCTGAGAGCGACATCGACAATCTCTCCCACGATTTTGACTTGAGTCATAAACGAGGTGGGCAGATCAGTCCACATGAAGACAGGAACACCGACAAGTGGCTCATATTCGGGTTGATAGGCAATCCCTGCAGTGGGAAGTGATTTTATTAATCGATCAGTCAGAGATGCAGTCTGGGTTACCGGCGGCTGCGGAGTTGGCGTAGATTTCTTCGGAATTGGCTTTTTCACAATAGGTGGCTTAACTACTGCCTTTGGTTTAACTGGTTTTGGTTTAACTGGCGCAGCCTGCGTCGGTGTCGCTTTCTTTGTCACTTGCGGTGCTGGTTTAGGGATAGAGGTGCTGCTTCCACCTTTTCGACCTTCGATGATGATCTTTCCATCCTGGGTATACACATCAACACAGACAGTTGATTGACATTCCTCTGCATGAACTGCAGTGGGAGTTAAGGGCGCGATAGCGATGATAAAGACGAGAGCGAGTGTGTGGAATTTTTTCATGTGGGCACGCTAGAAGTGTGGGCTGTCAATAATGGGTTCTCATGAGCGATCTGTGGATGGATATGGCAATCTAGGAACATGAGCGCCCGCGATGGAGATGGATGGATTCAATGCCAATGCGGCGGCAAGCATTGGGGTAAATATGGCGCGGCTGGAATTCTTATCTTCCGAGAAGGTCCCTCACATGAACGTGAAATCTTTCTACAACATCGTGCGCCGTGGGTGCATAACGGAGACACATGGGGAATTCCAGGTGGAGCACGCGATTCACATGAAAGCGTGACCGAAGCTGCAATGCGTGAAGCTCATGAAGAAACTGGCATTAACCCAGCACACCTGACTCCTCTTTCTCTCTATACAGATGATCACGGTGATTGGAAATATGACACAGTAATTGCCGCGGCTCATTCAGAGATTTCTGCAGATTCTCCCAATGATGAAAGTCAGGAGATGCGCTGGGTTGCAATAAGTGAAGTGACCATGCTGGATCTACATCCAAGCTTTTTAAAGACGTGGTTTGAGTTACGCCAGCTTCTCGACGATGTAATCACACCAATCTAAATCTCCATCAGCCAAGTGGGTAATGATGAGAATTGACTTACCTTCAGTTCTCGAGCGCAGAATTTAATCGCCCAAACTATCGCGCAAGCGGTTAAGTGAGTCGCAGACCACAGATTTATCCGAAGTTCGCCACAAAGGTGGCATCGAATTCAATAGAACGCTGCCATATCGCTTAGTAACAATGCGAGAGTCCAAAATCGCGACTACTCCACGATCATCAACACTTCGAATCAATCGTCCGGTGCCTTGAGCTAATAACAATGCAGCTCGTGGCATGGATACCTGCATAAAGCCGCTGCCACCTGCAGCATCTGCTTGTGATGATCTGGCAGCCATTACCGGTTCGTCCGGACGCGGAAACGGAATCCGGTCTATGGCAACAAGAATGCAAGAGTTTCCTGGAACATCCACGCCCTGCCAGAGTGACATTGTTCCGAGCAAGATTGATGACTCATCTTTAGCAAATCGTTCTACGAGTGGCCCGACAGCATCGCCACGTTTTTGGGTAATGATTGTGATGGGTAACTCTTTTAATACATCGCGAAGGTGAGCATCCGCTGCCTCGACTCCGCGCCACGAACTAAAGAGAGCAAGCGTTCGGCCACCTGCTGCATCAATGAGTTCACCAAGTTCTGTAAGGACTTCTTTACTGGGACCATCGCGACCGGGTTCAGGAAGATGCTTGGGAAGATAGAGAACGCCTTGTGCGGCAAAATCAAAGGGCGAGCCAACATCAAGTGTTTGAAAGTTTGAAGGATCGATCTCGCCCTCAGATTCATCAATCTCATCTTCGCTGGTCGCACCTTGTGTAAGAAAACCAAGCGAGCGGGCCATCGCATCAAAGCCACTGCCAACTGTAAGCGTTGCAGATGTAGCGATTACCGGCGTCTTGGTCAGCAAATTCTCACGTAAAACTTCTGAAACTGAGAGTGGTGCCAAATAAAGGGATGAGAATGTTGGTTCATACCAGAGCACATGCGAAGTACCCATCTTGAGCAATTTACCAACTGTGGTTGTAATTTCAGTGACGGCGCCTTTGACTCGAGCGCGTTCTGCAATTGAATCTGGATCGATGATCTCCTCATCGGCGCGAAGTGCATCCGTGATCGCAGCACCTGCCTCACGAACTTTGCGCACTGGTGCTTCGAGAATGCTTGGAATCTCTTCGAGTCGACCAAGGGATGCAAAATCACCTTTCACGCTATCTCCATAATCAGCCATGGCGTCGTGAAAATCATCTGCAGCTTTGGTGAAGGCATCGCTGAGTTTGCCTGGCATATGTTTGCGCGCCATTGCAGCAGCGCGTTGGACTCGCCCTGATGTTAGCTCTTCGGTTACTGCCTGCGTTGTTCGATCCATGAACTCATGTGCTTCATCCAAAATGACCGCATCGCGTTCAGGCAAAATCGGGTGTGAGTCAACAATTTCAATCGCTAGCAACGTGTGGTTTGTGACAACTACATCAGCTAACTGTGCTTTCGCCTTAGCGTTGACAGCAAAACATTGTGATCCGTAGGCGCACGCATCTGCGCCAACACATTCGCGACCAGATGTTGAGTTGGCGAGCCAGACTCGTCGGTCTACATCAGGGGCGTCATCTCGATCACCAGATGCTCCTTTAGATTTTGCCCAAGCGATCAGACGCTGCGCATCTTTTTCTAGGTAGGACGCTTCAAGTACAAGTTCGGTATCCGGATCAACTTCTTCGCTATTCATCTTCTGCAAGCAGATGTAATTACCAACTCCTTTATATATTGCATAAGTCACTTCACGGCCGAGTTCTTTTTCTAGGGCCGGCACCACCGCAGGTAGATCTCGTTCGACAAGTTGACGTTGCAGAGCAAGGGTTGCAGTCGCAACCAAGACTTTACGACCATGAACAAGTGCGGGAATCAAATAGGCGAGAGATTTTCCAGTGCCGGTGCCGGCCTGCACCATTAAATGGTGGCGATCAGTGAGCGCACTTGAAACGGCTTCCGCCATTTCAATCTGGCCTTTCCGTGGTGCTCCCCCGATGGCTGCGACGGCTGCATCAAGTGCTGATCGCGTTTTCGCCGTGAGGTCGCTCATGTTCGCACACTAGCGAACGTTTACTCATTCAAGTGTGGAATGTGGGTAAATAGTCCTATAGGATCGGCAACAAATTACGGCGAGTGGAGCTCAACTTATGAAGAATGTGAAACGCCAATTTCCCAAGATTGGTGAGCTGGCTCCCCTGCTTCGCTTCACATTGCCGGGCCTTCCTACTCGTAAGAATCGTCTCGCTAAGGCACTGACAGTCTGGGATCTACGCCTGATTGCAAAGCGACGCACTCCGAAAGGCCCATTCGATTACACAGATGGCAGCGCCGAATCTGAGGTAACGCTAGAGCGTGCTCGACGCTCATATCTCGATCTTGAATTTAGACCAAATATTTTGCACGATGTAAAAAACGTTGATACCTCATGTGAGATTCTCGGTGAGAAGTTTGCGATGCCATTTGGAATTGCGCCAACAGGTTTTACCCGCATGATGCATACAGAGGGCGAAATAGCCGGAGCGCGTGCAGCGGAAAAATTTGGAATTCCATTTACTCTCTCCACTTTAGGCACCACAACTGTTGAGAATGTTGTTAAGGCAGCACCCAACGGCGTTAATTGGTTCCAGCTGTACATGTGGAAAGACCGGGAAGCGAGCATGGCGCTGGTCAAGCGTGCGCAAGATTCTGGCGTAAAGCACCTCATGCTCACAGTCGATGTTCCGGCAGCAGGTGCTCGTCTTCGTGATTCTCGAAATGGGCTCACAGTTCCACCACGTTTAACTGTCAAGACTCTACTTGATGCTGCTCCACGACCTGAATGGTGGATTAATTTCTTAACGACACCAGCAATCACTTTTGCATCTATGTCTAACTGGGAAGGAACTGTTGGTGAGCTGTTGGACTTTATGTTCGATCCAACAATGACCTTTGATGACCTTGAGTGGATTCGCGCGCAATGGGATGGAAAGCTATCGATTAAGGGAATCCAGACGGTAGAAGATGCCAAAATTGCCGCCAAATACGGCGCCGACGCAATCATTCTTTCCAATCATGGTGGACGCCAGCTCGATCGTGCGCCTGTTCCTCTTCATATGCTTGCCGAAGTAAAGAAAGAGCTGAAGAACGATCTTGAGATCCACATTGATACCGGAATCATGCATGGCGCTGATGTGTTGGCGGCCTTAGCACTCGGTGCTGATTTTGCATATATCGGTCGCGCCTACCTGTACGGTCTCATGGCAGGTGGACAAGAAGGTGTTGAGCGAACATTGCAGATTATGCAGACTGAAATGATCCGCACCATGAAATTACTCGGAGTAAATTCGTTAAAGGAACTTGAACCAAAGCACGTACAGATCCTCCAAACTCATGCCGGCCTAGGCCGCCTACCCGAAGGGAAATAAGAAGATGCGCATAGCTCGAATTGGTGAGGTTGGTAAAGAAAAACCTGCAGTTGTATCAGGTGATGAGTACATACTCGTCGACTCGTTAATTTCTGATTGGTCGCGCGCGACACTTGAAGCTGGAGCGATGGAGAAGGTAGCTTCGGCAGATCTTTCATCACTTCCACGCGTTGCTAAGGGCTCTACCCGAATTGGTTCATCCATTAATCGTCCATCAAAGGTGATCTGTGTAGGCCTTAACTATCTCGCCCACATTGCAGAGACAAATTCTGAGACCCCTAAAGAGCCAGTGATATTTATGAAGGCTCCTGACACTGTTGTGGGACCAAATGATGACATTGTGATTCCTCCCAACAGCACATCGACAGATTACGAGGTTGAACTCGCTATCGTTATTGGAAAGCGTGCCCTCTATCTGAAATCACCTGAAGATGCAGCAAAGCACATCCTCGGCTACACAATTTCGCAAGATGTATCAGAGCGCCACTGGCAGATAGAGCGCGCCGGACAATGGGTGAAGGGAAAGTCTTTTCCTACATTCAATCCACTTGGGCCAGAGATTGTGACCCCAGATGCGATTGATCCCAACAACTTGCGCCTGTGGTGCAGTATCAACGGAGTCATGAAGCAGGATTCAAATACAGATGACCTACTCTTCGGACTCCATCACATTGTTTGGTACATCAGCCAATTTATGGAGCTCTTTCCAGGGGACATCATTAACTCTGGAACACCATTTGGTGTCGGATTAGGATTTAAGCCACCTGTGTATCTAGCGATCGGCGATATCGTGAAGACCGGTATTGAAGGTATCGGCGAGATTACAAATAATTGCGTCGCTTATAAATAATTAGTCGACGTGAAAAACTTCAGGAATTGAAGCCCACCACTCTCCATCGGCACGATCGTTGACTGGACGTTGTAGCGGCCCACAGACATCCCACCATTCTTGTGTCTTTGGGTCTTCTGCCATCTTTGCCATATCGGCTTCATAGTCATCGCCTATGTATTCAAAGTAAGAGAAAAGCAGTTCGCCATAACGGTAGATCGAGTAGTTGCGGATATTTACTTCAGTAATCTTGGCCAGCACGTCAGGCCAGACGGCAGCATGTAAACGCTCGTACTCTTCACGATTCTCATAAGGCATTCCAATAACTGCTGCATACCGTTGCATGATCGATCCTTTCGTAGACATCTAGGGTTGAGGACATTACTTTCCTACAATTTTGAGAATATTCTCAGCAAACCAATCTTGAATGGTAATTCCATCATCTATTACTCGTCCAAGGCTAAAGAAGCCATGAATCATTCCTGGGCAATCTTTATAGACAACTTTATTTCCAGCAGCTTTAAGTTTTTCATAATAAGCAATTCCATCTGGTCGCAAGACATCATATTCTGCAGTGATCATGATGGTCGGTGGTAATCCTGCAAGGGATTGTGCTGAATGAGGAGCGGCATACGGATTAGCTCTATCCACATCGCCATTGAGATACATCTCCCACAGCCACTTCATGCGAGGTTGTGTGAGGCCATATCCCTCTGCGTTGGGGACATCCGGTGCATCGACAAATTCAGGACCATTACATGGATAGACCAGCCATTGATAGGCAAGAACAATATCACCGCGATCACGGGCAGCTAAGGCGACAGCAGAGGCAAGATTTCCGCCGGCGCTATCTCCACCCACACCCAGTCGTGCAAGATCAATTCCTAAACGATCTGCATTTGCAACTGTCCATTCGAGACCTTCATAGCAATCATTAAATGGGATAGGGAATTTGTGCTCTGGTGCTTTCTGATAATTCACTGAAACGATGACCGAGTCTGTCTTCTTTGCCATCGCAGCCAATTGAGCATGATATTTAGTGATGTAGTTTAAAACCCAACCACCGCCGTGATAGTAAACCAATCCCGCACGTTTTTCTTGTGATGTCGAAGTTGGTGTGTAAATTGCGACTGCTACATCAGCGGTCGAACTTGTAAAGAATTCAATTCTGATATCGACGCTCGGATCAATCTCGCCACTGATACCAGATTGGTCGTGTGAGAATTTACGCGCAACAGTTGGGCCTGCAGCGATCATGTCAGGAAGATTTGCAGCCGCTACCAAGTCAAGAAACGCTGCTGCTTGCGGGTGAAGTGTCATGAAAAGACTATAGGTGAATCAGAGAACGCTTACAAGATCCTCCCAGACCTTGTTCTCTATGACATGGTTAAACTCTTTAATATTCACCGACACCTCTGCCGGAGTACGACAGCCAACAAGGACTGACTTCACAGCTGGGTGACGGAGGGGGAATTGCAACGCCGCACTTGTGAGAGAGACGTGATGCCTTTCAAGTACTTCGCGGATCTTTACCGCTTTTGCAATTAATTGATCGCTAGCGGGCATGTAATCAAAAGTCGCACCTTTAACTGGATTTGCCAGGATGCCTGAATTGAAAACCCCCGCTGCAATCACATCGACCTTTCGATCAAGGGCGGTGGGCAACAATTCTTTGAGCGCACTTTGATCAAGAAGTGAGTAGCGCCCGGCAATCAAAACCATGTCAAGGTCAGTTGCTTTCATGACTCGCGTTGGAACTTCACACTGATTCATGCCAATACCAATTGCTTTGATGATTCCTTCAGAGCGCATGCGCTCTAGCTCTGGAAATGCCTGCAGAATCGCTTGCTCTTCGTGCGCATCAGGATCATGGATGAAGAGAATCTCTACGCTATCCATGCCCAGTCGAGTGAGTGATTCCTCTAGTGATTGACGCACGCCCTTTGCGCTAAAGTCGAATTTTCTCTCAACAGTATTGTCGGCATCGATGAAATACTCATCGATATCTGTTGTCGATGGAACTAGTACGCGGCCCACCTTTGTTGAAAGAATGAAGGAAGATCGTGCGCGATCGGCCAGTGCTCTGCCTATGCGGCGTTCAGCTCTTCCTTTTCCGTAATGCGGTGCGGTATCAACAAAATTAATTCCACCATCGAGAGCGGTGATGAGCGTATCGCTGCAATCCTGATCACTGACTGAGGTGTAGAGACCGCCAAAAGCAGCTGTACCAAGTGAGAGACGGGAGATATGCAGACCGGTGCGCAGTGCAACCTTGTCGTCATGTCTCACTATGCGCTACTTGTCGTTGCTTGATCGCCGACCGCCGCCCGACCTGCTTCTAGTCGTGCGACTGGGACTCGAAATGGCGAACATGAAACATAATCCAAGCCCACATGATGGAAGAAGTCGATACTGCGTGGGTCTCCCCCGTGCTCGCCACAAATACCTAACTTGATCTCTGGGGTAACAGAGCGCACTTCATCGCAGGCAATTTTGACCAGAAGTCCCACACCATCTTGATCGAGTGATTCAAAGGGGCTAAATGGCAGAAGCTCTAAATCCAAATATCGCGGTAAGAAGGATGACTCAACATCATCACGACTAAATGCCCAGGTTAATTGCGTCAAGTCATTGGTACCGAATGAGAAGAAGTCAGAGTAGTCAGCCAACTTGGCCGCAGTGATTGCTGCGCGAGGGGTTTCAATCATGCTGCCGATACTGATGTGCATCTCTTCGCCGGCAAGTGCTAACACGCGAGCTACTTCTGTTTCAAGTGATGATCTGAAGTAGAGAAGTTCGCGCTGAGATGCAACCAAAGGAATCATGATCTCAGGTTGTGGGTCATAGCCCTGAGCACGAACATGAAGAGCTGCGCGGGTAAGTGCGCGCACCTGCATTGAGAATAAATCTGGAATCAATACACCGAGGCGAACACCGCGCAGACCCATCATGGGATTTGATTCGTGTAAGCGATTAACGGCGCGATTCAGAGCCAGCTTTCGTTCATCAACGACATCTCCGCGTGCTTGGGTCAAGGCAATATCAACAGCCAGGCTTGCTTGATCGGTAAGGAATTCATGAAGCGGTGGATCAAGGAGGCGAATAGTCACAGGCAACCCCGTCATCGCCCGAAGGATTCCAACGAAGTCACTAAATTGAAGTTTCTCCATCTCAGCTAAAACTTCTGCCCGCTCTTCATCAGTTGTTGCAAGTACTAGCGTTTCAACGAGGACGCGGCGATCACCGAGAAACATATGCTCGGTACGAGTAAGACCAATTCCCTGTGCTCCCATTCGGCGTGCAATCTCTGCATCCTCTGGGGTGTCGGCATTGGCGCGCACCGACATACGCCTGACATTATCGGCGTGAGTAATAATGCGGTGGATGCTTTTAATCAGCGCGGTAGAAGTATCTGCACCAGGATCAACAATTCCCTGTACATATTCGGTTACAACGCTAGGGACAACGGCCACTTCACCCAGGAAGACTGCCCCGGTTGTGCCATCGATTGAAATGAGATCGCCTTCGTGAACAGTGACATCTCCACAGGTGAAGAATTTCTCATCGACATTTACTTCGATGCTCTCTGTTCCGCAGACTGCCGGACGGCCCATTCCACGCGCTACAACAGCGGCGTGCGATGTCTTTCCACCACGAGCAGTCAAAATTCCTTGTGCTGCCACCATTCCGACTAGATCATCTGGATTAGTTTCACGGCGAACAAGAATTACCTTTTTACCGGCAAGTGCTTGATCAGCTGCATCTCGCGGATCAAAGACCACTGATCCCACCGCTGCTCCAGGTGATGCGGCGATTCCACGTGTGAGTTCTTTCGGCGCAGTGGCTTTATCAAATTGTGGAAACATCAATTGAACGAGTTGTTCACCATTGACGCGGGTGAGCGCTTGATCCATTGTGATCGAGCCTTCATCAACAAGCTGGGTCGCAATTTTAAATGCCGCCTCGGCAGTGCGCTTTCCTACACGCGTCTGCAAGATCCAGAGTTTTCCTTGCTCAACCGTAAATTCGATATCGCACATATCTCGATAGTGATCTTCTAGCAGCGCCATAATGCGATTGAGTTCAGCAAAGGCTTCCGGATTAACAACACCTAGGTGGGTCAATGGGAAGGCATTACGTATACCTGCAACAACATCTTCACCTTGAGCGCGTGGCAGGTAATCGCCGTATGCGCCAGGGGCGCCGCTGCCAGGATCGCGCGTGAAGCAGACGCCCGTGCCCGAAGTATCGCCGATGTTTCCAAAGACCATAGCCTGTACGTTCACTGCAGTTCCAAGGTCGGCGCTGATACGTTCACGACGGCGGTAAAGCTGGGCCCGCTCTGAATTCCAGGAATGGAAAACTGCTTCAATTGCCCGAGTGAGCTGTGTGCGAGCATCGAATGGGAATGCGGTACCAGTGTGTGCTTCAACCACCTTTATAAATGCATCTCCCGCGGCCTTCAAGCCAGCTCCATCTAAATCAGCGATTGTCTTTCCACCGGCTGCTTTGATAAGCGGCTCTGCAACCTTTGCAAAACTCTCTGAAGGGATTTCACAGACAGTCTTTCCAAACATTTCAATAAATCTGCGATATGAATCCCACGCAAAGCGACTATCGCCTGTGATTTTTTCCAGCGTTGCTGCAACTTCAGGTGACATTCCAACATTGAGGACCGTCTCCATCATGCCTGGCATCGAAAACTTTGCACCTGATCGGACAGAAACAAGCAAAGGATTTTTTGGATCCCCAAAAGATTTTCCAATTTTTTTCTCTAGCTCAATAATTGCGGCATCAATTTCATGCAGAAGGTCATCTGTCAGGCCACCGGTGCGCAAGTACTCTTGGCAGACGCGAGTGGTGATTGTGAATCCATCGGGAACTGGAATTCCAAGTGTGGCCATCTCAGCTAAGTTTGCGCCTTTGCCTCCCAAGAGGTCAGACATGCTGCGATTACCTGCACTAAACGGATAGACCTTTTGGTCCATCTTGGCCACCTCATCCTTAGAATTAACAACAGGAAATTTATTGCAGGAAAATACTATTTCATATAGTATCCGAAACGATTCACTTGAGCGTTTTGCGCTTTCTTGTCTCAAAACTCCAGTTCTCACAATGTGGATATACAGAGAAGGACGGTTGAACCCATGAAGATTACCAACGTCACTGTCGTTTTAGTCGAACGCCCCGGTTTCTCACCCGCATTTGTGTGGCGGAAAAACCTGCCGGGTTCAGATGGCCGAACCACTGGCGCATGGCTGGTTATTGAGACCGATGCCGGCATTACCGGATTTGCACCTGCTGGACGCGGCGTGATTTTCAACGATTATGTTGACCGAAGATTCCGAGACGAACTCATCGGGCAAGATCCTTTACAACGTGAATACCTGTGGGAACGCTTATGGGAGCTCGATCGCATTGAACGATTCCCTGCCGGTCTTATTGGCATTATCGATGTCGCATTGTGGGATATCGGAGGTAAACAAGCGGGACTACCTATCTATAAATTAATGGGTGGCTTCCGCGAATCTCTTCCATCGTACGCATCAACTGTTACTTATTCATCCATTGAAGAATTTCTTGATATTGCAGATCAAGCTCTAGCACTTGGATATCCGGCAATTAAATTGCACGCATTCGGTGATGCAAAGAAAGATGCACTCCTTGGCGAAAAGCTTCGTGCTCACGTTGGCGATGATGTCCCATTAATGTACGACGGATCTGCCGGCTTTGATTTAATGGATGCGGTCTATCTTGGAAACGCGCTCTATGATTCTGGCTTTGCTTGGTATGAAGAACCAATGCGCGAATTTAGTATTACTGCCTACAAGTGGCTGGGCGAAAGAGTGAGGATCCCGTTGCTCTTGGGTGAGGTCACAGATGGTGCGCACATGAGCGCTGGAGACTTTGCTGCAAGCGGCGTTGCCACTGCACTACGCACTAGTACTGGATTGCGCGGTGGTTTCACCGGCGCAATGCGTATCGCACACCTGGCAGATGCGTATCATCTTCGCGCTGAGGTACATGGAATGGGCCTTGAAAGTGCTCATCTCTGCATGGCAATTAAGAACACCACATATTACGAATCCTTAGTCTGGGGAAATCCAATTAAGCTCGAATCACTCCTTGATAGCAACGGAAATGTTCACGGACCTAAGGGCCCAGGAGTTGGATACGAAACGCTGTGGGCAGAATCTAGAGTCCCTGCAGGACTAGAGAAGTTTCTGAAGTAATGCCAAAAATCACTGCAATCGAGAGCTTCGATGTTCGTTTTCCGACATCGAAGATGCTCGATGGCTCCGATGCGATGAATCAAGATCCGGATTACTCCGCGGCCTACCTTCGCATCGCAACAGATCAACCAGGACTTCACGGTGACTCACTCGTCTTTACTATTGGCCGCGGAAATGATGTACAGATAGCGGCGATCGATATGCTCACGCCGAAGATTGCTGGCCTGAGCGTTGACGATGCTTTTGCTCGCATTGGTGAGATCACTCGCGAATTAAGTGGCGACAGTCAGATTCGTTGGCTCGGTCCAGATTACGGCGTCTTTCATATGGCGGCAGGTGCGGTACTCAATGCCCTATGGGATCTCTTTGCTAAAGCTAAGGATGTTCCGCTCTGGAAATTGCTCAGCGATATGACGCCAGAACAAATTGTGGATGCCATCGACTTTAGGTATATCACCGATGCACTTACTCGTGAAGAAGCTCTCGATATTCTCTATCGTGGCAATGATGCAAAGAAGAACAATGAAGCAATTCTTCGCAGTAAAGGACTACCCGCCTACACAACATCACCGGGATGGCTTGGATATAGCGATGAGAAGATGCTTGATCTCACGCAGAAGGCGCTCGATGAAGGATTTTCCCTCATTAAATACAAGTGTGGAAAATCTATCGCCGATGATCAACGTCGTCTTGGAAAAGTTCGCGCTCTTGTAGGACCAGATTTTCCAATAGCAATTGATGCCAATCAGGTATGGGATGTTGATGTTGCCATCACGTGGATTAACGCTCTAAAAGAGTTCAAATTGCGCTGGGTTGAAGAACCGACAAGTCCTAATGACGTTTTAGGTCATGCCAAGATCGCCGCAGCGGTCGCACCCACACAGATAGCAACCGGTGAGATGGCAAGTTCTCGCATTATTTTTAAGCAGTTGCTTCAGGCGAAGGGATTCTCTGTGATGCAAATTGATGCTACCCGAGTGGCTGGCGTCAATGAGAATCTTGCAAATATCTTGATGGCCGCTAAATTTGGAATTCCTGTCTGTCCTCATGCAGGTGGCGTCGGGCTCTGCGAAATGGTTCAGCACCTAGCAATGTGGGATGCGGTGGCCGTCACAGGACATCACTCTTTGCGCGTTGTTGAGTTTGTGGATCATCTCCATCAGCACTTCCTCGACCCAGTTCAAGTTTCCGGCGGTTATTACATCGCGCCACAACTTCCTGGAGCAGGAGCGCAGATGCATCAATCGAGTATTAATGAGTATTCTTTCCCTAACGGCACATACTGGAAAAACGAGGCACAATCATGAGTAGCGAATTCAAAGGGCTAGTTGCAGTAATCACTGGTGCAGGATCTGGAATTGGATTAGCTCTCTCCAAGCTCTTTCATGAAGATGGTGTAACGGTCTACGGCCTAGATCTCCACGAGGGTGAAATGAAGCCCTATGCGCACTTTATTCAGTGCGATGTGGGAGATACCGCCAGCGTCACAGCCGCATTTGCCGAACTAAGTAAGAAGACCCAAGTGATCGATATCCTGGCCAACAATGCAGGAATTGGTTCGATCGGATCTGTGGAAGATGCAACGGATGAAGAATGGCACCACGTATTAAATGTCAACGTTGCTGGTACCTCTCGCGTCAGCGCCGCTGCAATGCCGTTTCTTCGCAAGAGTAAGTGCGCATCAATTGTTAACTCGAGTTCGATCGCAGCAACTGCCGGTCTTCCAAAGCGTGCCGTCTACAGCGCAAGTAAGGGTGCAGTGATGACTCTTACCCTTGCCATGGCAGCAGATCATGTGAAGGAAGGAATCCGCGTTAACTGCGTAAATCCTGGTACTGCAGATACTCCTTGGGTAGCACGCCTTCTTTCAAAGGCGGAAGATCCTGTTGCCGAACGCGCTGCTCTACAAGCACGCCAACCAATGGGACGTTTAGTAAGTCCAGAGGAAGTGGCTAGCGCTATTGCATATCTTGCAAGCCCTCGACAGTCTTCAACCACCGGCACAGTGCTCGCTGTCGATGGCGGAATGCAAGGGCTACGACTTCCTAAGTAAGTGGTTTCTTAAAACATTCGATAGAGATTGGTGGAGACAGTGAAAAAGAAAGTCACAACTCCTCCCGTCAAGCGGATTCCACGTCGATCGGTACTCTCTGATGAGATCTACGAGATGATCAAGGCGAAGATCTTTGACTACGAGATTGCCCCGGGCTCCCGCGTCAATATTGATGCTCTTTCAGTAAAGCTAGAAGTCTCTCAGACCCCAGTACGAGAAGCTCTCGCCCGCCTTGAATCTGATGGCCTCATCGAGAAAGAGCCTCTTAAGGGTTATAAAGCAACGCAGCTGCTGACTATCAAAGAACTCAATGACCTATTTCAATTTAGATTATTGGTTGAACCATGGGCGGCGGAGCAGGCAGCGAAATTTATTGATAACACAGGCAAGACGGCCCTTAAGGCCGAGATGCAGAGTGCCAAGACCGCCATCAAATTCGCCGATGAGAATCAATATCAAGCACTTTCAGAACATGATTCCCGTTTTCACACCTTGATTTCAAGTATTTCAGGAAACCAGACAATTGCAGACTTTTATGAGCGTACACACTGTCACCTTCATCTATTCCGCCTCTACATGGCAAATAAACTTCACCTTATTGATGGTGAATCACGTGCAGATTATGTGCAAGATCTCTTTGAACAGTACTACCAGAGTGGATCTGGGCAATTGGCAATTAAGGAACATGATGCGATTGCTAAGGCGATTTTAGATCAAAACTCCAAGGGAGCGAAAGCAGCGATGCATGCCCACATTGAATCATCGCTGAAGAGATTTTCTCCGGCAGCAGTTGCTGCAAATAGATAAGGTGATTGCCTTGCTATTTCATCGCTCTGACGTTATTTTATCTATACGATTTTCCAGAAGAGGAATGGTTGATGCTCTCAAAAATTAAAAGTATTGAAATTCGTGCTTGTCGCGGTGGCGACCAACTTGAAGAGCTCGACACAGTTGCAGCCGTAAAACTCCCAGGTGGATCACGCCCCGACTTCACAGTTGTCACCATCACTACTGACGATGGCGTGAAAGGAACTTCATTTGGATTTGGCGCGCAAGATGCTAAGGCTGCCGCAGCTGCGATGTCACAGGTGAAGCCATTCTTTATTGGGCGTAGTGCACATGATTCTGCAAAGAATATGAAAGATTTCGAAATGTATGACCGTAGATGGAACCACGTCCCTATCTATGCCTACGCACCTTTTGATAATGCGTGCTGGGATATTGTCGGAAAGATGGCGCATCTGCCTGTCTATAAAGTGCTGGGAGCAGCGCGCGAGAAGGTTCCTCTATATGTCTCATCAATGTTTCTTGATGGCCCTGAAGATTATGCAAGAGAAGCACTTGAGGTGAAAGCCAAGGGATATAAGGGTTACAAGTTGCACCCACCAGGGGGTCTTGATTTAGATATCGCTTGCTATCGCGCAGTACGCGCAGCCGTTGGTGACGACTTTGCCTTGATGGCAGACCCAGTGATCATGGCATCATATGAAGAAGCGTTAAAAGCTGGCCGCGAACTTGAACGTCTTGGCTACAAGTGGCTGGAAGAGCCTTTATTGGATGTCAATCTCAATGGCTTAAAGAAGTTGCGTGAAAAACTAGATATTCCTATCTGTGGCACAGAAGTAATTGCTGGAAATCAATACAGTGTTGCTTACTGCATCAAGGAAGGCATCGTCGACATCGTCCGAACAGATGTCTCATGGCGCGCCGGAATCACTGCAGTGATGAAGACCGCTCACTTAGCTGAGGCTCATGGAGTGCAGTGCGAGCTACACACCACCATTTATCATGGTCTTGAGCAGGTACAGCTTCACGCATCCCTTGCCATAAGTAACTGTGAATACTTTGAGACTTTGTATCCATTTGATGATTTCCTCTTCGGAACAAAGAGTCAACTCAATATCGTTGATGGATATGTGATGGCACCGACTGGTGAAGGTCTATGTATTGAGTACGACTGGGACTTTATCGATAAGCATACGGTCGCTGTTCTATAGCGACCCGAAGGTCTAGTTGCTGTTCTTTAGCGTTATGGGCGAGCGAGCATGTCCATGAATTCATTCACAGGCGTACTTGTGAGCTTGTCGTAATCAAGAGATAGGGCAAGAATTTTATCTTGCTGACCTTTCTCGTAGATTCGATTGAGGTTGATCTTAAACTTCTCAATAAGTAGAGGAATTCCTGCTTCTCTGCGGCGAGCGTGACCGATTGGGTATTCAACGGCTACTTCGTCAAGGACTGTGCCATCGTTGAGTTCGATTGTGATCGCGTTAGCAATTGATCGCTTAGCTGGATCGTGATAATCGGCTGTGTAGCTCGTATCTTCAACGCAGGTGATTTGCTCTCGGAGAGCATCGATACGAGCATCTGATGCAATGTCGTCTTCGTAATCTCGCGCAGTCAATCGACCAAAAATTAGTGGTACTGCAACCATATATTGAATACAGTGATCTCTATCGGCAGGGTTATTTAGAGGACCCTTTTTGTCAATAATGCGAATACAGGCTTCATGTGTTCGGATTGTCACCTTCTTGATATCACTTGCCGACAATCCCTTATCTTCCAATTGTGAATGGAGCGTCATCGCAGCTTCAACTGCAGTCTGTGAATGGAATTCGGCTGGGAACGAAATCTTGAAGAGAATGTTCTCCATTACATAGGAACCATACTCACGCTGGAAGGAGAATGAGTTTCCTCTGAAGGAAGCGTCATAGAAACCCCAGGTCTTGGCTGTGAGCGCAGTCGGATACCCCATCTCACCAGTTGAAGCTAAGAGTGCAAGTCGAACTCCGCGAGATGTGGCATCTCCGGCAGCCCATGATTTACGAGAGCCAGCATTTGGGAAATGGCGATATGTGCGCAGTGATTGTCCATCAACCCACGCTAATGAAACCGCTGCGAGGATCTGATCACGATTCAGCCCTAATATTCCGGCAACAACAGCTGTTGTGGCTACCTTCACCAAAATTACGTGGTCAATGCCAACTTTGTTAAATGAATTCTCGAGCGCAATACATCCTTGAATTTCGTGAGCCTTAATCATCGCAGTGAGCACATCTTTAATTGTGAGCTTCTTATCTGTTGTCCGAGAAAGCCAATCAGCGATTGCAAGGATTCCCCCGAGGTTATCTGATGGATGACCCCACTCTGCGGCCAACCACGTGTCATTAAAATCTAACCAGCGGATCATGGCACCAATATTGAATGCCCCTTGAACTGGATCAAGTTCAAATTTTGTCCCAGGAACCTTTACGCCGTTCTTTACGGTTACTCCAGGAGCCACCGGCCCTAGAAGTTTGGTGCAGGCAGGGTATTCCAAGGCTTCTAAGCCACAACCGAGTGTGTCGAGAAAACAGTTCCACGCAGTCTCGTATGCGACAGGAGACTTAATCTCATAGTTCATTACATAATCAACGATATCGATGATCTCTTTATCGTAAGGAACGTTTGATTTTGTGATGTGCGATGACATTGTGACTATCTCTTCTCTATCGGGATGAATTGCAGATCTTCTGGTCCTGTGTAATTCGCACTCGGTCTAATGATCTTGTTATCGATTCGCTGTTCAATAACATGGGCTGCCCAACCTGTAGTGCGAGCAATCACAAAAATCGGCGTAAAGAATGCCGTTGGGATTTTCATCTGGTTATACGAAACTGCAGAGAACCAATCGAGGTTCGGGAACATGTTCTTGATTTCCCACATGACTGATTCAATTCTCTCTGCAATCGCATAAAGCTGGGTATTGCCTTGGTCTTCTGAAAGCTTTAACGAAATGCCTTTGATTATCTCGTTACGTGGATCTGAGACTGTGTAGACCGGATGCCCAAAACCAATTACTACTTCCTTATTGGCAACCCGAGCACGAATATCAGCTTCGGCCTCATCCGGAGTGGAATAGCGCTCCTGAATTTCAAGGGCTACTTCATTTGCTCCACCATGCTTGGGACCACGAAGAGCTCCAATTGCTCCGGTAATTGCGGAGTACATATCAGATCCGGTCCCTGAGATCACTCGACCAGTAAATGTTGAAGCGTTAAATTCATGCTCTGCATAGAGAATAAGGGAGGCGTGCATTGAATCTTCCCAGAGCTTGCTTGGGGCTTGCCCGTGAAGCATGTGTAGGAAGTGGCCGCCAATTGAGTCATCGTTAGTTTCGATCTCAATTCTTTTTCCTGAATTTGCAAAGTGATACCAGTAAACGAGCATCGAGCCGAAGCAGGCAATAAGTTTATCTGCGATTTCCTTCGCTGCCGCTTCGTTATGGTCGCTACTCTCAGGTGTAACGCAACCAAGAGCTGAAACACCAGTGCGCATAACATCCATTGGGTGTGCTGTTGCAGGAATTGCCTCAAGTATTGTCTTCACTGAATCAGGAAGCCCACGTAGGTTTTTCAGTTTCAGTTTATAGCTGGCGAGTTCTGCTCTTGTTGGAAGAGTTCCATGGATTAATAAGTAGGCAACTTCCTCGAATTCGCAATGTGAGGCTAAATCTGCAATATCAAAGCCACGATAGTGAAGATCGTTCCCGCTCTTTCCAACGCTGCAAAGGGCTGTATTTCCCGCCGTGACTCCTGATAATGCCACAGACTTCTTAGGCTTAAAATCGACCATTGTATTTTCCTCTCACCTTATCTACGCGCTTTTATTTATCGTCGAGCAACTGATCCAGTGCATTCTCATAACTGTAGTAATTGATTCTGTCGTAAAGCTCTTCTCGGGTCTGCATTGTGTCGAGAACGCCAGACTGAGTTCCATCGCGTCTGATCGCTTCATAAACATTTTCGGCGGCCTTATTCATGGCTCTAAATGCTGATAGTGGGTAGAGAATGATCTTGACTCCGTGAGAGGCGAGCTCGTCGCGAGTAAATAAAGGTGTCATTCCAAATTCAGTGATATTTGCAAGAATTGGCTTTGAAACCGCTGAGCTAAACTTGGTGTAATCCTCAAGAGTGCGAATTGCTTCAGGGAAGACTAAATCTGCTCCAGCCTCAATATAGGCATGAACTCGCTCGATTGCTGCATCGATGCCCTCTATTGCAATCGCATCCGTGCGAGCCATGATTGAAAAATCATCATCTGTACGCGCATCTACCGCGGCTTTGATTCGATCAACCATCTCGGCCTTAGAAACAACCTCTTTATTTGGTCGGTGCCCACAACGTTTTGCACCAACTTGATCTTCCATATGCATGGCCGCAGCCCCTGCTTTAATGAGATCTTTAACTGTGCGAGCGATATTAAATGCTGACGCTCCGAAACCGGTATCTGCATCAACTAATAGAGGGGTATCGCAAACATTGGTAATGCGACGAACATCTGTAAGGACATCTTCCAAAGTAGTAATGCCAAGATCAGGGATTCCCATGGAGCCCGCTGCAACTCCCCCGCCTGAAAGGTAGATTGCTCGATATCCAGCTCGTTGTGCAAGAAGAGCATGGTTGGCATTAATTGTGCCAACGATTTGAAGTGGATTTTCCTCCGCCAGAGCCTTACGAAATGCTGCTCCAGCGGATTTGTTATTCACAGACATAGTTTATCTCTTTTCCCTCTCGATGTGGAATCGGAGTAAAAATCAACTGGATTACACATCTAGGCTTAGAGCAGCGAGTGCTCCATTTACTATCGAACCGCTATCGAGGTCATGAATTCGATAAAGATCAGCAATAGTGCCTGACTGTCCAAATGTATCTACTCCCATTGCCACTTGTGGCATTCCAAGAGCAGAGCCCAGCCATGACATTGCATGTGAAGCGCCGTCATGTACTGAAACTATTGGTGCACGTTCTGAAAAAATAGTGCGAAGTGCGCCTGGGAAAGATGGCGTGCTCGCTGTGCGAATTCCTTGTTTGAGAGTTCTCTGCCAGCTTCCATAAAGTCGACCAGGTGATGTCACTTCAATGACGTGAGCGACAACTCCTTCGCTAGATAACTCGCGTGCTGCCTCTAGTACTTCAGGCATTACCGCACCTGTTGCAACTAGATGAACTACTGGTGCATGCGGATCTTCAACAATGTAACCAGGTGTACTGCGACCATCAACAAGGCGATACGCACCAGCTAGAACCTGCGTGCGAAGCAGGGCATCACCAAGACGTTCACGCGCTTGCGTAAATGGATCTTGATCAATAGGTCGAGTAGTAAGGCGGAAATAAAATGCCAGCTCGTTCGGGCGAAGATCGGGAGTTGTATCTTTCTTATTTCCAGCAACATGGGCGATCGCATCGCAGAGAAGCCAATCAAGAGCTTGAGCATAGGCTGGCTCCATAAGGACTACACCCGGCAACTCCATACCAACAGATGGCGTAATTGTTGATTGGTGGGCTCCACCTTCAGGTGCCAGGGTTACTCCCGATGGCGTACCTGCAATAATAAATTTTGCCCCTGAGTAGACGCTATAAACAAATGCATCGAGGCCGCGCAGTACAAATGGATCATAGACAGTACCGATTGGAATAAGTGGCTGATCAGAATGATCGTGAGAGAGCCCAAGCATTCCAAGGAGCATAAAAAGATTCATCTCACTGATGCCAAGTTCAATATGCTGGCCTGTGGGACCTTCAGCCCACTTAAGCATCGGATCTTCGTTCCAGCGACGTAACACTTGAGGATGAAATACACCGGTACGGTTAATAAACCCACCAAGATTTGTTGATGTTGCCACATCGGGAGCCGTCGTCACAAGATAAGGACGAATTGCTTCATCACGGCTGATCTCAGTCAACACACGCCCGAAGACTTCTTGGGTAGAAATCATTCCCGTACTCTTTGGTTTGGTGGTGATTGGAATGACAGCTTTGATTTCTGGAGCCGACTCCCCACGCTTGAGGTGAGCTTGACGCTTTGCTAAATACTTACCGGCAGCAGATTCGCTATCAAATGAATCCCATTCATTGTCTACCGTCAAACCCATTGATGTACGGAGGGTATCTATCTGTTCAGTAGATAACTGAGCTGAATGATTTCGAGGATCCCCCGCCATTGGCAGTCCCCACCCTTTGACGGTGTATGCAAATACAACGCTCGGACGATCTGTAACCGCATCACACGCTTGGAAAGTTTCAACAAGTGAGGCAACGTTATGCCCACCAAGATCGCTCAAAATTTCGAACAATTCGCTATCTGAAAACTTTACTAAATACTCTGATACTCCTGCAGGTGCACCATCAAGAAAGCGAGCTCGTAAATCTTCAAGCTTTTGTCCGAAGAGAGATTGATATTGCTCGTTTGGAATATCATCAAACCATTGCTTGAAAGCTTCACTACCTGGTTCAGCAAATGCCTCTTTGAGCTTGGTGCCGTACTTCACCTCAGCCACGTGCCATCCAGCTGCCTCAAATTGAGCGCGCCACTGGGCGATACGAATTCCTGGGATCACGCGATCCAATGACTGACGATTAAAGTCAACTACCCACATCACATTGCCAAGACCATCGGTGGCAGGATCAGCAACTGCCTCCCAAATATTTCCTTCATCCAGCTCGGCATCGCCGATGAGTGCGATGAAGCGAGAGTGTGGACGTGGACCGAAGTGCGCATCAACATAACGTCGAGTGACTCCAGCAAAAAGTGGTGCCGCTGCGCCAAGACCAACAGAGCCGGTAGAAAAATCTACGATATCTGGATCTTTGGTACGGGATGGATAACTCTGAAGACCACCCGCGCTTCGTAGCGTTGTCAAATACTTTTTTTCTAGATTACCTAAAAGGTATTGAATCGAGTGAAAAACTGGAGAGGAGTGAGGCTTGACGCTGACGCGGTCATTGGAATCGAGATGATACATATACAAAGATGCCAAAATTGAGATCATTGATGCACTCGATGCTTGATGGCCTCCAACTTTAATTCCATCAGTGTTGACTCGATCATGGTTAGCAAAGTCGACCATGCGCACGGCTAGCCAGAGAGTACGAAGCTGAATCTCTTCAAGAACTGCAAGCTCTTCTTCAGAGATACTCATAACTAGTTGAACTCCTTACGCACCGCGAGAGCTAAATGCTCATAATCTGCTGGAGTATTGTATAGCTGGCCAGAAATTCTTATGAAATATTGGTCGCACGCAGTTGTGATAGGCACCTCAATTTTATGGATTTCAGCGAATTTACGCTGAAGGGCGGCGCATCCATCTCTTCCGCCATCCATTTTGTGAAGGCGCACTACGCCAAGAGGTAGCTCTTCTTCACGTAACTCATCATCACTCACCCCAAGCTCAGCCATTACCAACCCGCGTCCGTATCTCATGCGAGCAGTATTGGCTGCACGAACTCGGTGCCAACCGATCTTGTCGTAGAAATCAATTGCAACCGGTGCTGCTAGCCATCCGCTTAAGTCAACAGTTCCAAGCATGTCCCAAGGAAGTGGGTACTCTTCGTGATCCTGCCACGAAACAATCAGCGGGCGCATGATCTCTTGCCAACGCGGAGAAATCCGATAGACACCACAACCAAGAGGTGCCGATGCCCATTTGTGAAGGTTTCCAAACCAGAAATCTGCGTCGAGTTTATCTAGATCCAAATCAAAATTTCCAGGAGTGTGGGATGCGTCAACTGCAATTGCCACACCATTCTCGCGACAGAGTGCGCTGAGGGCGTCAACTGGAAAGGTGCGAGCTGTTGCCGAAGTTACATGATCAACCACAAATAAACGGCTACGTGGAGTAAATGATTTCTTTACTAACGCGACTACCTCTTCATCTGTTGCAAGACGTGGGACAGGGACTGTGACCAGCTTGCCTCCAGCGGCTTCAACTGCACGCTGAACCGCATATACAACTGCGCCATATTCATGATCAAGAACTATTGCTTCATCCCCTGCCTTAAAGGGGAATCCACGCATTGTTGTGCTTGCAGCCTCAGTTGTATTTCGAACCAACACAATTTGCTCTGGCTTTTGGCCGAGAAATGCCGCCACCTTTCTACGTGCTTCCTGCACTTCGCTCATTGCCTGACGGGCAAAGAATTTCACTGGATTTGATTGCACGCGATTCTGAATCATCAGTTGAGCTTCTTGCACCACTGTTGGTACTGCTCCAAAGGAGCCATGGTTGCAATGGTGAACATTGGGATCTAAATTCCAAGCCGATTTGTATTCCTGGAGATCAAATTCCATTACTAACCCTCCATGACGCACGTAGTAAATTCAGATCTTACTATAGGGCTAGTAATTTGAATTACTGATCAATTACTGCGCAGTAAGTGCGCAATTACTGCGCAACGATATGAAGAAGTGGCTGACCCAGTGCAAATCTTGCTAATTGCTCTTCCACCAACTTGCGTCCTCGCGGAGTAAATGCCTCACTATCTCCACCGACATGCGGGGTGATAATCACATTTCTCGCACTCCACAATGGATGTCCATCTGGGAGTGGTTCTGGATCTGTCACATCTAGTCCAGCAGTGATTCGGCCTGAATTGAGTTCACGAATAAGCGCATCGGTATCGACAACTGCACCACGTGCAACATTGATAAGTGCAGCACCATCTTTCATGGCAGCTAATCGATCTGAATTCATAAGGTGATGAGTCTGATCAGTGAGTGGAACGATCAAGATAATCACATCAAAAGTTGGCAACAGTGAATCAAATTTATCGAAGGTCAGTGATCCGTCGCGACCCGACTTTGAAAATGGAGTAATCGTCACTTCGAAACCGGAAAGCATTTTTACAATCGTTTTACCAATATTTCCAAATCCCACGATTGCAATTTTGGAATCGGCAAGTGATGGCATGCGCTCATGTAACCAATGTTGAGCGTGCTGCTGACGGGCAAAAGAAGCAAAACCTCGGCGTGATGCAATCGCTAACGCCACAGCAAGCTCTGCCGTAGATGCATCATGTACACCTGCCGCGTTACATAAAATGACGCCTTCTGGACGAATCTTTAATACGTCATCCACGCCCGCATTGGGAGATTGGATTACCTTTAAGTTTTTCATCTCCGGCACCATCGCAATAGCCTGTGGCCCACCCATATAGCGTGGAACATAGAACTCGATGGAGTCGAGGTCGGCCGCAGCTGGAGCAATTCCATCTGTTGGCGCATGAGTTATTCCTGATGGAAGATTAAGGTCATTCCACTGAGTCCAGATTTTTGTCATAGATTACGTCCTTTAATAATTGGATCCCAATCAGCACGAGATGAGTAAGGCGTTTCATAGGTTGGTTGATTAACAAATCGTGAATATGTGAAGTGCAACTCTGCCCCCGCACCTGCCGATAAATCAAATGTTATCCATTTTGATTTTACATCGTGTGTTACTGAGCTACCGTCTTCTGCGACGATCGTGACCGTCTCGAAGCGATTTTCGCCAAAGGTTCCTGCTTGTAACGTCACGACACGAGCTTGGCTCGAATTGAGATTAGCAACGTGAACGCGCATCGTGCTTCCTGTGAGCTGGTCTACCATCGCTGCTACATCATCTGGTAATCCAGGGCGTGATTTCTCGCCATCAAAGTAGCGCACCTTGCCATGTTGTAATCCACCGTGCGAAATATGCATCGGAGCACCAAAGAGAAGTTGGGCAAGTCCTTCAAAGTAGACAGGATTGAACTCTTGCCACGCATGGATGTTGTAGCCAGGAACACGAAGGTCAAGACTCACGACAACATCTGCCGTTGCTGGATCGTAGGTATCCCAGTTACGTGGATTTCCGGTATTTGATCGCATCTTATGAAGTTGCATTGCAATTAACTCTAGATTTGCCTTGAGAATATCCGTTGGATAATTCGGCAATTTACCTTGGATAAATTCAAACCATGGCAGAGTATTTGCTATGTAATGCTTCGTATCGCGCCCGGTCAGAGAATCTTTACCTGATACACCAGGGATTGCGATCGCACTCCAATTGTTGTCTCGAGGTAGAGCCATAATGCGAGCGAAGTCTTCTTCTGCCATTGATGTTGTCCAGATATAAATCATGTGGCGAGCAGAAGGTAGGCGATAATCACCCCAACCTGCATCAAAATGGCGATGAGGTACCTTCACAACACCGTTATCTTCTTTACGAAGTGACCAGATCAGATCAAATTGCGAACGAGGCAGATCGAGATAGCTGTAATCGCCGGTCATCAACACTGCATTCATTGCCGCATTTGTAATTGGCTCCATGATGGTCATAAAGCCATGTGGCCAGCGCCATCCGTAATATCCGCCCCACCATTTGCCATCGTTGTACTCACCGATTTCACCAGATAATCCGATGTTATCGGGCACGATGCCATTGTTCTTATCGCGGCGATCTATCCAAGCCTTAATGTATTCAAGAGCAGTCTGCTTAGTTTTCTCATCATGTGAATACATGTATTCGTGAGCAAGCAGGGATATCACGTTGAGGTTAAGTGGAACATCACCACGATTCATCCGCTCATTCATCTTCTTAATGAGGTCGTCATAGATCTCTGGATCAGACCAGTGGCAGAGCATGGAAGAGAAATCATTCTTAATAACATCTTCATACGGCGCCAAATAATCATCAAGAACTGTGCGGTGAGTCTCCCAATCTTCGTGGGTGACAACATGCCGAGGACCTTTGCTACCGTTCAGAGGTGAAAGCATCTGCTTCTTCACAGGGTCATAATTCTTTGCTTCTTCATCTTCGCCAGTATAAAAACCTGCAAAGCGCGCAGCGCGTTGACGGTCAATCAGTGAGTCGGGTTTTGTCAGACCAAAGAAATAGTGGAAGAGGTATCCCTCACCATGATGCATCCAGTCGTAATACCCATCAAATTCACGATAAATCTGACCATACTCAGTCCACTGCAGAGTGATTGAGTCCCACATCTTTCGCGCTAACTGATAAACCTCTTCGCTTCCACCGATGCTATAAAAGAGTGCCAGGTTCATAAATGCTTCATACGGATCATCAGATCCATCCATACTTGGCCATTCATCGCGCCAAATAAGTGAACCGTCACTTCGTGTATATCGTGCTACAAATTCTGGGGCTGCTGCATTGAGCTTGTCGATAATCTCTCGCTCAAGGTGGGCCCACTCTCCGGGAGTAGACGGTGTGGTGATTGCAATACGCGGATGTTTTTCAGAAGCCATTTGGCGATCGTATAGGATCAAATGGCGACAATCAATCCTTCCAATCCAGTGCCATCTGCCTTCCTAGTTGAACAAGCCAATGATGACTTTTTTTCATGGCCGAATCACCGTCAGATGCAATATCAACAAGGCTATAGATGTTCTTGTTTTCTGGATTCTTATTGACACCACACGCAATCAATAATGGACGTTCAAAATGAGCAGAGCGTTCGATCATATAACCCACTGCTTTTCCACTAAAGCTCTGAGAATCAAATGAGCCTTCTCCTGTGATGACGCAATCTGCTTTCTTAATCTTCTCTTCTAGTCCGATCACATCTGCAATCATCTCAACGCCGCTCACGATTGTGCCACCAAGAAAACGAGAGAGACCGAATGCAACTCCCCCAGCAGCGCCAAAGCCAGGTTGATCAGTAACTGATAAGAGATTGAGTAAATGGCGCAAGCCATGATCTAAAGTTTCCACCTGCTTAGCGTCGGCGCCTTTCTGCGGTCCAAATATATATGCAGCACCTTGTGGGCCTACCAATGGTGACTGCACATCAACCAAAATTTTGATTCCTCGAGATGGAAGGTTTAGCTCTGTGGGCGAAATAATTGAATCAATTAAATGAAGTGATCCCCCGCCTAAATCAACACTTTTCCCATCTTTATCTACCGCTTTAAAACCTAATGCAACGAGTGCACCCATGCCACCATCTGTAGAAGCTGATCCTCCAATTGCAATCAGAATTTCATTAACTCTTGAATCATTGAGGGCAGCCTGAATTCCTTGACCAAGTCCGAACGAGTGCGCATTGAGTGGATCAAGCTTTTCTACTGTCGTAATTCCGCATAGCGCCGCCATCTCGATAACGGCGGTATCTCCGTTAACTAGTAACCACGACGAATTGTGTTCAACCCCTGTAGCGCCCTGCACTTTGATCGGGGTTCGTACGGCACCCTGTAGGACACTTTCGATGCAATCTAAAGTTCCTTCGCCACCATCTGCAAAAGGTGCGCATTCAATCTCATCACCATTTCGTTTCTCAAGCCAACCGCGCGCTAGCGCATCACAAACTTGGCGGCTTGTAGCACTGCCCTTGAAGGAATCTGGAGCGATGAGAATTCGTGCCACACCAACACTATAGAGGTCAGAGCTAGCCTTTTGCAGGTTTATAAGAAGCCTTCTTGATTCCAGCTTTTGGAGCAGGAGTTGGTTTAACGCCCTTTACAGAAACGCTCTTCGTTGTGATCCCATTAATCATCTGTTTAATCTCAGTCACTGCAGGCGACTTCTCATCGCTACCTTTATCTACTGCCGTTATCTTGCACTGACCGTTAGAGATTCCGGTCACGCTAATCGCATACTTTCCAGTCGACTTGTTAAATGTTGCAGATACGCGGCAGACCGAGGGTGTCTGTGAGAAGACTTTGAGGCCAATCGCAAGCTCAGGATCTTTAATTGCTGTGGCATCTTCTTGATCAACCAAAGCTAGCGCAAACTTAAATGGGCCTGTCCCCTTAAAGGGTGCGAGTTTTGGAACAGTAATTTTCGTCAATATTTTTTCAGGAGTGAGATCAACTACAGGTGCATCAACAACTTTCTGCTGCTTCTGAGTTGTTAATTCGGCAGGAACCGGCACAGGATCTGGTGTGATTACTGGCGGCAGCACAACAATTACTGTGACCGTTTCTATCTGAGGCTTCTTCTCTTCAACCACCGGTGCAGGTGCAAATACTGGTGCTGGTGCAAACACAGGCGCTGGAGCAAATACTGGCGCAGGCACAAAGATGATTACTGGTGCTGGCGGTGCAGGTGGAGTGATAACAATCGGCGTTGGAGTTGGTTCCGGAGTCGGAGTTGGTTCCGGGGTAGGCGTTGGCGTAGGAGTTGGTTCTGGAGTAGGAGTAGGAGTTGGTTCCGGATCCGGAACACGAACATCAGGTTCTGGTGTCGGTGTCGGTGTCGGTGTCGGTGTCGGTGTCGGTGTCGGCGTCGGCGTTGGCGTTGGTGAAGGTTCTGGTGTCGGTGTCGGTGTCGGTGTCGGTGTTGGTGTTGGTGTTGGTGTTGGTGTTGGTGTTGGTGTTGGTGTTGGTGTTGGTGTTGGTGTTGGTGTTGGTGTTGGTGTTGGTGTTGGTGTTGGTGATGGTGTTGGTGTTGGTGTTGGTGTTGGTGTTGGTGTTGGTGTTGGTGTTGGTGTTGGTGTTGGTGTTGGTGTTGGTGTTGGTGTTGGTGTTGGTGTTGGTGAAGGTTCTGGTGTCGGCGTTGGTGTTGGCGTTGGTGTTGGTGTTGGTGTTGGTGTTGGTGTTGGTGTTGGTGTTGGTGTTGGAGTTGGAGTTGGTGTTGGTGTTGGAGTTGGAGTAGGAGTTGGAGCTTCGACTGGTGCAACACCTGTCGTCGTAAATGATTGAGTAGAACCGTATAGGTATTTCTGGGTGTAGAGCGGACCGCTCAAACCCTGAAGTCGAGTTCTGTAATAGTAAGTAGTACCTGCAGTAAGTCCTGTGATATTTGCTGAGACGGTGGTATTAGTTCCACTTCGCACGGTGAGTGGAGAACCATTAGTAACTGTAAATGTATCGAAGGTTGAAGTCTTCGAGTGCATGTATGCAATTTGAACATTGCCGCCGCCGGCATTGATCGATGAGCTATGACGTACACCAGTGTCGGTAATTGACGAATGAGATTGAGAAATAATCACTGGCATTATCATTTCGCCAGTACTCAAAACGGTATTACCAATTGCTTTTCCTGAGTCATTTACGGCATCAAAACGGAAATTATAGGTAGCTCCAGGAATTATTCCAGTCACTACGACTGAAACAGGCGTTATCGTATCTGAAGTAATCACTGGAAGAACAATGTCTCCTCCGTCAAGAGTGAAGGTTGTGTTACGCCCATACCTAAAGGTCACAGTAGTAGCCTGAGATTGAGGGTGTACGAATCCTGTAAACGTCTGCGAGACAGTGCTCATACGACCATCAAGGTAGGCCGTAGAAATCGTAGGAGCTAACCCTGGCGCAACGAGTGTCTTAAATGTTGATGTCACTGACTGGGAAAAACCAGCTGTATTGAAGGCGGCGACTTTGTAATAATAAGTAGTATCGCTCAACAAATTTATTGGAGTCGAATTAAGGTTGAACGCAGTACTTCCATAGGAAGTGTAGATGTTGCCGCTAATTGTTTTGACATTCGAAGAGAATGTTGAATCAGGGCTATAAAAGATTTGAACCTCAGTTGCAAGCCCGTTCGGGTTAACTGTTCCATTGAGCTGTGCGCCATAGGCTGTGACTAACGTCGCTCCAGTTGCCGAAACTGTCGGAGCGGAGCTTGTCGTAGATTTAGTTGTAAAGATATAGGTTTGTGATACAAAAGTTTTAGCTGAATTTACTCCAACAATTCGGAAGTGATACCTGGTATTTGGAGTAAGTGAAGTGAGCGAGACATTTGCGTTGATTACATCTGGTCCTGAAAATGCTGGCGTCGTGGGAGACGCGGTTAGAATTGAAGTCGCAAATGTTGGGCTAGTTGAAAATTCAACGCGAGTAGTCGTGCTGAGATTTTCTGGATTGACCACAATGTTCACCAACGCGCTAGAGCTCGTAATTGCTTCGAGGGACTTGAATTCAACAGTAGGTGCTGCATAAGCTGGCCAAGAATCTGTAGGTGATACATAAAGCATCTTGTTAGGAGTACCAACATTGAGATTGGTAATCACATCGGGTGTGGCGGTTGAAATCAGCGCTGCAGTTACTTGCGCCACCGTGGCAGTTGGATAGAGGCCCCGGTAGACAGCCGCAGCACCGGCAACATGTGGCGATGCCATCGACGTTCCGCTGATGGTGCGGGTGGAGCTACTGCCTAGAAACCAACCGCCAGTGATCAGTGAGCCTGGTGCATTGATATCCACACAGGTTCCAAAGTTTGTGTAAGAGGCCTTCGCATCCCCTATGTCGGTAGCTCCTACCGTAATTGCATTGACCGCAGATGCTGGTGATCTCGTACACGCATCTGTTCGTTCATTTCCAGCTGCGACAACAGCTGTAATTCCTTCGTTGACCAATCGTTCAATTGCATCGTTGAGTGCATCAGACTTACCGCCACCGATACTTAAGTTAAGAACTGCTTGCGTCTTGGGGTTTGGGTTTGCAGGAGAAAGAATCCAGTCAAGGGCTGCGATGACACCTGATGTTGCACCACTGCCGTTGCAATTGAGAAGTCGAATGGGAACAATCGTTGCATTCTTTGCAATGCCGTATTGGGTGCCGGCAGCCGTTGTTGCTACATGCGTTCCATGCCCATTGCAATCGATGGTTCCGCGACCATCATCAAATGCTGTGTAACCAGACGGCGAAATACGGCCGGCTAAATCTTGATGAGGAAATACACCTGTGTCTCCGACATAAATCGTGCTGCCAGCTCCGGCGCTTAGGTATTCATAACTTCCATCCCCGCCACCACCGACTCGTTCACGTTGATCGATACGATCAAGGCCCCATGATGGCGTCGGTGTTTGTGTTGCTGCCAGGGTGACGATGCCATCTTCTTCAACCGCTTCTACATACTCAAGTGATTCCACATACGGAAGTTGATAGGCGGCTAATTCGACAACAAAGCCATCGAAGGCATATTCGAATTCATCATCGATTGAAATTCCGGCATCGCGTAATTGACCACGAACGACATCGTTAAAGTCACCGTCAACGGTGACGATATAAGTGGATGTAGGAGCAACGACCTCGACAGCCGTGGCGACAGAAGAAGCGCCCAGGGCAAGGACCAGCGACAGGGCTATCCCAGCCCGTACCCGTCCCAGCTTCAGCATGCTCTCCACACCTACCTCACCACATCTGCCAACTGAAATTATGCGCCAATTTCTATCTTTATGACGTAAAAAGGCCCCCCGTAGTTCCACGGAGGGCCTTTTCTTTACTGTTTAAGGGAGATCTTTTATGAACAACCCGATGTGTTTCCGCAGCCTTCGCATACAAAGCATGCACCTGACATACGCATCTTGACTCCACATGTCATGCAGAGAGGTGCATCTGACTTGATTCCCATGGATTCAAGAAGATCTGACGATGAACCAATTGTTCGTGCTGCTGCAACTGGTGCTGCCTCGATCTTGACATCAGCGACTGGTGCTTTAGCGACTGCAGCTACAGGAGCCGCCACAGGCGCAACTGCTTTTGGGCTATCGCCCGCCACAGGTGCGTACTCGCCGCCATTGTTTAGTGCCGCTTCGCGCTCTGAAGATGTGTAGAGACCAAGTGCTGCACGCTCTTCAAATGGCAGGTAATCAAGTGCCAGGCGACGGAAGATGTAATCCATCATCGACTGCGCCATACGAATATCTGCATCATCTGTCATGCCTGCTGGCTCAAATCGCAAGTTTGTGAACTTCTCAACGAATGTCTGGAGTGGGACACCGTATTGAAGACCAATTGATACTGCGATTGAGAATGCATCCATTACACCGGCAAGAGTTGAACCTTGCTTACCGAGCTTAAGGAATACCTCACCGAGTGCACCATCAGCATATGCACCTGAGGTCATGTAACCCTCAGCGCCGCCGACAGAGAATGATGTTGTAGTTGATGGGCGTGACTTTGGAAGACGCTTGCGAACTGGAGCTGCAATAACTTCTGCCTCAACAGGTGCATCTTTCTTCTTCGCCTTGCCATCTGAAAGTGGCTGACCGACCTTGCAGTTATCGCGGTAGACAGCAAGTGCCTTGATGCCCATGCGCCATGCCTCTAAGTGAACTTCCTCAACTTCTTCAACAGTTGCTTCCTCTGGGAGGTTTACTGTCTTTGAAATTGCACCCGACAAGAATGGCTGGCATGCAGCCATCATGCGGACGTGGCCCATTGGAGCAATTGATCGTGCACCAAGTGCACAGTCAAACACTTCATAGTGCTCTGGCTTTAGTCCTGGAGCATCGATGACGTGACCGTTGGCTGCGATGTATTCAACAATTGCTTCGATCGTCTCTTCTGTGTAGCCAAGCTTACGAAGTGCTTGTGGAACTGTCTGGTTAACGATCTGCATTGAACCGCCACCGACAAGCTTCTTGAACTTAACGAGTGAGAAGTCTGGTTCGATACCTGTTGTATCGCAATCCATCATCAGACCAATTGTTCCTGTTGGTGCAAGAACTGAGATCTGCGCGTTGCGCCATCCGTTCTTATCGCCTGTTGAAAGACATGAATCCCACGCCTTATTAGCCTCTGCCCAGACATCGATATCAAGAGTGGTCTCTTGCTTCGCTGCAGATGAAGCGGCTGCATGCTTGCGCATCACACGTGTGTGAGGCTTAGCATTTTGTGCAAAACCTGCATATGGTCCAACAATTCCCGCTAGTTCAGCTGAGCGCTTATATGTTGTTCCGGTGAGAAGCGAGGTGATTGCACCAGCTAGTGCACGGCCGCCTTCTGAATCGTAGGCAAGACCTGATGCCATAAGAAGCGCGCCAAGGTTTGCGTATCCGATTCCCAGTTGACGGTAAGCCTTTGTGGTCTCACCAATAGCCTCGGTTGGGAAATCTGCGAAACAGATTGAGATATCCATCGCGGTGATGATCATCTCTGATGCCTTTGCAAATGTCTTTGCATCAAATGAACCATCTGCCTTGAGGAACTTCATCAAGTTCAGTGAAGCCAAGTTACATGATGAGTTATCGAGTGACATGTACTCAGAGCAAGGGTTTGACGCATTGATGCGACCTGTCTCTGGAGTTGTGTGCCAATCATTGATGGTGTCATCAAATTGAACTCCTG
>JBILIJ010000056.1:0-3257 GCA_044350045.1 Candidatus Planktophila sp. | reverse complement strand
TTACCCACAGCACCCCGTTTGGGTGAAATTGGTGCGTAAAGAATTGGTAGCGGAGGCGGGATTTGAACCCACGACACAGCGATTATGAGCCGCTTGCTCTACCAAGCTGAGCTACCCCGCCAAATCTAGATATGAAGTTGTGTTCTTGCGAGCCCCCCACCGGAATCGAACCGGTGACCTTTTCCTTACCATGGAAACGCTCTACCGACTGAGCTAGGGGGGCAGAAGGTAGAGACGTGAGTGTACGCGAGGAGAACGAAAGTAAAAAATCGCGTGAGGTCAGCGACTGGGATCAAGCGTGATTTTGCCGGTCGACCCGCGCGATCTCATGTGCTGATGAGCCTCTGTCGCCTGGCTCAATGCATACCGAGATCCAATCACTGTCTTAAGAGATCCAGACTGTATTAATGTAAAGAGTTCAGCGATCACATCATGAAATAACTCTTTACTTCCGAAGCAATGTCCTAACCAGAATCCACTCAGAGTCTTTGTACCGGTCTTTAAAGTCACTGGCACAACTGGAGTCGGTGATACTCGTGAAGCCATTCCAAATGTAACCAGTCGACCAAACGGGGCAAGTGCGGCAAGGCTCTGATCAAAGGTAGTTCCGCCAACCATTTCTAGAACTACATCAACTTTCTTGCCACCATTTGCCTCAATAATCGCACCTTTAAGATCTGCAACATTGGAATCTATTGCAACGTCAGCGCCGAGTGAAAGTGCCAGATTACGCTTTTCTGGTGTTGATGCCACAGCAATAACTTTGGCTCCCCACAATTTTGCTAATTGAATTGACATCACACCAACTCCACCTGCGGCGGCGTGAACTACAACGCTCTCCCCCACTTTTAAATGTCCCATCGTCTTTAAAATATGCCAGGCGGTAGATCCTTGAATCAACATACAGAGCGCATCTTCATCGCTGATGCCATCTGGAACCTTAATCATTCCCGCCTTACCTGCAGTTACCTTCTGTGCATACCCGCCAGATGAGACTAGGGCTACTACTCGCGTGCCCTCTGGTGTGCGTCCAACTACTTCAATACCAGGGACAAGAGGCAGGTTCTGTGGAACAAGATAACTGTTTTCAACTTGGTGAGTATCAGCATAATTAATTCCAATACTTAAGACATCCAATAACACTTCATCAGCACCCGGGGTTGGAATATCAAGATCAACAAGGGCCATCTTCTCTGGGCCACCAAATTCGGTAATCTGAATTGCTTTCATCATAGCAATGCGCTCCTGACAGTTAAATTATGGCCCACCAAGTACGATGGTGATATGAGTAAAGTTATCATTGACGATAATGAAATAGCAAAGTTATTGTCTACAACAAAGCGTGTGGCCATTGTCGGAATCTCAGACAAGCAAGATCGACCAAGTAACGGCGTTAGCAGATGGCTTCTTGCTCACTCACATCTTGATCTTTATTTCGTTAACCCTGCACTCAATACGGTCTTGGGTAAACCTTGCTATCCATCATTGAGAGACATTCCGGTCGATATAGATATGGTCGATATATTCCGCAAAGTCAGCGATATACCTGCTGTCGTTGATGAAGCAATTGAAATCGGCGCTCAATCGATCTGGATTCAATTAGGGCTTGTCGATGAAAATTCGGCAGAGCGCGCTGTTGCTGCAGGTCTTGATGTTGTCATGGATCTCTGCATCAAAATTGAATACGAAAGACTGAAGGGCCTTATTTCTCCTCAAGAATGAGAGAGACCGAGTTAATGCACCACCGCTGATCAGTCGGCACGTCATAACCTTCGCCTTCAAATACATGGCCCAAATGTGAATCACAATTAGCGCAACGAACCTCGGTGCGAACTCGTGGAGCTAGCGAACGATCTTCGATTAAGGTAACGGCATCGTCGGCAGTTGGTGCGTAGAAAGATGGCCATCCGCAACCAGAATGAAACTTTGTCTCGCTCTTAAAGAGCTCTGCGTTACATGCTTTGCAACGATAACTTCCGACCTTGTCGGTATCGGTGTATTCGCCGGTAAACGGGCGCTCAGTTGCGCCGTTACGCAAGACTTCATACGATAAAGGATCTAGTCGTGCTTTGAGCTCATCTTCGTTTATTGACGCCATGGTCAGAATATTACTGTGGCGAAGACTTTAAAGTCTTCCGGCTTCGTGCACGCGCTTGAGAAATTCCTTTGTCTTTGGATGCGACGGAGTACGCAGAACTTCTTCTGGGGTTCCTCGCTCGAGAATTAGCCCTGATTCAAGGAAGCAGACTTGATCGGCAACTTGAGTAGCAAAGCCCATTTCATGCGTTGCCAGAACCATTGTCATTCCATCAGATTTAAGATCACGAACAATGCTCAATACTTCATTGACTAATACTGGGTCGAGCGCTGATGTCACTTCATCGAGCAGAAGAAGTCGTGGGTTTACCGCAATCGAACGAATAATCGCAGCGCGCTGTTGCTGTCCCCCACTGAGGCGATCTGGGTATTCATCTGCTTTCTCAAGTAGATCAAATCGCTTGAGCAATCCATCGGCAAGCTCGTTGGCTTCATCACGACTTTTTCTTTGCACCTTTATTGGAGCCAAGGTGATGTTCTCCCGAATTGTCATATGAGGAAAAAGGTTAAATGACTGAAATACGATGCCGAGTTTTCGGCGGATGAGATCAACATCGATCGCTGGATCACTAATCTCTTGCCCGTCCAAGAGGATAAGTCCATCATCGATAGGCTCAAGAAGATTGATACAACGCAAGAGGGTGGACTTACCAGAGCCTGATGCCCCAATAAGAACAGTCGCAGTGTGTTCAGGAACAACCAGATTCACATCATGAAGAACAAGGTTTGCCTCAAATGATTTACGGAGATCAACAATTTCAAGAACTGGAATACTCATGCCAGTCCCTCAGAATTCTGCTTCTCTGAGCGCAAGCGAATTTGGCGGTCAATAAAACGCGTAAGCGGGATTGTTATAAGTAGGAACAGGATTGCTGCCACAACATATGGCGTGTAATTAAATGTACGGCTGGCGTTGATCTGCGCCGCACGCACCGCATCGGTAACGCCCAAAATTGAGACAAGACCGGTGTCTTTCAGTAGTGAAACAAAATCATTAAGAAGTGGTGGGATCACTCGGCGAATCGCCTGTGGTAAGACCACATATCGCATAGTTTGGCGTGAAGTTAGCCCTAATGATCGCGCGGCTGCTCGCTGTGATTGATGAACAGACAGGATGCCACTGCGGATTACTTCTGCGACATAGGCAGAGTAAGTGAGCA
>JBILIJ010000029.1:0-12280 GCA_044350045.1 Candidatus Planktophila sp. | reverse complement strand
TCCGCCTGGCGATGCAGCTGCCGTGCCACGCAATGTGAACTTACCAGCGTTCACAGATCCTTCTGCGGGGGATATGAAAGTAGCAGCAGGATCTGCATTGGAGACAATCAAATTTGTGGATACCGGTGGAGATTTCTGACCTGAGGAATCGTGGGCAACCATTGTGAAGGAGTAAGAACCATTTGCCCAATTTGTTGTATCAAACTCCCAATAGGGATCAGTTGAAGATGTTGAAATACAACCTTCATTATCTGCATAGTTGCTAAATGAATATGAGCCAACGAAGAAGCCTGAGCTTGGAACTTTGCCATTCAGCTTGAGGCAAATTTTTGAGATTGATGAGGAACCATTCGAGGATGCCAATGTGGTTGCTTTAAGGCTGAATTTACCGGCTATAGATGACCCATCACTTGGAGAACTAAAGCTTGCAGAAAGTGCGAGGTCGGTCAGTGCAACCTCAACAATTTTGCCACCGGTGCGCTTTGAGCCTGTAGCTTGTACATAGCAGACTAAATTTTGCGAGAACATGTCGCGAGAGAGTACGAGCGTATCCCCCTCCCCTAGCTTCTCTACATCTTCATAATCTTTCGCACCCTTTGAGTTACTAAACCAAGATTTCTTGTAACTCTTTGCATTTGGTGTCCACACCCCATTCGAACATGTGACAGCCGCTCCCGGTACAAATGATCCAGAGATAACTGGAGACTCCAAAGAAACTGGTGCAGCAAGATTCATTGTCTGCGAGCGTGCCTCAACAAAATTCTTGGCGGTTGCGATATCTCCCAAGTAATAAGAAACACGAGAAAAAACAGTTGGGATTGTAAGGTTGCAAGATTCGGCAGGGCCATACGAAACGATTCCGGAGATTACTGGTTTAGATAGCGGGCCAGTGATTAATGGTCCACCGGAATCGCCGCTACAGGCCGCCGTATATATCCGCTCTTTAGCTATATAAGTTCCAGCTGCAAGATTGGTCTTTGTGTTAAATCCACGTCCGAAAGATCTAAGCGCTGAAACGGTTTGAAAATTAACTGTTGTCTTTCGAAGATCACCGGTGATTTCACCATTCTGATCTCGCCCCCATCCAAAAATCGTGGCCTTAGCTTTTGTTGACGATCCTGTTTTCGCCGAACTATCTAGTCGCGGATAGACCTTTAGCTCGTGAGGAAGTAATAAGTGACCAACCGCAACATCGTTAATGATGCTGGATTTGTTATACCTAGGGCTGACCCAGTACGCATCGACTCCGATTTTTTTTCCGGTGCCTAGGGTAGTTGCTCCAACTTCAACAAAGAATTCTCCTTGTATGCCCTGAAAGCAATGCCCCGCTGTAAGGATGAGTTGTGAAGAAATAAGAGTTCCAGAACAAATAAAAATAGGTCCTTTTTCATTCTCTTGGTCAACCCACAACGAGATCGCCCAAGGAGATTCGATTGGAGGATTGATAACGTAGGCACCAGAGACGATTGCATGTGACTGCGCAATCCCAGAAAAAGCAAGCAGGATCGAAAGCAAGCAAGAAGTGAATATGCCTTTTAATCTGCGCTGAAACATGACCTAAGAATAACTCGGAATGCCGTTTTCTTTGCAAAACAGAACCAACCTATTAGCGGTCAAAAATCGCTGACTGGTCGAAATTAGAAGATTATTCGATTGAATCGATGACAGAGCTTGGCTTTTTGCCGGGCTCTGTTTTCTTTTTCTCTCGCGTTCCAGCTAATACAAGAACGGTAATCAAGAGAAAGAGGCCGACTGGTGTTGCAACAAAGTAAAGGAAGGTCTGAACCGCAGTTAACGGTTCGCCTGGCAATGCGCCACCTTCTACTGGGGCCATTCCAAAAGCTAGTGCGATCGAACGAATCATGGGTTAAGTGTAATTGAGTTAGGCAGTTGCTGCTGCCACACCAAATGGTTCGAGGTAAGGAAGCCACTCTGGTTCTGTACGCCCTGTCCCAAGAATTCGCCAGGCTGATCCAACAGGTTCGCGTGGAAGTGAACGTAATTTCCAACCGAGCTCTTTCAAGGATTTATCTGCCTTGACGTGATTGCACTTATGGCAGGCCGAGACAACATTTTCCCAACTATGACTTCCACCACGCGAGCGCGGAATTACGTGATCAATAGATGTAGCAGAAGCCCCACAGTAGACACAACGTCCACCATCGCGAGCAAAAATTGCTCTACGTGAAAGTGGAATCGCATGGCGATATGGAATTCGAATAAATTTATTGAGGCGAACTACCGATGGAAGTTCTAATTGCCCTGATGCAAAGTGAAGCACTTCACCCGTTGACTCAATCATTGATGCGCGCATATTAAGAACAAGAATCAAGGCGCGACGGTCTGAAACGACACCTAGTGGTTCATAGGTTGCGTTCAGCACAAGGCTTCGCGACATCGCTGCTCCAGTTGAGTCAGGCGCGTGGCTCGCGCCGATTGGCCTATCTTGCACCTACTCCCCCCAACTTTGCAGTATTTAAACGTTAAATTCTCATAACCTTTGAAGTACCTTTGGACTATGAATGATCAGATACGCAATGCCCTCGAGTGGATAGGCGGATCGCCCCTTCGCATCATCGCTGTGTTAGCCGGAGCGATCATCGCCCAATGGATAGGCCACAGAGCCATTAATCGCGCCGTCAATCGACTGGCAACGGCAGATCTTCGCCCGGGGCCTGGAACGGCCAATAGACAGGCAGAACGGGCGCGCACAATCGGTTCAGTCCTGACTTCTATTCTCAACGCCGTCGTATGGATCGTTGCAGCGACAATGGTCTTGGGTGAATTTGGATTTAACTTAGGGCCCGTCATCGCATCGGCTGGAATTGTGGGCGTTGCAGTAGGACTAGGCGCACAAACTCTGGTGCGCGATGTTCTCTCTGGAATCTTTATGCTGATCGAAGATCAATACGGAGTCGGTGATCGCATCGATGTCTTAACAATCCAAGGAGTTGTTGAGCGCGTAGGGCTTCGCATCACGACTGTCCGAGCAGACGATGGAGTGCTTTGGTATATCCGCAACGGCGAGATACTCACCTTAGGAAACGGTTCCAAAAAATAACTTACGAGGGTTGATTCACCATCGAGTGAGCAGCCATTTCGATGTACTCCACCAATTGATTGCGAAGAATCTCTTCGATCTCCACATCGTTAATTGCTCCCATCATGCACGAAAGCCAAGCATCTCGTGCCGCAAGATCAATCTGAAATCCGCCATGGCGCATACGAAGTCGTGGGTGACCACGTTCTTCAGAGTATGTCGTGGGCCCGCCCCAATATTGTTCAAGGAATTTCTGTAAGCGCCACGCGGCACCCTTCATATCGCTTTCGGGATACATGGGGCGCAAAATTGGATCTGTAGCAACTCGCGCATAGAAACCAGATACGAGTTCAACGAAAAAAGCTTCGCCACCGATCTCGTCGTAAAAAGTACTCATTCCATAAATTCTTTAAGAAACTCGCGTTCTGCGTCTGTCAAAGGGCGAGATTTCTTAGTCTCTAGAGATACCGCAACCTGCACTGTTTTTGCTCGTGCGTGAACAATGCCTTGTGAGCTGATTTCATAGATCAGGGTGAATGATGAGGTGCCAACTGAATCAACCCACAAATGCACGTCAACGAATGTGCCACCTTCGTATATCGGCACAATGAAATCGACCTCGGCACGGGCAACAACCATTTCAACGATTGTTGGTTTGGCCTCTCGCTTGGCAGATTCAAACCAAGACCATTGGAAGCGAGCTTCTTGGGCATAGGTCAAATACTTAGCATTGTTAACGTGGCCAAATGCATCAATGTCATCCCAACGAACGAATTGTTGGTTGTGATATTTCATTAGCGTGTGAGCTTTCTATAGGTTGCACGATGCGGACGAGCTGCCTCAGGTCCTAGACGTTCAATTTTATTTGCCTCATAGGATTCAAAGTTTCCTTCAAACCAGAACCACTTTGAATCACCTTCGTAGGCCAAAATGTGCGTGGTGATACGGTCTAAGAACCAGCGATCGTGAGAGATCACCACAGCGCATCCCGGAAATTCAAGCAGCGCGTTTTCAAGAGAACCTAGAGTTTCAACATCAAGATCGTTCGTTGGCTCATCCAGGAGCAGCAGATTTCCGCCCTGCTTGAGAGTCATTGCAAGATTGAGGCGGTTACGTTCTCCGCCCGATAAGACTCCAGCAGGTTTTTGTTGATCAGGACCTTTAAAACCAAATGCTGCAACGTAGGCACGCGATGGCATCTCGACCTGACCGACCTTCATGAAATCAAGACCGTCAGAGACAACTTCCCATAACGATTTCTTTGGATCGATTCCACCACGTGATTGATCAACGTATGAAATCTTTACCGTTTCGCCGATCTTGACTTCACCTGAATCTGCAGGTTCAAGTCCGAGAATTGTTTTAAATAGCGTTGTTTTACCAGCACCGTTTGGACCAATAACTCCAACGATTCCGTTGCGCGGCAAGGTAAATGAGAGGCCATCGATGAGAACGCGATCGCCAAAACCTTTCACCAGATTTTCTACCTCAACGACAACATTTCCAAGGCGCGGGCCCGGTGGAATCTGAATCTCTTCAAAGTCGAGTTTGCGCATCTTGTCTGCCTCGGCAGCCATCTCTTCATAACGTGCAAGGCGTGCCTTTGACTTAGTTTGGCGACCCTTGGCATTCTGTCTGACCCACTCAAGTTCTTCAGTCAGACGCTTTGCACGCTTTGCATCCTTCTGCCCTTCAACCTTAAGGCGCGCTGCCTTTGTCTCTAAGTAAGTCGAATAATTTCCTTCATATGGATACGCACGACCACGATCAAGTTCGAGAATCCATTCTGCGACGTTATCCAAGAAGTATCTATCGTGTGTAATGGCAACAACCGCACCTGGATACTTCTGTAAGTGCTGTTCGAGCCATAGGACTGATTCTGCATCAAGGTGGTTTGTTGGCTCATCAAGAAGTAACAGATCGGGTGCTTCCAATAAAAGTTTGCATAAGGCAACGCGGCGTTTTTCACCGCCTGATAGGACGCTCACATCGGCATCTCCAGGAGGACAGCGCAGTGCATCCATCGCTTGTTCAAGTTGAGAATCAATCTCCCATGCATTGCGATGATCAAGTTGCTCTTGCAGCGTTCCCATCTCAGCAAGCAACGTGTCGTAATCGGCATCGGGGCTAGCCATCTCATCCGAGATTGCGTTAAAGCGAGCCAACATATCCATGGTCTCGCGCACACCATCCTGCACGTTTTCAAGAACGCTACGGCTTTCATCGAGTTTTGGCTCCTGAAGCAAGATGCCGACTGTAAATCCAGGCGATAGATAAGCCTCGCCATTAGATGGTTGCTGCAGGCCAGCCATAATCTGTAAAACCGTTGACTTACCAGCACCGTTTGGGCCGACGACACCGATTTTGGCACCTGGAAGGAACATCAAGGTGACATCGTCGAGAATGACCTTGTCACCGTGCGCTTTACGCGTCTTTTTCATTGTGTAAATGAATTCAGCCATTGTCGTACCTTAATAGTTGAGCCGTTAGAATAGTAATCAGACGACACCTACAGGCGCCTGTAGCTCAGTCGGATAGAGCACCCGCCTTCTAAGCGGGTTGTCGCAGGTTCGATTCCTGCCAGGCGCACACAGAATTACGACAGAAAAAAGAACGACCAGGCTGGTTGGCCTGGTCGTTCTTTTTCTACCCTCGAGATTGGGAAGTTTTAGCCGAGCTTTGCAATTGCTGCATCAGCGTACGTCTTTAGAGTTCCTGTGATCGCAATGAAGTCAGGAGCTAAATCAGTACATGCAGGAGAGATAACCGTGTTAGCCCATGCCTTGATAGCTGGGACTGCGGCCTTATCCTTGTAATCACTATCACCAAGCATGTAGGTGATGATTCCAAGCGTGTATGCGCCAGCTTCCTTGGTTGCATAATCAAACTTGAAGATACCCTTGGCATCAACTGTTGCAGAACCTAGGAATGCTGCTGTTGCATCACCTGTTGGTAGAGCAAAGTTTCCTGAAGCATTTGCAACCGCTGCTGCCTTCAAGTTGTACTTTGTTCCATATGAAACTTCAGCATAAGTAATTGAGTACTTTGTCTTTGCTGCTAGTTGTGAAACGTTTGTTGATGAGCTAGCACCAACAACGCGTCCGATATTTCCAGGAGCGTTGATGTTGCCAGGGAATGCTGTGACGAATGTGTCGTTCTGTGCCTTGGTCCATGTTGTTGGAGCAACGCCACGTAGCCAGGCTGTGAAGTTACCTGAAGTTCCTGACTTATCTGAACGGTAGATAACAGTGATTGGCTGGTTAGGAAGTGTGTATCGGATGTTCTTGCTTGAGGTGCGAAGAACTACTGGCTTACCGCTCTTGTCTTTCACGAGATCGCCATTACGGTCCTTCTTGTAAATAACTTCTTTTACTACGCGGTTGTTATCTGCAGCGATCAGAGGATCATTCCAGCGGGAAATTTCACCAGCAAAAATCTTTGCAGCTGTCACTGGAGATAAATAGAGCTGGCCCTTTGCAGGCAAGTTGTGGAGGAGCGCAATTGGAGCTGCTGCTGCTGGGATATGTACCAATGTTGGGCGAGCAGTTGAACCTGTGTGTGCTGTATCTGAGAACCAGACGTTTCCGAGCTGTCTGTCAGAACCATCGCGACCCACACCTGAACCAGAAGGCGCGTAGGTAAGTGAGTGACCAGTCGACTTGTTAAAAACTACTTTGCATTCTTCGATGAGCAGAGCTGGGAAAGATGCTCCTGAACCTGTGAGATCCGTTGCCTGTGCCGCTGGTGCAAGACTAATTATTAGGCCCGCTGCAACTGCTGCGACACCAATCTTCTTTGAGAGTTTCATTCTCTACCTTTCAGATACTTCCCGAGGTTGGGACTCACGTGTCGTGAGGACTTGAAAGTACTGATTCAGGGGGTCTAGATGGATACGACTTGGTGAACAACAGTTGAACCTATCTCAAATAATTGAGGTGGCTCGTTAACCAAATCGACCAGTGACGTAATCCTCTGTGCGCTTATCACGTGGACGAGAGAAGAGCTCATTTGTGGGCGCAACCTCAATAAGCTCACCCGGTCCACCATCAGAGAGCATGAAGGCTGAGTAATCTGAAACTCGCGCTGCCTGCTGCATGTTGTGAGTAACAATGACGATGGTCATAGTCTGAGAGAGTTCAGAAATTGTCTGCTCGATGCGAAATGTTGAGCCTGGATCTAGAGCCGAACATGGCTCATCCATAAGCAAGACCTCGGGACGAACTGCCAGAGAGCGAGCAATACATAGACGCTGTTGTTGGCCGCCAGAGAGCGCACTCGCGTGCTCGCCAAGGCGATCCTTAACCTCTTCCCATAAACCGGCACGTATGAGGCACTCTTCGAGGAGTTCGTCTGTGTTTGAAACTTTGAGCTGCGCCAACTTAAGGCCTGATAAAACATTCTGTCCGATTGTCATTGAGGGAAATGGATTAGGCTTCTGAAAAACCATGCCGATGCGAAGACGAATCTTTGTCACATCTGTACCGGATGCATAAATATCTTTTCCACCAAGTAAAACTTCGCCGGCAAGGGCTGCTGTCGGAATGAATTCATGCATTCTGTTGAGTGTTCGCAAGAATGTTGACTTACCACAACCTGATGGACCGATAAGGGCAGTCACTGTTCCGGCAGCGAAATCTAGTGTGACATCTTTAAGAACATGCTTGGCACCAAACCATGCGTGCACGCCACGAGACTCAAGACCAGAACCTAGCGGGGCTGTTCCAGGCTTCTTTGCTTCGCGAGATGATGCAACATCTGCGAGTGAGTGAGGTGTTGTAGCTGTCTTCATCTCTGGCTTCTCCCCTTGATTATTATCTGACATAGCTCTGATCTACCGTTTCTGCGATCTCGATGAAATGTAACGGGCAATAGTAAAGAGGATGAGAACCCAGAGTAATAGTACGAGGAGCCCGGCCCACGTACGCTGCGATGATTCCTCAGTACCGCCAAGTTGGAATGACTTCCAAACGTAATACGGGATGGAACCCATGGGTCCTGAAACTGGGTTGAAGTTGGTGGACTCTCCGCCACCTGCGACCAAAAGAATCGGAGCTGTCTCTCCGATTACTCGAGCGATACCAAGAATGATTGCAGTAACTAGACCACTCTTTACGGCAGGGACAACCACCATGGCTACGGTTCGCCATTGCGTTGCACCAAGTGCTAGCCCGGCTTCTCGTAAATCATTTGGAATCAGTAGCAGTACTTCTTCTGCTGTACGTGCCACTGTCGGAATCATAAGAATTGCTAGCGCTAGCGCGCCCATCAGACCCGTGCGCTCTCCGGTCACCGGATAGATCAAGGCAGATAAAATAAAGAGACCCGCAACAATCGATGGAACACCGGACATCGCCTGAACGAGGAAGCGGATTGGTCGAGCAAATTTTCCATTAATTTCAGTCAAGTAAAGTGCAGTCAGAATTGAAATCGGCAATGTGAAAATGAGGGCAAGTCCCACCATAATCAGAGTTCCCACAATTGCTGCAAGCATTCCTCCATTTTGAATTGGGTCGTTAACAGTTGCCTGCGTCATATCTTGAGTGAAAAGGCCCCAATGCATTCCACGCCAACCCTTGACAACAACGGTTGCGCAAATACTCAGGATAGGAATGACGGCTAAAGTAATTGCGAATCTGGAGGCGCTGGTGAGCAAACTATCTTGCGCTGCTGGTTTGCCTGCTCGGCGAAATTCAGCGATGAATGCAACAGCTGTGAATGAGAGGAAGAAAGCGATAAACCAACCAAGTTTTCCGTTGAGACCGGTTGTGAAGAGCAACACCACTGAAAGTGCTAATGCGATAAAAAAGTTAAGCACCTTCTGTGTGCGCTCACGTGCCGTTGGCTCCCAAGGTTTTCCTGGCTTAGGCGTTATAGGTGCTTGGCTGACTGTGGATGACATTTAGCGACCTGTCTTTCCGAGGCTATTTACAAGTACATTTGCAACAGCGTTAATGACGAGAGTGAGAAGAAATAGAACTAGGCCAGCCGCCATTAGCGCATTCACTTCTTCACGATCTGCTTCATTTACTTTGAGAAGAATCAAGGATGCGATATTTCCACCTGAACCAAAGAGAACTTGCCAATTGACCTGATAGACAATATTTAGAACCGAAAACACAGCAACAGTTTCACCCATTGCACGACCAAGGCCGAGCATTGCGCCACCGACGATTCCACCACGACCAAATGGAAGTACCACTGCGCGAATCATTGAGAATCGAGTTGCACCCAGTGCGTAGGCTGCTTGGATTCGATCAAGAGGAGTCTGCGAAAAAACTTCACGTGAGATTGAAGTACAGATTGGAATGATCATAATTGCAAGAACGAGCCCGGCAATAAATGGCGAGCGCGTAAAGAATGGCGCTGGAACGTCAAAGATTGGAATCCATCCCAGATATTTGTTAAGGAGCTTTGCCCAATATTCGGCGCTGGGCATCAAGACTAAGAATCCCCACAAGCCAAAGAGAATCGAAGGGAAAGCAGCCATCAGGTCGATGAGTGCGATGAGAACGCTTCTGGCTTTGCGTCCTGAGTAAAATTCTAAGAAGAGCGCGCTAAAGACGGCGATTGGCACACCAACAATTACAGCTACTGTTGCCGACAAGATCGTTCCGACCAACATTGCAGCTAAACCGTAGTCTTGAGAAACGATATTCGAATTCTCGTCTTCGACAACATCCCAATTTGAATTGGTGATAAATCCAAAACCTTCTACGCGAAGAACACCCAAGCCGCGGTATGCAAGGAATGCAAAAATCAAACCAAGAATGATCAGCGATGACATTCCACCAGCTGTAACAACGACCCGGAAAAATTGGTCAGATCTGCGAGGTTTGGTTACTAGTTCGCGCGGAACAGGGGTTGAATTAGAAGCGCCTAAGGTCTGGGTCACGCGCTGAGTCTCTCTGCAGACGGCAGAGAGTGCAGGGATAGAAGGTGAACAGAAGGTGAACTCATGCTGAATTCACGTACTCAGGGCGACACCCCCTAAACTGCGCGATATGGCTACCGAGCTCCCCCATCTGATCTGGATTGATTGCGAGATGACGGGGCTTTCCCTAGAAAAAGATGTACTCGTTGAAATCGCTGTCCTTGTAACCGATTCTGACCTCAACGTGATCGGCGAAGGCATTGATCTCGTCATTGGCGCTACCCCTGTGCAGTTGGCTGCCATGAATGACTTTGTCACCCAGATGCATACTGATTCTGGCCTGATCACCGAAATCCCCAACGGCATCACCGTCGCGGCTGCCGAAGATGCGATCTTGGCCTACCTGGAAACCACGGGAACTATCCCCGGAAAATCTCCCCTTGCCGGAAACTCAGTAAGTGTTGATCGCAATTTCATCGCCCGCGATATGCCGCGCTTGACTGAGTATCTGCATTACCGCACAGTCGATGTCTCCAGCATAAAAGAGCTCGCTCGCCGCTGGTTTCCAAAGATCTACTTTGCCTCCCCCGCCAAGACCGGAAACCATCGCGCACTCGGAGATATTCAGGATTCGATCGCAGAACTCAAGTATTACCGCACGGCAATCTTTATCGACCCATTAAACCCAGGGCAAAATCCCCCAGTGGAAAAGGTAGACTAGCCCCGCACAGCACATGGTGGGCGTAGCTCAGCTGGTAGAGCACTCGGTTGTGGTCCGAGATGTCGCGGGTTCGAGCCCCGTCGTTCACCCCAAGTCTTTAGCCAACATTTAGCCACGCAGCATCCATAGAAAGTTCCTACTTATGATCTTTGATGTCGTCGTTGAAATTCCCGCAGGCTCGCGCAATAAGTACGAGATCGATCACAACACCGGCGAGGTGCGCCTTGATCGCATGCTCTTTACCGCAACCCGCTTTCCACATGATTATGGCTTCGTAAAGAACACGCTCTCTAACGATGGCGACCCACTTGATGCACTCGTCATGTTGGACGAACCAACATTTCCAGGATGTGTTGTTTCGTGTCGCGTAATAGGAATGTTTCGCATGACCGATGAAAAAGGTGGCGATGACAAGCTGTTATGTGTAGCAGCCGGTGATATCCGCAAATCAAACTTGAATGATCTCAATGATGTTCCAGTCTATGAATTAGATGAAATCAAGCACTTCTTTGAAGTCTATAAAACCCTCGAACCAGGCAAAGAAGTTCACGGTGGCGATTGGGTCGGACACGATGCCGCAGAGTTAGAAATTCACGCTTCGTATAAGCGCTTTCAAGACAGCCACTAACTAGGCAAAGTTTGCTTAGGGCACGCAGTAAGAATTCGCGTCATTGCATCTTTTTCAGGTGCGGTAACCCAGAGTGAATACTTTGCTTTTACTGCAATCTGCTGTGCAACATAGGCGCATCTAAATTTCTTTAGCGGTGGCAGCCACGTAGCAGCATCACCATCACCTTTTTGTGAATTAAGCCGTCCCTTTACCGCAAAGAGATTCATCGGATCATTTGCCAGAGCTGTGCGCTGGGCAAGAGTCAATTTAAATGCACCCGTCTGCCATGAATTAGAAAGAGCTACGACGTGATCGATCTGCACTTCCATGCTCGTGATGTTTCCACGAACGAAGTTGATCGTCTCCCCCGAATATCTGTCCTGCAAGATGCCACTTAAGACCACGCAATTTCGAGTCTTTTCTTTATAGACAATCTCGGTCAGGTCGCGCTTTAACATGTCGTTACGTGTATCGCAGCCATTACGATCAACATCGGCCCATGTTTGCCCAAATTCCGAGCGCGCATATCCAGTCTTCGGTGCGCGCCCCTTCACCGCCAAGGTCACCAACACCTCAACTGCTGACACTGCCGGTGTCGCTTTCACTGGCACCGCATCGGCCGGGGCAATGATTCCTCCGGCAAAAACAGCACCGATAAAGGCTATGGCTAGCCTGATCTCCCACCGACTCATATCTCAATGATTACGCGTGGCAGGTGGCAAAACAAGGCCAAACACACTGATAGGGTCTGACCTGCATTCACTGGTGAACGCCAATGTATGCCCCGGGTTGTTAGCTCAGTTGGTAGAGCAGGTGACTCTTAATCACCGGGTCGGGGGTTCGAGTCCCTCACAACCCACTTGTGGCTTCTTGTCGTTAATGGGGCATGGCATTCACCGCAAGTTGTTAACTAAATGCTGTTGCCTTATGAACCTGCTACTACATACTGATCCGAGGCTGCCTGACCTGAAAATCTCTCGCCATCAGCACCGACCGAACAAGGGCTAATGTCTCGTGCAGATTGAGTAATTATTAGGG
>JBILIJ010000028.1:0-12314 GCA_044350045.1 Candidatus Planktophila sp. | reverse complement strand
TACTCCTGCCTCTAGTAAATCGTATGATCCCAATTATTGCTGACGAATTGGTAGAGCAAGATTTTGGTACTGGAGCTGTGAAAGTTACTGCAGCACACGATCCAAATGACTTTGAAATGGCGATGCGTCATAACGTGCCTTTTGTTGTGATCATGAACGAACACGGCGTAATGGATGGAACGGGTACTGAATTTGACGGCATGGATCGCTTTGCCGCACGTATCGCTGTTGTCGCTAAGCTAAAAGAGATGGGACGTGTTGTTGCCGAAAAGCGTCCGTATATACACGCGGTCGGACATTGCTCTCGCTGTGACACAACTGTTGAACCTCGTCTATCAAAACAGTGGTTTGTAAAGGTTGCACCTCTTGCACAAGCATCAGGAGATGCCGTCCGTAACGGAAGCGTCAAGATTGAACCTGTATCTCTTGAACCGCGATACTTTGAATGGGTCGATAAAATGCACGATTGGTGTATCTCTCGACAGTTGTGGTGGGGGCATCGCATTCCTGTTTGGTATGGCCCACAAGGTGAAGTTGTAGTTGTTGGACCGGGAGAGAAGGCACCCGATGGCTGGGTGCAAGATCCAGATGTACTAGATACATGGTTCTCATCTGGCTTATGGGCATTTTCTACATTGGGATGGCCGGAAAAAACCGCCGACTTAGCGAAGTTTTATCCAACCAGCGTCCTTGTCACAGGCTATGACATTCTTTTCTTCTGGGTTGTTCGCATGATGATGATGTCTACATTCGCGATGGATGGTGTTCCGCCATTTAAGACAATCATGTTGCACGGACTGGTGCGCGATCAATTTGGCAAGAAGATGTCTAAATCTCGCGGCAACTCCATTGATCCAATCGAATTCCTAGATAAGTACGGCGCCGATGCGTTGCGATTTACCTTGGCTCGCGGAGCTAACCCTGGCGCCGATCAAGCGCTGGCAGAAGATTGGATCGGCGGATCACGAAATTTTGCAACCAAACTTTGGAACGCGTCACGTTTTGCGATGCTCAACGGCGCGCACGTTAATGGAGACCTGCCGCCTTTTGACTCCCTGACAGCAATCGATCGCTGGATCCTGACCCGTCTCAATGAAACAATTAATGAGGCAGATCAACTGTTTGAAGGTTATGAATTCTCTCGTGCCTGCGAATTGATCTACCACTTCGCTTGGGATGATTTATGCGATTGGTATCTTGAACTTTCTAAGGAAGTATTCGCATCCACTCAAAAGGAAGCCTCTCAGCGCGTATTGGGCCATGTACTAGATCAGCTCATGCGACTTCTACATCCGGTTATGCCGTTTATCACCGAAGAACTCTGGTGCACACTCACCGGTGGTGAAAGTCTTGTTATATCTAGTTGGCCAATCTCTCGCCCAGAGCAGATTGATCTTGAGGCAAAGAGAATTGTTGCTAGCCTCCAAGAAGTTGTGACAGAAGTGCGCAGATTTAGAAATGATCAAGGAATTAAGCCATCTCAAAAAATACCGGGTCGTTTCTCTGGAAATCCAGATGTACTCTCATCGGCTAGCGCTCTGAGATTCTTACTTAAATTAGAGGATAAGGATTTCACGCCATCGGCAACGCTAGATATTGCTGGAGCTAAGATCGAACTCGATCTCACCGGCTCAATCGATCTTGTAGCCGAGCGAGCACGACTGGAAAAGGATTTAGCGACAGCGCAAAAAGATCAAAAAACAGCTGAAGTGAAATTAGGCAATGAAGGTTTTATGGCCAAGGCACCAGCGGATGTAGTTGTAGAGATCCGTGAGCGATTGGCTAAGACAACTTCTGAGATTGAACGGATTAAGGCTGCTCTTGCTGCCTTGGCGTAATGAAGAACATACCCATTGAGGATCAAGAGCGAGTAGATGCGATAGAAGCAGCGCTTCTTGCACGGTGGCCAGAACATCGAATCGCACCGACCTTAGAACGAATTCAAGCCCTGGTAGATGCGTTGGGTTCGCCGCAGCTTTCTTATCCAACGATTCACATCGGTGGCACAAATGGAAAGACAACAACATCTCGCATGATCGATTCACTCCTCTTCTCGATGGGGCTACGCACCGGCCGATTTACAAGTCCTCATCTTGAGACGTACCGTGAGCGAATCGCAATTAATGGAGAGCCAATTGATCCTAAAGAATTGATTTTCGCCTATAACGATATTGCTGCGTATTTTGATTTTATTGACTCGAAATTTGATAACCCGATCAGTTTCTTCGAGGCAGTTACAGCCCTGGCTTTTGCAGCCTTTGCAGAGCACCCGATTGATATTGGAGTTATTGAAGTGGGGATGGGCGGAGAATGGGATGCCACCAATGTCGTGAATGCAGATGTGAGTGTTATTACCCCAATTGGTTTAGACCATATGGAGTACTTAGGTAACACGCTGGTTGAAATCGCTTCGACAAAGGCAGGAATTATTAAAGAAGGTGGCTTTGCAGTTCTCTCACAGCAAGAGCCAGAAGTTGCAGTCGAATTGTTGCGCAAAGCCGCCGAAGTCGGAGCAGATGTAGCGCGCGAAGGTCTTGAGTACTCGGTGATCTCACGCGCAGTTGCCGTTGGTGGACAACTTGTCACTATTCAAGGACTCAAGGGAGTCTATGACGAGATTTTCATTCCACTACACGGAAAACATCAAGCATCAAATGCAGCGGCAGCCCTGGTCGCAGTCGAAGTTTTCTTCGGAGAGAATGAATTAGACATTGATGCGGTGCGCGAGGGTTTTGCCCAAGTGAGATCACCGGGCCGGTGTGAAGTAATTCATCGAGACCCAACAATCATATTGGATGCAGCACACAATCCACACGGGAGCATCGCACTCGTAGAGACGATTGAATCTGAGTTCACCTTTGACGAAATCATCGGGATTGTTGGTGTCATGGGCGATAAAGACGCTCGCGGGATTTTAGTTTACTTCGAAAAGTTTATGGACTCAATTATTGTCACAAAGAACTCATCTCATCGCGCCATGGAAGTTTCAGATTTAGAGAGTCTGGCGATTGAGATATTCGGCGCTGATCGCGTTTTCTCAGCGGTCGATCTCGAGACTGCAATCGAGAAAGCCATTAAGGATTCGGTAAGACCCTTAAGCGATGAAACTCTCGGTATTGTCATCACCGGTTCAGTAGTTACTGTTGGAGAAGCGCGCACATATGTAAACAATAAGTTTGCAGAGAAAAATGTGGGGGAGCGATGAAAGTATTAGGTAGCGCAGTCTTGTCGATGGAGATTTTCATCATGGGTTTTGCAATGTTGCTAGCGAAAGATATACACGAGCCAGCCACCCTTGTTTATGGCTTTGCCTTCATGGTGATGACAGTTCTGGCGATCGGGCTTTTACGCAAGAAGACCGGGTGGATTCTCGGGTCACTTCTGCAATTCGCACTGATGGCCTACAGCGTGGTGGTTCCGGCGATGTGGATTGTGAACTTAATCTTCATGGGGCTATGGGTGGCAGCCATTATTGTGGGGCGAAAGGGTGAGGCGGCACGTGCGGCCCTACTGTCGCAGGGTCCTCCAAATCCCCAATAGACTGACGTGGTGAAAATCGAGCAGACCCTAATCCTTGTCAAGCCTGATGGTGTTTCCCGCAATCTTGTCGGTGAAATTATTAGGCGCGTCGAAGCTAAGGGTTATGTGATCGCTGATATCAAAATGATGCAAGCAGATCGCGCTCTACTTGAACGCCATTACGCAGAACATCAAGGCAAGCCATTTTTCGAACCGCTCGTAGAGTTCATGCTCTCGGGTCCAATCGTTGCGATTATTGCGCAAGGCCAACGCGTGATTGAAGGTTTCAGATCACTTGCAGGTGCAACAGATCCTACAGTTGCAGCTCCCGGAACCATTCGGGGAGATCTTGCACGCGATCAAGGAACCAAAGTTCAACAGAATCTTGTTCACGGCTCTGATTCACCGGAATCAGCAGCACGTGAGATAGCTATTTTCTTCGAAGGGAAATAAATGAGCGGCAAATCAACATTCATTGGTCGCGATATGGCGATCGATCTTGGTACAGCAAACACACTCGTCTATGTTCGTGGACGCGGCATTGTTCTTAACGAGCCATCTGTAGTTGCTGTCAATCAGGATACTGGCGCTGTGCTTGCAATTGGCACAGAGGCAAAACTGATGATTGGCCGTACTCCTGGAAACATCGTTGCTATCCGTCCACTAAAAGATGGTGTTATCGCAGACTTTGATACAACGGCCCGCATGCTTAAGCACTTCATTCGTAAAGTGCATGGTCGTCGCATACTGGCTAAGCCACGTCTTGTTATCTGCGTTCCTTCTGGAATTACCGGTGTTGAACAGCGTGCAGTAACCGAGGCCGGCTACGATGCTGGAGCTCGTAAGGTTTACATTATTGAAGAGCCAATGGCCGCTGCAATCGGTGCCGGACTACCAATTCACGAACCAACGGGAAATATGGTTGTTGATATCGGTGGCGGTACAACTGAAGTTGCTGTGATTTCACTTGGTGGAATTGTTACTGCTCTCTCCATTCGAGTAGGCGGAGACAAGCTGGATCAGGCCATTATTGATTGGGTAAAGCGCGAATACTCTCTTCTTTTGGGTGAGCGAACAGCAGAAGAGATCAAAATGGCTATCGGTTCTGCCTACGTTTTAGCCGATGAAAAAGATGCGGAAATCCGTGGGCGCGATCTTGCAACAGGACTTCCAAAGACAATTATTGTTACAGCTGCAGAGATCCGTAAGGCACTTGATGAGCCAGTAAAGGCGATCGTAAATGCGGTAAAGAGCACTCTCGATAAGTGCCCACCTGAACTTTCATCAGATTTAATTAACCGTGGAATTATGCTCACAGGTGGTGGCGCGCTCCTTAAAGGTTTGGATGAGCGACTTCGTCGTGAAACCGGAATGCCTATTCACATTGCTGAGCACGCACTCGATGCCGTTGTTGAAGGTTCAGGAAAATGTATTGAAGAGTTTGAGGCACTTGAAAAAGTCTTGATCTCAGAGCCACGTCGATAGGTAGAACGGTCGTTTGATGATGGCGCGCGGCGGCGAGAACCGCGGGCGTTTACTGCTCATCATCCTGATTATCACGTCACTATTTCTGATCACTCTTGATTTGCGCGGTGTTTCACTCATTAGTGGCTTGCGTACTGGAACCCAGAGTGCGCTGAGTCCCGTCCAAAATGTTGGCGCAACCATCCTCTCACCCGTTCGTAACTTCTTTGTAGATGTTATTTATTTAGGTCGAACGCGATCTGAGATGGAGAAGCTTCGTATCGAAAATGGGGAATTATTAAGCCAGCTGCGAGAGCGTAGAAATATCGATGCTCAACTTGAACAATTACAAGGTGCACTCGATCTGGCAGGTAAGGCAGAGTACAAAGTTCTTAACGCACGAGTAATTTCCCAAGGTGCAACAACATCATTTACTCAGACCATCACAATTGATGCTGGTTCACAGAATGGTCTCAAGCCAAATATGATGGTTATAAATTCATATGGGCTTATTGGTGTTGTTAAGACTGTTTACACCAATAGTGCCCTTATTTCACTGGCATCTGACCCATCGTTTCGAATTGGTGTGAGGGTTGCAGGATCACAACAGATTGGCATTCTCTCTGGGCAAGGAACGCGCAAGGGCGTCCTCCAATTACTAGATAATCAATCGACAATTAAAGTTGGCGATATCTTGATCGCTCGAGGAAGTGTTAACAATCGACCATTTGTTCCGGGTGTTCCAGTCGGTGAAGTGACCTCTGTCGACAATGCAGCGGGAGCGGTCACTCAGACTGCTGATGTGCGATTCTTTGCAAGCTTTTCATCAATTGGTGTAGTCAGCGTTGTCCTTTCAGCCCCTGATGTTGATCCACGTGACTCCCTCATTCCACCAAAGCCTCTTCCTACTCCAATCCCTACGGTTACCGTTTTTGTTACACCAAGCCAATCGCCTTCACCGAATTCACCCGGCACCGAATAAATGTCTATTCGCAAGATTTCGCTGACCGCTGTACTTTTTCTTCTTGTATATATTCTGCAAGAAGCATTTATCACCCAACTTCGAATAGCTGGTGGGGGATTCTCACTCTTTCTTATTTTTGCTCTCTTGTGGGCTGCGCTGTCATCACCAAACATGGGAGCGCTGACAGGTTTCGCGGCAGGTTTCCTCATTGATTTATCTCAGAGCACAGCTGGTGCATTTGGGCAGTGGACTCTTGTGCTTATTCTTGTTGGATTTGGGATTTCATACTTTGGTTTGGGTTATGAAAATGTGCGATTGAATCCATTCACCATTACTTTCCTAGTAACAGTTGCAGTTGTTGTGGCAAGGGTTCTCTACATACTGCTATCACTGATGCTGGGTGAAGATCTGGGAGCTTTTTCTTCGATAGCTACCTCATTATTTATTGGTCTTCTCTGGTCTGCAGCCTTTGTTCCAATAGCAATGCCGGTGGTGGCTCGGGCATATGACTTCATTCATGATACGAGATCACATTTATGAATCTTCGATCTCGTCTGAGCCTTCTTGTTATCCAAATATTTATTATTTCGCTCATGGCCGCGCTCTTGGGAAGACTATTTTATTTGCAAGTAGCTGCAGCGCCTACATACAAAGATGCTGCGCTTTCAATTCAAAGTCGAGATGTTGTAACTCCGGCAACCCGAGGGCTGATCGTTGATGCATCAGGCGTTCCTTTAGCACTAAATAAAGTAGGCGTAGCAATTACAGTCGATCGAACCATAATTGATAAACAAGAGGATGAGGGCGAAGCAGTTTTGCGTTCGTTGGCGCGACTATTGAAGATTAAATATGTAGATATTTTTCAACGCACCCGCTTGTGTGGCGAACTTGAATCAGGCAAACGGGCCGGATGTTGGACTGGATCTCGTTTTCAACCTATCCCCATTACTAAAGATGCTGACCCATCTTTAGCTCTGCAGATTGTTGAACGCTCAGATCAATACCCAGGAATAAGTGCAGCCCCAATAGCTATCCGCTCATATCCAGCAAATGCGGGGGCAAATGCTGCACATATGCTCGGCTATATCGGTCCACTCACTGAAGGCGATCTCGCCGGAGAGAATGGCCGTACTTATTTTCGCTCAGAATATATTGGTAAGGCTGGTTTGGAAATTCAATACGATGAATATTTGCGCGGGACTCCAGGGATCAAGACATTTACCGTTGATCGCAAGGAATCGGTGACAAATACTAGGAAGGTGACCAATCCAATTCCTGGTAATCACTTAGTAACCAGCATTGACGCACGACTTCAGGCAGCGAGTGAAGAAGCCCTCGCCGCAGCTGTTGCTCGTTCCCGTGCTAGTGGTTATCGCGCAGATGGCGCTGCCGCAGTTGTCATGGATGTAGTCACGGGCAGAGTCTTAGCACTGGCTTCGTATCCAACTTTTGATCCCAACGCATATGAACGAGGCCTCACCACTGAACAAGCGCGCGATCTTTATTCAGAGGCTAAAGGTGTGCCGGCGCTATCTCGTGCACTCCAGGGAGTTTTTGCTCCAGCATCTACCTTTAAAGCGGTCTCTCTTGTTGCAGCCGCTAATGCTGGATATAACCTCAATGCAAATTATCAGTGCCCAGGAGACTTTCAAGTCGGAACTCGCTTATTCCGTAACTTTGAAAGCAAGAATCAAGGCACACTCTCGATGAAGAAAGCGATAGCCGTTTCGTGTGACACCATCTGGTACAAAATTGCATTTACTGAATGGTTAAAAGATGGCGGTCTCAAGCCAAAGAATAATCCAAATGATTATTTCTTTAAGGCGGCGAAAGGATTTCAGGTAGGCCAGAGGACCGGAATCGATCTGCCGTCAGAGTCTTCCGGACGCCTTGCAAACCGCGAATGGAGACTCTCTTGGTATGAGCAGAACAAAGACTTTTATTGTAATTATAAAGAGCGTGCCACCAAAGCACAGCAGACTGCTTTTCTTTTAGAACTTGCACGAGAGAATTGTTTAGATGGTGACAAAATACGTGCAGGAGATGCTGTTAACTTCTCGATCGGCCAAGGTGACACGGTTATTACACCTCTTAAATTGGCACAGATGTATGCAGCTATTGCCAATGGCGGAACAATCTGGAAGCCAACTGTAGGCAAGGCAGTAGTGACTACTGAGGGAAAAATTCTTCAGACGATCTCTCCAGAAAAACTTGGAACGTTGCCTGCGAGCAAATCAACTCTCAAATTTTTACAAGGCTCGCTTCGAGAAGTTGTCGTGTCTGGTACCGGTGCCGGTGCCTTTAGTGGTTTTCCAATCGCTACGAGTGGTAAAACTGGAACAGCTCAAGTTTTCGGAAGAAATACAAATGGCTCACTCAAGAGTGATACATCGTGGTATGCCGGATACGGTCCAACAGAAAAGCCACGCTATGCAGTTGTCATGATGGTCTCTCAAGGCGGATTTGGTGCCTCGTCATCCGGTATTGGTGTGCGTCAAATTTTTGAATCCCTTTTCGGTGTGAAGGGTTCTACGATTGTGCCCGGGGCAGCCATCTACCCAGAAGGAAAGCCACCGACAGTTCTACCTAAAATTTCGCCAGCAACGAAGGTGAAGGTGACGCCATGAGTTTGATCAATCAACGCCAAGGCTTTCGTCGCACCCTAAGTAAGAATGCTTTCTGGGGTCTTGATCCGATATTAACCGTTGCGGTCGGACTCCTACTCTTTATTGGCACACTCTTGGTCTATGCCGCAACTCGTGATTGGTATGCCGCCAACGGATTAGATCCCGAGTATTACCTCAAGCGTCACGTTATTAACATCATGATCGGCATTCTTCTTGCCTGGGGTACGACAGTTATTGATTACAGATCTTTGCGAGCATATACACCTGTTGTCTGGGGCCTAGGAGTAATTGGTCTCACCGCTGTTTTGATCCCAGGAATCGGTAGCGAAGTAAATGGTGCGCAGGCATGGATCCCACTTCCAGGTGGATTCCAGATTCAGCCAGCCGAGTTATCCAAAATTGCGATAATCGTTGGAATGTCAATGCTGTTATCTGAGTATCGTCACGAGTCAGATGCGCCCACTCATCGCGATGTTATTCAAGCCCTTCTAGTTGCGGCAATTCCAGTCGGGCTAATTCTTCTTCAGCCAGACATGGGTACCGTTTTTATTATTAGCATCGCTGTTGTTGCAATGATTGGCGCATCAGGTGCGCCATCGCGCTGGGTTGTCGGCCTTATTCTGGTTGCGCTCTTAGGTGGCTTTGGTGCAACCAAACTTGGCGTCATCAATGACTATCAGGTAAAGCGATTGCAGTCATTTGTAGATCCAAACTCTGATGCTTTGGGTGCGGGTTATCAATTGCGGCAGGCAAGAATTACCGTCGGTTCTGGCGGATTTTTTGGAACAGGTTTATTTGAAGGACCACAAACAAATGGACGTTTTGTTCCAGAGCAACAGACTGACTTCATCTTTACAGTCGCCGGTGAACAACTCGGCTTCGTTGGTAGTGGATTCATCCTGCTTCTCTATCTCACGATAGTGATGCGCGCATTTACAATTGCTCGAAGATCAACTGATGCATTTGGCAGGATGGTGTGTGTCGGGGTGCTCTCGTGGTTTGCTTTTCAAACATTTGAAAATATTGGTATGACACTGGGGCTGATGCCGATGACGGGTGTGCCCTTACCCTTCCTCTCTTATGGCGGCTCCAGCATGTTCGCTAATTTGATCGGCTTTGGTCTTTTGCAGAATATTTACGCCAAACAGCGCGGCTAAATCAGGCGTAAAGAGGCGGATTTTAGGAATATCAGCTCTGAATCTGCCATAATGAGCCAACAGTTCAGCGCGGCTAGCGATTGAAATCGCGCCAGCGGCGGACTCATTAAATTTAGGTAGTTTCACGAAGTACCGCACGCACAAGGCGACGGTAAGAGAATTTGCTCAAGGAGACTTGGGCCAGAGCAAGCCATTGCAGTTGTGATGGCGAAGAGGATTTACAGTGATGGCAATAGAGCCAAAATCACCGCGTAAGCGTGCGGTGAAGAAAATCAAAGCAGCAGTTAAATCTAAAGTTGCAGACGTAATCAGTGATGCGCCAGCAGTTGAGGCCACCGATGCACCAGCGAAGACTCGTAAACGAGCAGCTGCAATTCCAGTTCCAGTTTTTCAGGCGGCAGAGGCCACCGATGCACCGGCAAAGGCTCCGCGCCGTGCCAAAGCCAAGAGCGACGCCGAAGAAAATACTTCAACCCAACCACCAGCCACCGCAGGCGATGATGATTCAGATTCAGATCCGCGTAATCGCAATCGTCGACGCCGCCGTGGTGGTCGTGGCCGTCGCCGCCCACAGGATGAGGCAACATCGGGTGAATCCAAAGAGAACGTTGATGATTCAGATTCGGAATCCGGTGATGCATCAGCCCCAGATAGTGGCGATGGCACAACACATCGCCGTCGCCGTCGCCGTCGCGCGGCAGGTGAGGACGTCACACCAGGGGAAACAATTGATGAAGATGGCGTAGTTACAGTTGTAAAGGTTCGTGAAGTTCGGGAACGGCCTGCTCGCGCAGAACGCGCAGAACGAGCCGAGCGCGGAACTCGTAACCGTCGCGATAGAGATCGTGGCAGAGATCGTGGCCGCGAAGATTATCGAGAGCCATACCGCCGACGCGGAACTGTCATTACAGATGGAGAATTCTTAGCCCGCCGTGAGAACGTAGATCGTGAGATGGTCGTTCGCCAGATCGGTGATCGCATTCAAATCGGTGTGATCGAAGATAAGGTCATGGTTGAGCATTACGTCAACCGAAATGCGAACGTTTCCTACGTTGGTAACGTTTATCTTGGGCGAGTACAAAATGTGCTTCCTTCAATGGAAGCGGCCTTCGTTGATATCGGTAAAGGTCGAAACGCTGTTCTCTATGCTGGCGAAGTAAATTGGGATGCGGCAGGTATCTCTGAATCTTCACCACGCAAAATCGAAATGGTCTTAAAGACTGGCCAGCCAGTTCTTGTGCAAGTGACTAAAGATCCTATTGGTCAAAAAGGTGCGCGCCTTACTTCGCAAATTTCACTTCCCGGCCGTTATGTTGTCTATGTTCCTGGCGGTGGAATGAGTGGAATTTCAAAGAGACTTCCAGAGTCAGAGCGCACTCGCCTGAAGGCAATTCTTAAAAACCTTATCCCTGAAGAAGCCGGTGTGATTGTACGTACCGCTGCAGAAGGCGTATCAGAGGAAGAGCTCACCAATGATGTAGCTCGCCTTAAAGCGCAATGGGAAGATATTTATGCAAAATCAGAAAACCCGAACTTCCATGCACCAGCTCTGCTTTTGTCAGAGCCTGATCTTGCTGTTCGAGTAATTCGAGATATCTTCAATGAAGATTTCCGCAGACTGATTATTCAAGGCAATGAGGCATATACCGAAATCACGGATTACCTCGGATCTATTGCACCTGAACTTAACGCCAAGATCGAGCGATACGCCGGTAAGGGCGATCTCTTTGCAGATTATCGCGTTGAAGAGCAGTTAGCTAAAGCTTTTGATCGCAAGGTTTATCTGCCTTCAGGTGGATCGCTTGTGATTGATCGCACCGAAGCGATGATTGTGATCGACGTAAACACCGGTAAATTTATTGGTAAGGGTGGAAACCTCGAAGAGACGGTTACCAAAAATAACCTTGAAGCGGCCGAAGAAATCGCACGTCAACTTCGCTTGCGCGACTTAGGCGGAATTATTGTGATCGACTTTATCGATATGACACTTGAGTCCAATAGAGAAGCGGTGCTACGTCGCCTTATTGAATGCCTTGGCCGCGATCGCACAAAGCACCAAGTTGCTGAAGTGACGTCACTTGGTCTAGTCCAGATGACTCGTAAACGAGTGGGGCAAGGACTTATTGAGGCATTCTCGACAACATGTGATGCGTGCTCTGGTCGTGGAATTCATATCCATATGGATCCGGTTGCAATCAAAGCACCAACGCCTCAAGTTAATTCTCAAAGCGCAGAACATGGCGATGTTGAAGAGGAAGCAGCAACAGAACATGAATTTCATGAAGTTCTCAATGACGAGAGCGCAGTAGAAGTCGCGAAGGAAGCAGCCCCTCAAGGGCGCCGTCGCCGACGAGCTGCCTCATCTGGCGTGATTACCCCTGGAGCCTGAGAAGCTCCAGCCCTTGATTTGACGCTAGGACTACGACTTCCGTACCCTAGAGCCCTGCCCGAGGCCAGCTTTCGCTGGACCAAGGCTTAACTGAAGTGGAGCAATAACGTGTACGCAATCGTGAAAGCTGGCGGACGCCAGGAGAAGGTAACTGTTGGAGAGACCATCACAGTCGATCGCATCGACTCTGCTGC
>JBILIJ010000009.1:0-45048 GCA_044350045.1 Candidatus Planktophila sp. | reverse complement strand
GTTAAGCACGCCGCCAGCGTTCGTCCTGAGCCAGGATCAAACTCTCCATAGAAAGTTTTCTGGCTTACGTGACAAACAAACTGTCGTTTATTTTGTCTTTACCAAAGGAAATCAACGAGTAGTCCATGCCCTGAATTAACAGTGCATGGCACATACTTCATTGAAGTATTTATTTAGAGAATGGCGCTAGAAATTTGCATGACTAGGTAAACCATTCTCTGGCATTGACTTATGGCACGCTGTTGAGTTCTCAAGGTACGGATGCGCACTGCGTCCTAGGATTTCTCCTATTTTTCAGGGCAGACCGCCAAACTTAGTGCATACGGCTAGGCACGGTCAAACCGGCTAGATAGGCCCTAAATCAGGAAGTGATGCTGTACGGCCCCCGAGCTTCCTAGGGGTACGTTCCACAGCAAGGAGCGTAACTATAGGGGTGAGCCGACCTGGGGGTCAAATCGGGTTCCCACCGCAATTGTGATGGCGGTGATACTCACGAAGCCATTGAAAATTGCTGTATTTGAGCGTAAATAGTGGGGTTTTTGAGCGGTCCAGTAGGAGCTACTGAAGCTCTATCGCAGCAAGATCGCGCTTGCCTTTACGCAAAACCGCATATTTTCCGCATAAAAAGTGGCTTTTTTCGAGACGGAAATCCTCCCCCGAAATCTTCTCATTATTGAGATATGCGCCACCTTCTTTAACGATGCGGCGAGCAGCCGATTTGGAGTCAACCACCCCGGCAGCTGCCAGCAAATCGACCCACGTGGGGATCTCTTCCTTTGCAGAAATCTGTACACGAGGTAATTCACTTAATGCACTCGCCAACGTTTTCTCATCAAGAGAGTTGAGGTCGCCTTGACCAAAGAGAGCCTTGGCAGCTTCTTCAACGCGCGCAGAAGTCTCTTCGCCATGAATCAAAGCCGTGAGTTCGCGCGCAAGTGAGCGATGAGCGTTACGTGCACCAGGGTTCTCGTTATGTTCTTTTTCAATCGCTTCGATCTCTTGGCGTGACTTAAATGAAAATACTTTGAGGAAATTGATCACATCTTTGTCATCAGAGTTCAGCCAATACTGGAAGAAGGCATATGGAGAAGTCATCTCAGGATCTAGCCAGACGCTTCCACCTGCAGTTTTTCCAAACTTAGTTCCATCTGCCTTCGTTAATAATGGCACCGTGACGGCATGTCCGCTGCCACTTTCCACGCGTCGAATCAAATCTAGGCCGGCAACAATATTTCCCCACTGATCAGATCCCCCGAGTTGTAGTGTGCAGTTGTTGCGACGATAGAGTTCAAGAAAATCAAATGCTTGAAGAACTTGGTATGAAAATTCTGTATAAGAAATACCGCCTTCGAGACGGTTAGCAACTGAGTCCTTGGAGAGCATTTGATTGACACTGAAATGTTTGCCAATATCTCTTAAGAATTCAATCGCTGATAACGGCGAAGTCCAATCGAGATTGTTAACAACCACAGCCGGGTTTATAGAAACCTTAAAGTCCAAAACTGACGAAACTTGTACCTTGATTCGGTTGACCCATTGTTCAACTATGTCGCTGCTATTAAGGCTACGTTCTTCATTACGTCCACTGGGATCGCCCACCAAGCCAGTGGCTCCGCCAACCAATGCGATCGGATGGTGGCCTGCTAATTGAAAGCGACGTAGGACCAAGAGAACGACAAGGTTTCCCACGTGGATACTCGGCGCAGTTGGATCAAAACCGATGTAAAGGGTTATTGGCTTCTCAAGGGCAGCGGCTAGCTCCTTCTCATCAGTGGTCTGGGCAATAAGCCCACGCCAGCGCAGGTCATCAAGAAATTGACTCATGCGCTCATCATGCCGGAAAAGGCCGTGGACTTGGCGGAGAAATTCGCTTCAAAGGCGCTGACTTCGCTCTTGAGAATAGCCAGTTGGCGACCTAGGGCAGCCGGGGCAGTTCCGCCATAGGTAGTGCGCGAATTAAGCGCGCCTTCGACAGTGAGTACGCCACGAATATCTGGCGTCAGTGCTGGATGAATCGCAATGAACTGTGCATCCGAAATTTCGGCAAGAGCGATCTGGTTCTTCTCAGCGAGTGCGACACACTTTCCAGCAACTTCATGAGCTGTCGCAAATGGAATATGTGCACGGACGAGAAAGTCTGCAATCTCGGTTGCAAGTGAGTAACCGGTAGGAGCTGCAGCAGCCATCTTCCCGCGATCGAATTCAGTAGTTGCCACCATTCCGGCCACAGCTGGAATAACTAGCGCCAACGTGTCGAATGAATCAAAGAGAGGTTCCTTATCTTCCTGAAGATCACGATTGTAAGCAAAAGGTAATCCTTTAAGCATTGTGAGAACGGATGTGAGGTTTCCAATCAATCTGCCAGCCTTGCCACGAGCAAGCTCGGCCATATCTGGATTCTTCTTCTGCGGCATTATCGAAGAGCCTGTTGAATAGGAATCAGAGACTTTTGCCCAACCGAATTCAGTGGTTGCCCAGATGCACCATTCTTCTCCGATACGTGAAAGATGTACACCAACCATTGAAATGATGAAGAGTGCCTCAGCGACAAAATCTCGATCAGCAACAGCATCAATGCTATTACCGGCACTCTTTTTGAAACCTAGTGCAGTTGCAGTTGCCTCCGGAGAAAGCGGAAGAGAAGATCCGGCCAGAGCACCCGAGCCCAATGGACTCACCGAAGTTCTAGTTAACCAATCATCAATTCGATCTAGATCTCGGTTAAAAGCATGTACATGCTTTGCTAGTTCGTGACCAAAAAGTACCGGCTGAGCATGCTGCATATGAGTGAAACCGACTGATGGTGCATCAGAGTACTCCGCTGCTTTTGCTACAAGAGCTTGCTGCAAGTGGATAATCTTCTCAGCCGTTTGCAACATTGCTTCGATTGCGTAGAGACGCAGATCGGTAGCAACTTGATCGTTACGGGAGCGACCGGCACGGAGTGATCCGCCGATTTCGCCTAGCTTCTCGGTGAGGCCTCTCTCCAGCGCCGAATGAACGTCCTCATCCGAATCGTTATAGGTGAACACCCCGGTTTTTGCTTCTTCAGTTAACTCAAGAAGTCCTCCACGAATTTTTCCAGCTACCTCAGATGTCAACAAACCTGATGATTCCAAGACTGCAAGATGGGCTAACGAGGAGCGAAGATCGTATGGCGCAAGACGCCAATCGAAGTGAACGCTACGGGAAAGGGCAAAAACCACATCTGCCGGTTCCTCTGAAAATCTTCCGCCCCACAGTGCCATTTCTCTACCTTCTCTTCTTAGTTCTAGTTTTTCCAGCAAATGCAAGTAGTTCACGTGCCAAAGCGTTGCCACCAGTGGCGCTCTTAGAGACCACGAGAACAGTGTCATCGCCAGCAATAGTGCCGATGATTTCGCTAATGCCCGAATGATCCAGAGAACTCGCTAATAGTTGTGCTCCCCCAGGTGGTGTATGCACCACCGCGAGGTTTCCACTGGAATCAACACTGAGAATTAATTCTTGGGGTAACGGCATAGATCGCGCAAGGGATGAATCACTATCTTCGGAGATCGAATAGACCATCTCTCCTTTTTGATTGCGAATACGAACAGCACCGATTTCTTCTATATCTCTACTGGCAGTAGCTTGCGTTACCCCGTATCCAGCTTTCTTAAGCGCCCGCACCAAATCGTCTTGGCTATGGATTCGTCCAGAATGAATCGCAGTAATTGCCGCAGAGCGACGTGCTGAGACCGTATTGATCGGTTGCACTTTAGCCATTGTCTATCTCCTTCAGTACTTGCTTGAATACAGAGATAAATTTCTCGATCTGTGCCATCGTGACGATGAGTGGAGGTGCAATACGAATCGTCTGATCATTAGCAGCGTTAACAATGATTCCCGCCTCAAGCATTGACGTTGCGACATTCTTTGCTATGGGCGCAGTGAGCTCAATTCCAAGAAGTAAACCTCTTCCCCGAACTTGTAAAACTCCAGGAGTATTAGAAAGGCTCTTCTTAATTTTTCTCTCAAAAACTTTTGCAGACTGCATAAGCTTCTTGCTTTCGATGACGTCCAGCACCGCATTAGCTGCAGCGCATGCGATTGGATTTCCACCAAAAGTAGTTCCATGATCTCCCGGCTGAAGTAACTGTGCCGCTTTGCCGTATGCAATCGTTGCACCCAGTGGTAATCCTCCGCCGATTCCTTTTGCCAAGGTAACGAGATCGGGTTGAACGTTTTCGTGTTCAAAGCCAAACCATTGCCCGGTCCTACCAATTCCAGTCTGCACGCAGTCGAAAACCAATAACGCTCCTACGCGATCGCAGATAGCCCGAAGTCCGGCTAAGTAACCATCTTCTGGAGTGATGACTCCTGCCTCGCCCATAATTGGTTCGACGATCACCATCGCGGTCTTTTTTGATACCGCACGAGACATCGCAGATAAGTCACCGTAAGGAACATGAATAATCCCTTTCAGCAAAGGTATAAATGGTTCGCGCTTTGAAGGTTGTCCGGTCATAGAGAGTGCACCCATGGTTCGACCGTGGAAAGATCCTTGGGTTGCAACGATGCGAGATCTTCCGGTGCGACGGGAGATTTTCAAAGCTGCTTCGTTAGCTTCTGCGCCAGAGTTACAGAAGAAGACACGTGCGTTGGAATCGCCCGTCATTTTTTGAAGTCTGGAAGCTAACAACAACCCTTGCGGGTGCGCAAAGAAATTACTCACATGAGCCAGAGTTGAAACTTGTTTAGTCACCGCCTTTACTACGGCTGGATGTCCATGGCCAAGAACATTGGTTGCAATCCCTGCAAGAAAATCCAGATAAGACTTACCTTGATCATCCTTGAGAACACATCCCTTGCCGCTAACAAATGTCCGTGAAGGGGTGCCGTAATTTGTCATCATGACATCATCCCAATTGATACTGGCGCTCTTCTTAATCATGCGCTGACCAAAGTTCCGCCACTATTTTCCAAAGCGAGAGCAAAGGCTTGAGGATCTCGTCCATCGATGATTCTGACCGCACGAGCCCCGTTATCGATTGCTTCTAGACAAGCAGCAACTTTTGGTGACATTCCATCTTCAAATGAATCCTTAATAGCAAAGAGTTCATCTCGAGAAATTGAGGAGATAAGCGATCCGCGATCTGGCCAGTTGCGATAAATACCTGGTACATCCGTCATCACAATTAGCGCCATGGCATCTAGCTCCCCTGCGATCGCTGCGGCGACAAGATCGCCATTGACATTGAGTGCTCCGGTGCCTTCAGTATTTGAAGCAACGGGAGATATCACAGGAACTTTTCCCTGATCGAGTAGCGATTGAATCTGGTCTGCATCAACTGCTGTTATTCGACCCACAAAGCCAAGATCAACAGAAGTACCATCAACCAAACGAGTGAGTGTTTCTGCTTTGATGATGCGACGGCCCGAGAGAGATTCGGCAGGGATTGAATGAGCAATTAGCGCCGAAGTAATTGCAGGACCTACCTGCCTGGCAAGAACGTCTTCGGCAACCTCTAACGTGGTTGCATCTGTGTAACGAAATCCACCTATAAAGCGTGGAGTTATTCCACGTGCTTGAAGTTCAGCGTTGACCTGAGGAGCACCACCATGGACGACCACTAACTTCAAATTCTTTGCAAGAGCATGACTTAGCGCATCGGCGAAAAGCCCTGAGTCATCAGACATTGCGTGGCCCCCGTACTTGACCACGAGAATGTTGCTCATATCCCGATCCCTTGGACACTCAAACCCGCAGAGCTATCTAAACCACACATAATGTTTGCATTCTGTACTGCTTGGCCAGCAGCACCCTTACCCAAATTATCAATTGCAATGCTGACCATCGCCCGTTTTGTATGACCATCTACTGCAACTTGAAGATGTGCCGAATTGCTTCCATATACCGCATGAGTTGCAGGCATTTCACCTTCTGGAAGAACTGATACAAAGATTTCGTCTCCATAATATTTCGCGAAATGACTACGTAGCTCATCAGTTGAGATAAATTGATCGAGTTTAACGGTGACAGTTGCAAGAATTCCACGCACCATTGGCGCAAGCATTGGAGTAAATGAGATGCGTACTTCTTTGCCCGTGGCCTGGGAGACGCATTGTTCAATCTCTGGCGTGTGCTGATGAACTCCCCCAAATTTATAGGAAGTCATCGATCCCATGATCGCACTTGCAAGAAGATTACTTTTTGCCGAACGACCTGCACCAGAAGTGCCAGAGGCAGCAACTACGACCACGTCATTGAGATGCGCGAACTGAGCAAGGGGCGTGAGCGCCAGCGCTATAGCCGTTGCATAGCAACCAGGATTCGCAATCTTCTCTGCTTTTTGGATTTTGCCAATCTGTCCCTTAATTTCTGGTAATCCATAAGCCCAATGTCCTGCATGTTCGCCACCGTAATAGGTTGCCCAAGCGGCTGGATCCTCTAATCTAAAATCAGCGCCGATATCAACAAACTTCATAGATGGTTTAACGTCTGCAATAGCTTTCACTGCATCCGCGGACTCACCATGAGGCAACGCTAAGAAAACAAGATCACATGTCCCAAAAAGTTCGGGCGAGAAGGTAGAGAATCTCTGACCGCTCATTGATACTAATTGGGGATGCAGAGATGTAATCAACTCCCCCGCATTTGAGTGAGCAGAAACCGCCTCAATGGTGAAGACGGGGTGGGTTGAAATAATTCTCAATAGCTCACCACCGGCGTAGCCACTAGCCCCTACGACACCAATTTTCATGAAACTAAGGGTACCTGACGATCTATAAATATGCAACCATCTGCATATTTATGCAGTACGGAGAATTGCGCCGGTCTCCTTGGACGCTGCTGCTACCGCCGCTTCACGCATCTGTGCTACCTCAGCCCCGGTAAGTGTTCGATCCGGCGCTCGGAATACCAGCGAGAAAGCGAGAGAAATCTTGCCATCGCCTAGTTTGTCGTAACGATCAAAGAGAGTGATGGACTCGAGAAGATCTCCGGCACCGATGCGAAGCGCCGATTCGACCTCTGCCGCTGTGATGCTTGCATCAACAATCAAGGCAACATCTTGCAGCGCCGCAGGCATCGTACCGACCGTCGTAGGACGAACTAACTCTGACTCTGGCAGTGCGCTGAGCGCCACCGCAAATGCGACAGATCTCTCAGGAAGTCCATATTTGGCAACTATTCGCGGATGAAGTTCGCCAGCATGGGCGACAGCTTTGCCATCTACGACAAGTTCAGCGCAACGACCCGGATGCCAAGGAGCAAATTCAGAACGCTTAACAGTCCACTGAAGATTACAGAGCGAAAGAACATCTTGGGCGTATGCGATTGCATCTTGCCATGTATATGAACGAGCCTTGCCTTGCCAATTCTCATTCTCGCTCTTTCCAACGAGAAGACCAGCAACGTGATAACCCTGAGGTGGAACGCTGGCGAAGATCTCATCGATAATTTTCTGATCCGGCCGATGAGCAACATCCGGGGAGATGAATGGAACTAGTTTTTGAGAACTACGGAAAATTGAACCCATCTCGAAGATTGCGAAATCTTTTGCCCCACGGCTGATATTGCGCTCTGCAACTTCAATTAATCCAGGAACTAGATGTACGCGCATCAGTGGGAATTCTTCAGACATCGGGTTAGCGATCTTGTACGTCGAAGCCCTTTCCCCCACAAAGCCCATGAAATCAATGGTCTCTTGATTGGTGAATGGGAAAGTTTGAACTTCGGCCAAGCCTCGATTGGCAAGCATGTGTGCCACTGCGCGACGTCGCTTCTGGGTCGATGTCAGAGATGCATGCAAAGGGCGAGGAGGAAGAAGTGAAGGAATTTTGTCATAACCAATCATGCGGGCGACTTCTTCAGCTAAATCTGCCGGTGTCAGAAGATCCCAACGCCATGAGGGTGGATCCACTTCAAAGGTCTTTTCATCAACATCACATCCTATAGAACGCAGCAGTTCAGCAATCTTTGCAGGTGAAATATCCAGCCCCAGAATGCGAGAGATGTATGCAGGATCAAGCATCAAGAGCGGTGCATAGCGCGGCTTTCCATCAACCACAGTGGCAACATGTTGAGCTGAACTATGTGCAGTAAGGAGCTGTGCAAAACGTGCTGAGGCGAATTCGGCCAGAGATGGATCCACACTTCGTTCAAGGCGTCGTGATGCCTCGGACGACAGCTTGTGGCGACGAGAATTCTTTGCAACGCAGACCGGATCAAAACGTACTGCTTCGAGTGCAATCTCAGTCGTAGTCTCTGAAATCTCAGATGACGCACCTCCCATAGTTCCGGCCAGTGCAAGGGGCTGATCATCATCACAGACCATGAGGTCATCTGGATCCAATTGTCGAATCTGTCCATCAAGAGTCGTGAAAGGTTGCGCCTTGCCAACGCGCTTGATAGTTAGTCCGCCTTTGATCTTTGCCTTATCAAAAGCGTGCAGCGGTTGGCCGAGTTCAAGCATGACGTAGTTTGTGACATCAACAACGAGCGAGATAGAGCGCATTCCCATCTTCTCAATGCGTCGACGCATCCATAGTGGAGTTGTTGCGGCAGGATCGAAGTTACCAAGAGTGCGCAAATAGAAGACTGATGCTGTAGCTGGATCGGCGATCTTTGCAGTGACACCTTTTCCGGTTTCAGCGAAGGTAAGACCACGTAACGCATCTACAGGATCGGTAAACTTTAGGTTGAGTGATCCTGAAATCTCGCGAGCTATCCCGCGGATGCTTAGGGCGTACCCACGATCTGGATTTACGGCGATATCAAAGATCACATCGTTGATCATGAGACCTGCGATGGCATCTTCACCTATCTTTACGGTACCTTCAGTGAAGGTCATAATCCCTGAATGATCGTCACCTAATCCGAGTTCACGAGCGGAACAGATCATTCCATTTGAAGTTTTTCCGTACGTTTCACGGGCGCCGATTGAGAATTCTCCTGGCAACACAGCACCTGGAAGTGCGGCAACGATCAAGTCGCCCGTTTTGAAATTGGTAGCTCCGCAGATAACAAAGCGGATTTCTTTCTCGCCGCAATCTAGGCCAACATAACGCACGGGTTTCTTAAAGTCGGTGAGCTCTTCGATACTTAGAACTTTCGCGAAGACAAGTGGTCCACTGAGATCAGATCCTTGCTTAATGATCTCTTCTACCTCGAACCCAACGCGGATGAGGCCATCTGAAATCTGTTCAGGAGTAACTGAATCTGGAATCTCAACAAATTCCTTGATCCATGACAAAGGTGCGCGCATTTAGAGTCCAACTCCAAACTGGCGAGTAAAGCGAAGGTCGCCTTCGACTATGTCATGCATATCTGTAATGCCATGTCGAACCATCAGGGTGCGTTCGAGGCCCATACCGAATGCGAAACCGGAATACACATCAGTATCTACGCCACATGTTTGAAGAACCTTTGGATTGACCATGCCACAACCGCCCCATTCAATCCAGCGGTTATTAAAGAAAATATCAACTTCAGCACTTGGCTCGGTGAATGGGAAGAACGACGGGCGTAGACGCGTTGTTACATCAGGGCCAAACATATGACGAGCAAAATTGTCGAGCGTTCCCTTCAGATGCGCCATCGACATTCCCTTATCTACAACAAGTCCCTCGACTTGATGAAAGACAGGACTGTGAGTGGAATCGAGCTCGTCGGCCCGAAATGTGCGGCCTGGGCAGATCACATAAATTGGTGGTTCGGATGTGAGCATCGTACGAATCTGAACAGGTGACGTGTGCGTTCGAAGTACAACTCCCGATTCAACTGGTTCAACGAAAAAAGTATCTTGCATTGTGCGAGCAGGATGATCTGCTGGGATATTGAGTGCGTCAAAGTTAAGCCAACCTGATTCTAATTCGGGCCCTTCTGCTACGGAAAAACCCTGCTCGATAAAGAAATCTGAAATTTCATTTTTGATAATTGTGATGGGATGCAATCCACCTTTATGTGAGCGCGACACTGGCAAGGTGATGTCGACAACTTCATCACGGAGAACTCGTTCATCCTGCTCTTGTTCAAGCTTGGCTGTTGCTTTATCAAGTAGAGCGGCAATAGCTACCTTTGCTTCACCAATGATCTTTCCAACTGATGCTTTCTGATCGGCCGGTAGTGAACCGAGTCCGCGACTTGCCAGCGCAATTGGAGATTTATCACCTGAGTGAGCAAGGCGAGCCTCTTTCAGAGAATCTAGGTCAGTTGCCGAGGCGAAGGCTTTTTCAGCTGCTTTCACCCATGAGGAAACCTCTGCCTGATCCATGGACCGTATTCTAACCGTGCGACGGTCGAGAAAGCGTGAACATTACGATCGAGGCCGCGGCAGAAAGATTCAGACTCTCTGCCTGACCTGACATTGGAATTGCGACAGTGCGAGCGGTCACGGCTAGTTCGACAGAGCTGGTACCTGCTCCCTCGTTGCCGAAAATCGCGACACATGGACCAGAGGCACGAAAATCAACAATTGATTCAGATGCATGGGAAGAGAGAACTATGCACTCAGGATTCTTTAATTCTTGGAGAAGTGTTGCTAACTCCATAGATTCGAAAACCGGAATGTGCCAGAGAGAACCGGCTGTAGAACGCACGACCTTAGGGGAAAACATATCTACGCTGTGTGGTGACGTGATGATGGCACGAGCTCCAAATGCATCTGCGGAGCGAAGGATTGTTCCCGCATTGCCTGGGTCTTGTATTCGATCTAGGTAGATGAAGAAAGATTCTGGTGTAATCGCAATATCTGCAAGACGATAATCAGGAATCGAACAGACCATAACAATTCCTTGCGGAGTAACTGTAGATGTCATTGCCTGCATAACTTCATCGGTTACCTCGACGACATTGACTTCTGTTATATCGAGATCAGAAATGCGCTGTGTACCTGATGGGCTGAGATAGAGAGTCTCAATAGCAGGACCTTGTTGGCAGGTCAGGGCTTCTCGCAGAGCTTGAATACCTTCAGCCACAAAAAGACCCGAATCGCCTCGCTCTTTACTCCCCCTAGAACCAATAAGAGCCTTCACTCGCGCAACATGTGGCGAATGAAGGCTCTCAATCATTGGATTGATTTTTACTTGTTCAGATTACGCTGAGACAAGGCTCTTGCGAGCAAGGTCAACCAGGGTCTTAAAGGTTGCTGGATCATTGATCGCGATATCTGAAAGAACGCGACGATCAACTTCAATTCCTGCTGCCTTGAGTCCCTGGATGAAACGGTTGTAGGTCATTCCGTTTTCGCGGGATGCTGCATTGATGCGCTGGATCCAGAGCTGACGGAAGTCGCCCTTCTTATCCTTGCGGTCATTGAATGCATAGACCATCGAGTGCGTGACTTGCTCTTTCGCCTTTGTGAAAAGACGTGAGCGCTGGCCACGATAACCTGCGGCACGTTCGAGAGTTGTACGACGCTTCTTTGCTGCGTGGACTCCACGTTTTACTCTTGCCATTTAGCGCACTCTCCTTACTTCAAACCAAGCATGCGCTTGGCTGTCATTGTGACGGTTGGCTTTGCTGACTGCTCTTGGCTAAGACGACGAGTGACACGTGAAGACTTGCGCTCCAAAAGGTGGCGCTTTCCTGCACGCTCATGCATGATCTTTCCTGTACCTGTGACGCGGAAGGTCTTCTTCGCTCCACTATGGGTTTTCATCTTTGGCATTGCTGTCTCCTGTGCCTACTCGGTTACTTACTTCTCTACTTCTTGCTTTGCTTTCTCAGCAGCTGCTCGAGCTGCCTTCTGTTCTGCAACTGCTTCGGTCTTCTTTTTCGTCGGACCCAATACCATCGTCATATTTCGTCCCTCTTGCTTTGGGGCGAACTCAACGAAACCATGTTCTGTCACATCTTCTGCAAGACGCTGTAACAATTTAAAGCCCATCTCTGGACGAGTTTGCTCACGTCCACGAAACTTCATCGTGATCTTCACCTTATCGCCACCCTTAAGGAACTTCTCGATTGCGTTCTTCTTCGTCTCGTAATCGTGAGATTCAATCTTTGGTGTCAATCGCACTTCCTTCACCACAATGTGGGTCTGGTTCTGACGAGCCTCGCGAGCCTTCTGTGCTGCTTCATACTTGAACTTTCCGAAGTCCATGATTTTGCAAACAGGTGGGTTGGCCTCTGGTGCGATCTCAACTAAGTCGAGTCCGATTTCATCAGCCATTGCAAGCGCTACTTCGATATCTACGACTCCAACTTGTTCACCGGTGTAATTGATGAGACGAATTTGGGGTGTGCGGATTCGATCATTGATGCGCGGTTCAGTTGTGATTTCTGCTCCTTCGTTCGGCTTTGCATCTGCTTCTGTTGTAACGAAGCCGCCGCGCAAGGACACCGCAGACAGTGAAGTGTGGGTTAACCCACGGCTCATTGAGCCTTCTTCAACCGACATAACCAACATCCGCTGAGCGAGATGAGGTGGGAGCGGTGAGCTCCTCTTGCAGCAACTTTCGTCACTGGTCTGCCGTAAGGGTACCTGAGGGGTGGGTGAAAGTGAAAATTACGGTTGGGATCCAGCGAGATCCACGCGTGCATCGGGGGCGAGCGGTGGACATTTCACTCCAGGGGCGCTGACCGCTTCGAAATGCCACCATTCATTGGCATAGACCCGACAAAGACCAAAACGCCACCCATGTCGCTCAAGCCAGAGTGCACCGGGGCGATCCATCGGATAATTCACATCGATTGCTAAACCCATGGGATGGTGGGATGACTGTGGAGGTAAGACCCATTTCGCTGCTTCGCTCTCACTCCCCCGAATTCGAACTTCACGTTGATATAGAAATGCCTGACGTTCCAGAGTTCTAAATCCTGATGTAATCACCAAAGAGATTCCATCTTCTGCGGCGAAAAGTCGAGCAGTATTAAATCGTTCTTCTAATTGTGGATGAAGTTCTTCAACAACACCGGTTGCAGTAGCACTTTCAATGAGTCCTCCATCGCCCAAGAAAAGATAACCTTGCGGACACTCAATATTCTTGGTGGAATAAATGAAGAGATTCGTAACATCAAAGCATTGTCGAAATTTTGCGTAGTTGACAACTTTGACTTGCGGAGCTGGAGCGCTTGATCGCTGCTCGAGAACACCAAATATCGATCCTGCGACTAATGGAAGAAGCACAGCAAGGATGAAGAGAGAGTTATCTCTATGCGCCCATCGCATGAAGCCCACCATCTACATGGATTATCTCCCCGGTCGTCATCGGAAACCAGTCGCTCAATAGTGCGACGACGGCCTTCGCGGCTGGCTGCGGATCATTTACATCCCATGTGAGAGGTGAGCGCTCGTTCCACACCTTTTCAAATTCATCAAAGCCGGGAATCGATTTAGCAGCAATAGTACGGATCGGACCAGCTGCAACGAGATTTACACGTACATTTTCGCTTCCAAGGTCACGTGCGAGATAGCGTGATGTTGATTCCAGAGCTGCTTTAGCAACGCCCATCCAGTCGTATTGTGGCCACGCAACCGTTGCATCGAAATCAAGTCCCACAACAGACGCGCTATCGGTAAATGTTGGACGACAGGCAAGTGTTAATGATTTTAAAGAGTAGGCAGAAACCTGCACGGCAGTAGCTACATCTTCCCAAGCGGTATTCAGAAAATTTCCGCCGAGGGCAGCTTCGGGTGCGAATCCAATAGAGTGAACGACACCGTCGAGGTGAGGAACATATTTGCAAACCTCCTGCGCTAACCCATCGAGATGCGATTGATTAGTCACATCCAACTCAATAATTGGTGGCAACTGCGGAAGGCGACCGGCTATACGAGTGGTGAGGCTAAGCGCTCGACCGAATCCAGTAAGCACAACAGTTGCACCTTGCTCTTGCGCAATCTTTGCAACATGAAAGGCGATGGAACCATCGGTGAGAACGCCAGTAACTAATACATTTTTTCCAGACAGAATTCCCATAGTTAATGCCCCATTCCTAATCCCCCATCAACCGGAATAATTGCACCTGTGATGTAGCTTGCCTTATCTGATGCCAGAAATGTCACTACGTTAGCGATCTCTTCTGCTGTGCAGAATCGACCCAGTGGAACTTGTGCTGCAATTTCCTCGCGTCGTTTTTCATCTAACTCTGCCGTCATATCCGTTTCAACAAATCCTGGCGCAACTACATTTGCAGTTATCGAGCGACTTCCAAGTTCACGAGCAAAAGATCTGGCCATTCCCACTAAACCTGACTTGCTAGCCGAATAGTTCACCTGCCCAGCTGCACCGACTGCTCCAACTACCGAGCCGATGAATATAAGTCTGCCTCGCTTATTCTTGAGAAGTCCCTTAGTAGCTCGTTTTGCTACACGAAAGGCACCAGTGAGATTTGCATCAAGAACGGAGGTAAAATCTTCTTCGCTCATGCGAAGAACAAGTGTGTCTTTTGTGATTCCTGCATTCATGACAATGACATCAGGAATTCCCCACTGCTCTTCGATCTGTGAGAATGCACTGTCGACAGATTCGTTGGATGTCACATCCATAACAACGGATTTGAAGCCTTCGGGTGCGGGGCCACTTCTATAGGTGGCAATAACATCGACGCCGCCGGCTTGTAAGGATCTGGCTATAGCTAAGCCGATTCCCCGGTTTGCCCCTGTTACTACAGCTATCGAACTCATGAGGAGAAACTTACCTCGCTACCTATGCGTAACCTGCATTTGAAGTCGCTGGAAGGGCGTCACGGGCCTAGGATTTCTATATGGAGCGAGGAAGTGCAGGTGGCGGAGAAGTCTTTGACGTCACGAGCGCTCCGAAATCCTTAAGTAACGATCTTGCAGGGCGACAACGTCGCTATCTCATCTCGATGATGATTCGTACGGGATGTTTCATCCTTACCGTCGTTCTTCCCAGCCCCTACAGATGGTTTGCTTTGGCAGGAGCAGTAACGTTGCCATACATAGCCGTCGTCATCGCAAATGCTGGTCGCGAGACAATTACGCCGGGTGATGCATTGCTCAATGAAAAGCCGCGTTCGATTTCCTAACTAGACTTCCTTTGTGACTGAGCCTGTCGAGACGCACCCGTACTTTAAATCCTTTGTCGCCCTTTTGCTCATTGCAGGATGTTTGTGGGCCTCACAGTGGCAATTCCATCGGGGTGAAGATCGTAAAGCTCGAAACGACAAGATTGAATTGAGAATTTCTCAATCCGAAGGTGAACTTGAATCACTTATCGGCGATGTTGCGGCAAACGAATGGCGAACGGTCACAACGAGCGGTCAGTTTGACCCAGCAAATCAAATCCTTCTGCGCAATCGATATTTCGAAGGTAAATACGGTTATGGAGTTCTTACTCGGTTTACTTCAGAGCAGGGAAAAGTAATGTGGGTTGATCGAGGCTGGGTGCAGGCCGGGGCATCTGCAACGGTCGTTCCGCAAACACCAGAAGTTCCGAGCGGACCAGTGTCGATCGTCGCGCGATTAAGGCTGGACTCTTCTCTTCCATCTGGATCGTTCTTTGCTCTTCCCGGTTCTGGTGAAACAGGTCTTCTCTCACGATTAAATGCACAGTCTGGTTTGGAATCTGAGAATTACTATCTCGATTTAATCTCTGGCTCGGACCCACTGCTTATCCCTAAAGCTCCTGCAGAAGTCCCATCACTGAGTGATGGTCCGCATCTGGCATACGCTGTTCAATGGGCACTCTTTGCGGCCCTCGTTCTTTATGGCCGCTACTTAATTCGAAAAATGGATTTAACGAGCAGTGAGATCTTGCCGGCTAAAGAGATCTGAGTAAATTCCACCTGCATCAATTAACTCTTCGTGGCGCCCACGTTCGGCTACAGCACCATCTTTAATAACGAGAATCTGATCGGCATCCATCACGGTACTAAGTCGATGGGCAATGACGATACTCGTTCGACCTTGTAACGCATTCTTGAGAGCGATTTGAACGAGATCCTCATTCTCTGAATCTAAGTGAGCTGTAGCTTCATCTAAAATCACCAGCGACGGTGATTTAAGGAGAAGACGAGCGATCGCTAAGCGTTGTTTCTCTCCCCCGCTTAATCTGTGGCCACGTTCTCCCACCATTGTTGATAGCCCTTGTGGAAGGGAGGCAATGAGAGACCAGATCTGAGCCGAACGACAGGCTTGCTCCATCTCTTCCAGAGTTGCATCCGGTTTTGCGTACTTGAGATTCTCTTCGATAGTTTCATGAAATAAATGTGCGTCCTGCATCACGACTCCGATATTCATGCGAAGGCTTTCTAGAACATAATCGCGAATATCAATGCCATTTATTTCAATTGATCCACCAGTAACGTCATATAGACGGGGAATCAGAGCGCTAATGGTTGTTTTTCCCGCACCCGATGGACCCACCAGTGCTGTCATTGTTCCTGGCTCGACTATAAACGAGAGTTTCTTTAAGATCTCACCCGAATCAACAACCTCACGTGTAGCGATACCTTCTAGTGATGCCAAAGAAATCTCATCTGCCTTTGGATAAGAGAAGTCCACGTTCTTAAATTCAATTCTTGGCTTAGATGGAGCAAGGGGAACTGCACCCGCCTTGCTCTCGACCATCGGCTTCAGATCTAGAACTTCAAAGACTCGTTCAAATGAAACCAATGAAGTCATCACATCAATGCGAATATTTGATAGCGCTGTGAGTGGCCCATAGAGTCGGGCTAACAACGCCGTGATCGCAATCATTGTTCCTACCGTTATAGATCCTGAAATCGCTAAATGTCCACCGATTCCATATGCAAAGGCAGTCGCAACAGCTGCAACACTGGTCAGCGCGATAAAGAAAAGTCTATTAAGCAGGGCTAGCTGAATTCCAATATCAGCAACTTTACGTGCACGTGAGCGAAAGAATTCACGTTCGGTTGAGTTCTTGCCATAAAGAGCAACAAGAAGTGCACCAGAAACATTGAAACGTTCAGTCATCGTGCTCGACATCTGTGCGTTGACCTCGAAAGACTCGCGGGTAAGCGACTGGATCTTTCGCCCCACCCACTTCGTAGGTAGCAAGAACAGCGGAAGTAGCGCGAGAGAAAAAAGAGTGATCTGCCATGAGAGAAAGAGCATGGCGATTGTTACTAAAGTCAGGCTAATGACATTGCTTACGATGCCAGAGAGAGTGGCCGTGAATGCTTGCTGTGCACCCATCACATCTGAATTGATTCGAGAGATAAGAGCCCCGGTTTGCGTGCGGGTAAAGAAGGCGATTGATTGCTTCTGAACATGGGCGAAAACTTCGGATCGAAGATCATAAATAAGGCCTTCTCCGATACGCGCTGAAAACCATCGCCCGATGACATTCATGACGGCATCTAGGATTGCAAGACCACCAACAGCCAGAGCTAATTGTGTAACCAGCGCAGAATCTTTTGGCAGTACTCCGTCATCGATGAGTTTTCTAAGGAGTAACGGTGTGGATACGATCAAGAAAGCGTCAACGACCACCGTTGCCAGAAAGAAAATCAAATAACGACGATAGGCCAGACCGTAGGAAAGTATTCGTTTAACTGTCCCTGGTTTTAGCTTCATCTCTTTTACAGAAGGATCTGCGGTGATTGACCTAAAGGTCATCCACATTGCATGTTGGGACATAAATTAAACGGTGAAGCCAAGAGCTCTTAACTGCTCGCGACCATCATCTGAAATCTTGTCCGGACCCCAAGGTGGCATCCATACCCAATTGATCTTTACATCACTGGTAAGAGGGGCTAGCGCTTGTCGAGTTTGATCTTCGATCACATCTTGAAGTGGGCACGCCGCTGAAGTGAGAGTCATGTTGAGAACGGCTATGTTGCTCTCATCGACCATCACATCGTAAATGAGTCCTAAGTCAACGACATTGATTCCTAGCTCGGGATCAACGACATCCTTCATCGCCTCGGTTACATCTTCAACTTTTGCGCTCATCGCTTGCCTTTCCTTAGGTGTTCATACTATCTCTAGTGGAACAATCGTGTGATCTGTTATCTCTTCTCAACTGCCTGCAGCGTCGCATCCTTAATTGCCATCCAGCCTAAGAGGGCACATTTTATTCGAGCGGGATATTGAGATACACCGGCTAAGGCAACTGCGTCCTCGAGCACTGCCTCATCACCTGTCTTCTTACCCTTGCTCTGCATAAGTTCAATGAATTGCTCAGAAATTGAATCCGCATCGTGCAAGGATTTCCCTGTAAGAAGATCACTAGCAATAGAGACACTCGCCTGGGAGATTGAGCATCCGACACCATCCCATGTGATGTTTTTAATCATCTGGCCCTCTAGTGTCAGGTTAAGCGTGATCTCATCACCACAACTTGGATTGATGTGATGCACCTGAACGTCATAGTGATCTGAAAGTGACTTGTTCAAAGGATTTTTGTAGTGATCAAGGATCACTTCTTGATACAGATTATCTAGATTCATTTGCCGAAATATTTCATTGCTGCATGGATTCCAGCTATCAATACGTCGTTATCTTCTATGGTGTTGTAGAGATAGAGAGAGGCACGCGTTGTTGCTGGGACTCCAAGTGAACGAGTTAAAGGCCAAGCGCAATGGTGACCTGTGCGCACTGCAATACCTTGGCTATCAAGGAACTGACCCAAGTCATGCGGGTGAATATCTGCAACGGTGAACGAGAGCGCTCCCCCACGATGATCCATCGTATGTGGCCCGACAACACGTATCTCTTTATGCTCAAGTAATTTACCAAGTAGATCGGAGGTGAGTGCGTGCTCGTGAGCTGCTATCTCGTTCATACCTATCGAAGAGAGATAATCAATAGCAACACCAAGACCGACTGCTTGCGCCATATTTGGAACACCGGCCTCAAACTTTGCTGGAGCTTTTGCCCAGGTTGCAGTTGTCATCGTGACATCGGCAATCATCGAGCCACCTGTGAGAAACGGTGGAAGTTCAGCGAGGAGTTCACGCTTACCCCACATTATTCCTACGCCAGTTGGGCCAACTGCTTTGTGGCCAGAGAAAGCTAAGAAATCAATTCCGAGAGCATTCACATTCACCTTCATGTGAGGAACCGATTGACATGCATCTAGTACTACGACGGCTCCAACCTCGTGCGCGGCACGCACAATATCCTCCAACGGGTTAATAGTCCCCAAAACATTTGATTGATGGGTCAGCGCAATGACTTTGGTCTTTGGTGTGATGAGTTCTGAGATTTGGGAGAGGTCTAGTCGCCCTTCGGCGGTAACGTCAAACCAAACAAGCTCGGCACCTGTTCTTGCTGCCAGCTGCTGCCAAGGAATTAGGTTTGCATGGTGCTCCATCTGAGAAACAACTATGCGATCACCTTCAGATAAATAAAATCTATTTCCAGGTGCAGCATTTCCCATTGCATACGCGATCAAGTTAAGCGATTCGGTCGCTCCCTTTGTGAAAACTACCTCGTCAATTTCTGCTCCCAGAAAATCAGCAATCTTGACTCTGGCTCCCTCAAATAGTTCTGTCGCCTCTTCCGCTAGTTGGTGAGCACCACGATGGACCGCTGCATTATGAAGACGATAGAAATCCAGTTCCGCGTCAATAACAATTTTCGGCTTCTGTGAAGTAGCACCACTATCTAAATAGACCAGCCTCTTACCATCACGAATTGTCCGTTCGAAAATCGGAAAGTCATCGCGTAGGGTCAGAGGATTAAAGGACATATGTGAAACGAGAACGCTTACGCGTTGACGTACTCCTCATATCCTTGTGCTTCGAGCTTGTCGGCCAATTCAGGACCGCCTTCTTCCACAATCTTTCCATTTGTAAATACATGAACAAAGTCAGGTTTGATGTATTTCAGGATTCGCGTGTAGTGCGTAATCAAGAGAACGCCGACGTTGCTATTTTCTTTAGCGCGATTAACTCCTTCAGAAACGACACGGAGTGCATCTACGTCAAGACCTGAGTCAGTCTCATCAAGAATTGCAATCTTTGGCTTGAGTAGTTCAAGTTGCATGATTTCATGGCGCTTCTTTTCGCCACCCGAGAAACCTTCATTTACATTTCGTGAAGCAAAAGATGGATCCATCTTGAGGGCTTCCATAGCTCCCTTAACTTCGCCTACCCATTCACGCAACTTTGGCGCTTCACCGCGAAGAGCTGTCGCTGCAGTTCTAAGGAAATTCGAGACTGAAACTCCTGGAACCTCGACTGGATACTGCATCGCCAAGAAGAGACCTGCCTTTGCTCGCTCGTCTACTGTCATTTCAAGAACGTCAGCGCCATCGAGAGTTACTGTGCCACCGGTGATTGTGTACTTTGGATGACCGGCAATTGAGTAAGCAAGGGTTGATTTACCTGAACCGTTGGGACCCATGATTGCGTGCGTCTCGCCTGACTTGATTGTGAGGTCGACTCCTTTGAGAATTTCAACATCTCCGTTTTCGGTCGAAACGCTTACCTTTAATCCGCGAATTTCAAGTGTGCTCATGTTCTTCCCCGTTTAGATTTCCACTGTGACGGAGTCTCCGTCAACATGTATGTCATAAGTTTTTATTGGTGCCACCGCAGGAGGCGTCAAGGCCTCACCGGTACGTAAGTCGAATTCCGCTCCATGAAGCCAGCACTCGATGGTGAAATTTGTAACATCTCCTTCTGATAGCGAAGCATCTGAGTGAGAGCACGTGTCATCCACGGCGAAAACTTCGTTACCCACAAGAGCCACACAAATAGTCTTTCCATCTTTCTCAATTTTTACTGGCTTTCCTTCGACTAGCGAAGCAAGAGATAGGTCAGCCATCGATCGCACCCGCTTTATCAAGTTCGTCATCGATTCGTGCCATAAGACGATCCTCGATCACTTGATCGTTGATCTGTGAAACGATTTCTGAAAAGAAGCCTCGAACCACAAGTCTGCGGGCATCTGCACTATTGATTCCGCGAGACATTAGATAGAAGAGTTGCTCATCATCGAATCTACCCGTGGTGCTGGCGTGACCTGCTCCAACGATTTCACCTGTTTCGATCTCCAGATTTGGCACTGAATCTGCGCGAGCTCCGTCTGAGAGAAGTAAGTTTCTATTGAGTTCGTATGTATCAGTTCCCTCTGCGGCTGCACGGATAAAGACATCACCGATCCAAACGGTGTGAGCATCCTGGCCAGCCAGTGCACCTTTGTAATTAACGCGTGACTTGGCTTGAGGAACTAGGTGATCAACAAATATGCGATGTTCAAAGAATTGACCCTTGGTTGCAAAATAGACACCAAGCAACTCAGCACTTGAACCTGGACCAGCAAACTCAATCGTAGGAAGGAGGCGAACTAAAGATCCACCTACAGTCACGATGATTGAATTAAATGTCGCATCTCGTTCAACCACGGCGTGATGACGAGCTGCATGAATTGAAGAAGCGCCCCACTCTTGAAGTGAGATAAAGGTTAAATGCGCCCCAGCTCCAACCTTGATTTCTAGATCCTCACCAATACGTAGATCACCTGAGTTTTCAAAGATCACGGTCGCTTTGGCATGAGGTTCAACAACAATCTGAATTCGAGCAAACTCGACCGATTCAAGATCACGAAGAGATCGTGAAAAATGAATCGGTTCGGCTATTTCGGAATCCTTTGAAATCGTTAGGCGCTGTACCGTCTTAGAAAATGCACGTATCCGTTGAGTGATCGCATCATCAGTTGTTGAAAACGAATCTGCCTCGACCGTGTTAAAACTGACACCCGATGGAAGAGATTGCGTTGGCTTGAGTGAATTCAGCAGCGATGTAACGGCCGTTCCATCATGCATACCCACAAGGCGTTTGAGAGGAGTAAAACGCCACGCCTCTTCACGACCTTGCGGGGTATGAATTTCCAGCAAGTTAGATTGCAGTGCAGTCATTACCCAACTGCCCCTTCCATCTGAAGCTCAATAAGGCGGTTTAGTTCGAGTGCATACTCCATCGGCAACTCACGAGCGATAGGTTCGATAAAGCCACGAACAATCATTGCCATTGCTTCATCCTCATTAAGACCACGTGACATCAGGTAGAAGAGTTGGTCATCGCTAATTTTGGAAACGGTTGCTTCGTGTCCCATTGAAACATCATCTTCGCGGATATCTACATACGGATATGTATCTGAACGTGAAATTGTGTCAACGAGTAGGGCGTCACACTTAACAGTGCTTGCAGAGTGATGCGCACCTTCTTGAACCTGTACAAGTCCTCGGTAGGAAGTTCTTCCTCCACCACGGGCAACAGATTTCGAGATAACAGAAGATGATGTGTATGGAGCAGCGTGAACCATCTTTGCTCCGGAATCTTGATGCTGACCAGGGCCGGCAAATGCAAGTGAGAGTGTCTCTCCCTTTGCGTGAGGACCCATCAATAGAACAGCTGGGTACTTCATTGTTACCTTAGACCCAATATTTCCATCAACCCATTCCATCGTGGCACCTTCTGCACATGTAGCACGCTTGGTGACGAGGTTATACACATTGTTCGACCAGTTCTGGATTGTTGTATAGCGAACGCGAGCACCCTTTTTCACAATAATCTCAACAACTGCAGAGTGCAGTGAGTCTGACTTGTAAATAGGAGCGGTGCAGCCTTCTACATAGTGAATATAGGAATCCTCATCAGCAATGATGAGCGTACGTTCGAATTGACCCATATTTTCAGTGTTAATTCGGAAGTATGCCTGAAGTGGAATATCCACATGAACACCCTTGGGAACATAGATAAATGAACCACCTGACCAGACTGAGGTGTTCAACGCTGCAAACTTGTTATCCCCTACTGGGATTACTGAACCGAAGTACTCACGGAAGAGTTCTGGGTGTTCGCGCAGTGCTGTGTCAGTATCAAGAAAGAGAACGCCCAGTTTTTCTAGGTCTTCTCTGATCGAGTGATAAACCACCTCTGACTCGTACTGTGCGGCAACGCCGGAAACCAATCTCTGCTTTTCAGCCTCGGGAATACCAAGGCGGTCATAAGTATTTTTGATGTCATCTGGAAGGTCATCCCAGGTTGTTGCTTGCTTCTCAGTAGAGCGCACGAAGTACTTAATCGTGTCAAAGAAAATACCTGAGAGATCGCTTCCCCATGACGGCATAGGCTTCTTCTCAAAGAGTGCAAGTCCCTTAAGGCGCAGATCAAGCATCCACTGTGGTTCGTTCTTCTTCGCTGAAATGTCACGAACTACATCTTCGTTAATTCCACGCTTAGCTGTAGCGCCAGCGTCAGTCTTATCCGCCCAACCATATTCATAATTTCCAAGGCCATCGAGTTCAGGATGTGCTGTTGTCATGGTTATGCCTTTCCAGCAGTAGTTGTGAGTTGTGGAATATATGTAGTGCAGACACCATCGCCGTGAGCGATTGTTGCTAAACGTTGAACATGAGTTCCAAGTAGACGAGAAAAGGCTTGAGTTTCGGCCTCGCAGAGTTGCGGGTAGGCCGATGCAACGTGAGCAATGGGGCAATGATGTTGACAGATCTCTTGGCCCATTCCGCGGTCTTCAACACTGGCGGCATATCCCTGATCGGTAAGAAATTCTGCAAGTAGAGCAACTTTGTCATTTTTGCGAGATGTTTTATTCTGCTCGATGTATTCATGGGCCTTTGCTTCGATGTCATCTGCTCTCGATTGAGCAAATGCAGCGACGAGCTGCTCTCCCGAATGTGATGCCATGAAGTTAAGCGCTGAAACCGCTAAGTCATCGTAGGTGTGCTCAAATTTTTCGCGACCAGAATCGGTCATTAGAAATACCTTAGATGGGCGTCCTCGCCCTCTTGCTGAAGAATTGCGAGGCTCGCGTGCTTCCAAGATTCCATCTGCAACCAAGAGATCAAGATGTCTGCGAATTCCTGCAGGAGTCAGGGCTAGAGCCTGGCTCAACGTTGCGGCAGTGGCGGGACCGTGCTCAAGAATCAGGCGCGCAATGGCATCCCTTGTGGGTAGATCTTCGCCCTGCGCATCGCCGATTTTCACAACACGAATGTATCGTAATTAACTCTAGCCTTCTACTCGAACACTCCCCCCACTGGAATAGGCTAGAGATATGCGTATTCGTACCGCCTTGTATGGAGCCCTCTTCTTCCTACAAGCCGCCCTGGTAATCACAGGTGGGGCTGTTCGATTAACAGGCTCTGGACTTGGCTGTCCTACATGGCCAGAGTGTTCCGAGGGTTCTTACACACCAGTTGCGACTCAGGTCGAACCTCAACATCAAGTATGGATTGAATTCGGAAATCGTCTCCTGACATTCGCATTGCTTATTGCAGCACTTGCAGTAGTTATCGAAGTTGTAAAAACAAAAAGAAGAGATCTTCGGCCTCTCGCGGCGGGACAACTGCTTGGCATTCTTGCCCAGGGAGCTCTCGGGGGTATAACAGTGCTCACCGGTCTTCATCCGTTAATAGTTGGAGCTCACCTCCTTGTTTCAATGATCTTGATTGCTGGAGCGTCATCGCTCTACTCTCGACGTTCCGGCCCGATTGCTAGAACCCAGATCAAATCATCAACTCTTCGAATTATTTCTGGAGCACATCTGGCTCTTGCGTTTTTGGTCCTAGTACTAGGAACCCTTGTTACCGGAAGCGGTCCCCACGCAGGAGATGAAGCTGCACAACGCTTTGGTTTTGATATACGAAGCATCACTGTTCTGCACACAGATGCGATTATTTTCCTTATGGGGTTAACGATTGCTTACGTCGTACTACCAAACGTAAGTATCGCAACTAAGCGAGCCATCGCTATTTTCCTAGGTATTTCACTGGGACAAGGAACGATTGGGTATATTCAATACGCCACAGGAGTCCCGGAGGTATTGGTTGCCTTCCATCTTCTTGGTGCGGTCCTGTTCTGGATTGCTGCCTGGAATATTCGCTTATCAGTTGTTCGAGTTCCAAAGAATCGAAAGGGAGAGTAAATGAAAACGCTGTCACAGTGGAGCGAACTTGATGATCGCGCAATAGCTCTTGCGCGAGCACTTGCCATGGATGCCGTACAGAAAGTAGGCAATGGACATCCAGGTACAGCAATGTCTCTGGCTCCAGCGGCATACGCTCTCTTCCAGCGCCACCTCGTTCACGATCCTTCCGATCCGAAATGGCTAGGTCGTGATCGTTTTATTCTCTCGTGCGGGCATTCATCAATGACGTTGTATACACAGCTCTTTTTTAGTGGTTATGGCCTCACCATGAAAGATCTACAGGAATTTCGTACACAAGGTTCACTCACTCCCGGCCATCCAGAATACGGACACACAGACGGAGTAGAAATGACAACCGGTCCACTGGGTGCCGGAATATCTACCGCTGTTGGTTTTGCAATGGCTGCGCGCTTTGAACGTGGATTACTTGACCCAACAGCCCCTGCTGGTCAATCACCATTTGATCACAACATTTGGGTTATCTGCTCTGATGGCGATCTGCAAGAAGGTGTCAGCGCTGAAGCTTCATCATTAGCTGGAACTCAGGAACTCGGTAATCTCAACGTAATCTATGACGATAATCGAATTTCAATCGAAGGCGATACGCACCTGGCATTCACTGAAGATGTTTCAGCGCGATATCGCGCATATGGGTGGGATGTCATCGAGGTTGCAACACTCGAAGATGGAAACGTTGACCTCTTCGCACTTGATAAAGCAATGGCGGATGCAAAAAATCAGAAGCAGAAGCCAACTCTTATTCGAATGAAATCTGTTATTGCGTGGCCTGCACCAAAGCTGCGCAACACCGCAAAGTCTCACGGTTCAGCTCTCGGTGATGCTGAGATTGAAGCCACTAAAGCTTTGTTGGGATTAGATCCGCAGGAGAAGTTTGCAATGCCTGAAGAGGTATTGAGCCATATCCGCTTAGTCAAAGATCGTGCAGCGGCAGGCCGTAAAGATTGGGATGTGCGTTTTCAAACGTGGACGAAAGCTAATCCTGCTCAAGCTGATCTGCTCGCACGCTTGATCGCACACGATTTGCCTGTTGGATGGGATAAGTCCTTACCTACATTTGAGCCAGGTAAAGATGTGTCAACTCGCGCTGCTTCTGGCAAGGCAGTAAACGCCATCGCTTCGATGCTTCCAGAATTCTGGGGCGGTTCTGCAGACCTTGCCGAGAGCAATAACACCACCATCGAGGGTGGACGCTCATTTCTACCTTCCACGAGTTCGTTTCCCGATGCCGACCCTTACGGTCGCGTGATTCACTTCGGTATTCGCGAACATGCGATGGGTTCGATTCTCAATGGAATCACTCTTCACGGATTATCTCGATCATTCGGTGGAACGTTTGCAGTGTTTAGTGACTACATGCGTCCATCCGTTCGTCTTGCGGCGCTGATGAATATTCCAACAACATTTATCTGGACACACGATTCAATTGGCCTCGGTGAAGATGGACCGACGCATCAACCGATCGAACATCTAGCGTCACTTCGCGCCATTCCAGGTTTATCGGTGATTAGACCGGCCGATGCAAACGAAGTCACACAAGCGTGGAAATCAATTCTGCTTAGACGAGAGCCTGCTGGCCTACTTCTCTCACGTCAGAATCTTCCAGTTTTCCAACGTAACGCCGAGAACTCTGCTGAACTTGTAGATAAAGGCGCGTACACACTTGTTGAATCCCCGAAACCAGCAGAGGTTGTCTTAATCGCAACCGGTTCAGAAGTTAGTGTTGCTGTTGCAAGTGCAGAGATCCTTAATGCGCAGGGTATTTCGACTTCAGTTGTCAGCGCCCCATGCCTTGAATGGTTTGCTCAGCAAAGTAACGAGTACAAGAGTCAGGTGATTCCAGCTACAGCGCTACGAGTGAGCATCGAAGCAGGAGTGGCCATGGGCTGGCGTGACTATGTCGGTGATTCAGGAGTCATTATCAGTCTTGATCACTATGGAGCATCTGCCTCTGCTGCAGAACTCTTTAAGGAGTTTGGATTTAGTGCAGAAAATGTTGTCGCAAGAGTTCTGGCTGCTCGAGGATGAAACACCAAGGGGTCCTCGCCGGTGGCACATCCATCTGGTTAGATGATTTATCTCGAGCAAAGCTCTCGGGCAAAGAGCGATTAAGCCGTCCTTATCGCATCGCCAATGATGGTGTCCGAGGTGTGACTACCAACCCAAGCATCTTTGCAGCAGCCATCACCGGCTCAGCAGACTATGCCGCCGATATTGCAGCTTTCGCCGGCGATGATGTGAATGCTTTGGTGCAGAAAATGACCACCGATGATGTCCGTGCTGCCTGTGATCTCTTTTTAGACCTTTATAAAATAAGTAATGGTGTCGATGGTCGAGTGAGCATCGAAGTAGATCCACGTCTAGCTCGAAATACACAAGCCACCATTGCTGAAGGTACATCTTTATACAAAGTCGTAGACAGACCTAATGTCATGATTAAGGTTCCTGCAACGGTAGAAGGTCTTCCTGCAATCACTGCATTAATTGGCCAAGGCATCAGCGTAAATGTGACTTTGATTTTCTCAATTGAACGATACGCCCAGGTGATTGATGCCTTCATTGAAGGCGTAAAAATTGCTGAATCGCAGGGCCGTGACCTCTCTTTGATTCATTCGGTTGCATCGTTTTTCATTTCTCGTATAGATAGCGCCGTAGATAAGGAACTCAAAACTATTGGTAACACCAGTCTTTTGGGAAAGATCGCTCTGGCCAACGCCCACGTTGCATATGCTCTATTTCAAAAGAAATTTCAGTCACCTCAGTGGATCACACTCGAAAAAGCTGGTGCTCGTGTGCAGCGACCACTTTGGGCCTCAACCGGAGTGAAAGACCCTGCATACCCTGACACGCTCTACGTCGATCAACTCATCGCAGCACATACTGTAAATACGATGCCTCAATCGACCCTCGACGCCGTTCTCGATCACAGCGTTATTAATGGCGATTCAATTACTCCGCAGATTGCACAATCAACTCAATATATTCGCGATCTGGAAGTTGCTGGAATTTCACTGGACTCTATCACCGCATTTCTTGAAGAAGATGGCGTGAAGAAGTTTGAACAGTCCTGGATAGATCTCCTTGATTCGGTAAAGAAGGAAATGAAGTAGATGAGGGTTTATGGATCAGCGCTCTCTCGTGTTGATCGCTCCAGTGATCTCTACCGAAAGCTAGGAGCTGCCCACCTTCGTATCTCGCAGAAAGATCCGAATACATGGGGTCCAGAAGCAGCCACCGAAGCTGCGATACGACTCAATTGGATTGAGCTACCCGAGACATCTCGCGCTCTATTGCCCGAGATCGATGCGGTGATTGCTCGGTTTTCGCATATTAAGAGAATTGTCCTTGCAGGAATGGGTGGGTCATCATTGGCCCCTGAAGTAATTGCTCAGAGTTTTAAGAAAGATCTCTTCATCTTAGATTCAACTGATCCCCAATATCTTGCCCACGCATTGGCCGGCGATTTAGCGTCAACTCTTCTGGTTGTTTCATCAAAATCAGGATCTACAATCGAAACTGCTTCGACGCGAGCAATATTCAGCCAAGCATTTAACAAGGCCGGCTTAACACTCTCTTCACACATTCTTGTCATCACTGACCCTGGTTCGCCTCTAGACCTGCAAGCACGAAAAGAAGGCCTCACCGTAGTTAATGCAGATCCACATGTCGGTGGACGATTCAGCGCATTGACAGCTTTTGGATTGGTACCCAGCGCCCTTGTCGGAGTCGATGTGTCAGTAATTTTAGATCAGGCAGCTGATGTGAAGAGGGATTTTCTCACTGATCCACAGTTCATCATCGATGTCGCCGTAATTATTCTTACCCAGACCGAACAATACGTATCTTTCGTGGAGGAAAACTCTGGGCTCGATGGACTCTCTGATTGGATCGAACAACTCATTGCAGAGTCGACTGGAAAATCAGGTGTCGGAAGACTTCCTGTAGTTGTTGAGGATTTGAATTCGGCCGCAATCGGTGGGGCACTTACCGTCGCATTCGCCGAAAGCGATGCTGATCTTATCGTTGCTGGAGAACTCGGTGAGCATTTTATATTCTGGGAATGGGTAACTGCCCTTGTGAGTGCCGGCTTAGAGATCGATCCATTTAATCAACCAAATGTCACAGAGGCAAAGCAAGCAACTTCGGAGTTACTGAGCCAATGGAAGGGAGAGCTACCCGAATTTAAAGCTCCGAATTCTGATAAAAGTATTGGAATTTTCGGCGGAGAAAGTTCTCTTGTTGAATCTCTCCGCTCTTTTGTGAAACAGGTTCCACCAGGTGGTTACATTTCAATCCAGGCATATCTTGATCGCCAAGGTGATACCAAAATTCAAGAGTTACGAAAGGTTCTTTCAGGCAAAAGTGGCGTTCCAGTTACTTTCGGCTGGGGTCCACGTTTTCTTCATTCGACCGGCCAATTCCATAAAGGTGGTCCACGCAATGGAGCCTTTCTACAGATCACTGGAACCTGTCTTACAGACATGGATATTCCGGGCTTTGACTTTACTTTTCAGACTCTGCTCATGGCTCAAGCCCTGGGAGATTTTAAAGCGCTTGAGAAAAGAAAATTCCCGCTACTGCGTCTTCATCTAGAAGATCGCCCAGCGGGAATCTCGCAGCTTTTGGAAGCTGCACAATCACTTTAAATTATTCGTCACCGCGTAGTTTTTTGAGTGCATCTTCAAGAATCTTTGCACCTTCCACATCCGTGCGGCGCTCCTTAACGTAGGCTAAGTGAGTCTTGTAAGGAACGTTTACAACAGCAGTAGGTGGCTTATTTCGATCGCGACCTGCAGGAAGACCGCACTTTGGGCAATCCCATTCAGCTGGAATAACTACAGTCTCTTCCACTGCAAATGATGGACGAACTTCGTGGCCATTACCGCACCAGTATGAAACCGTTGCGCGCTCAATCTGATCTCCGCGCTCGGCCTCGCCCATTGGGCCTGCACCGACGCGACTTCCACGAATAGCACTTGCCATCGTCTTATCCCTTCAAAACTAATGAGAGTGCAACAACGGCGGCAAACCAAAGGCCACCTACGAGAATCGTTAAACGATCGAGGTTGCGCTCAACCACTGATGAGCCACCGTAGTTTGAGGAAACGCCACCACCGAATAGATCTGAAAGTCCTGCGCCCTTACCTTTATGTAGAAGGACGAGAAGGATCATGATGATGCTCATTGCGATCAGAAAGATTGAAAGTCCGAGGGCCATTTGCCGTACTCCTTACATCGTAGACGCCAAGGATACTAGATCCGAAGGGCGAGCGAGCACCTGCAGCTATAGGGTTTCTTGCGCGTAAAACTTGGAAATTTTTGCGAGTTCCTCGGGATCAAGGCTAGCTCCCCCGATAAGTGCGCCATCAACATCGCCCTGCTTCATAATCTCAACGATATTGGAAGATTTCACTGAGCCGCCATAGAGAATGCGCATTGCTGCAGCAATCTCTGGCGAGCCAATAACGCCAATCTCTTCACGAATAGCAGCGCACACTTCTTGTGCATCCTCTGGGGTTGCTGTTTTGCCAGTTCCAATTGCCCAAACAGGTTCGTAGGCAATAACAATCTTCTTTAGCTCTGGCTTTGTAAATCCCTCTAAACCAGCACGCACTTGGCGGATCACATGTGAAACATGAGCGCCAGATTCACGAATCGGGAGCTCTTCACCTACACAGAAAATTGGGATGAGATCGTGGGCAAGGGCAGCCCGAATCTTCTTATTAATGAGCGCATCGTCTTCTTTATGGATTGCACGACGCTCTGAGTGACCAACTACGACAAAGGTGCATCCGAGTTTTGAAAGCATAGAGCCTGAAATATCACCAGTGAATGCTCCGCCGTTGTCCGGAGAAAGATCTTGTGCGCCATAGAGCAAGCGAAGACGATCTCCATCGATCAGAGTTTGAATCGAGCGAATATCAGTAAATGGGGGAAGAATTGCAATATCAACTGCGTCATAATCTTTATCGGAGAGCGAATAGACAAGCTTTTGTGCAACTGCGATTGCCTCAAGGTGATTGAGGTTCATCTTCCAGTTGCCCGCCATCAGTGGCTTGCGCATATTCTTCTCCTTTGAGGTGGTTGTAAATTACAGCACAATTACAGATCAAGTGCCTTAAGACCCGGGAGTTCTTTACCCTCTAGGTATTCAAGGGATGCTCCCCCGCCTGTTGAGATATACCCGAAATCGCTATCGGCAAAACCAAGTGCTCGCACTGCTGCGGCAGAATCTCCACCACCAACAACAGATATTCCAGAAACGCGAGAAAGTGCGTCTGCGACTACTTTGGTTCCGTGAGCAAAATTTGGGAATTCAAAGACTCCCATAGGTCCATTCCAAAACACTGTCTGACATGTACCGATCACTTGGGCGAATGCCTGCGCCGATTCTGGTCCGATATCTAGACCCATCTGGTCTGCCGGAATTGAATCAGCTCTCACAAGGGTGGGTTTGGAATCCGCTGCGAACTCTGACGCCACGACGATATCGGTTGGCAGAATCAAGTTGACTCCCGACTTATGTGCCTTTTCGATTAAATCCTTAACAGTTGGAATGAGATCTCTTTCAACCAGTGACTTGCCGATCTGATGTCCGGCAGCGGCCAGAAATGTAAAGACCATTCCCCCGCCTATAGCCATCACATCTACCTTATTAAGTAGATTTGAAATGACTCCAATTTTATCTGAGACTTTAGCCCCGCCAAGGACCACTCCATAAGGTCGGGCCGGATCAATTGTCAGTTTTTTTAGAACTTCCACTTCAGCGCTAACAAGTAGGCCTGCTGCGTGAGGGAGAATTTTTGGCAGGTCATAGACAGATGCGTGCTTTCGGTGAACCGCGCCAAAGCCGTCTCCGACGTAGAAGTTCGCCAACGATGCTAACTTTTTTGCCAGATCTTGGCGTTCGGATTCTTCCTTAGAAGTTTCTGCAGAACTAAAACGAATATTCTCTAAGAGGAGAACATCACCGGACTTAAGATTTTCTGCAGCAGATGTGACATCTGCACCCTCGAAAGAGCCTGGAAAAACAACAGTTCTTCCCAGCAACTCACTCAAACGTTTGGCAACAGGAGCTAATGAAAGTTCCTCTTTGAATTCACCTTTGGGACGACCCAGGTGAGCAGCGATAACGACGCTGGCACCGGCAGAGATTAAGTACTCAATTGTTGGAAGTGATGCCTTGATTCGACCATCATCTGTAATGACACCACTTTTGAGCGGAACATTAAGATCACAGCGAAGAAAGACTCGCTTCCCAGCAAGGTCGATATCCTGCAAGTGCATCAGAGTTTTTTACCGACAAGCCCAACAAGATCAACGAGGCGATTTGAGTATCCCCACTCATTGTCATACCAACCAACAATCTTGACTTGGTTACCAATAACTTTGGTGAGCCCTGAGTCGAAGATGCATGATGAAGGATCTGTGACGATATCTGAAGAGACAATTGGGTCCTCAGTGTAGGAAAGGAATCCCTTGAGCGAACCGTTTGCTGCAGCTTTCATCGCAGCATTAATCTCGGCAACGCTAGCCTCTTTCGCCAATTCAACGGTGAGGTCTGTCGCCGATCCAGTGGGAACTGGAACGCGCATCGCGTAACCGTCGAGCTTGCCCTTGAGTTCTGGCAGTACAAGAGAGATCGCTTTTGCCGCCCCGGTCGAAGTTGGGATCATATTTGTCGCCGCAGCTCGTGCCCGACGAAGATCTTTATGTGGGAAATCAAGGATTACTTGATCATTGGTGTAGGCGTGAATTGTTGTCATCAGACCCTTAACAATTCCCCAGTTATCCTGAAGAACTTTAGCCATTGGTGCAAGACAGTTTGTAGTACATGATGCGTTAGAGATGATGTGGTGGTTTGCTGGATCGTATTTCTCATGGTTTACGCCCATAACGATCGTAATATCTTCATCCGACGCTGGTGCAGAGATGATTACTTTCTTTGCTCCGGCAGCTATATGTTTTCCGGCATCGGCTGCTTTGGTGAAGTGACCGGTTGATTCAATAACTATGTCCGCTCCGACTTTGCCCCATGGAAGGTTGGCTGGGTCGCGATCTGCAAAGACTTTAATCGTCTTTCCGCCGACAGTCAGAGTTTCATCTGTATGTGAAACCTCAAGTCCCAAGCGGCCCAGAATTGAGTCGTACTTGAGAAGGTGGGCAAGGGTCGCGTTATCTGTGAGATCGTTAATGGCGACAATATTTATCTCAGGGTTTGTTAGCGCCGCGCGAAAGAAGTTGCGGCCAATTCGACCAAATCCATTAATTCCAACATTGATCATCTTTTAACCTTTTTCTAGAGGGACCCACTCGAAGAATGCGACACAGTTTCTGCCACAGCACTGGGGTCTGAACCAACCTTATCAGTCAGCGAGAGGGGGCAGGTGCTACTCCCCGAGAAGATCAGGAGATAAGCCCGCTTCGGTATCAGGGATACCTAGTTCAGAGGCTCGTTTATCTGCCATCGCCAATAATCTACGAATCCGGCCAGCGATTGCATCCTTAGTCATCGGTGGAGTTGCAAGTGAACCTAACTCTTCAAGGCTTGCCTGTCCATGGCTAATTCGTAATTCACCAGCTTCTTTTAAGTGGTCAGGAATCTCTGGTCCAAGAATTTCCATTGCACGTTGCACACGCGCAGCTGCAGCTACCGCCGCCCGAGCCGAACGGCGAAGATTGGCATCGTCAAAATTAGCAAGTCGATTTGCAGTTGCCCGCACTTCACGACGCATGCGTCGCTCTTCCCAAGCGAGTACACTTTCATGAGCACCCAAACGAGTGAGCAATACTCCAATCGCATCACCATCGCGAATAACTACTCGATCAACTCCGCGTACTTCACGCGCTTTTGCGGCGATACCGAGACGGCGCGCTGCACCTACTAAAGCAAGGGCTGCCTCTGGACCTGGACATGTGATCTCAAGAGATGATGAACGCCCCGGTTCTGTGAGGGAACCATGTGCGATAAAAGCCCCTCTCCATGCTGCTTCAGCATCACAAATATTTGCCGACACTACTTGTGGTGGAAGTCCACGAATAGGACGACCGTTTCCATCGATGAGCCCAGTCTGTCTAGCCAACGCGTCACCTGATTCGATGACGCGCACGACATATCGAGAGCCCTTACGTAAACCACTGGATGAGAGCACCGCTAAATCACTGTCGTGTCCGTAAATATCAGCAATATCTTTTTTCAAGCGACGAGCACTCTGTGATGTGTCTAGTTCAACTTCAATGACAACTTTGCCCGCTGCTATATGTAATCCACCGGCAAAGCGGAGAAGGGATGAGACTTCAGCTTTGCGACAACAAGGTCTGGTTACAGATAGGCGACTCAACTCATCTTTTACCGCTGCAGTCATAGCCATTGGGCTATCCAATCAAAGATTTCTCGACAATGTGCGAGAAAAGAAGGGCTAATTTTTTGGGATCATGGTGGGTTCTATTGAGGTCACTACGAAGATCTGACACTAACAACTCTCCACCTTGGGTTGAAACTTTCTGGCGAAGGATCTCTGCTTTTTCACCATTTTCTACCGTTGATAGATCTGCGATTACAAAGTCAAAGTGCAGATCAGGTGCCAAGTTTTGGATTGCACTTAAGTGATCTAAAGCACTGCGCCCCGAAAATTCGCCAGCATCGCGATCATCAAGATTTAAGATCAATACTTTTTTCGCCTGTGAGGATGCAAGAGCTGCCCGCTGTTCTGGAACCAAAACGTGCGGAAGTACGCTAGAAATCCATGATCCCGGACCCATAGAAATTATCTCTGCCTGATTAATTGCATCGAGAGCTTCTGTTCGTGCTCGAGGATTATCGGGAATCAGTCGTAAAGATTCAAATTTACCTTCCGCTACAGCAACTTCCTTCTGGCCACGAACTGTAACTCGTTGCCCCGCATTGCTAAAGACAGCTTCAATATCTAACGGCTGGCTAGCCATCGGCAAAACCCGTCCATTTACTTTCAACAGCGCTGCAACGCGATCCAATCCTTCGACAGGATCATCATCTCTATCCCAGAGGGCAGCAAGGAGGAGATTTCCAACTGCATGACCATTCAAGGGTCCATCACTGGTAAAGCGATATTGCATAATCCGTGCCCAGCTTCTGCCCCATTCATCATCTCCGCAGAGAGCGGCAAGTGCCATGCGTAGATCACCTGGTGGAAATATTGGGAATTCTTCGCGGAGTCGACCACTGGATCCACCGTTATCGGCAACTGTAACAATGGCTGTGATCTCAGATGTAACTGATCTCAGTGCAGTCAGTGTTGAGAATAATCCATGACCGCCGCCAAGTGCGACAACACGAGGTGCAGACATTATCTACTCGCGACCAACATCTCTATGAGTTGCATGGGCTGATATTTCAAAATCTGATCTGTGTTCGGATAATTGACGAGCAATCTCGCGTGCAATCGAGACGCTTCGATGCTTTCCACCAGTGCATCCGATTGAAAGGGTCACAAAACGTTTTCCTTCGCGAAGATATCCTGGAATCATTTGGAGAAGAACTGATACGTAGGACCGGATGAACTCTTCGACTCCTTCACTCTTGGTTACTGCATCGAAGACTTGATCGTTTAATCCGGTCAGAGGACGTAGCTCAGGTACCCAATGTGGATTAGGAATAAAACGAGCATCAAGAAGTAGATCTGAATCAACGGGAATTCCATACTTAAATCCAAAGGAAAGTACATTGATGCGGATTGCACTGAGTGAGCCAGGAGAGAAGATTTCAGCAATTCGCTTTTCAAGTTGATGGACATTGAGATTGCTTGAATCGATCACGATATCGGCACTCCCGCGGACTTCATCAAGCTTTGCTCGTTCTCGAGAAATACCATCAACAATTCGCTCCGCTGCCTGCAGAGGGTGAGGTCTGCGAGTTGACTCGAAGCGCGCCACCAAGATTTGATCGCTCGCATCAAGAAATAGAAGTCGGTAAGGAACTTTCTTAGCCTTTAACGTTGCTAGCGATGTACTTAATTCATCAAAGAATCTTCCACCGCGAACATCGACAACTACCGCCACCGATGCAAACTCAGAACCCACTGTGTGTGATGCTAAATCCGGAAGAAGCGCCGGTGGCAAATTATCAACTACATACCAACCAAGATCCTCTAACGCATGAGCAACCGTTGATCGCCCAGCACCCGACATTCCGGTGAGGATTAAAAGCTCCCGTTCTTCCATGGCTACAGTCTGCCACCACCGTCAAGTACCCACCTCTCGCAAAGAGGCTGAGCTAGGTTGGCTATCTTTCTAGGATCTCCCCTGTCTGCATGTCTACACCCTCGGGTGCAATCGAATCATTATCTTGATTGAGATGGTTCCAGATAATGCTGGCGATTTTCTCACCAATTCCAGGTGTTGCAGAGATGTCTTGCATCGTTGCCTTCTTCAGCGCGCTTACAGAACCAAAGCGATCAAGTAGGGCCGTTCGTCGCACATGACCTAGCTGTTCGATTTCATCTAATACTGATTCGAGCATCACCTTTGATCTTCTTGAACGGTGAAAAGTAATGGCGAATCGATGGGCTTCATCTCGGATTCGCTGAAGCAGGTACATTCCTTCACTTGTGCGCGGCATAATCAATGGATCGCGAGAGTGTGGCAACCAGATTTCTTCTAACCTTTTTGCCAAACCACAGAGCGCAATATCTGTAATCCCCAACTCTTCTAGAGCCCGCGCTGCCGCGGATACTTGTGGGGCTCCACCATCTACTACTATGAGTTGCGGAGGGTATGAGAATTTACTAAGCCGACCACCCGACTCGTTGACTTCGCTCTGATCTATATTTCGATCAGCCAACAAACGCTTGAGGCGACGAGTGATCACTTGATGCATAGCGCGAGTGTCATCAGTTGCTTCAGTGGTATCGATAATAAAGCGCCGATATTCGCTCTTTTTTGCAACTCCGTCTTCGAAAACCACCATTGAGGCAACAACCGTTGTTCCTGAGATATTTGAAATATCAAAACATTCAATACGCAAAGGCGTGCGAGGAAGCTCGAGGATCTCCTCTAGTTCGATCAGCGCTTTTCCTGAGACCGCAGCATCAGTTGCACGTTTACTTAAAAACTGAATGAGAGAGTAATGTGCATTTCGCTCAACAGTTTCAAGTAATTCAACCTTCTCACCACGCTGAGGAACTTTTAGCATCACTTTATGGCTAGCCAGAGAAGAGAGCCATTGCGTAAGTGCATCTACATCTAATGGCTGGCTATTTAAATGAATAATCTGAGGAATCTCGGTTAGCCCGTCCCCGTATATAGAAAAAAGTAGTGAGGCCCACTGATCTTCACCTTCGAGCGTTCGTTCTTGATCGACTATCCAAGATCGAGAGCCTTTTACCGAGCCACGCCTGACTGCAAACATTGAACCCGCGGCATGAAAACCCTCTTCTCGAATTGCAATGAAATCTCCATCAAGATCATCAGAGAGATACCCTTGAGTTGACTTCTGAGCCTTCTCGAAAGATTCGATTTGATCTCGTAAACGGGCCGCTCTTTCAAACTCTTCTCGACTTGATGCTAACTCCATCTCTGCCTTCATCGTTGGGACAAGTTCAGACATCCCTGTATCCATGAAAGCTTCAAGTTTCAAAGCAATCTCTCTATGTGCTTCGGGGGTTACCCAGCCAACGCAGGGTGCTGCACACTTGCCAATGTCCCCTAAGAGGCATTGTCGCTTTGAACGTTGGGCTCTCTGAAAGTTTCCGACACTGCAGGATCGCACTGGGAATACCTTTAATAGAACCTCGTAAGTATTCCGAAGCGCCCAGGCGTTGGTATATGGTCCAAAGTATTTAAGTCCTGGACGTTTCTCATTACGTGTGATGAATATTCTTGGAAACTCATCTTTAAGAGAAATTGCTAGATAAGGATAAGACTTGTCATCTTTAAACCGAACGTTATATGTCGGGTGGTACTGCTTGATCCACGAGAATTCAAGAGCTAGCGCTTCTAGCTCTGTTTTAACGATTGTCCAATCAACGCGAACCGCTTCATGAACCATGCGATGCGTCTTTTGCGCAAGATTGGAGCCAAAGTATGAACTCAGCCGATTCTTCAGGTTCTTCGCTTTCCCAACATAAATGACTTTATCGCTCTCATTAAAGAAGCGATAGACCCCAGGATCTTCGGGGATCTCGGGTGGACGATACGAGGCTGGATCTGCCATCGCTACTTCGCCCTTGGTGCAGATTTCTTAGCTGCCGTTGGTTTGAGTGCGCGATTGCTCTTGAGAATCTCAGCAAGAAATTGTCCCGTATAACTTTCCTTCACTGAGGCAACCTCTTCAGGTGTTCCGACAGCGACAACCATTCCACCTCTGAAGCCGCCTTCAGGGCCCATATCAATTACCCAATCCGCGCACTTGATTACATCTAAATTATGTTCAATGACAATAACTGTATTTCCCGAATCAACTAAGCGACTTAAAACGCCGAGAAGTTTATTGACATCCTCAAAGTGAAGACCTGTGGTCGGCTCGTCCAGAACATAGATGGTTCGTCCAGTTGAGCGACGTTGTAGTTCAGTAGCTAACTTCACCCGTTGCGCCTCTCCACCGGAGAGCGTCGGAGCCGATTGACCTAAGCGGACATAGCCAAGACCTACATCGCAGAGAGTTTTCAAATAGCGAGAAATCGTTGGAACTGATTCAAAGAATTCGTGCGCGATCTCAATCGGCATATCCAGAACTTCAGCAATGGTCTTACCCTTGTAATGGACCTCAAGGGTTTCACGGTTATATCTAGCTCCATGACAGATCTCACAAGGAACGTACACATCTGGCAGAAAGTTCATCTCAATCGTGATGGTTCCATCGCCTGTGCAATTCTCGCAGCGACCGCCTTTTACGTTAAAACTGAAGCGGCCTTGCTGATATCCACGAATCTTTGCTTCAGTGGTCTCTGAGAACAAGAAGCGGATTTTATCGAAGACTCCGGTATAGGTAGCTGGATTTGATCGTGGAGTCCGACCAATCGGCGATTGATCAACGTGAACAACCTTGTCGAGTTGATCGACTCCAGTAATTGTTCTGTGGCGACCTGGAACGATGCGTGCGCCATTGAGTTTGTTGGCAAGAGTGGAATACAAGATGTCATTAACAAGAGTGGACTTACCCGAACCGCTTACTCCAGTAACGGCTACAAATGCTCCCAGTGGTATTGCAACTTCAACGTCTTTGAGATTGTTTTCTTTCGCACCTTTGATAACTAGCTGACGCTTTGCATCATAGGGACGCCTGGTCTTTGGAATTTCAATCGCACGCCGACCTGAGAGATAAGCGCCAGTGATTGACTCTTTCGACGCGATGAGATCTTCGTACGAACCTGAAACAACGACCTTACCGCCATGTTCGCCAGCACCAGGGCCAATATCTACAACCCAATCCGCAGTACGAATTGTCTCCTCATCGTGCTCAACAACGATCAAGGTATTTCCCAGATCTCGCAGGCGAGTCAGTGTTTCAATCAATCGTCGATTATCTCGCTGATGTAAACCGATACTTGGCTCATCGAGTACATAGAGAACGCCGACTAAACCGGATCCGATCTGGGTTGCTAAGCGAATACGTTGCGCCTCTCCCCCAGAAAGTGTCCCTGCAGGGCGATCTAGTGAAAGGTAATCGAGCCCAACATCTAGTAAGAAACCAAGTCGAGCATTGACCTCCTTAAGCACGCGTTCAGCAATTTGTGCTTCGCGCTTTGATAGCGTTACCTGTTTCAAGAAAATTGCACATTGATCAATAGAAAGTTCACAGACCTGAGCGATACTTTTTTCACCAATAGTGACTGCTAAGACCTCTGGTTTGAGGCGCGCACCTTTACATGTAGCACAAGGGATTTGTCGCATATATGCCTCGTACTTATCCCGACTGTAGTCACTATCGGTCTCACTATGTCGTCTATGAATAAATGGGATAACACCTTCAAAGCCAGTTGTGTAATTCCGTGCGCCATAACGGCCCTTGTAACGCATCTTGATCTCATACTCGTATCCATTGAGAATGGCATCTTGTGCCTTAGCGCTTATTTTCTTCCATGGAGAATCCAGTGAAAACTTAATGTCATTGCCCAGGGCTTCAAGTAAGCGAAGGAAATAATCTGCAGATTGTCCGCCCGCCCACGGAGCGATCGCTCCATCATTGATGCTTAATGAGTCATCGGGGATGATCAACTCTTCATCGACTTCTAATTTCGTTCCAATTCCCGAACAATCAGGACAGGCGCCAAACGGGGAATTAAAGGAGAATGAGCGGGGCTCAAGTTCTTCGAAGGAGAGATTGCAGTCGTGGCAAGCCAAGTGCTCGCTATAGGTTTGAATCTTTCCTTCTTCACTTTTGCTATCAACAAAATCTAGAAGAACAATTCCGCTCGAAAGTCGCAGCGCCGTCTCAATCGAGTCGGTCAATCTAGATTTAGATTCTTCTTTTGCTGTGAGGCGATCAATTACAACCTCAATCGTATGTTTCTCTTGTTTCTTTAACTTTGGTGGCTCTGATAGTGAGACGGCGGAACCATCAACTATTGCCCGCGAGTAACCCTGCTTAACCAGGTCTGTAAAAAGGTCAACAAACTCGCCTTTACGCTCCCGCACCACCGGTGCCAAAACTTGAAATTTAGTCGTGGGCGGTAACTCTAAAATTTGGTCAACAATCTGTTGTGGACTCTGGCGCGAGATAGGTTTTGCGCACTGCGGGCAGTGAGGCCGGCCAGCGCGCGCGAAGAGTAGACGAAGATAATCATAGACTTCAGTAATCGTGCCCACTGTAGATCGTGGATTTCTATTAGTCGACTTCTGGTCAATCGAAACTGCTGGTGACAGCCCTTCAATAAAATCAACATCGGGCTTATCCATCTGACCTAGAAATTGTCTGGCATATGCCGAGAGAGATTCAACGTATCGTCGTTGACCTTCTGCAAAGATGGTATCGAAAGCTAAACTTGATTTACCGGAGCCTGAGAGTCCAGTAAAAACAATGAGGGCATCACGTGGGAGATCCAAGGAAACGTCCTTGAGGTTATGTTCGCGAGCTCCGCGGACGACGAGTTTTTCTATCGTCATTACACACCCGCCTCTTCCATCGACCGAAGTTCTTTCTTAAGAATACGAATCTCATCTCGAAGTCGCCCCGCAACTTCAAATTGAAGATCTTCAGCCGCGCTACGCATCTGATCAGTCAAGGAGCCTATCAAGGCGACCAGGTCTTTGCGCGGGAGAGAGATCACGCCCTTGGCATTGAGCCCGATTGCTAAGGCTTCACCTGTGCGTTTTCCAGAACCTTTTTCGCTCTGGAGCAGTGCTGAGGTGTCTTCGCTCTCGCGAGATATGAGGTCGGTGATATCGGCAATCTTTTTTCGAAGCGGTTGAGGATCTACCCCGCGTTCAAGGTTATATGCGACCTGTTTTGCACGACGACGATTTGTTTCATCGATAGCAAGTGCCATGGAGCGAGTGATGTTATCGGCATACATATGTACTTCACCCGACACATTTCGGGCCGCGCGACCAATTGTTTGAATCAAAGATGTTGCCGAACGCAAGAAGCCTTCTTTGTCGGCATCAAGAATTGCAACCAGGGAAACTTCAGGAAGATCAAGGCCTTCACGAAGGAGATTTATACCGATCAGCACATCGTATTCACCGGTGCGCAACTCTCGCAGTAGCTCAACCCGTCGCAGCGTATCTACCTCAGAATGTAGATACCGAACGCGTACTCCTCGCTCTTGGAGGTAATCAGTGAGATCCTCTGACATCTTCTTTGTCAGCGTTGTCACCAGAACGCGTTCATTCTTCGCAGCTCTGATATTAATTTCGTTGAGGAGGTCATCGATCTGACCCTTAATCGGTTTGAGAATAATTGCAGGATCAACCAAGCCAGTTGGTCGAATTACCTGCTCAACAACATCTCCCCCGACCTTCGCCATCTCGTATTTGCCAGGTGTCGCAGAGAGATAGAGAGTTTGTCCGACGCGTTCAAGAAATTCTGGCCATTTCAGCGGACGATTATCGAGTGCGCTAGGCAATCGAAATCCATGTTCTACAAGCGTGCGCTTTCTAGATGCATCGCCTTCATACATAGCCCCGATCTGCGGAACCGTTACGTGGCTTTCATCGATCACGACAAGAAAGTCATCTGGGAAGTAATCAAGTAGGCAATGAGGCGCCGATCCTGGCGCTCGATCATCTAAATGTCGTGAGTAGTTTTCAATGCCAGAGCAAAATCCCAGCTGCTCCATCATCTCGATATCAAATGTCGTGCGCATTCGAAGGCGCTGGGCTTCAAGGAGTTTCCCCTGCTTTTCAAAGAGATTAAGTTGGATCTGTAGTTCGTCTTGGATATCGCCAATCGCCCTTTTCATTGTCTCCGGGCTCGCGGCATAGTGCGTAGCAGGAAAAATATGAATCTCTGTTTCATCGCGAAGAATTTCGCCGGTGAGAGGGTGAAGAGTCATAATCTTCTCGATTTCATCACCAAACATTTCAATACGTATAGCTAGCTCTTCGTACATAGGAATGATTTCGATCGTATCTCCACGAACGCGAAATGTTCCACGTTCGAAGGCAATGTCATTTCGCTTGTATTGAACATCAACGAATCGCCTCAGAAGCGCATTCCGTTCGATTTCATCTCCAATTTTGAGATGAATCATGCGGTCGATGTACTCCTGTGGTGTGCCCAATCCATAGATACATGAAACCGTTGCAACGACAATCACATCTCTACGAGTCAGAAGAGCATTTGTAGCTGAATGCCGAAGCCTTTCGACCTCATCATTAACACTCGAATCCTTTTCAATAAATGTGTCTGTCTGAGGTACATAGGCTTCGGGTTGGTAATAGTCATAATACGAAACGAAGTATTCAACGGCGTTATTTGGAAGTAGCTCTCTAAATTCATTTGCTAGCTGGGCTGCCAGAGTTTTGTTGGGGGCTAGCACCAGAGTCGGGCGTTGTAAGCGTTCGACTAACCACGCTGTCGTTGCAGACTTTCCTGTGCCTGTTGCTCCTAGTAGAACAACATCTCTCTCACCAGAATTGATTCGGCGCGCAATCTCTTCGATTGCTTGAGGCTGATCACCTGCCGGTATGTAATCGGAAATTACCTGAAAAGGTCCTCCGCCCGGGGCGATATCTGGGCTACGTGACATCGCTCTAGCCTACTAGCGTGATCCCTTTGATGTGAGTTCAGCTATTTGCCCCTCCCATAGGTTCTCTACTTGGCGCAGTAAATGATCATCATCTCCATCGTTTCTGATGACTGCATCGGCTATAGCGATGCGCTTCTGCGCTGGAGCCTGGTTGGCGAGGCGCGCTTTGATATCCGAGATGAACATTCCTCTGGATAGCAGACGGCTTATTCGTAGTTCCTCGTCTGCTTCAACGGTAATAACAAAATCAAATTTACGTGCAGCATCGGTTTCAACTAAAAGTGGAATTTCATAGATCATCGGAACCGATTGATCAGATTCAGCAACGGCTTGTGCAAAGAGTTTCTGTACGCGCGGGTGAATAATTGCCTCAAGATCTACCCTCGCTTGTGGATCGTTGAAAACAATTGCTGCCAGCGCCTTTCTATCAATGTCACCGTTACTGATTATTGATTGACCAAAAGTTGTAACGACTTCATCGAACCCTTCGCTACCGCGTTCTATAGCAATACGAGCAAGTTGATCTGCATCAACTACGACAGCGCCTAGCTCACTAAAGAACTGCGCAACGGTAGATTTCCCCGCACCGATTCCTCCTGTAAGGGCGATCACGCTCATGGATAGAGCCTACCTCTGCCGTATGGGCAAAGAGAAAGCCCCACACGAATCACTCGCGTGGGGCTTTCCGTTAAGAGTTACTTACTCAGCAACAACTTCTGCCGGAGTTTCACTTGTTGCTCCAGCTGCATCAGCTGCCTTTGCCTCAGACTTCTGCTTCTTGTGAGCGAGGAAGCGAACCTGCGCTTCTTGGTACTGACGCTCCCACTCTTCGCGTTGCGATTCAAATCCAGGCTTCCAATCCTGAGTATCAGGATCAAAACCTTCTGGATAGATAAAGTTTCCATCTGCATCATAGCGAGCAGCCATTCCGTATTGAGTTGGATCAAATGCTTCAATCTCAACTTCGGTTCCTTCGTTGGCCTGCTTGAGTGAGAGTGAGATACGGCGACGCTCGAGATCGATATCGATAATCTTCACAAATAGCTCATCATCAACAGCGACAACCTGCTCAGGAATTTCTACGTGACGTTCTGCCAACTCAGAGATATGTACAAGTCCTTCGATTCCTTCATGAACGCGAATAAATGCGCCGAAAGGAACGAGCTTGGTCACAACACCTGGAACAACTTGGTTGATCGTGTGTGTGCGAGCAAATGCCTGCCATGGATCTTCTTGGGTCGCCTTGAGTGAGAGTGAAACACGCTCGCGCTCGAAATCAACTTCCAGAACTTCAACAGTAACTTCATCGCCTACTTCGACAACTTCGCCTGGGTGATCAATGTGCTTCCAAGAAAGCTCAGAAACGTGAACGAGGCCATCTACGCCACCAAGGTCTACGAATGCACCAAAGTTCACGATAGATGAAACAACACCTGAGCGAACCTGGCCCTTTTGAAGCTGATTAAGGAATGTTGTGCGTGATTCTGATTGAGTCTGCTCAAGGAATGCGCGACGAGAGAGAACTACGTTATTACGGTTCTTATCAAGTTCGATGATACGAGCTTCAACCTGCTTACCAATGTAAGGAGTAAGGTCGCGAACTCGACGCATCTCAACCAGTGACGCTGGCAAGAAGCCGCGCAATCCGATATCAACAATAAGTCCACCCTTAACAACTTCAATAACTGTTCCGATGACAACTTCGTCACGTTCTTTCTTTCCTTCGATCTCTCCCCAAGCACGCTCGTACTGTGCGCGCTTCTTTGAGAGGATCAGGCGTCCTTCTTTATCTTCCTTCTGTAGGACGAGGGCTTCAACCTTGTCACCGACTTTAACAATGTCATTTGGATCTGCATCGTGGCGGATTGAGAGTTCGCGTGAAGGGATAACACCTTCTGTTTTGTACCCGATATCAAGAAGTACTTCTTCGCGATCTACTTGAACGACCGTACCTTCGACGAGGTCTCCGTCGTTGAAATTTCTGATTGTGCCTTCGATTGCTGCAAGGAAATCTGCTGCTGATCCGATGTCATTTACTGCAATTACTGGTGATGTAGACAAGTGAG
>JBILIJ010000027.1:0-13092 GCA_044350045.1 Candidatus Planktophila sp. | reverse complement strand
ATGACATTTAAGGTCGGCGAAACCGTTGTTTATCCTCATCACGGAGCAGCTCTTATCGAGGCAATTGAAACTCGAGTAATCAAGGGCGAAGAGAAGACCTACCTAGTTTTGAAGGTTGCACAAGGTGATCTCACCGTTCGCGTTCCTGCAGACAATGTAGATCTCGTTGGTGTCCGTGATGTTGTTGATAGCGCCGGTCTTGATCGTGTATTTAGCGTTCTCCGCCAGCCATATACAGAAGAGCCAACAAACTGGTCACGCCGCTACAAGGCAAACCTAGAAAAGCTGGCATCAGGTGATGTTATTAAGGTTGCCGAAGTTGTCCGCGATCTCTACCGTCGCGATCTCGACCGCGGTCTATCAGCTGGCGAAAAGCGAATGCTGACAAAGGCAAAGCAAATTTTGGTCTCTGAGCTCGCACTTGCTGAGCACACAGATGAGATCAAGGCAGCAACAATTCTTGATGAGGTTCTCGCTTCCTAACGGAAAGTCACACCATGATCGCTGCAATCATCGCCGCTGCAGGTAGTGGCGAACGCTTCGGCGCAGCAATTCCAAAGGCACTTATTAACTGCGGTGACCGCACTCTTATCGAACATGCCCTCGCATCACTTTCTGCAGTCGTCGACGAGATAGTTATTACCGCCCCAGCTGGATACGAAGAACGATTCCGTGAATTGGCTGGTGATCGCGCAAGAGTTGTCACGGGTGGATCAACGCGAAGTGAGAGCGTTCGCATCGGATTAGCATCCCTACCTACAACATGTGAATTTGTATTAGTCCATGATGCAGCGCGTGCACTGGCCAGCAGTGACCTTGCCCGCCGTGTGATCGCCTCTCTTGAAAACGGCGACGTTGCGGTAATTCCAGGTCTGCCCCAGATTGATACTGTCAAAGTTGTTGATAGCGATGGCTACGTTCTTTCAACTCCAGATCGCTCACCTTTACGACGCGTGCAGACACCCCAAGGATTTTCTTACGCGCTCCTCAAGCAAGCTCATGCATCAGCTGGGGATGCCACCGATGATGCGGCGCTCGTTGAAAAACTAGGTGCGCGGGTACGTATTATCGATGGGGAAGAACGCGCAATTAAAATTACAACGCCATCTGATTTAGCAACAGCGTTGCAATATCTGGGCACGACTAACGAATTCTCAACAGGAGTCGGAGTTGATGCACACGCATTTGCAGAAGGTCGCGAACTTTATCTTGCCGGTCTGCATTGGCCCGGTGAAGTCGGAGTTGCTGGCCATTCAGATGGTGACGTTGCAGCTCATGCAATCTGTGATGCGCTCTTTGCGGCATCAAATCTGGGAGACCTCGGAAGTAATTTCGGTACAGCGCGCCCTGAATATGCCGGCGCAAGTGGGTCACAACTATTGCAAGAGACAACACGGCTGGTAAATGCCGCTGGATATTCAATCTCGCATGTGTCAGTACAGGTTATTGGAAATCGTCCAAAGATCGGAACACGTCGAGTTGAGGCAATTGCTGCTCTCTCCAGCGCACTCAACGGAGCAGATGTGGCACTCCTTGCAACAACTACCGATGGACTTGGCCTCACAGGTGAAGGAAAAGGGATTGCAGCGATTGCATCTGCACTGATTTTTAAGAATTAAAGCTCGCGGTAGACTGGGCACATGAGTTCGCTACATTTGTATGACACCCTCACGCGAACCACTTCTGCCTTCACGCCAATTAAAGAAGGCCATGTAGGCATTTATCTCTGCGGAGCAACTGTTCAAGCACCACCACACATTGGCCATGTTCGCTCTGGTGTGAATTTTGATATTTTAAGACGCTGGCTTACAAAGAGCGGTTACGACGTTACCTTTATTCGCAATGTGACAGATATCGATGACAAGATTTTGCACAAGGCGGTGCACGAAAAATCACCGTGGTGGGCTGTTGCGATGAAGTATGAGCGAGCATTTACTCAAGCATATGAGGCGCTCAATGTTCTGCCTCCAACATATGAACCGCGAGCTACTGGCCACATAACTCAGATGATTGAACTGATGCAGATTTTGATTGAACGGGGTGCGGCATACGCACCTGGCAACGGTGATGTCTATCTTGAGGTTCGAAAGTTATCGTCATACCTGACTCTTTCTCGTCAAAAAGTCGATGATCTCTTAAGTGCTGCCGATGCTGATGAAACATTTAAGAAAGATCCACGAGATTTCGCACTATGGAAAGCTGCCAAGGCCGGGGATCCATCATGGCCAACACCATGGGGTGCGGGTCGACCTGGTTGGCATTTGGAATGTTCGGCGATGGCCCATGCCTATCTCGGTGAGAGTTTTGACATTCATGGTGGAGGGTTAGATCTAATTTTTCCTCATCACGAAAATGAGATTGCACAGTCAGAAGCTGCTGGATATGGATTTGCTAAGCGCTGGTTACATAATGCGTGGGTAACAGCATCGGGTGAGAAGATGAGCAAATCTTTAGGCAATTCACTTCAAGTACACGAGTTACTTAAAACTGTGCGAGGAATCGAACTTCGTTGGTATCTAGGAAGTGCGCATTACCGATCGATGCTGGAATTTTCACATGAAGCACTTGCTGAATCAGCAGTTGCATTTGGTCGGATCGAAACTTTTCTGAAACGCTCTGTTGAGATTCTTGGTCAACTTCCAGAGCCTGTGGTTAGCAAGGATTTTGCCGCTGCCATGAATAATGATTTAGCTGTGCCAGAGGCTCTAGCTGGAATATCTGAAGCTCTGCGCCTTGGAAATATTGCGATAACAGCCGGGGATAAGGCTGCAATAGCAGCGTCAGCAAGTGAGATTCGTGGCGCACTAGATGTATTGGGATGTGATCCATTTGATCCAGCTTTTGAAACAGCAGGTGGCTTACAGGATTTGAATTCAGCACTTGATGGAACGATTAAGTTAGCTTTGGAGCAGCGCGAGGCTGCGCGTGTACGTAAGGATTTTGCTGCAGCAGATGCGATTCGTGATGGATTAGTTGCACTTGGAATTACTATTGAAGATAGCGCACAAGGGCCACGATGGTCGATCACACGAAGTGAGAGTAAATAAATGGCCGGTAATTCAAAACCACGCGGTGCGGTACGCGGATCAAAAAAAGGACCCACAACAGGTTCTGGTGGAAACAATAAGCGTCGCCTAGAAGGCAAAGGTCCAACGCCAAAGGCGGAAGATCGTCCGTATCACGCAGCTGCTAAGCGAAAGAAGGCTGCGGAAAAAGGAACGACTAAGCGCACTGGGACATCATCGCCTCGTGCCGGAACGTCGCCTCGTGGACGTAGTGAAAAACCGAAAGGTGAAATTGTCTCTGGCCGTAACGCAGTACTTGAAGCGCTGCGCGAGAATGTGCCAGCAACAGAGTTAATCGTTGCACGCAGTATCGATGTAGATGATCGCGTCGCAGAATCCCTTAAGTTAGCACTTCACCATGGTCTAAATATTCGCGAAGTCCATCGCGCTGAAATTGAAAATATTAATGCCAATAGCCAAGGAATCATCCTTGCTATTAAGCCATATCAGTATTCAAGTTTCCAAGAGATTGCAGAGCAAGCAAACCATCCGATGATGATCATCGCACTCGATGGTGTGACTGATCCACGTAACCTCGGAGCCATCGTGCGAAGCGCATCAGCATTTGGTGCAGCAGGTGTTGTGATGACAGAACGTCGTGCAGCGGCAATGACTGCTGCAGCGTGGAAGACCTCGGCCGGGGCGGCAGCGCGTTTACGCGTAGCCCAGGTGACAAATCTTGCGCGCACCATTGAAGATGCCCAGAAATTAGGTTGTTTTGTTGTCGGCTTAGATGGCGAATCAGATGTGACTTTAAGTGAGATGAAAGTTGCACGAGAGAATTTGATGATTGTGGTTGGTAGCGAAGGAAAAGGCCTTTCACGTCTAGTTCGTGAAAAGTGTGATCTGGTTGTATCAATTCCGATTATGGCTACTACTGAATCACTTAATGCAAGCGTTGCAACAGCAATCGCTATGTTCTGGGTGGATGAGCAACGACGCAAGAAATAAGAAGGAAAGTGCAATGATTTTTAACCGCTTAGTTGTCTGTGGTGACTCGTACAGCGAAGGTATGAGCGATGAAAAGATTGATGGTCAATATCGAGGCTGGGCTGACCGAGTCGCTGATGGCCTTGCTAAAAAATCACCAATATTTACCTATGCAAATCTGGCGGTTCGAGGAAAATTACTGCAGCAAGTAATTGATGATCAATTGCCCACTGCCTTTACATATATAACCGGGCCTGACACGTTGGTCTCATTTCACGCAGGTGCAAACGATGCCTTGCGTCCTGGCTTTGATGCAGCTGCAGCAAAAGAAAGATATCAATCTGCTGTACGAAAGCTGGCTGCTACCGGTGCAACTGTGATGCTCTTTACCGTCTTGGAAGATACTGGAAATAAAGGTCGAGGATCAAAAGTCTGGCAAGAACGATTCGGTGCATTTAATCGATCTATTCGCGAGGTTGCGGCAGAAGTTGGCGCGATCATTGTCGACGCAAATGGCGAACGTTTTCTTAGCGATCGTCGCTTTTTGGCATTTGATCGTCTTCACTTAAATGAAATGGGACATTACCGATGTGCCGAAGCTGTTTTAGAAAAGCTGGGATATGAATTTGATCCAGGATGGCGCACACCTTTGCCACCTGCAAAGCCAACACCATGGATAAAAGAGCGAGCTATCGGAGTGCTCTGGTTCTTTGTCTTTGCACTACCTTGGATTTTTCGCAGACTTCGTGGGCGTTCATCAGGTGATGGGCGTTCGGCTAAGTATCCAGCGCCAATTGTTTGGCCGATCAGATGAAGTTCTCTCTTCGCACCTTTATTCGTAACCTTGTGTTCACTCAACCCATGAAGACTAGTAGGGTGCCACGCATGGAGAACCTGACTGATCGCGAGATAAGTTGGCTCGCTTTTAATCAGCGAGTTCTCGAATTGGCGCAAGATAAGAACATTCCACTGCTTGAACGAGTACGTTTTCTTACAATCTTTTCATCAAATCTCGACGAGTTTTATATGGTGCGCGTTGCATCGGTATTACGTAAAATTGAAAATAACATCACTTCAAAAAACTCTGCAGGGTATACCCCCCACGAACTTCTCGCTGAAATTTCTCGAATAGTTAAAGATTTGATTGCACAGCAATACACAATCTTTGAAGGCGATATTCGCCCAGCCTTGAGCAAAGAGGGCATCGAGCTGATCACGTGGTCAGATCTAAAGTCGAAAGAAAAAGAGCATCTACAAGAGCTCTTCCGCAGCCGCATCTTTCCGGTGCTCACACCGCTGGCGGTAGATCCATCTCACCCATTTCCATATATCTCTGGGCTCTCACTCAACTTAGGTGTGCGGGTAATTAACCCAGCGACTCGTGAAAAGTTTTTTGCCAGAGTCAAAGTTCCACCAATTCTTACTCGTCTGATTTCAACCGATGAGAAATCCACACGATTTATTCCGCTCGAGGATCTAATTGCCCACAATCTTGATCAACTCTTTCCCGGAATGGAAATTGGCGGCCACATCGTATTTAGAGTTACTCGTAACCAAGATCTTGAAATTGATGAAGATGATTCTGAGGATTTGTTATCAAGCCTTGAACAGGAACTTCTTTTACGTCGCTTTGGTCCACCTGTGCGCCTTGAGGTTGAGACAGGTGTGAATCAAGAACTTCTTGAGATGTTGATGGACGAGCTTGAAATTGATCCCCTCAACGTTATTCGCTCTGGTCACCCAGTTAATTTGCAAGATCTTTCAAAGATTGCAGATTTAAATCTGGCAAAAATGCACTTTCCTACCTTTACTTCTAAGACTCCTAGACCACTTGTTGGCATAGATGAAGAAGATCACGACGTCTATTTCTCAGCGCTGCGACAGAGCGAGATCCTGCTGCATCATCCATATGACTCTTTTACACACTCAGTTGTTGATTTCTTGAATCATGCGGCAGCCGATCCGAAAGTGCTTGCGATCAAGCAGACGTTGTATAGAACATCTGGTGACTCACCAATTGTGGCAGCCCTGATTGAAGCTGCTGAATCGGGTAAACAAGTTCTTGCAGTTATTGAAATCCGTGCCCGCTTTGATGAGCAGGCAAATGTGCGCTGGGCCCGAAAGCTTGAAGCTGCCGGTGTCCACGTTGTCTATGGATTGATGGGACTTAAAACCCATGCCAAACTCTCACTTGTAGTTCGCGATGAACATAACGGAATTCATAGATATGCCCACGTGGGAACCGGTAATTACAATCCAAAGACGGCGCGCACCTATGAAGATCTTGGTTTGCTCAGCGCCGATCAGGAGTTAACCGAAGATCTCACCAAACTCTTTAATCAATTATCAGGATTTGCTCCACAATCTACATACTCTCGCTTATTGGTTGCGCCAAAATCTTTACGTAGCGGGCTCATTGAAAAGATTGATCGAGAGATTGCACATGCACGCGCTGGAAAAGTAGCGCATATCCGTCTCAAACTTAATTCAATTTTGGATGAAGAATTTGTCGAGAAGTTCTATGAAGCATCGGCTGCCGGGGTAAAGATCGATCTTCTGGTGCGAGGAATCTGTTCGGTACAAGCAGGGGTTCCAGGTATTTCTGAAAATATCACTGCGCGCTCAGTCCTTGGTCGCTTCCTTGAGCATTCAAGAATCTTCTATTTCCTCAACGACGGAGAGAGCGAATATTGGATTGGTTCAGCAGATTTAATGCATCGCAACCTTGATCGAAGAGTTGAATGTCTGGTGAGAATCTACAATCAAGCCCATGTTAAACAACTGAAAGAGATTTTAGATATTGGCCTTTCAGATGATACGCAAAGCTGGCACCTCAATGGCCAGTCTTGGAAACGCCACAGCGTCTCTGAAACAGGAGCACTTCTTTTGGATGCACATTCGCATCATTTAAATGAAAACCCGAAGGGTTAAAAAATGGCAACAGCTGATCGTATCGAAGGTGCCGGAGCAGTCTTATGGCAAGCAATTGACGGTGGTGATGTGAAGATCGCAATTATTCATCGCCCACGTTATGACGATTGGTCACTTCCTAAAGGTGGTGTCGATGCAGGTGAGAGCCATATTCAGGCAGCCTTTCGCGAAGTACTGGAAGAGACTGGCGTAAAAGCAATTTTCGGACCGGAGATTGGAACCGTTGATTACGAAGTAAACGGTGTGACAAAAGAAGTTCGCTACTGGGTGGCAGAGGCAGATCAATTTAATGCGGCAACACCAAACCCAGAAGAAGTTGATGCAATCGAGTGGCTTTCGATCTCTGATGCCATCAATAAATTAAGTAATGCCGATGATCGCGAGATTGTTCGGATGGCAGAAGAATTTGGCTTTGGGTCGACACCGTTAGTTCTACTTCGCCACACAAAAGCACTAAAGCGCGACTTATGGGATGGCGATGATGGCGATCGCCCCTTAGAACACATCGGGCAGATTCAGGCAGCTAAGATTCCAGCAATTTATGCTCCATATGCAATTGAGAGAATTTACAGCTCTGATGCAATCAGATGTGTTCAGACAATTGAGGTGATGGCAGCAGAGTATGGAATCACGCCAATCTATTCTTCAGAGATCAGTGAGTTCGGCTTTGAAAAAGATAGCGAAAAAGCGCTGGACTATGCCCTTAGCGTGATGCTTTCAGATAAATCTTCGGTGATGTGTAGCCATAATCCCGTGCTTCCAAAGCTTGTGAAGAGGCTCATTGGAAAGAAGAACTTCAAGCGGCTGTCAGCTGAGTTAAAGCCAGGTGATTCATTTGTCCTGCATCACCGTAGTGGTGAGGTAATTGCAGTCGATTGGACGCCTGCTCCAAAAGTCGAGAAGAGCAAATAACTCTTACTTCTCCATCCAATCGAGCCATTTCAAAACGATTCCTTCTCGCAGGGCCCACGGGCAAATTTCAATTCTTTCAATGGAGAGATGTTTCATAACAGATTCGGCGACTATTGCCCCTGCCACTATCTGCTTTGCTCTACTTTGAGAAACTCCAGGCAGGGCAGCGCGTTGGCTTAAGGACAAGTCTTTCAACTTTTCTATTGCTGCAACTAAAGCCTCGCGCTCAAGATATGTGCCACCATCTTTATACCAATGATCTGTCAGACGGGCCAAAGTTCGAAATGTTTTACTTGTTCCGACAATGCGATCGGCTCTATGTTCGGCAAGTTCGCCGGCGACAGATTGCTCGATACTTTCTTTCGAATATTGCATGAGGGCTTTCACGCTCTTTGTCGTGTAAGGATCACCGTTGAGAAATTCTCGAGTCATTCGCGCCGCACCGATTGGAAGCGAGAGAGTTGAACTCGCGGATTCATCATTGCCTATCGCCATTTCAAGTGAGCCACCACCAATATCAAGAACAAGTAAGCGACCGGCAGACCAACCTAGCCATCTGCGAGCTGCTAGAAAAGTGATCTGCGCTTCTTCATCGCCCGAAAGAATTTGCAAATCAATATTATGAATTCGCCGAAGTTCGGCGATGATTTTTTCACCGTTATCTGCTTCCCGAATAGCAGATGTTGCAAATGCAAGAATCTCTTCACACTCAAACTCTTTGGCGTGTTTAAGAACTTCGGTAATTGCGTGGGTGAGAAGATCAAAACCTTCATCGGTGATGTGATTATCACGATCTAAATATTCAGTGAGGCGAAGTTCAAATTTCTGACTTGAAGCCGGGGTTGGTCTGGCGCCAGGGTGAGCATCGACGACTTGGAGATGGATCGTGTTCGATCCCATATCAAGTACGCCTAGTCGCATGCACGTAACCTAGTCCACTTGGTGCGATTTTCAGATTAGCCAAACCCCTGACATAATTGCGCCTCGTTGCAGATAATGCGACAGGCCTCCCTAGCTCAGTGGTAGAGCATCCGCCTTGTAAGCGGAAGGTCGTCAGTTCAATCCTGACGGGGGGCTCCACGCAAAGATAGAGAGGTGGAGACCATGAGTAAGGATTCAGCGGATCAATCCACATTTAACGATTTAATAAGTGCGAATAAAGAATACGCAGAAAATTTTAAATATCGTGATCTCACAGGATCGGCAGCCAAGGGTTTAGCAATTGTGACCTGTATGGATTCACGAATTAATCCACTCTCGGTTGTGGGTATGCGTTCAGGAGATGCCAAGATCTTGCGAAATGCCGGAGCACGCGTCACCGAAGATGTTCTGCGCACCCTTGTTCTTGCCACCTATCTTTTAAACGTTGATCGCATTCTTGTTATGCCTCATACCGATTGCCGTATGGCCCAGAGCGATGAGTCGGCGATTCACGATTTAATCGAAAAGCAATTCGGGGTTGACACTCGAAGCCTTGAATTTCGTGTCACCAAAGATCAAGAAGCTGCCTTGAAGACTGATATCACTCGCATTCGCGCATATCCGTTGTTGCGTAAGGGAGTTTCTGTTATCGGCGCGATCTATGACGTCAAAAGTGGAGCAATAGATTTTAAGAACTTCTAGAGTTCTGGGTTACTGCGTTTAATCGGCATACGTGTTATTGGATAACTTAAGTCAGATAGAAATCCTTCAATCAGCGCTTGGACTATCGCTGGTTTTTCCTTGACTAATCCGTGTGATGTACCCGGGACAATTGCTAGTTGACCCAATGGAATCCGCTCAAAGAGATCGATGGTGTGCTCGTGACGTACTACGTCATCATCTCCGGCCATCACGAGCACAGGGCATTGAATTTTTGCTAGTGAATCTGCAGAAATTTTTGGCTCAACCTTCCAGATGGCACTCATCTTTGCGATTTTCTCATCAAGTGTGTGTGGCGCATCTGGGGATGTGATTGCGTACTCATCGCGATCTTCCTGGGCTATAAATCCGTCAGGTTCAGGCAGAGGGTGTATTCCGCTATGGTCATAATTTCCGGCGATTGAAACGATTGAGGCAACCAGATCTGGCCGATCGATTGCAACCATCAGCGCAATATTTGCACCATCGCTATATCCAATGATGTGCGCTGGTCCTTTAACTACATCTTCTAAATATGCGATCGCTTCATTTTTTTGGAATTCAAAGTGAAAACTCCCTGGCTGATCACCGGTAAAGCCATGGCCGGTGCGGTCGTAGGCAAATATGTGAAAGTGATCTTCGACTGCTGGAAGTATCTGTGTATCCCAATGTGAAGTTTGGCTTAAACCACCATGAAGTAATAGAACTGCTTCACCATCGTGTGGCCATTCGTATGATCGAATGCGGTGGCCACGTAGATCGATGTACTCAGACATCGCTACATGCTGTCCATAATATGGCGGTTGCCTCGATCAAAGGTGAGGTAATTCCATGTCCAATCAGCAATCGTGCCGATCTTGTTACGTCCACCTAAGAGATAGAAAAGATGTAACCAGAGCCAGGCATACCACGCAGGAATTCCTGCCATGGTGAAATTACCAACTTGTACAACAGCCTTATGTCGCCCAATAGTTGCCATCGAACCTTTATCGCGATATTTAAATGGTTGTAGCGCTTTGCCTGCAGCTAATCTGATGATCTGGTCGGCAACAAATCGTCCTTGCTGCATTGCAACGGGTGCAACCTGAGGCAAGAAGCGTCCATCCTTACCTTTAGCACCTGAAATATCGCCGATAGCCCAGACATACGGATAATGCGAAACCGCAAGTGTTGGATCAACGCTAATGCGCGTGCCATCGAGTGGAAGATTGAGAGTGGCACCTGCTGGCTCACCCTTTACTCCAGCTGCCCAAATTGTTACTTCAGATGGAATTGAATCAGCGCCCTTAATCAAAATACTGCGTGGCTTTACCTCTTGCACGGCAGTATTGAGCTTTACCGTCACGCCCATCTTTTCAAGGTCACGCTGTGCGCGACTAGAAAGTTTTTCTGTAAACATTGGCAGAATCCGTGGGCCGGCTTCAATCAAGTAGATATCAATATGTTCTGAAGCATGCTGGTGATCATTACGTAGCGGTCCTCGAACAAGTTCGGCAATCGCGCCAGCCATCTCAACACCTGTTGGGCCACCACCAATAACCGAGATACTTAAACGAGTGTTATCTTCAAAACGACAGAGATCTTCAAATCGGCGCATGATCTCGGCACGAATCGCAATTGCCTCATGCACATTTTTCATTCCTAGCCCATGTTCAGCCACACCGGGAATTCCAAAGTCATTTGTGGAAGAACCAAGTGCGATTACAAGATGATCAAAATCTAAACTCTCACTGGAATCCAATTTAATTGATTTGTTTTTGTGATCAACTGCGATAGGTGATCCCATGCGAAATTTAATTCCCTTTTTGTTGAGCACACCACGAACTGGGTGGGCCACGTGATCTGCTGCAAGTCCAGCGGTAGATACCTGATACAAAAGCGGCAGGAAGGTTTGGTAGTTGTGGCGGTCGACCACGATCACATCGGCCTTACCGGCTAAGGAACGCGCCGTTGCTAGGCCGCCGAAGCCTGCACCAAGGATGACGACGCGAGGTCGTGTGGAAGTTGCCATGGCTGCAGTCTAGGCTGAACCTCATGGAAGCGAAGAATGAAAAACGCCTGTACCTCGTCACGGGGGCATCAGGCTATGTCGGCGGGCGTTTAGTACGAACACTGATCGAAGAAAATTTAGATGTGCGAATTCTGGTTCGCGATTGGCACAAAATCCAAGGGCAGCCTTGGGCATCATCGGTTGAAATTAGTGAAGGCAGCGCTGAGAGTAGAGCGGATCTTGATAGCGCGCTTATTGGTGTCCATACCGCTTATTACCTCTTACATTCGATCAACCTTGGCCCAGATTTCGATGAGATCGAGGCGAAGATGGCGCGCGATTTTGCGCAGGCCGCTGAAGCAGCAGGTGTCTCACAGATTGTTTACTTAGGCGGAATCGCAAATGATAAGAACATCAGCAAGCATTTAGCATCGCGCGCTCGCACAGGAGCAGAGCTGGCAAGTACATCAGTGCCGGTCATGGAGTTACGTGCCGGAATTATTATCGGTTCAGGCTCTGCCAGTTTTGAAATGTTGCGCCACTTAACTCACCGGTTGCCGATTATGACAACTCCGAAATGGGTAATGAACCGCACGCACCCGATCGCAATTCGTGATGTCTTGTATTACTTGAAGAAAGCGGCGCTCTTACCTACACCAGTCGGAAAAGTTTTTGATATCGGCGGCCCTGAGGTTCTGACCTATGCGGATATGATGCAGAAGTTTGCAAAGTTATCTGGGCTTAAAAAACGCATCATTGTAAAGATTCCCGTTCTCACTCCAGGTCTATCAAGTTTATGGATTGGTTTAGTCACACCGGTACCGACTGCGCTGGCTCGTCCACTTGTTGGTTCACTCATTAGTGAAGTTGTGGCAGACCCGGCAAAGAGCATCAATGCAACGATTCCACTACCGGCCGAAGGTCTTACCGATGTCTCGACTGCAATGACTCTGGCGCTTTCAAAAATTAGTGCACACAGTGTTGAAACTCGTTGGTCAGATGCAACAAGTCCAACAGCGCCGTGGCAGAAAGCTCAAGGAGATCCCGAGTGGGCAGGTGAAGCAGTTTTACGCGATCGCCGTGAAGTAATAACAGATGTTTCTGCTGAAAAAATCTGGCGCCAGATCGAAGGTATCGGCGGAGAACATGGATGGTTTGGCTCAGACTTCTTATGGTGGGCACGTGGAATCATCGATCGCAGTGTTGGTGGAGTTGGTTTACGCCGTGGACGACGTGATCCTGATTTCTTACGCATCGGTGAGAGCTTAGATTTTTGGCGAGTAGAAGAACTCGAACCCGGTCGCAGATTAAAACTCTATGCAGAGATGGTCTTGCCTGGGAAGGCGTGGCTTGAATTCACAGTAACGACAGAGAATGGCAAAACGCATCTTGTGCAAGAGGCGATTTTTAATCCACGCGGATTGGGTGGCCAGCTCTATTGGCATGCGATTGCACCGCTACACCTCTTTGTATTTCCAACCATGATTCGAAATATTGTAAAACGGGCTCGTAAGGATGCATAAGTTCACAGCAGAGATCGAAGTGCTTGCCCAAGAAGTTTTGGCCTACAGTCTTGAACGCTTAAAAAATGATCCACCGCTTGATGGTCCAAGAACCGCTGCAGATTTATTCGCTGAAGTCGGC
>JBILIJ010000007.1:0-47692 GCA_044350045.1 Candidatus Planktophila sp. | reverse complement strand
TTCTTGGAGCTGCGATTGCGCAGGGGCGTGTTCGGCTGGGCAGAAAAAACTCTAAAGAGTAAATCCAACCGGCATTTCTAGCCTGTGCTGTGCCAAGAGATTAGCGTCTCGCAAAATATCGCCTGTCTTGCCATCGGCCACGATTACTCCGCCACTTAAAATAACTGATCGCTCGCAGAGTTCGAAAGCGTATGGAAGATCATGCGTAACCATCACGATTGTGACATCGAGTGAACGCAAAATATCAGCTAGTTCGCGCCTGCCTGCAGGATCTAAATTTGAAGAAGGTTCATCAAGAACTAAAATCTCGGGCTTCATCGCTAGAACTGTGGCCACCGCAACGCGTCGACGTTGACCAAAAGAAAGGTGGTGCGGAGGGCGCTCTTTGAACTCTGACATGTGAACGAGCGCTAACGCCTCATCAACTGCGCTCTCAAGCTCTGCTCCCCGTAGGCCCATGTTGTATGGACCAAAGGCGATATCTTCACCGACTGTTGGCATAAACAATTGATCATCTGGATCTTGAAATACAACACCAACTTTGCCACGGATTCGGCGCAGGAGATCTTTATCTGTCGTATCAATAACTTCGCCAGCAACACTAACCTTGCCATGTTCTGCAGGATGGATTCCGTTCATATGCATGACAAGAGTTGTCTTACCGGCACCGTTTGGTCCAAGTAGTGCAACGCGTTCTCCGCGTTCAACACGTAGGTTAACGCCAAAGAGCGCTTGATTGCCGTCGGGATAAGCAAAAGCTAACTCTTCGATCAGCAGACTTGGGTGAGTTGTCATCAGTTATCCGATCACTGTTGAAATAAGGAGAATGAAAGCAGCAAAAATAGGCAGAGACAAACCCTGAGCCCAGGTACGTAACGTTGCGCCTTCGCTCACATCATGAGGAAGTACACCTGTGTATCCGCGCGAGAGCATTGCAAGGTGTACACGTTCGCCTCGCTCATATGAACGAATGAAAAGGGCAGATGCAGCGGTTGCAAGAACCTTCCAATCCTTTATGCCGGTTGCGATAAAGCCGCGAGATTCTCGCGCAACTTTCATCCGCTCCATCTCATCGTTAATAACATTGACATAGCGCAACATAAAGGCAGCAATCTGAACCATAAGTTTTGGCAGATGTAGCTTTTCAAGTCCTCGGAGCAATTCGCGAGCGGTAGTACTTGTTGAAAGTACAACAGCACTGAGGACGCCAAGGGTTCCTTTAACGACGATTCCTGCCGCTGCCAGCAAGCTCTCGCGATAGAGATTGAGCGGCCCAATCTCAAAACGCTCACCTGTGCCAAAAAATGGCATCAGAATTGCGAAGAAGATGAACGGAATTTCAATCAAGGCACGAGTAAAGAGGGTCAACGTTGGAATTTTTGCCACAAGGGAGACGGCAATGATTGCGGCAAAGTAAGCGATAAAAGCTTGCCATCGAGTGATGGGGGTTGAGACAGAGACGATGATGAAGGCAAGTACTGCCACGATTTTTACATGTGAGGGTAGGCGATGAACTATGGAATGTTGGTGGATATAGAGACGTTCACCTACATCATGGCCATGATGATGCCGGTGCTCTACTTTGGCGCTTATGGCTGATGCTTTTTAAATCGGCGTAGTGCGTAAAAGAGTCCAAATGAAATAGCGGCAGTGGAGGCAACGCCAATCACACCGGCAAGACCACCTGAGATTCTCTCATTCTCAACTCCTGCAACGCCATAACCTGCAAGCGGACTATCTTCTACTGCACTCTCTTTAGCAGAATCTAGGAAGCCGACATCGCCAGCAACTTTTTCTAGTCCATCTGGTTGTGATGATGCGTAATATGAAACTCCGCCGGCAAGTACGAGAGAGAGTGCCAATCCTCCGGCAATTAATGGATTCTTCACTTTATGCCTCACGAATTTCTAAATTCTTCTTCGCCCCTCGATAACCAAATACCAAATCTGGACGACTTGCCATCACCGCACTGACTGAGAGTCCAGTGATAATTGCTTCACCGATTCCGATAAGTACATGAGTGCCCACCATTGCAGCAAGGACTGTCGTTACTGAAAACGTTGCTGTCGCGCCAACTGCGTACTGCAAGGTAAATCCAATAGCGGCAGCTGGCACGGAAATAAGACCGGCAAAGGCTGCAGCAACTGTGATCGAAACCTTATTCTTCGGAAGAATTTTCTTGGCGAGCAGAAATGCTCCGTATCCGAACCAGACACCAAGTAAGGACATATTGAAAATATTTAAACCTGCTGCACTCAGGCCACCATCGGCAAAGAGCAGCGCCTGCATCAACAAGACAACGGTCAGAGAGAGCGTTGCAACATATGGCCCAACCAAGATCGCAGCTAAAGCACCGCCCAATAAGTGGCCACTAGTTCCGGCTGCCACAGGAAAGTTGAGCATCTGTACGGCGAAGATAAATGTTGCTGTGAGGCCTGCAAGGGGCGCGGTCTTCTCATCCAGTGAGCGAGCAGCGCCCTTGAGGCTGGCTGCCACACCTACAGCTGAAAGGGCGGCGAAGGCGGTTGAGGTCGGGATATCGATGAAGCCATCAGGGATATGCATGGTCAAATACTAATGCAAACGATTCGCATCTGCAATGTGAAAGCGACTGACGGGGGTGGCTTCTGAGCGGGAATTCCCCCACAATTGCGACCCCGCAGGGCTAGAGTGCTCTTGCATGACGCGGCAGTCGAGTAGGAGGTTCTCATGAGCGATGATGACAACCATGACGACATAGTCAGCGAAGAGATGCTCTGGGACCGAATCCCACAGACCGAAGGCCAAGATCGCGCCGAGACGTATTACGAACTCAGCGCTCGCATCTTCGCCCGTGGTCAATACGATGAAGCGCTCGCATTAGCTGAGACGGCGCGAGATATTTACTCGGAGATGGGCGCCAGCGCGCCAAGTGAAGGGCTAGCTCAGGCATATTCTGCAATTGGATACAACCTTAATCAGTTAAAGCGCATCGACGAAGCAGCAACTGCAATGAGCAAAGCTGTTGAACTTTTGCGCGAGAGCAAATCACCGATCGCACTCGAGCTCGCCTGCACCTTAGGTGAGTGGTGGTACAGCTCAAAGAAATACAGTGAAGTTATTGCAACGATGTCTGAGTGCGCCCAAGAACATCTCGTTGATGGCAACCACATTGGTGCGGCAAACGATCTCCATTTGCTAGGTATGGCTTATCGCGAACTCAAGCAATACACCGAAGCGCTCGAAGCATTTAAAGAAGCGCGTGCAATATTTAAGAGCGAGAAGGAAGTTTTACATGTTGCACGTTGTGATCAGAAGATCGCATCATGTTACAACTGGTTGAGCGATGGTGAAAAAGCCCTCGAGTCTGCGCGCAAGGCAGTTGATGTATTTGAGACAGCACACGATCACCGTCGTGAAACATTCGCTCTCTTTGAATACGGTAAGGCAGAAATTCTTTTGGGCAAGCTCGACGAGGGCTTAAATACACTTGATGGTGTTCTGCAGATCATTGCCGATGATGAACCGAAAGACTTTGAATTCATTGTAGATATCGAAAGCCGCATGGCTGATGTGATGCGGGCTCTGGGCAGAGTAGAAGAAGCTGCTGAGATAGAACGACGCCTGACTGCAGTGCGCGATAGCCTTTCTGATGGAGAACAAGAGCCGCTAGGAAACTAGTTTCTACTTTTGGCGTGGCAAGTGTTGTAAAGCCCAGTGATACATCGCGATAGCACCTGCAGCGGATGCGTTCATCGAACGAGTTGAGCCATATTGTTCGATTGCGTATAAAACACTGCAAACCTCGACACCTTCATCTGACATGCCTGCACCCTCTTGCCCAAATAAAAGTACGCACTTTTCTGGAAGTTCGGCACCCTCTAAATGCTTGGAAGATGGGACGTTATCGATACCGATAATGGGCAGATTATTCTCAGTGCACCACTGTGCAAAATCAGCAATCGTTGGGTGGTGAATGACAGTCAAGTAACGATCAGTAACCATTGCACCGCGCTTATTCCAATCGCGCTTTCCCACTATGTGCACAGCGCTGACATTGAAAGCATTCGCAGTTCGTACAACGGATCCAATATTGAGATCGTGCTGCCAATTTTCGATTGCAATATGTAGGCCGTGACGCTTAGTGTTCAAATCAGCGACAATCGCTTCAACAGTCCAGTACCTATAGTGATCTAAGACATTTCTTCGATCGCCATTTTCAAGTAATTCAGGATCGTATTGAGCACCAGTCGGCCAAGGCTTCTCGTGAGGCCCCACGCCTACGACAGGAAAGAATTCTCCTGGTCCGATAGTTGCTGGGGTCTTGATATCCATGTGATCACCCTAAACTAGGAGTGCGTAAACGCATATTAACCATTTGAATGGAGTCATTGTGAAGGTCGCCTTTTATATCGCATTCGCAGTACATCTTCTGGCAATCCTTGGAATTCTTGCTCTCTTAGTTATCTCATATAAGAAGAGCCCACGCGCCCTCAACCCAGGAGTTCTCCATGCGACTGCAACAGCCTTACTCGCTGGAATCGTGATGGTCTTTACCTGGTCTGGCGGCCACGACACCGATATCAATCATATGAAGGTTGGAATCAAATTTTTAGTGGTGTTGGCGCTGCTTGTCATTGGTTTTGTTAACGTCAAGAAGAAGAGTTATTCAAAGAATACCTTTGCAGTGATGTTAGGACTTACCGTTACCAACATCCTCATTGCCTACGGTTGGCGTTAATTAATAGCTTATGAAGAAATTAATTGGCGTAACCATCTCTGCATTATTCTGTGGAGTTCTTTTTGGTATGCCATCTACGGCCTTTGCTCCTGAACGCGCAACGACCGTCTTTTCAAATTTAGCTAAAGATCCAGATCTAAGAAATCCATCGGTGATCTTGATCGATGCGAGTACAAAAGAAGTACTCTTTGAATCGAATTCGTTTGCTGCCCGAAAACCTGCTTCTACACTCAAACTTCTGGCAGGGGTATCAGTTGCAAAGTATCTTGATCCAAAGATGCGTTTTCAGACTTCATTATCAGTAGCTACCGAAGAGAATGCGGTTGTAATCCAGGGGGATTTAGATCCTTGGACAACTTTTAGCGCCTATAACGCAAAACGTTTGGGTCAGACTTCGCTGAAGTATCTGGCTTATCGGGCCCACGTTGAGCTAGAGGCACAGGCAGGCGTTCCGGTTAAGAAGATGACTCTGTATTACAACGGAATTTATGACAGTGAAGCCAAGAATATGAAGGTGTACTTAAAGAGCAAAAAAGTTTTCGTTACAGTAAAACCTGTAACCGCCGTAGAAGCTCAGAACCTTGTCTCTGAGCCTGTTCTCAATAGCATTTCACCAACCGTTCTTCAGATGACTTATTACTTCATGAAATGGAGCGATAACATTTTATCTGAACGTATGGCTCGCCTTGCTGCAAAATCTGCTGGTTATGAGCAGAACACAAGCGGAATTCGTGCAGTCTTTAGAAAAGTTCTTAGCGAGATGGAGATCGATTCCTCGAAGCTGGTAATTAAGGATGGTAGTGGACTTTCACACGATAATCGCGTCAGCGCGAAGCTCTTAGGTGACGTGCTTCTGAAAGTTTATGACGATCCACAATACAAATTAGTGGTCGATAGTCTGCCTTCAGGTGGAATTAGCGGAACGCTTAACGAACGCTTTATTAAAACCGCCCCACAAGCTATTGGTTTAGTCAGGGCTAAGACAGGAACCCTCAACGGCACTGTCACATTGGCAGGATATGTTGAATCAGAAGATCGCGAATATATTTTTGTGGTTATTGCCGATCGCCTGCGCCGCAGCTATTCGGCATCGAAGGTGGCTAGAGATACGCTTGATCGATATCTAGGAAAAATTGCCCTTCCACTTCTACCGGTGATCCCTGTTGAAGAAAGCGTCACTGTTGCTAGTTCGATAACACCTTAATTGAACCGCCATAACAGGCTACCCACGTGTTTTGTGATGACGAGTCAAAAGTGACTCCAATCGGTTCATTGCAGACTTTTATATTCTGAATAACCTTCAAATCTAATGTACGAACTTTTGACATCGTTCCGCTTGCATAATTAACGACATAGAGCGCTGATCCGTCATCTGAAATAGCAAGGCTACGAGCGGCTTTTCCAGTGGTAACAGTCTTCCTTAATTTATTGGCTACTAAATCCCAAGCTGCGACCTTGCCTGAGATATTCAGCGTGACATAAAGAGTATTTTCATCAGGGGATAGGACTACCGCGCGAGGGTTAGAACCCACAGGAATGAATGTTTTTGAAAAGTCCCTGAGATCGATTCGATGAATGCCTGATCCACCCATTTCAGCAACGTATGCGTAGGTACTGGATTTATCTATTGCGATTCCCCGAGGGTATCGCCCAATTTTAATCGTCTTCACAGTTTTACCTGAGTCAACTGAAATCACAGTGACTGTATATGAACACCAGTTACTTACAAGGATGTACTTATTATCTGGTGAAACTTGGACAACCTTTGGAACTGATCCGACCGGGTAGACGGTATCAATTGTGTAGTTCTCAAGATTGACTCGGCTGAGAAAACTTGTGTCATATCCATTAGATGGACTGCACTTATCCGTGCCTTCTTTGTTAAATCCTCTTCCATACATCGCATAGTTAGAGAAGTAAAGATATTTGCCATCAGGGCTAAATGCACCTTCAACCGGTGCTCCCTTATAACTTCCACTATATTTTTTATATCCAAAGTCGGAGAGTCGGACTGTATCTGGCACCGTAGCAAGCAGAGTATTTTTCGTGCTGTCATAAATTGTGACCGAATGGCGATACATCATGTTATGTGCACTCACGAGCCCAGTTCCTGATGCAAGAACTGATTTTGGCGCGATATTGCCATTAATTGTGGCAATCACCTTCATCTTTGTAGGTTGCGAATACGGCGTTGCCGTCTCTGTTGCCTGACTTGGCGTGGAGGCAATTACAAGAGCTGCAATGGCGATAACTGCAATCAGTCTTGGCTTCATGGCCCAATCCTAATCAAAGCCGGCAGCCTCATTTTGTGTCATAGATCTCCCTTATTCATTTGTGATCAAGATAGCCCGCGAACCTTAAAGCAGACTGAGAACAGAGATCAGAATTGCTGGGTAATCTAGCGCTATGACCATCGTGCGAGCCTATATAGCTCTGATGAAGTTACGCGTGGTCGAACTTTTGTTGATATCAACAATTCCGGCGATGATTTTGGCGCAACAGGGGATACCTGATGCACTTCTAGTTTTAGCAACTCTTGTTGGTGGAACGCTAGCTGCCGGAAGTGCCAATGCATTTAACATGGTTCTTGAAAGCGATCTTGATCAATTAATGAAGCGCACCTCAAAGCGACCATTAGTCACAGGTGCAATTAGAAAAACGCACGCAGCTATCTTTGCATCCGCGATTGGAATATCTTCTTTACTTATTTTTTGGTTCCTGACAACACCGCTTGCGACTTTCTTTACAGCGATAGCTATTGGTTTCTATGTTCTGGTCTACACCCTGGCTCTTAAGCGCCACACTTCACAGAACATTGTCTGGGGTGGAGCTGCCGGTTGTATGCCAGTCTTGATTGGTTGGGCCGCTGTCACCAACTCTATTTCATGGGTTGCAGTTGCATTCTTCCTCGTGATTTTTTTCTGGACTCCACCACATTTTTGGGCGCTAGCAATTAAATATAAGGATGATTACGAAGCAGCTTCAATTCCTATGCTTCCTGTGATTGCAGAACGCAATATTGTTCTTAAAAATATGTGGTTCTACACAGTTGCGATGATTGCTAGCTCTATAGCGTTGATCTACCTCGCCGATCTGCAATGGTGGGCGATGGTGGTCACCGTCGGGCTTGGATTAGTCTTTGCTTTTCAGCTTTTCGCACTTAAGGAAAATTCTGAAAATTACAATTCCGTTGCGGCAAAAATCTTCCATTGGTCGATTACATACCTGACGCTCTTTTCAGCGTTGTTGGTTGTTGGTCAGCTCTTAAAAGCTTGATCTAAATCTTTTATAAGGTCATCAACATGCTCAAGACCAACCGATAAGCGAACTACCGATGGCGTGATGCCCATCTCTGCCTGAACTTCTGGGGATAACCGGCGATGCGTTGTAGATGCCGGATGTGTGATCAGCGACTTGCTATCACCTAAGTTATTTGAAATATCAAAAATGCGCAGGGCATTCATGACCTTGTAGGCATCTTTAGCTGTGCCAGCCAACTCGATACCAATTGTGGATCCACCTTTTTTCATCTGACGCATAGCTAGCGCATGATCTGGGTGTGATGTGAGCCCTGGATATCGCACACTCTTGATTTCAGGTCGGGTCTCTAAATACTGTGCAATTGCCAAAGCGTTATCGCTCATGCGATTAACGCGCATCTCCATTGTTTCAAGTGATTTAACAAGAACCCACGCATTAAATGTGCTGATTGAAGGCCCTGTGTGACGCACAAATGGCAGAAGCTGTTCGTGAATATATGAAAACGATCCAAGGATTGCTCCAGCAAGGACTCGGCCTTGTCCATCAATATGTTTAGTCGCTGAATACATCACAACATCTGCACCCAGTTGTAAAGGCTTCTGCAAAACTGCTGATGCCATGATGTTATCGACGATTACTGTTGCACCAACAGCGTGTGCAAGCTTGCTCACCATCGCAATATCTACAATATCCAAAAGTGGATTACTTGGGGTTTCGATAAAGACTGCCTTAGTTGGTTTTGCCAGAGCTTTCGCCCACGCTTCTGGGTCATTTCCCTTAACGAGTTCGTAGGTAACTCCCCACTTGGGAAGAAATTCTGTAATCACAACATGGCATGAACTAAACATTGAGGCTGAGGCAACAACATGATCACCGGTACTTACAAGACAGGCAAGGGATGTAAACATCGCAGACATTCCAGAACTTGTAGCTACGCAAAACTCTGCGCCTTCAATTGCTGCAAGTCTTTTTTCAAACATAGCAACAGTCGGATTATGAAAACGACTGTAGAGAAAATGATCAACCTCATCGGTAAATGAATCACGGGCCTCTTCTGCCGAGGAGTATGTAAATCCGCTGGTGAGATAGAGAGCTTCTGAAGTTTCTCCAAAACCTGAGCGCGCTAGACCCGCCCGCACCGCATCTGTTTGGGGATCTACATCCCAATCCGGTTCTGGTCGATCATTTGGTGGCTGGTAGCCCCAAGTCTTATCTGACATGGTGTGATCTTAATCTGAGCACGCTATATTCAGTACATGCACGCTCAAACTATCGCTATCTCAGTCCAAGATCTCAGTAAGAAATATGACTCGAGATTTGCCGTCTCACATGCCAATTTTGAAGTTCCGCTCGGCAGCATTTGCGGTTTTGTTGGTCCAAATGGTGCGGGCAAGACGACCACCATCAGAATGCTCCTTGGTTTGATTTCACCCACTGGTGGCTCAGGCCAAATTCTTGGCCACTCAATTGATGATCCAGATGAATACCTCAAGCATGTTGGAGCGATGATCGAGGGCCCAGCTTTTTATCCAGCGCTATCAGGGGCTGAAAATCTGCACGTGCTTGCCACGTTGGGTGGATTTAGCCACGAGCGAGTGGCAGATGTTCTTAAAACTGTCGGACTGGCCGATCGTGCGCAATCAAAATTTAAGACATATTCACTGGGAATGAAGCAGCGACTTGGAATTGCAGCAGCGCTTCTGCCAGATCCAAAGATTTTAATTTTGGATGAACCAACTAACGGTCTTGATCCGGAAGGCATCCAAGAGATTCGTGATCTCTTGCGCGGGCTAGCAGATAAAGGAACCACAGTCTTTGTCTCATCTCACTTGCTCTCAGAACTTGAAATAATCAGCGATTACATTGTGATGTTGCGTAAAGGAGAGATTGTCTTTGCGGGTCCAATTCAAGAACTCTTTGCAGCGCAGCAGCCATTTATGTTGGTACGTTGTGAAAACAGTGTCGATCTTGAAAAAGTTGTTGCAATCGCAAAGGCAGATGGGCATAAAGCACACATTCAATCTGGGGTGGCCCATATTGAAGGACCTGCAGATTGGGCTGGAACGCTCAACAAAAAAGCTTTTGAGGCCGGAATTCTCTTAACCCAGTTATCGCCGCAGCTTCCTAATCTGGAAGAGACCTTCTTTGAAATGACAGGAGAAAAGAAATGATTCGTGTCGTTCGCGCCGAATGGCGCAAATTACGCAGGCCAACACTTTTTCTTGGAACCATTGGTGCAGCGCTATTTTTCACCGGACTCTTTACATCACTCCTCTTTATTTTGATCGATTCCCCTAGAGGCAACTCTGACCCAGCGAATCCAATCTCGCGCGAGTTGCTCTCAACTTTTGCTGGATCCGTTATTGGATTCTCAAATGTGGCAGGACTTCTCGGAATCATTGCGTACTGTGTATTTGCAGCCCAGACAGCACAGGAATACACATATGGAACTCTCCGCAATCTCTTAGTTCGCCAGCCAGGTCGCTTGCGTCTCTTGGCGGGCAAGCTCATCTCGATGAAGCTCTTTGCAATTGTGATGGTTCTGATTTCAGGTGTAGTCGCTGTTGCTATCTCTTATTTCTTAGCACCTGGGGCCGATGTCGTAACCAGCGAGTGGTTTACCTCAGATGGTCGGATCGAGATTCTGCAAGCATTTGTTAATGTCTCTATCTCTGTCATTGGTTTCGGAATCTTCGGCATGATTATGGGTCTGCTACTTCGTTCACCGATTAGCTCTATTTCAATCGGTGTTCTGTGGATTTTGATTATCGAAAATCTCATCGGAGCAGTAAGAAGTTCTACCCTGGAATGGCTACCGGGTAGCCAGCTCCAAGTGATAGCCACTGGCGGCTCAGCACAAGTGAGTTATCTACACGCAATGACACTGGCAGGAATTTATATTGCCGTTGGAGGGCTGATTGCAACAGTACTTTTCTCCAAAAGAGATGTAGCCAACTAATTGGTGGTCGGGTCTAGAATCATCGGCATGACCCGTGCATTTCTAGAACTTCGATCAGCGGTACGGCCGCATTTAGAAAAAATTAGTGCTGGCGATAACGTCTTGGTTGCAGTTTCAGGTGGTGCAGATTCTCTAGCGTTAGCAGCTGCAGTTTTAGCAGAGTCGAAAGAATTTCTCGTTAATGCAATTGCAGTGACGATCGATCATCAATTACAGACAGGCTCTGGCGAGCAAGCGGCAAAAGTTTCGCAGCAACTCAAAGAGCTCGGCTATGTTGACGTTGTCTTGGAGAAAGTTAGCGTTGATCAAAGTTCTGGAATCGAATCCGGAGCACGGACCGCTCGTTATGCAGCACTGCACACAATTGCAGAGTTAAGGAATGCTAAACAGATTTTTCTTGGACATACTCGAGATGATCAAGCTGAGACTGTTCTTCTTGGGCTGGCTCGAGGCTCTGGTGCACGTTCGCTATCTGGGATGGCAACTGTGAATGGAATAATTATTCGTCCCATGCTTTCGCTGACGCGCGAACTCAGTGAACAAGTGTGTCGCGATTTAGGATTAACAATCTGGAATGATCCGCACAACATTAATCAAGAATTTTCGCGTGTTCGTGTTCGCACCCAAGTTCTGCCACTCATGGAAGAGGCGATTGGCCCGGGTATCGCAGAGGCTCTGGCTCGCACCGCATCTTTGTTGCGCGATGATGCCGATGCCCTTGATGCGATCGCCGATGCCGCAATTACCGGACTAGATCTGGCCTCACTCGAGATTTCTCATCTCACCTCATTATCCAAAGCGGTACGCACGCGGGTCATTAGGAGAGCGATCTACGCTCAGGGTGCACCGAGCGGCTCGATTTCAGCCGATCATGTGAGCGCAGTTGAGGCGTTAGTCACCTCGTGGCACGGCCAGGGTGAAGTCAGCCTCCCAGGCGGTGTGAAGGTTGCTCGAATTTCGGGCAGACTTTCGCTCTACGCCCGCACCTAGCCATCGCGCTAGCCAACGATTGAAGGAGAGCCACACTGTGGATCTACAAGTAGTCAGTACTGATATCGAACGCGTTATTGCAACACAAGAAGAATTAGCATCAAAAGTTGCAGAGTTAGCTGCACGCGTTGATAAAGATTATGAAGGTAAAGACTTACTACTTGTTGGAGTACTTAAGGGCGCGGTAATGGCGATGGCAGATCTCACTCGTGCGATGCAACGCCATATTGAGATGGATTGGATGGCAGTCTCATCTTACGGTTCAGGCACAAAATCTAGCGGAGTTGTTCGCATTCTTAAAGATCTTGATCGCGATATCACCGGACGAAATATTTTGATTGTGGAAGATATTGTCGATTCAGGATTAACACTTTCTTGGCTACGCGCAAACCTTGTCTCTCGCGGTGCTGGCTCAGTTGAGATTCTTACAATCCTGAGAAAACCAGAAGCAGCCAAAGTTGAAGTAGATGTGAAGTACGTCGGCTTTGATATTCCTAAAGATTTTGTCGTCGGCTATGGACTTGATTTTGACGAGAAGTATCGCAATCTTTCCTTCATTGGTGTGCTGGCAAAGCACATGTACGAGTAAAAATGGGAAAAACACAGATGGGTAAAAAGAGCCCCGGAGTATTTAAAGCTGGCGAAAAAAAGAGTGCGAAGAAAAAGAACTCTAAGAAGCCGCAAGTTCCACAATCACGCTTTCGCAGATTAATGCGAGGACCGCTTTTTTGGATCATTGTTGCTATTGCTGCCGTCTCGATCTTTGGTCAAATCTCAGGTGCTGGAAATAGCTACGAACCAATTAAAACTTCAGAGGCACTTGATGCAATTACCAAATCAGAAGTTAACTCGGCAACACTTGTTGATAATTCACAGAAAATTCGCCTTGAACTCAAATCAGGAAAACTCATCAACGGTTCTTCAAAAGTTGAGGCTTCATATATTTTGCGTCAAGAGCCAACCCTGGTTGACGCCCTCACAGGAAATCCACCTCCACTAGGGTGGAGCGTTGAGGTTGCAAAACAATCACTCTTTGTAAGTTTCCTCTTCTCGTTCTTCCCGTTCTTACTAATCGGCTTGCTCTTCTTCTTCCTGATGAGTCAGGCTCAAGGCGGTAACAAGGTCTTCTCATTTGGAAAATCACGCGCAAAACTTCAGGACAATGATGTTCCTCAAAATACTTTTGCAGATGTTGCTGGAGCAGATGAAGCAATCGCAGAGCTAGAAGAGATTAAAGATTTCCTTGCAAACCCGGCGAAGTATGCGTTGCTGGGTGCCAAGATTCCTAAAGGTGTACTGCTTTACGGTCCACCCGGAACAGGAAAAACTCTTCTTGCCCGTGCAGTTGCTGGTGAAGCGAAAGTTCCTTTCTATTCAATCTCTGGTTCAGACTTTGTTGAAATGTTTGTTGGTGTTGGTGCATCACGTGTTCGTGATCTCTTCACCCAAGCTAAGGCAAATGCTCCGGCGATCGTCTTTGTTGATGAAATTGATGCCGTCGGGCGCCAACGTGGTGCTGGAATGGGTGGCGGTCATGATGAACGTGAACAAACTCTTAATCAATTACTTGTCGAGATGGATGGATTTGAAGGCGATAGCCAAGTAATTCTTATTGCTGCAACTAACCGCCCAGATGTTCTTGATCCGGCACTTTTGCGTCCAGGTCGCTTTGATCGCCAGATTCCAGTTGATCGCCCTGACCTTAAGGGCCGTGAAGATATTCTTAAGGTGCATGCCAAGAATAAACCGATCTCTGACGACGTTGATCTAAAAGGGTTTGCTCGTCGTACTCCTGGGTTTACAGGTGCCGATCTTGCAAATGTACTTAACGAAGCGGCGCTATTGACTGCACGTGAGGGTGAAAAAGTAATTCATGATCGCCAACTTGATGAAGCCATCGATCGCGTAATGGCTGGGCCGCAACGTAAATCACGATTAATGTCTGAAGAAGAGCGTCGAGTAACTGCCTATCACGAGGCTGGCCACGCACTTGTTGCGCGAGCACTTCCTCACACCGATCCTGTTCATAAGATCACGATCATGCCTCGTGGTCGTGCACTCGGGTACACAATGATTTTGCCAGAAGATGACAGGTACTCAACAACTCGTAATCAGTTATTGGATCAATTGGCGTACTCACTTGGTGGACGTGCAGCTGAAGAATTAATCTTTCACGATCCATCCACGGGCGCCTCTAACGATATTGAGAAAGCAACAGCACTTGCTCGCGCTATGGTCACACAATATGGAATGACAGAGGCGATCGGTGCCATCAAACTTGGCAGCGATAGCTCAGCACCATTTATGGGACGCGATTATGGACATTCACGTGACTACTCTGAAAGCATTGCTGGAGTAATTGATAGTGAGATTCGATTACTAATTGAAACTGCACATCAAGAGGCCTTTGATATTTTGGTGGCTAATCGATCAATCCTTGATCAGATGGTTCTAGAACTACTCGAACGAGAAACTTTAAATAAGGAAGAGATCGAAGTGATCTTTGCACATGTTGCTTCGTGGCCACGACGTCCCGCATGGACCGGTTCTATTCACCGTGTGCCAAGCACGCAAGGACCTGTCGCAATTCCTGCTAAGAGAGTTGTAAAAGAAGTTGCCCCTGCCGCTAAGAAGCCAATACGAAAGAAGAAGGCGACAGAAGAGTGAGTGACATTTCAGCAGTCACATCTGGGCCCGATGATGGTCGCGCACTCAGACCCTATGACAAGGTGCGCGCTGAGGCTGCTGTACGTGAGTTACTCATTGCAATCGGTGAAGATCCAGATCGTGAAGGCCTCAAGGAGACACCAGCTCGAGTGGCTAGGGCATATGAAGAAAACTTTGCCGGGCTTTGGCAAGCACCTGAAGATGTGTTAACAACAACTTTTGATATTGGTCATGAAGAGCTGGTAATCATTCGTGATATCGAAGTCTTCTCACAATGCGAGCACCACCTGACTCCTTTTCACGGAGTTGCTCATGTGGGTTACATTCCTAGAGGCAAGATCACAGGATTATCCAAGGTGGCGCGCTTAGTTGATCTCTATGCAAAGCGTCCACAAGTACAAGAGCGCCTGACAACTCAGATTGCTGATGCGATGGTCAAGATTTTGAATCCACTAGGTGTGATTGTGATTATTGATTGTGAGCACCTGTGTATGTCTATGCGCGGAGTCAAGAAATCTCAGGCTCGCACAACTACTAGTGCGGTGCGTGGTGCTTTGCGTGATGCGACAACTCGTGCCGAAGCAATCAGCCTGATTACAAATCGCTGACTAGGTTTCACTCTATGTTAGTAATGGGAATTCTGAACGTCACACCAGATTCATTCTCTGATGGTGGCCAATTTGATTCGTCGGCAGCTGCGATTGCACGTGGTGTCCAGATGATGGCCGAAGGTGCAGACATCATCGATATCGGTGGGGAATCAACTCGGCCAGGTGCACAGCGAACATCTCAAGAAGAAGAGTTAGAGAGAACTATTCCTGTAGTGAAATCTTTGGCTGGATTGGGCGCTGTTGTATCGATAGACACTATGCGGTCAGAGGTTGCGCGAGCAGCTGTTGCAGCAGGTGCGACATATATCAATGATGTCAGCGGTGGAATTGCTGATTCAGAGATGCACCGCACCGCAGCGCAATTAGACGTTCACTATATTGCGATGCATTGGCGGGGACATTCCCTTGATATGAATTCAAAGGCTGTCTATGGCGATGTTGTCGCAGAGGTGAGAACAGAGTTGTCACAGCAAATCGATCTCGCTCTCAGTGCTGGAATTAAAAAAGAAAAATTACTGATTGATCCAGGACTTGGATTTGCAAAAGAGGCAGAACATAACTGGGAGCTACTTAAGCGTGTTGATGAGATTGTTGGCCTTGGATATCCAGTACTGATTGGCGCTTCTCGCAAGAGGTTCTTGGGCGGAGATTCTCCCCTTGAGCGCGATGGCGCAACACTAGATGTAACAAAGGGACTTATCGGAAAAGGGATTTGGGGCGTTAGAGTTCATATCGTGGCCCCACATAAAGAGGTGATTTCATTTGTCTGATCAGATCAGCATCACCGGAGTAAAAGCTTTTGGGTATCACGGCGTCCTGCAGCACGAAGCGCTCGAGGGGCAAGAATTCATTGTTGACCTGCTGATCACCTTAGATCTGCAAAAAGCCTCACGCACTGATGAACTTGCAGATACTGTCAATTACGCCGAGCTTGCACAGATCGTTCATAATAATATTGTGGGTGAACGTGTTCAATTGATTGAAAAACTTGCCGGCCGAATTGCTGATGAAATCAAGAGTGCATATAAGCAGATACTTTCCGTGAGTGTCACGGTGCATAAACCGCATGCACCAATCACGCAAGATTTTCATGATGTATCGGTGACAATTACTCGATGAAGGCCGTGATTGCACTCGGTGCCAACATGGGTAATCCGCAAGAGAATATCGATCTTGCAATCGCTCTTTTAGGCGAGGCGACAGATATTCAGGCAATTTCATCGATGTATCGCACAGCACCTGTTGGCGGCCCAGAACAGCCCGATTACATTAATGCTGTTGTGCTTGCCGAAAGCGAACTTCCTGCAACAGATTTTTTAAATATGCTTCACGGAATTGAGAAAACGTTAGGACGAGAGCGCACAATTCACTGGGGTCCGCGCACAATCGATCTAGATTTAATTCAGTATGGATCAATCCTTAGCTCTAGCCAAGAGTTACTCCTGCCTCATCCACGCGCACACGAGCGGCGCTTTGTGCTTGAGCCATGGCTAGAGGTCGATCCTGATGCGCACTTGTTAACGCACGGTCCAGTAGAGCACCTTCTATCCGCGCTTTTGGAGAGTGAGCAATAAGGCTCTAAACTATTACTAATTGTCGAGCCCGGTACCTGAAAGGACTGGAGCCATGAAGATAGTTACACAAGCATCAGAGCTCCCACAGGGCTGCGCATTTGTTCCCACGATGGGTGCGCTACATCGTGGCCATCAATCTCTCTTCGCACTTGCAGCAGAAAAAAGTGAGAATGTTCTGGCATCAATTTTTGTTAATCCTCTTCAATTTGAAAAGCCTGACGATCTTGCAAATTATCCCCGCACCCCAGAACGCGATGCCCAGCTTGCTCAAGAATCTGGAGTTACTTATCTCTGGTTGCCACGTGCTGAAGAGATATATCCATCAGGATTTACAACGCTAAGCGCTGGCCCACTGGGTGAAATATACGAAGGTGCTGCACGACCAGGACATTTTGACGGAGTAGTCACAGTTGTCAGTAGATTATTTGAATTGGCCCGCCCACGATATGCAATTTTTGGAGAGAAGGATTTTCAGCAGTTATCTTTGATCAGAAAGATAAAATCTGAAGTCGAGATCATTAGCGCACCAACAATTCGTGAAAGTGATGGACTCGCTCTTTCTTCACGAAACTCAAGATTAGATGCTGACTCTCGAGTACGCGCATCTGTGATTGCACGTGCACTCTATGCTTGCGTTGCTGCTCCCGATTATGATTCTGCTCGCTTGGCCATGAGAGAGGTAATCGAGACTGAGCCTTCTTTCACTCTTGATTATGCGCAAGTCATTGACGAAGAGAATTTCACAGATGCCACTGAATCAACGGTCAATGCGCGTGCAATCATCGCCGGGTGGCTAAATGGCATACGTTTGATCGATAATATGGCTATGAGATCTCGGGTCCAGAAATGAGACTATTAGCGCCGCCTCCAGGATGGAGTGCACAGGCAGATGTCATTGTCGTAGGTTCAGGTATTGCAGGGCTAACAACTGCTCTTCAGGTGCGAACATTTGGTCTTTCAGTTCTTCTTGTAACAAAGGCGAAGGTAGATGAGGGCTCAACCAAATGGGCCCAAGGTGGAATTGCAGCAGCGTTAGGTGAAGGTGATTCACCCTTAGCTCATGAAAAAGATACGTTGGTTGCAGGGGCAGGACTCTGCGATACCGAAGCTGTTCGAGTATTAGTAACTGAAGGACCAGCAGCTGTTCATACGCTAATTGCACGCGGTGCGACATTTGATCGTGAAGCAAGTGGTGAGATGTCACTTACACGCGAAGGCGGCCATTTAACTAACAGAATTATTCACGCTGGTGGCGATGCAACAGGTGCTGAAGTAGAGCGCGCATTAATCGCTGCAGTAAATAGCGATCCAGAGATTGAATTGATCGAACATGCGCTTGTACTTGATGCACTTAAAGACAGCACAGGTGCGGTCTGCGGTGTGACGTTGCACGTGATTGGAGCCGGTAGTCGCGATGGGGTAGGACAAGCTCGCGCACGTGCTGTAGTTCTTGCAACAGGTGGGCTGGGACAAGTATTTGCTCAGACAACTAATCCATCAGTTTCAACTGGAGATGGCGTTGCACTCGCACTTCGCGCAGGAGCAGCCGTTGCAGATGTTGAGTTCATTCAATTTCATCCGACTGTTCTCTGGCTTGGTGAAAACTCAGAAGGACAGCAACCTTTAATCAGTGAAGCGGTGCGTGGTGAAGGTGCATACCTCCTTGATCATCAAGGAAATAGATTTATGAAAGATATTCACCCTTTGGCAGAACTTGCTCCACGTGATGTTGTTGCTATCGCAATTATGAATACGATGGTGAGTTCAGGCAAGCCACATCTCTGGCTTGATGTTCGCCATCTTGATGGATTTGAAACAAGGTTCCCAACCATTTTTGGTTCATGTATCTCGCACGGTATCAACCCGCTTAAGGATTTGATTCCGATCGCTCCTGCTTCGCACTATGCATCAGGTGGCGTGCGCGTCGACCTCAATGGTCGAACCAGCGTAAAGGGGCTCTATGCATGCGGTGAGACTGCATGTTCTGGGGTTCACGGTGCTAATCGATTGGCCTCTAACTCTCTATTAGAAGGACTCGTTTTCAGTACACGAATTGCAACTGATATTGCTACAACGCTGGCTGCGATCACAGAGCCAGTTGAGAATAAATCGCAAGAGATTCTGCTTGATCCAACTGCCCGACACACTCTTCAAATGAGCATGAGTCGAGGCGCTGGCGTACTTCGCTCATCAGATTCACTTGTTGCAACCAACTCGGATCTCACAAGAATCGGAGATCGCACCAGCACAACACCGTGTGTTGAAGCCTGGGAGACAACAAATCTCTTTCAACTTGCACAAGCAATTCTCAAGGCCGCACTTATTAGACAAGAAACTCGCGGCTCACATTGGCGAGCAGATTTTCCAAAAACAAGTGATGCCTGGCGAAAGCGAATTATTCAAACGTTAGATAGTGATGGAACATGGCATACCGATTATCAGGAGGTGCGGTAATGGTTGATCTCGATTTGATTCGTCGGGCACTGGCTGAGGATCTGGCAGGTGGTACAGATATAACATCCGTTGCAACAGTTTCTGGCACCGAAAATGTAGTTGCAGATTTCACAGCACGAAAAAGTGGAGTGATTGCCGGTATAGAGATGGCTATAGCAACGTTGAGAGAAGTTGGCCTCACCGATATCACTCAACACTTAAAGGATGGCGATCGCGTGGAGCCAGGTACCGTCCTCTTAACGGTCCGTGGTGATACACGGGCAATTTTACTAGCCGAACGCACCGCACTGAATTTCCTCGGTCATCTTGGCGGAATCGCAACGTTAACCGATCGTTGGGTTGATGCCGTTGCCGGTACAAAGACTCTTATTCGAGATACCCGCAAAACAACTCCTGGGTTACGTCTTCTTGAAAAGGCGGCCGTTGTTGCAGGAGGTGGAAGTAATCACAGACTTTCACTCAGCGATGCAGCGCTGATTAAAGATAATCACATTGCTGCAGCTGGCGGTGTGGTCCAAGCATTTTCAAAGGTACGTAGCGCTTTTCCTGATGCACTGATCGAGATCGAAGTTGATTCGATTACTCAACTTGAAGAAGTTGCAGCCCAATCACCAGATCTTGTTCTGCTAGACAACATGAGCCCAGAAGAGTGCAAAGAAGCAGTCACATTTGTTGCCGGGCGCTTCAAGTTAGAGGCATCTGGTGGAATAACTCTAGAGAATGCCAAAGCTTATGCAGAAAGTGGCGTTGATTACCTCGCTATTGGAGCACTGACACATTCTGCACCTGTGCTTGATATTGGACTTGATATGCGGATAGAAACCCGAACGGAGCGATAATGTTACTGACAATCGATGTTGGAAATACAAACACTGTATTAGGCCTCTTTGATGGTGCAGATCTAATCAAATCTTGGCGAGTAAAGACTGATCCTCGATCAACCTCAGATGAGATGTCATTGCAGATAAATGCACTCGTTAGTGGATATACAGTGACTGGTTTATCAATCTGTTCAACTGTGCCCGCAACACTGCGTGAGCTCAGAACAATGATCGGATCATATTATTCAGATATCGCCACAACCATCGTTGAGCCTGGTACAAAAACAGGAGTTCCACTCTTGGTTGATAATCCAAAAGAAATTGGCGCCGATCGCATCGTCAATACATTGGCAGCACACACCCTCTTTGGTGGCCCAGCGATTGTTGTTGATTTTGGTACATCGACAAATCTTGATGTTGTATCGCCAAAAGGTGAGTTTCTTGGAGGCGCACTTGCTCCAGGTATTGAAATTTCGGTTGATGCGCTGGCATCACGCGCGGCTCAATTACGTAAAGTCGAACTGATTCGCCCAAAAAATGCGATCGGCAAGAACACCGTTGAAGCCCTCCAATCAGGAACAATTTTTGGATTTGCTGGCCAGGTAGATCGCCTTGTAGAAAAAATCACAGCCGAGTTGGCCGAAAGTTATGATGAAGCTCCAACCGTGATTGCTACGGGTGGATTAGCTCCGCTAGTCATTGATGTCAGCACCACAATTGATGAATATGAGCCTGATTTAACCCTTATTGGATTGCGCCTCATTCACGAGAAAAATATCTAATAGGTAGACTGCAACCCTTATGAGTACAGAACCGCAAGTACCTGCAGAGGATGATCTGCCCGAACAGTTACGCATTCGACGTGAAAAGCGGGTCAACCTCATTGATCGTGGCATAGAGCCTTATCCGGTTGCCGTTGCTCGAACTCATTCACTTGCAGCTATTCGTGAAAAATATAAAGATTTAGTAACCGATACGGCCACAGGTGATCATGCATCATTGGCTGGTCGAATTATTTTTAAGCGTGATACCGGAAAACTCTGCTTTGCCACTCTGCGCGAAGGTGATGGCACCGAAATCCAGGCGATGTTATCTCTAGACAAGGTCGGTCAAGAGCAACTCGATGCATGGAAGAGCGATGTTGATCTTGGTGACATTGTCAGCGTCACTGGCGAAATTATTACCTCAAAGCGTGGTGAGCTCTCCATACTTGCTGACACGTGGGCGATGGCTTCAAAGTCATTACGTCCGCTACCAAATGATCACAAGCCGATGTCGGAAGAGACTCGAGTTCGCATGCGGTACGTCGATCTCATTGTGCGCCCTGAAGCACGAACTGTTGCCCGCCTACGCCCACAGGTAATGCGCTCACTACGTGAGACTTTCACTAACCAAGACTTTATTGAAGTTGAAACGCCAATGCTGCAGGTGATGCACGGTGGTGCTGCAGCCCGCCCATTTAAAACTTTTTCAAATGCATATGACATAGATCTGTTCTTGCGTATTGCACCAGAACTTTTTCTTAAGCGTTGCGTAGCGGGTGGACTTGAGCGCGTCTTTGAAATCAATCGTAACTTCCGTAATGAAGGTGCTGACTCTTCACACTCACCAGAGTTTGCAATGATTGAGACATATCAAGCTTTTGGAGATTGGCGTTCGATTGCCGATCTGACTCGTTCACTTATTCAAAATGCCGCAAAAGCTGTCTCCGGATCACATGTAGTCACGCATATGAACGGGCGTGAGGCAGATCTTGGGGGACAGTGGAAAGAGATATCACTCTATGACGCTATTTCAGAGGGCGTTGGAGAGACTGTCACAGCACTCACACCTATTGAAGAGTTAAAGAAATTTGCGACAAAGCTAGGAATGAAGGTCGATCCTAAGTGGGTAACCGGCAAGCTGGCAGAAGAAATTTTCGAACACGTTGCACAAGATAAATTAATCGAGCCAACTTTTGTCATGGGCTATCCAGTGGATACATCGCCTCTTGTTCGCGCGCACCGCGAGATCCCAGGCGTTGTTGAAAAGTGGGATCTCTACGTTGATGGCTTTGAGTTAGCAACTGGATATTCAGAGTTGGTTGACCCAGTAATCCAACGCGAAAGGCTGATCGAGCAGGCAGCACTTGGCGCGCAAGGTGACCTTGAAGCTATGCAACTTGATGAAGATTTCTTGCGCGCAATGGAGTTTGGCATGCCTCCGATGGGTGGAATGGGAATGGGTGTTGATCGATTGCTGATGGCACTTACAGGTCTTGGAATTCGTGAAACAATTTTATTTCCATTGGTAAAGCCTGAGACAGATTAATGGCTATAGAAATTCGTCCAGCACGCACCCAGGATATTCCGGGGATACGCGCACTCATTGATACCTACACATTGGGCGGTCGTCTTCTCAATAAAGAGACAGTCATGCTTTATGAAGATGTACAAGAATTTACCGTGGCAGTCGATGCGGGCGCAGTTGTTGGGTGCGGAGCGCTGCATGTTCTTTGGGAAGATCTCGCCGAAGTTCGTACCGTCGCAGTTGTCGATACGTTAAAGGGCCAAGGTGTTGGCCATCAAATTCTTGAAGCAATCATCGCGCGAGCTCGAACAGTTGGCGTCTCGCGAATTTTCTGCCTTACCTTTGAGACTGCATTCTTTGGCCGACATGGCTTTGAGGAAATCCACGGCACCCCGGTTGATCCAGATGTCTACGCCGAACTCCTGCGTTCATATGACACTGGAGTCGCTGAGTTCCTGGATATTGAATCTGTTAAACCCAACACCTTGGGCAATACCCGCATGCTCAAACTCCTCTAAAAGGCGCTTAGACGCCCTAGATATAGCCAATTTCAGGGAATAAGGGCGCTAGATCTGGGGTTCTAACCCATGCACACCTTTCACCTCGCGCCAGCGCTGGGCGAAGTTATAGGCTAGCCATACTGCAGTTAATTTACGGGAAAGAGGTCTACCGATGTTTGAGCGCTTTACAGATCGAGCCCGACGCGTTGTTGTCTTGGCTCAAGAGGAAGCACGCATGCTCAATCACAACTACATCGGTACAGAGCACATCTTGCTCGGCCTCATCCATGAAGGCGAAGGCGTTGCTGCAAAGGGCCTTGAATCACTCGGCATCTCATTAGAGGCAGTGCGCGCCCAGGTCGAAGAAATTATTGGCCAAGGACAGCAGGCCCCGTCAGGACATATTCCATTTACTCCACGTGCAAAGAAAGTTCTCGAACTCTCACTCCGTGAAGCACTTCAGCTTGGACATAATTACATCGGCACAGAGCACATCTTGCTCGGCCTCATCCGCGAAGGTGAAGGCGTTGCTGCTCAAGTGTTGGTCAAGCTTGGCGCAGACCTTAACCGTGTTCGCCAGCAAGTTATTCAACTTCTCTCCGGTTACCAAGGAAAAGAGACAGTTGTACAAGGTGGACCTACAGAAGGCACTCCATCAACTTCTCTCGTGCTTGACCAATTCGGTCGCAACCTCACCGCAGCAGCGCGCGAAGGAAAGCTTGATCCTGTCATCGGTCGCGATAATGAAATTGAACGCGTGATGCAGATTCTTTCTCGCCGTACAAAAAATAACCCAGTACTTATTGGTGAGCCAGGAGTTGGAAAGACTGCAGTTGTTGAAGGCCTAGCTCAAGCAATTGCAAAAAATGATGTCCCTGAAACAATTAAGGATAAGCAACTTTATTCTCTTGATTTAGGTGCACTCGTTGCCGGCTCTCGCTATCGTGGAGATTTTGAAGAGCGCTTGAAGAAGGTTCTGAAAGAGATCAAAACACGTGGCGACATCATTCTCTTTATCGATGAAATTCACACACTTGTTGGCGCTGGCGCTGCAGAAGGTGCGATCGACGCTGCCAGCATCTTAAAGCCGATGCTTGCTCGCGGTGAGTTACAGACAATTGGTGCAACAACTCTTGATGAGTATCGCAAGCATGTCGAAAAGGATGCTGCGCTAGAGCGTCGCTTCCAACCAATCCAGGTCAAAGAGCCATCTGTTGCTCACACTATTGAAATTCTTAAAGGTCTGCGCGATCGCTATGAAACTCACCACCGCGTCTCCATTACAGATGGTGCACTAGCGGCAGCCGCAAATATGGCAGATCGTTATGTTTCAGATCGCTTCCTGCCAGATAAGGCGATCGATCTGATTGATGAAGCAGGTTCACGCCTACGTATTAAGCGTATGACAGCACCTGTCGAACTTCGCGAATTTGACGAAAAGATTGCTGCTGCTCGCAAGGCGAAAGAATCTGCAATCGACGGACAAGATTTTGAAGGAGCTGCCGCTCTTCGCGATAAAGAGAAATCACTTATCGAAGAGCGCAGCGCCGCTGAAAAGAATTGGAAAGCGACAGATCTCGATAAGGTGACTGAGGTTGATGAAGAACTCATCGCTCAGGTCCTTTCGGCATCTACTGGTATTCCAGTCTTTAAGTTAACTGAGGAAGAGACAGCACGTCTTCTCCGCATGGAAGATGAGCTCCACCGTCGCGTGATCGGACAAGATCAAGCGATCAAGGCTCTCTCACAAGCTATTCGCCGTACTCGTGCCGGACTCAAAGATCCAAAGCGCCCTGGTGGCTCATTCATCTTTGCTGGCCCATCAGGAGTCGGAAAGACTGAGCTCTCTCGCACCCTTGCATCTTTCCTCTTCGGTGATGAGAGTGCGCTTATTCAGCTTGATATGTCTGAATACTCAGAGCGTCACACCGCGTCACGCCTCTTTGGTGCACCTCCAGGGTATGTCGGCTATGACGAAGGCGGACAGCTCACTGAAAAGGTACGCCGTCGCCCATTCTCAGTTGTTCTCTTTGATGAGGTAGAAAAGGCACACCCAGATATCTTTAACTCACTTCTTCAAGTATTAGAAGATGGGCGCCTGACCGATTCACAAGGTCGCACAGTTGACTTCAAAAATACTGTCATCATCATGACAACAAACCTCGGAACGCGCGATATCTCAAAGGGCGCGGGCTTAGGTTTTGCTAACTCTGATGACGATCTCACAAATTACGAGCGGATGAAGGCAAAGGTCAGTGACGAACTCAAGTCACACTTCCGTCCTGAATTCCTCAACCGTATCGATGATGTCATCGTCTTCCACCAGCTCACCAAAGAGCAGATCATCTCTATCGTTGATCTCATGGTTGTAAATCTCGATGAGCGACTTAAGGTTAAAGATATGGGCATCGAACTTACGCAAGGTGCTAAGGATCTCTTGGCTGCACGTGGATACGATCCGATGTTGGGTGCGCGTCCGCTGCGTCGCACAATTCAGCGCGAAATCGAAGATCCGCTATCTGAGCGTATTCTCTTCAGCGAACTCAAGGCTGGCGAAATCATTGTTGTCGACGTTGATGGAGACGGACCAGATGCAACATTTACATTTACTGGTGCGCCTAAGACAACCTTGCCTGACTCACCAGAAGATCTTGCGGAAGCACCTACTGCTTAACTAGCACGCGTTAAGTTAAGGAAGCTTTTTACCTGGGTTAAGTATTCCCTTTGGGTCAAAAGCTTTCTTAATTCCTCGCTGCAATTCAATGACAGCAGGAGAGAGTTCAGCGGCGGCAAAACCCTGCTTAATAGAACCAATTCCATGTTCACCGGATGCGGTTCCACCGAGTGATTGCGCAATCTCAACAATTTCGCCGAAGGCGGCAATTGCCCGCTCTTGCGCCTTGAGGTCGCCGTGGTCGTGCACGATTGTGGGGTGCATATTTCCATCACCGGCATGGCCGAATATTCCAATAGTTAGGTTGTACTTAGTTGCAAGCCCTTCAACGCGTTCGACAAGTTCGGCAATCTTTGAAACTGGAACCGCAACATCATCAAGGAGCGTTGCGCCCAAGCGTTCCAGAGCCGGGTATGCAAGCTTTCGTACGCGGATAAATTCAACTGCATCAGCGGCCTCAGTTGATGCGGCACCATCGATCATTTCAAAACTTTCACAGAGCTTGAGTACTTCATCAGCACGATCTTGATCTTCATCCAATTGCATCAAGAGAACAGATCCTGCAATCTCAAATCCCAGAGGGTGCCATGACTCAACTGCTTTAAGAGTTGTCTGATCAATGATTTCTAACATTGATGGCTTAAATTTTAAAAGAGCTGCAGCAGCTGCAGCTGCGCTCTTGATATGTGGGAAAGTTGCAATGATTGTTGCTGGGGTCTCAGGGCGAACAGCTAAACCAACAATCAGCTCTGTAATAATTCCTAAAGTTCCTTCAGAACCAATCATCAAGCGAGTGAGATCTAAAGTGGTTACAGCCTTCTTTGTCGCACTTCCAAAGTTAACTATTTGACCATCTGCCATCACAACAGTGAGTGCGCGCACATGAGCTGATGTGACACCGTATTTAACACAGCACATTCCACCAGCGTTAGTTGCTGCATTTCCGCCAATAGTTGACCAATCACGGCTGGCAGGATCAGGAAGATAAGCAAGCCCCTTAAGTTCTGCCGCTTTATCTAAATCAAGATTTACAACGCCTGCTTGGACTCGGGCAATCATATTTGTTTCATCGATTTCAATGATGGAGTTCATTTTTTCAAGCGAGATCACAAGTGAAGCTGATGTCGCATTTGCTCCACCAGAAAGTCCGCTACCGGCACCACGAGCAACTACAGGAATGTTATGGGTATTGGCATAGGCCACCGCCCGTGCAACTTCCTCAGTTGATTTTGCCAAGAGAACAAGAGCTGCCGGTTGATGCGCAGCAAAGGGTGCTTGATCTTTTGAGTATGAAACGGTGATCTCTGGATCTGAAATAATTGAGGAGTTTTCCCCTAGGGCTGCTCTGAGTCCGCTGAGGTGATCCATTCGAAAATTTTACCCTTAATTTATTGCTGGGGGAGCGAGAAAAGTTCTCCATTCTTCGCTTCGACTAAACCATCTTCTAACAGGGTGAGCAGGGCTTTTTCTACCTGCGATGGAACATCCCAGAGCAACATAATCTCGTTCTTGGCTAGTGCGGAGTTCTCTCGCAGAGCTTGAACAATCACGCCTCTGCACTGTCGATCTGTACCGTGCCACGTCTGTGTGCGTTTGGGTTGATCCGATACTGGAAAATCAAGACTTCGCCATTTACATTGATCGGCCAGTGGACATAGACCGCACTTTGGTTTTTTGGCAGTGCAGAGAACTGCTCCAAGCTCCATTGTTGCAGCCGCCCAGATATCGGCACTTTTTTCTGGAATTAATTTCTCTCGCTCAATACGTTCTGATTTTGTAGGGGCGGCCTTTGGAGTTTCGACACCATCGATGACCCGAGAAAAGAGCCGCCTGATATTGATATCTAGAACAAGTGATCGACCTTCAAAAGCAAAAGCAATTATTGCTGCACTGGTGTAATCACCGACGCCAGGCAGCTCACGTAGCTCAGATTGTGAATTTGGAATTCGACCTTTGTACTGTGTTGAAATTACCTTGGCACATTCATGCAACCTAAGAGCGCGTCGGGGATAGCCCAACCGCCCCCATGCTGTGATTACTTCGGCAGGTGTTGCTTGTGCAAGAGATGCCGCAGTCGGCCAACGTTTCATCCATTGGATATAGATGGGGAGAACACGAGCAACAGGTGTCTGTTGCAACATAATTTCACTAACTAAAACACCCCAAGGATCTGTATTACGCCAAGGGAGATCGCGCTTATTCTCTTGATACCACTGCAGAACTGGCCGATGAAGAGATTTCATTGCTCAGAGATCGCAACCCTCTTTAGCCCTTGATCGAGTCGAGATATCTCAAAGATTTCCATGCCAGCAATCTTTACATCGCTACCTGCTGGAACAAGTGCCTTCTTAAATCCAAGTCGATACGCCTCGGCTAATCTGCGCGATACGCCACTTACTTTACGAATCTCACCAGCGAGCCCGACTTCACCGATAGCAACAAGATCAGGGGGGAGTGCTAGACCTTTGGCCGCCGATGCAACGGCAAGTGCCAACGCTAAATCTGCTGCAGGCTCTGACATTTTCATGCCACCAACAGTTGCTGCGTATACATCTCGGCCACTGACTCGCACACCTGCCCGCAATTCAAGAACGGCTAAAGTCATTGAGGTACGGGCTGAATCAAGACCGCTGGTCACTCGGCGCGCATTCCCAAAATCACTTTCACGACTTGCGCTGACCAGTGCTTGGATTTCTGCAAGCAGTGGGCGACGACCTTCAAGTGTGACGGTCACGCATGTTCCAGGAACAGGTTCACTATGGCGAGAGGTAAATAAACCTGTGGGGTCGATTACTGATTCGATTCCGCTATCGCTTAAATCAAAGCAACCAACTTCATCACTTGCACCAAAGCGATTCTTGATTGCGCGAATAAGTCGAAGACGTGAGTGACGCTCTCCTTCAAATTGCAGAACAACGTCGACGATATGTTCAAGAAGTCGAGGTCCGGCAATTGATCCATCTTTAGTCACATGTCCGACGAGCAATAAAGTAATGTCACGATCTTTACAGATACGAATAAGTGCACCAGCAACTTCGCGCACTTGCGTTACACCACCAGGTGTCCCATCAGCGGTGGAACTTCCAATTGTCTGGACGCTATCGATGATGACAAGTGCGGGCTTGACCGCATCAATGTGAGCAATGACTGCACCAAGATCTGTCTCGGATGCAAGAAAGAGTTGTGGATCTACTGCATTAATTCGTTCTGCACGAAGGCGAACTTGTGATGCCGACTCTTCACCGCTGATGTAGAGAGCACTCATTCCCTTTGCCGCAGTCTGGGCTGCAACTGATAGAAGTAGTGTTGATTTTCCGACGCCGGGTTCACCAGCTAATAAAATTGCAGCGCCCGGAACAAGTCCGCCTCCCAATACGCGATCGAGCTCACTTACTCCAGTTGGGCGAGCCTGCGCTGAACTGAGGTCGACATCTCCGATAGGAATAGCCGCATGCGAGACGGTTCCTGCAACAAGTGAAAGTTTCTTAGGGGCTGCAATCTCTTCAACGCATCCCCACGCCTGACACTCACCGCAACGACCTACCCATTTCTGGGATGTCCAACCGCATTCGCTGCAGCGGAATGGATCTTTCTCGACCTTTGCCATGAGGTGAGCCTAAGGCAAAGCTATGACGAGCGCCTTACTTGCCGGCCTGAAGTGTTGCTGGGTGCTGGATAACAAAGAGCGGAAGGCTGCGCGCTTGCGCATCTTTAATTCCGGCCATGCGTGCATCGCAGTGGCCTGCCAAAATTTCGTATGCCGCGTCGCCCATCAGCGCCCTAAGTTCAGCGCGATTAGAAATATAGACCGGTTCACGTCCAATGTGAGCCTCGGTATTGCTGGTGCAATACCAATCAAAGTCATCGCCGCCATCGCCCCAACCAAGGCGCTCATACTCACCGATAACGGTGACTGAGTATTCGCGCTCGCCAACTTCGCGCTCTTCAAAACTTCGACGTAGCGGAAGTTGCCAGCAGACATCTGGTTTGGTTTCTACAAAATGTTTATTCTCTTTTTCGGCGAGGTGATGAAGTACGCAACCAAATGAACCAGTGAAACCTGGCGCTTCATGACCTTTGCGGTTAAGAAAAATACAGGCATCGTTTACTGTTCGCGTCTTTCGCTCTTTATCTTCATCTAAATCTGTGATGCGAAGTAGGCCACCAGGCTTTTTCGGACGCGCTTCTTCGTAAAATTGCCACATCTGTGGAGTGAGGTAAGCAGCTGCAGCCTGTACGCGCTTCTCATCGTCTTCATCTGAATACATCGCACCTTCAGTACAACATCCATCATTTGGGCGGTCTTTGAAGACACCCTTACAGCCATCGCCATAGATGCAGGTCCAATTAGATGTGAGCCAGGTGAGGTCACATTTGAAGATTCCTAATTCGTCGTTGGGATCGGCGAATTCGACCCAGTCGCGGGCAAAACCTGGTTTAACTTCAGACATAGGTGCAGAGCCTACGCGTACTCTTTCGCTATGGCTAATCAGAAGAAGGTTGCAATTATTGGGGCCGGGGTGATGGGAGAGGCGTTAATCCCCGCTCTTGTCCTGGCAGGAGTTGCACCGGCGATGATTGCGATCGTTGAAAAAAGAAGAGATCGGGTAGATGAATTAATTGGTAAATATGGTGTGGTCTCACAACCCCTTGATGAAGCCGTCGCAAGTAACGATGTAATTCTTCTCGTTGTAAAGCCACAGGACCTGCAGGCACTTCTGCAGGAAATCGCACCGAAGGTTAACAAGCGCGCGCTAATCCTTAGCTTTGCAGCTGGAAAGCGGATCGACTTTATCGCCAGCCATCTTGGTACCAGTAATCCGATTGTCCGAGTAATGCCGAATACACCAACGCTAATTGGACTCGGCGCAGCAGGATATTCATGTGGAGCGGGTGTATCACCAGAACAACGTGCATTTGTTTCTTCTCTTCTCAACGCAGCCGGCAAGGCGATCGAAATTGATGAATCGTTACAGAGCGCTGTCACAGCCACAAGTGGATCTGGCCCGGCGTATTTCTTCGCCTTCGTCGAGGCCATGATTGATAGCGCTATCGAGCTTGGCCTCACTCGAGAAGATGCAACGACCTTGACTATCCAGACGATCACAGGTTCTGCTGCATTGTTGGAAAGATCTGGAGATTCACCAACAACCTTGCGCGAAAAAGTCACCAGCCCGAATGGGACAACAGCTGCTGCCCTAGCATCATTTTCAGAAAGTAAACTTGCAGAGATAATTAATCGTGCAATGAAAGCCGCTCATGATCGCGCCGAAGAATTGGCATAATGCGTAAGCTATTTATAATTTTTATAACAGTCGCATCACTTTTTTCAGCTCAACCTTCTTACGCTGCGCCAAAATCAATTCCTGCCCTTGAAATTGCCAAGGTTTCAGAAGTTGTAGATCATGAAGGTGCTCTCATTAGCAATCAGGGAATAACTCTGTATTCAAATGCTGAGAAGAAGGTATCGATTAATTTTCTAGACTTCACAGGTGTCGAAAAATGGAATCTGACGCTGCAAGATCACGCAGATCAAATTGTTATGGCTGCCACAGCAGATAAAGAGGGAAATATCTGGCTTGCAGGGCTGACGGCAGCCACGGTTGAAACGGTGACGACCACTGCCACCGGCGTCAATGTTGACAATGTTGTTGTCGAACCAGTTCCAGAAGTACGCGGTGATCTCAATGCACTCACGCTATGGAAGGTCTCATCCACCGGAACACTGGTGACAACTTTCTCTGAATCAGCCACCGCACCTATGTTGATTAACGCGATCTCTCACTCATCTAGCGGGATTTCAATTATGGGAGATAGAGGCGCTGGAACTATCCTGGTAAATGTGACACTTACGGGAAAATTCTCAAAGGCGGTAACTATCGGAACCGCAAAGAGCTCATTTACATCAATTTTTCGTAATGCCGATGGTTCAGCACAAATCTATGGTTCCAGCGCCGAAACTCTTGGAGGCAAAGCTCGAGTTGGTACTCGCGATGGAATTCTTGCGAAGGTAAATAAATCTGGGTCGCTCACAAATGTGGTTCGAAGCTCTGCCAATCGCGCAACTCGAACTTGGCAGAGTGCGACTGCGACATACTTTCTTGCCGGTGATGTGAAAGTTGGTGGCAAATCTGAGAGTGCATTTACAAAATTTAACTCAAGCTTTTCTCCGGTGTGGACTCTCCGCCTTCCTTCGCAATCAAGTATCTCTGCCGCAACTGGGCCGAATGGATCACACTATGCACTCTTTAACTCAACTTCAGCGATTCCTCGAGTCACAAATTGGAGACCGACAAATCCAACATCGCTAATACTTCGTTTTGATGCAAAGGGTGTAATCACACAAGCTCTTAAGGCGAGTCAAGTAAAGTCGGTACGAGCCATGTCGCATGTGAGCGGTGTGGGTTTAATAGTCGTTAGCGCCTCTGGAATTTATAAGGGTTAAGGCCGAGCAAGTGCGAGGCTGCCATCAATATGAGCAGCTATTGCAACCTTTCCATCCACAGTTATCCATCTACCACTTATTCCATTACTCGCACTGCTTCGGGTAATCAGCGATGTTTTCTTAGTGGCAAAATCAATGACGCAGAGGCGATCCTCGCAATTAAAGAGCGCTGAGCTACCGTTGGTACGTAACCAGCGGTTAGGTGTTCCAAATTTTGAGGTGTTGTAACTTTGGATGCTTATTGGTCCGCCCAATACCGCAGAACGCAATTGAGTTGGTTTTGGGATTTCTGATGTTGCCAGCCAGAGAGCAAAAGTGCGTTTACTTGTAACCGATATAGCAACGTCATAGCCTGTCATTGCCAACGTCTCTCCAGATTCTTCCAAGGTTTGGAAGACCCATTTAGCTGGATCAATAGTTGTTCGAGCAGCTAATCGGATAGCACCAGAAGTGGCCTCTTTCTTTTGATTGATAACAAGTATCGAGTCATAAAGGACGTATGTCTTCTTACCGTCGTATCCAGCGGCGAGATGAAATCCAACATCGCCAGTTGTGCGACCGTCAGTTTTGCGATCACCATCAACTAGTTCGTAAACCCATTTGGTGGCGTTAGTGAGTTTGTAAGCCCCCAGCAAAACGCCTTGGGACTCGTCACGATAAAAAACTTGAATGCCAGTTGGTGTCACTACGCACGCATTTGAGACGCTGACATCACTTGCGGTACGGACTCGGGTCGGATCTTCATAATTGTTCACCGAGGGTCCATTGCCATCGACAATTTCGACAGCGACCTTTTTCCCATCGTAAGTGGCATGGCGAAGATCTTTATCTTTGTTATCTGCATAGAACATATGCAATTGCTGTTTTGTCCCATTGCCACTAATACAAAGCGAGATCGGACTCGTAATTTCATATGGTGTTCGGTTAGTTCCACCAGCTCCATCGATGGTCGTCTTTCTCCAGGTCAGACCGTTCCAGATTGCCATCTTCAAAACCCCAGTGATGCCGTTGGAGTAGACAATTACTGGTCTTTTGTTAAATGTTGTTGTTGCAATCTGTGTCGGCTCAATATTCGGATCAATAATTGTCGTGGATTTCCAGGCAGGCTGTGGAGTTACTGGATCGGTGGTAACAATTGGCGATGAACCCAGTGAGTTACTCGCTGTAATCGTAAATGTGTGTGTTGTGCCGTTCTTAAGCCCGCCCATCACAACTGGGCTGGTTGTACTACTTTTTTCAGCACCAGTCCGCACATTTCTAACGATGTAGGCAGTTACTTGGGCGGTACGTAGATTTGCAGGCGGATCCCACTTTACGATCGCAGCACCATCTGCAATTACTGCTTGAGCATTGCGCACAGCAGTGGGTAGCTCAACGGCAACGCCAACGGGAGGCTTGCTGCGCATGTCTTCCATCATTGCCAATAGCAGCGGCCCTGGATCGTGAAAAATTTCACCAGCATCCAGCTCTGGTGTCATCACTGCATCTAATCCACTGTTTGAAAAAGTCCTCTCATCAAGATGGCTTACCGAAGAACCATCTACATAATCTTCTGGGGAATAAAGCAGAGGCTTCACACCTTTATTAGCCGCTATTCCTTTTGCTCCGGCCCAGAAAAGTGGAGAGCGCAGCGCTTTTCCTAATTCAAGAGATGGCGAAGGTAAATCTGCAAGCCTTCTTCCATCTTGGGTCTGAGCGAATGCATCATATGGAGTTGGTTGTTCTATTGAACCAAAACCAAGAATTCGGTCGTAGGTATCATTGGAAAGAAATCCAAGACCGTGCGCCATCTCATGAAGAAATACTGATTGCAGATCGTATTCTCGAGTTGTAGGCGCGCTATCTCCTCGGCGGTTCCATTCAGCTCGAGCATTTACATTGATCACCATCTCCGAGTTTCTGATATCAAGATCCTTACCAGCTAGCGCATTTGCTAGCGCAGATGGATACCACAGACTTGAATCAGGAGCTCCTGAAAATCCTGCGAAGTAACCTCCAGGGCGTGCACTTCCTAATACTGCAACAGATTGGGAATTACTCCATGTTGCATCAATAGTAATTTTCACCTTTGATTCAAAATTTGCAGACCATACATCAACTGCGAGTTGGAGATCTCTTCTCGCCCAATCAGGAAAATTTAGGTAATTGACTTCGATCGATGATTTCTTTTCAAGATTGCCGCTCTTAGCTGGAGATTGCGAAGTCGCAGATGATTCCGGTCCGGCAAATGTGTATCCCCATTGCGTGGCAGGCGCGTATCTGTAAAGCGATTGAGCCGAAGCTGAAGGAGTGAGGGTGGCCAATAACGCCAAAATAAGCAGGGCAATCCTCGTACTGAAGGATTTGCCGGCTCGCATGGCGCTAAATCTATCAGGGTGTAAGAATAGGAAGATGTCCTCAGAATCTAACGTCTTTGAACGTATTCGCAATGAGAGAGCTCCTCTTACTGAATTTAGTATTTTGGGGAAAAGTCGAGAAGTTACCCTTGATGAGGCACGAACTGATTTAGCAAAGGCTGTAGGAGCAATTGCTCACACCCTTTTCTCAAAAAGCTATGGTCCACTTGTCGGAACTGTCACGACCACCAGTGTTGAAACGATCCTTAAGAACGCAGAGTCAAACGCCGTGCGCGCAAAGGGCGATGCAAAGATTCTTGTCGAAGAACTCTCCGCACGAATTTTTAAAGAAAAGAAGTAATGACACGAGTAAGCGTTTATTCGCGCCACGGTTGTCATTTGTGTGAAGCTGCGGTGGAGACCCTCACACCGCTGAGTAAAGAGTTAGACTTTGAAATAGAGATTATCTACATCGAAGAAAATCAAGAGCTAATCAATCTCTACAGCGATCAAATACCTGTCATCCATATTGATGGTCAACACCATGATTTCTACAAAGTAGATCCAGTGAGATTTAGATCTTCCCTTGAAAAACATCGTCAGCATCAATAATTCGATAGGCATAACCTTGCTCTGCCAAGAAACGTTGACGGTTGGCGGCAAAATCTTGATCAACAGTATCTCGCGATACAACTGAGTAGAAAATAGCGCCTCTTCCATCAGCCTTTGGTCTAAGAATTCGCCCAAGACGCTGGGCTTCTTCTTGTCTAGATCCAAAAGCGCCAGATACTTGAATGGCAATCGTCGCATCAGGAAGATCGATCGAGAAGTTTGCAACTTTTGAGACGACCAGACAGGTGATCTCTCCGGTGCGAAATGCGGCAAAGAGTCGTTCGCGTTCTTTGACTGGGGTATCACCTTTAATAAGTGGAACGCCAAGAGTTTCAGAGAGTTCATCGAGCTGGGTAATGTATTGACCGATTACTAAAATTTGCTCATTAGCGTGATATGAAACCAACTCTTGCACGACTTCGCTTTTAGTCTTTGTGGTCGAGCAGTATCGGTACTTCTCTTCTGGCTCGGCGGTTGCATAGAGAAGTCGTTCTGTCTCAGAGAGATTTACTCGAACTTCAATACATTCAGCCGGTGCGATATAGCCTTGTGATTCAATCTCTTTCCAAGGCACATCAAATCGCTTAGGGCCAATGAGTGAGAAAACTTCACCTTCCATTCCATCTTCTCGAACTAAGGTGGCGGTTAATCCAAGCCGTCTGCGTGACTGGATATCGGCGGTAAACCTAAAGATCGGTGCGGGCAACAAGTGCACTTCGTCATAGATGATTAAGCCCCAGTCGTGGGTATCAAAGAGATCAAGGTGTGCGTACACGCCATTCTTTTTCTTTGTCATCACTTGGTAGGTAGCGATAGTGACGGGACGAATCTCTTTCTTGGCACCTGAATACTCGCCAATTTCATCTTCATTCAGTGTTGTACGACGAAGTAATTCATCGCGCCACTGACGTGCAGCCACTGTATTTGTTACCAAAATCAAAGTTGTTGCCTTTGCATGAGCCATAGCCGCTGCGCCAACGATAGTTTTTCCTGCTCCACAAGGTAGGACTACAACACCAGAACCACCGTGCCAGAAACCTTCTGCGGCAAGTTCTTGATATGGACGAATCTTCCATCCATCTTCTTTCAGTGCGATCTCATGTGCCTGGCCATCTACATAACCTGCAAAATCTTCAGCCGGCCAGCCAAGACGTAGTAACGATTGCTTGATTGCACCGCGCTGGCTCGGGTGTACTGCAACTGTTTCGTTATCAATACGTGGGCCAAGTAGCGGCGCAATTTTCTTCGCCCGAATTACCTCTTCAAGAACTGCCGAATCTGTAGTCACGAGAATAAGGCCATGAATTGGATCTGCTTCAAGGCGCAGGCGCCCATACCTAGACATGGTCTCTGCGACGTCGATAAGTATTGAGTGTGGAACTGCGTATCGAGAATATTTAATGAGGGTATCGATAACTAATTCAGCATCATGGCCTGCAGCGCGTGCATTCCATAAACCTAGATTGGTTAGTCGATACGTATGGATATGTTCAGGAGATCGCTCTAGCTCTGCAAAGGGTGCAATCGCTCGACGACATTCAACCGAGTCTGGATGATCAATATCTAAAAGAAGTGTCTTATCGCTTTGAACAATTAGTGGGCCATTACTCATTTAAGTAAGTCCACAAGTAAAGCGTGGAGAAATTCAGTGCGTGGTTCAAGAGTTTTAGCGCTCAACCACTCTGTTGGCGCATGCGCACCACCACCGACAGCGCCAAGTCCATCGAGTACAGGTGCACCTGCAGCGGCGGCAAAGTTTCCATCACTTGCTCCGCCAACCTTAGCAGCACCAAGTGGCGGCATTCCTAATGAGGCAGCCACCTTTTCAGCACGTTGATACAAGGCTGCTGTTGATTGCTCTTGCAGTGGTGGGCGATTTATCCCTCCAGAAATCTCAAGTCGCGCTTTTGGATTCTGGGCCTGCAGAGTTCTGATTGCGGCATCGACTCGCTCGAGTTCTGACATAGCAAAAGATCGAATATCAATATCAAGAATTGCATAATCTGGAACTGTATTTGTTGTATTTCCTGATCGAAGCACAGTAGGCACAACAGTTGTCCCATGTTCTGAATTTTCAAGCTCAGCCACTTTAAGAACTACATGAGCAATTTCAGTTGTTGCATTGACGCCCTTTTCAGGCTCTAGCCCAGCATGTGATGCGAGCCCGTGAACATGAACCTGATACATCGAGGTTCCCTTGCGTCCTATCTTCACCTTTCCATCAAGGGATGCTTCTAAAACTAGGACCGCCTTAGCGCGGGAAGATAAATCTTGAATAAGTTTGCGTGATGTGTGACTTCCAGTTTCTTCATCAGTTGTCGCAATGAGGGCAACAGAACCCTCGATACCTTTGAGGGCATAGAGTGCTTGTAAGAATCCTGCCTTCATATCAAATACGCCAGGTCCTCTTACAACATCACCATTTACTTCCCATAACGGTTGATATGAACCATGTGGCCAGACAGTATCAAGGTGACCCAAAAGAATTATTTCGGGTTCAGGTGCGCCCCACCAAAAAACCGGGCGACCTTCTACCTCTTTTATTTGAGCAGGTGTTCCAAGTACTCGCGTTGCAATATCACTAGCAAGGCGGACCACATTGCGGCATGCATCTAAATCTTCGGTAGGAGATTCACAGCGAACAAGTGCTTCTAGGGCTGCCAGCATAGGTGTAAGTCTGCCGTATTCAGCCGGGTTCTGGCTTGTCATAGCGAAGCTACCCCCGTAATTCGAGCAATTCTAAAGGTTGTGATCTCACCAGTTGCATGATCTCGAGCAAGAAGTGTGCCGGCTGAGAGTTTGAGCGGATCGATTATGCGGTGTGAAATCAACCCATTGTTATCGGCATATCCAATAGATAGAGATTTCTCGGCCGAATGTGTCAGATGATGAGAGAGAAGCTCAAGGGTTTCATTTGCCGTTGTTCGTGGCAGCTCGCCTAGAGCTGATGATGAAATATTTCGGAGAGTGCTCTGACGATGGCTTGATTTTTCGCCAGTACGTAGCACGCGTACTGCGCCTTCGAGGACGATATCTGTTGGTGTATCGATTTCACCAACAATTCGTGGTGGTCTGGCTTTACTTTGAGAACGCATAATTCTTGTACCGCTTAAGAGAATTCCTTTTGAATCTTCGACTGCAGGAAGATAACCCGCATTACGTAGAACATTGACCGCATCATCTACTTCTAGATCGCTAATTAATACTTCGGAAGCAATTTTTCTAAAGCCCATACCGTCAAGCTTTTTATCGCTAAGGATTGCCACAATCACTGATTGATCTTCACACCGAATAAATGATGTCGTTGACCCCACTCGCAACTTGCCATGCTTTTTAGCAACATCGGCAATTAGATACTCCAATGGTTGTGGCATCGGAGTTTTTGAGGTGGCTTTCAAGAACCTCGTAATCTCATCGCCCGTCTTTCCATGATCAAGTGCGCGACGAATTGTTGCGTCGGTAAATCTAAAGACCGTCGCGCCGCCTCTGGATTCAACATCTGCAAGTAGCGCCATCTCCTGTGCAACCTCTTGGGCAAGTGGTCCTGGAGCAATTGCGGTGTTATCACTTTGGATCAGAATGTGATCAACATCTTCAGGTAGATCGGTATCGATCTGTTCTAGAGAGCTTTGATCAAGAAGAGCAAGGCCGTAATCAGAAATTACGCCCTGACCAGTGACTCCGAGCCATTCGCTTTCACGAAGCGTAAAGAGAATATGAAACGGATGTATTCCACCAATACGCTTTGATGGACGAGTCCATGAAGCGATAGCGACCATTGAATCTGGAGTAATTGCGCCATCACGATTTTCTCTAAGAAGTGAAAGAACAAGGGATCGCACTGAAGCTGCATTAACGCGATCAAGTTCAGGGCCTAGAGGCGCGACGTTCTTTGAATCTTCGTTACCCACAAGTCCGCTCACACGTGAAGTTGCTAACCATGAAGATGTGAGCGTGAGCCATTTGTCAGAGGGGCGTTGCGTAAGCCAGATATCAAAATTAGTTGTCGGCAAGATTCGATCATCAGGATCAATTGTGAGGAGCGCGCTGATATAGCAAAGCTCTGCCACAAAGGCTGCGCAGCTTTCATCAACTCCTAGATGTAGCGCTAACGCTTTGAGATCGCGGACACCCAGACCCCCTGAACGCAGAGCAGTGGGAGGATCTTGCGCCCAGAAATTGAGAACTTCTTCAACCCAGCGTAAGAAGGTTGTGATGTTTGCAATTGCTGCGCTATTAATTTTCTTTCTATCCGTGGCAGTAAATGTGTAGGACGCCTCTGGAGAGTTCACACGTTGTTCTTTATGTACCTTTCCACCTCTCAGTGAAATCGCAACTTCACGTGGCATAACAACTATGGTTTGGCTGTAGGGAATGAGGAAACCTTCTTCTAGGCACCACTGAACACCTGCACCAGGTTTTTTGATATCTGCAACAGTTCCGCGGGGAGGGCCCCACGCCATTGCTTCAAGAATTTTCTTCGCACTCGCAGGTGATTCACTGAGCTTCTTTAAATTTAGTTTCGCCATCGAATGAGGACCAAGCTGGGCAACTTCATTTCCAAGCAACTCACGAAGAGTTGTCGGCATCCTGAGCCCATCATCTGCTGGGTAGATCAACCCGCGTTCAATTAAGCCAGGAATAACAAAGATGGCAGGCTTATCAGTGAGGGCAGCAACTATCTTTTCGGTAAAGGGTTCGCTTGCAACCGCACAAGCTTCAAGGACTTGAAATTGCCATACGTTAAGTGAATCAATCGCACGAGCAAGAGATGGTGCAGATGATGCGCGCACGGCAAGACTTGCCATATCTGGTGGCACTGGAGAGATTAAATCCGCGCGAAGAGTAAATAGGCGTAAAAGGGCAGCGTCATCTAACCCACGCAAGTGGTCGGCGAATGAACGAATTTCCATAACCTGCCTACATTAATGCAGAAAGGGTAGATCTGTTACATCGAGAGTTAGCGGCGATGACCTCGGGGCTTAATCAAGGCCCCAATTGATGCAAGGCGGGATATAGCTGGCCCGAGGAATCGATTGATTTTACGAGCTCGGCGAAAGTCATGAATTGGCCAACGCTCTCGAGTTGCCCATATACGTAACTTTGCATCAGGGTTTATTGTTGAAGGTTGGCCCACCGTTTCAAGAAGCGGAAGGTCGTTATAGCTATCTGAATATGCAAAACATTGCGATAGATCAAAATTACGTTCGGCCGCAATCTTTTTAACTGCAACGGCTTTCTCTCGACCATGCAGAAGCGGTCCATTCATCTCACCGGTATATACGCCATCTGCGATTGCTGCCTTGCTGCCAAGTGCTCCGGTAAAACCCAGCCGTTTTGCTATGAGTGTTGCCATATCTTCAGGTGCTGCTGTGACGAGCCACACTTCAACATCATCAGATAAATGTTTCTTTGCAATTTCAATTGTGCCTGACCAGAGTGCAGGGGAAACGTACTCGTCATAGATTTCTTGAGCAAGGTTTTGGATATCTTGGACATTATGTCCACCAATGAAACTTGTTGCAGCATTTTGAAATTTTTCTATCTCTTCCCGCTTTTCAGTGCCGGTCAAGCGAAATCGTAAGTTGGCCAAAACAAAGCGAGAAATGTCAGATTTTGTGAAATACCCACGGTGGTACATCCCGCGGCCGAGGAAGTAGATAGTAGAACCACGGATCAGAGTGTTATCTACATCAAAGAACGCAGCCTTTTTCTCATCGACTGCCATGGCCTAACCATAGCGAAATAGATCACAAACGCCTTTCTAGCCAGACACCTTTATAGTTAGGCCCATGAGCAATAGCGTCCACGTGATCCGCCATGGTGAAGTCCATAACCCAGAGAAAATTCTCTATGGTCGCCAACCTGGTTGGAGGCTCTCAGATCGTGGGCAAGAGATGGCTACGGTTTTAGGAAAATGGTCAACAACAATTGATTTAGGGGCCTTACATGTATCGCCTCTGCAGCGTGCGCAAGAAACTGCCGCACCAATTGCTGCTGCAAATAATCTCTCGATTACAACAGATGAGAGATTGATTGAGGCAGCAAATATTTTTGAGGGAAAACCATTTGGAATCGGAGATGGCGTATTGCGTCACCCATCCGCATGGAGGCATTTGTGGAACCCATGGAAACCATCATGGGGAGAACCCTACGTTGAGCAGATCAACCGCATGCTTGCAGCGGTCTTCGCAGCCCAAAAGGCAGCAGGTAAGAAAGATGCAATTTGTGTTTCGCATCAATTACCAATTTGGATTTTGCGCAGCGCGATCGAGGGTCGACGACTTCTTCATGATCCGCGTAAACGAGAATGCACATTGGCATCAATCACAAGCATCCACTTTAATGACAATGGTGAAATAGAAGGTACTTCTTACAGCGAACCTGCTGCACACCTTCTGCCTGAGAAGAAATAATGCGTAGAAAAATCTCAACACTGCTTCTCGTTGCAGGACTTTTGGCATTTTCGGGTTGCTCTGGCGGAGGTAGTTCAACTGCGGAGGAAAGTTTTGTTATCGGAAGCGGAGCACAAACATTTATTAAGGAAGGATCGCGCCAGAAAGCACCTGCCTTAAGCGGGATGACGCTCACCGGTGTTAATTACACGCTACCGGCAGGCACGGTAGCTGTAGTAAACGTCTGGGCTTCTTGGTGTTCACCATGCAGAGCAGAAGCGCCCGCGCTCGTTGCTGTTGCAGAGAAGTATCCTGACGTCGCTTTTGTTGGCATCCTGACAAGAGATAACCTGGTAAACGCTGAAGCTTTTGTGAGAAGCAAAAATGTTAACTACCCAACTCTGATTGATGATGCCTTACTCATTGGTTTTAAGGGATCACTTCCCGCAAATGCGATTCCCTCAACAATTGTCATTGATAGCAAAGGCTATGTAGCAGCCCGCGTTTCTGGAGTTGTCACAATAGGGTCGCTGAGCGCTTTGATTGAAAGGGTTCAGGGAAGATGACCGATTTCTTTGTAAATAATCTCTTCGATGGCTTCCTGCTCTTTGCAATCCCACTTTCAATAATTGCAGGCCTGATCTCTTTTGCCTCTCCGTGCGTCTTACCTCTGGTACCTGGATATCTCTCATTTGCAGCCGGGTATTCGCAAGCGAGAGGAAGAGTTTTTCTAGGTTCGGTTCTCTTTGTATTTGGATTCTCAGCCCTCTTTATCTCTTACGGACTTCTCTTTGGAAGCGCAGGCGCGCAAATCTCAGTGCATGAAGAAATTATTACCCGAGTTCTCGGAGTATTTACAATAATTCTCGGTCTCATTTTCGCAGGTGCATTTCCAATGATGCCAACGATGCGCCCACGTATTTCAACAACAGGGGGACTTGTTGGTGCGCCTGTACTAGGTTTCCTTTTTGGGATCGGCTGGACACCTTGTATCGGACCGGCTCTAGCAACTGTTCAAACGCTGGCATTTACTGAGTCGAGTGCGTTTCGAGGAGCCGTCCTATCGCTCGGTTATTGCATCGGCTTAGGTCTACCGTTTATTGCAACTGGATTGTTCCTTGATAAATCAGAGAAGCTTCGGAAATTTCTGACTCGCCATGGACGAAAAATTTCAATAATTGGAGGAGCTCTCCTTATTCTGATCGGGTTACTACAAGTTACTGGAATCTGGAATTCTCTGATGATTGATCTTCGCTCAACAATTAGTGAATTTATGCCGGTGATTTAATGACAATCGAGAGAGAAGTTGATCTTCCAGAAATTGGTGCGCGAGGCTTAGCCCGCTTTGCTTGGCGCCAGCTAACCAGCATGCGCACAGCGTTGATCTTGTTGATGTTGTTAGCAATTGCCTCGATACCAGGATCGCTCTTGCCCCAACGCAACCAGAACCCAATGGCGGTAAGAGAGTATTTTAAAAACGATCCAGAGCTTGCAAAGTGGATCGATCGCTTAAGTGGCTTCGATGTCTTCTCAGCTCCATGGTTTAGCGCAATCTATATCTTGCTATTCATCTCACTTATTGGCTGCGTGCTTCCTCGAACGTTTGAACATCTCAAACTGGTCCGGGCAAAGCCTCCAGTCACACCTAAGAATTTACAGAAATTGCAGGGATACAACGTTTTCAGTAGTGACGGTGAAGAGCTCGCACGCGCACAGGAATTCTTCAGAAAGAATCATTTTCGTATCCGTGCCCAAGAAGGATCAATTTCGGCCGAGAAAGGTTATTTCCGCGAGTCCGGAAACTTACTCTTTCACCTTTCTCTGATCCTCATACTAATTGGAGTAAGTATCGGTTCTCTCTTCGGAATGAGAGGTGATGCGATTATTGTCACCGGTGAAAGATTTATTAATCTTGCGACAAGCTATGACTCGATTACGTATGGAAAGCTCACTGATGAGCGTTCACTCAATACTTTCTCTGTTCGACTCAACCAATTTGTTGCCCAATATGATCCAAGAACAAATAGCCCGCTCGATTATTCTGCATATGTCACCATTGAAGATGAATCAGGCAATCCTGTTGAGAAGGTCATCAAAGTAAATAGTCCACTCACTTTTGGCTCATCACGTGTTTATTTACAGGCAAATGGATACGCACCTGTTGTGACTATCCGGGATGAAGTAGGAAATGTGAACTTTCAAGGTCCAGTTACTTTCTTGCCGCAAGATTCAAACCTGCGCTCAATCGGTTCGATCAAGGTGCCAGAGGCATCCCCACAAATAGGATTTGTTTCTTCCTTTCTGCCCACCTATCAACGAGATCCTCAGGCTGGTGCTGTTTCGGTCTACCCAGAACTACTTAAACCTCGCTTGCTCTTTTCGATTTGGGAAGGTGACTTAGGTCTCGATACCGGTGTGCCTCAGTCAATCTACACAGTTGATACAACGTCAATGACACGTATTGCCTTAGATTCATTGGCACCAGGAGAGCGATTTGATTTTACCGGGGGAAGTATTACCTTCGAAAAAGTAGAACCATGGATCAATCTTTCAATTGTGCGTGATCCCGGGAAGAGCTATTCGCTTATCGGCGGTATTCTTGCGCTAGCTGGATTACTTGCTTCACTCTTTGGTTTCCGTAGACGTATCTGGATTCGCATCCGCACAGATGGTCAGGTTGAGATCGCTGGTTTAGCAAAGAACAATTCAGCTGCACTTGAGACTCAGTTAGATAATTTTGCACGATACGTAAAGGGAGAGAAATGACGCAGACCACATGGGCCTATCTCTCAAATAACCTTGTCTATAGCGCCATGGGTGTTTTTGCCATTACATTTTTGGTTCATGCTTTTGAGACCGCGTGGGCGGTCAAAGTTCCTGCAGGGGCTGCAGATACTCAAAAGATGGATTACAGCAAGGCAGAGAAGGCAGCTCGTATCGGCACATCATTAATGATTCTGGCTTTCATTTTGCTTTTCGGTGGGGTGGTTGCCCGCGGACTTGCTAATGGCCATGTCCCATGGGGCAACATGTACGAATTCTCAATCACTGGTGCGTTGGCATTTACGGCTGCTTATCTTGCAGCTCTGCGAAAGTTTGACCTCAGATGGTTAGGTTTATTCATCTCTCTTGCCGCACTTCTGACTATAGGAACAGCAGTTACTTTGCTTTATCGCGATAGCTCTCCACTGGTACCTGCACTTAACTCCCCATGGCTAATCATTCACGTGATCGCTGCAATTATTTCAGGCGGCGTATTTTTGTTTTCAAATGTGATTGCAGGGGCATACCTGTATTTAGATTCTCGCGAACGGGGTTCAGGTCGTCCTGCTTGGGCTACTCGTCTTCCATCACTAGAAGTTCTTGATCAACTTTCATATCGCTTAGTTGCATTTGTATTTCCACTATGGACCTTCTCTGTCATTGCCGGTGCTATTTGGGCCGAAAGCGCGTGGGGACGTTACTGGGGATGGGATCCAAAGGAGACCTGGGCATTCATTACTTGGGTTGCATATGCGGCGTATTTACACGCTCGCGTAACCATTGGATGGAAGGGACGGCGTGCAGCCTGGCTCTGTCTCTTTGCCGGTTCAACCTTTTTATTCAACTATGTCTATGTAAATGTCTGGGGAACTGGAAAACATACTTACTCAGGGCTGTAATTAAATTAGAGTTTGCGCAAGAAATCTGGGTCATCATCGGGCGGAAGAATTCGCCGCTTTGGCCCCTTAGGTTTTCCACCACCACCACTTTTAGTAATTCTTCCTGCCACAAAGTATGCGATTGCTCCAATTGCTTGGAGGAAGAAAATAATAAGAAGCCATCCCCACTTTGGTAGACGCTTAATCAAAGATTCATCGCGCATTGCGCAATCAACGAATGCGTATAACTGGAGGGCAGCTAAAGCAATCGTAAGGAAGATGAGGCCTTTAACCATGGACTTATACTAGCCGTTGCAGAATCAGTGCGAGAGATAGGGCCAGGCAGAAGAGAATCTGCTGTTCGCCAGTCTTTGCAAGGAGCGGAATGAGTGTGCGCCCCAGGGCCCCGGTCCATAGAGTGCGCAGGATTGAAATAGCTCGCGGAAGAGTAACCAAGGTCAGCATCGTCCATGGAGTGCCGAAGCCAGCGGTCAAGATAAAGGGGCTAACGATTAACACGCTATAAAGAATTCGAGCCTTTTGATCCCCGATTCGAACAGCTAAAGTTTTCTTACCTACTTCAGAATCCAACGCGCGATCACGAATATTGTTGATAACCAAAATCGCACAAGCTAAGAAACCAACAATTGTTCCAGCCAGAATTGCTAAGCCTGTGATTTTCTCGACCTGAACATAATATGTTCCCACTGTTGCAACGAGACCAAAGAAGATGAAAACAAAAACTTCACCAAGGCCCATATATCCGTAAGGCTTCTTGCCTCCTGTATATCCCCATGCTGCAGCGATGGAGAAAATTCCAACAGCGATCAACCACCAGGAGCTCATCGCCGAGAGGGCAAGACCTGCCAACGATGCGATAAAAAAAGATATAAAGGCTGCACGTTTAACCGCAGCAGGAGAAGCTAAACCTCCTGCAGTAATTCGCACCGGACCCACGCGATTGTCATCACTGCCACGCACACCATCTGAATAATCATTTGCATAATTCACACCCACTTGCAGGCTCAGACTTACCAGCAGTGCCAGTGAGGCTGGAAGCAGCTGAAAATCCTCACCAGCAAGAGCGCTAGCCACAAAGATAGGAGCAATTGCCGCAGGCAAGGTTCGGATGCGTGCTCCGGTCACCCAGACATTACTTAAGGGCTTAGCCATGAAATTCTTCCTCTGCTCGATTTCTTAGCGCAATTCGATCTATCTTACCGATTCCAATAAGTGGAAAAGTTTCAAAAACGAGATATTGCTTTGGCTTCGCCGCATTACCAAATGCATCTCCGAGCAAAGATGCGACCTCTTCGTGTGAAGGCGGATTCATGCCAGCAACAGCTACAACAAGTCGTTGACCCCATTTGAGATCAGTAACAGCAAGTGCGCACCAATCATTCTGCGAATATCTCTCGTCTAGTTTCTTACTTACTGACGAGAGAGAAACTTTCTCTCCACCAGAGATGAAGACATCATCTGCGCGACCCAAGACATCCACTGTTCCATCGCTATTGATTTCTCCTAGATCTGAGGTTGTAAACCAACCATCGCGATAGTGCCGGTTCCAGAGATCTTCGTTGTTGAGATAGCCAGAGGCCAAGATAGGTCCAGAGATTTCGATTAAACCTGTATCTGAAATTCTTGCCTGCACACCCTTAAGTGGAGTTCCTTCATAGATACATCCACCTGAAGTTTCGCTCATTCCATATGTGGTGAGAATTGATATTCCAGCATTGAGCGCCTGGAAGAGAAGATCATCGTGAAGTTTGGCACCACCGACAAGTACAAATTTAGCAGCCTTTAAATGTGCCAATAAATTTTCATCACCATTGAGTGCGCGATAAATCTGAGTTGGAACTACTGCAGAGAAATCAGTTGTCGGATAGCTATTGGCATTACGCAGATCAACAGGAGTTGTTCCAAGTTCGAGTGAACGAATTAAGACATTGATTCCAGCAATATGGTGCAATGGCAAAAGAAGCGCCCAGGTCTGCCCTGGACGCGCTTGTAGAAATTCAAGTGAAGCTCGCGCAGATGCCAAGAGCGCAGAAGAGCTCAGCGCTACAGATTTTCTTGTACCCGTTGATCCTGTTGTCGCGACAATAAGGCAGATATCGCTATCGACGCTCTCAATAGATTCGTCGGTGAAATTAAGGGCGGGACCCTGGTGGACTAGAGCATTAGCCACGAGATTCATCACATCGCCGATAGCCAACGCGGGATCGACCGAGATCACAGAGCGTGATCGGTTACTTGAGTTGGCCGAGATATCCATAGCCCGCGTAGGCTATCGCCTGAATAGATGAGTTGGAGGATCCGTGAGCAAGCCAATTAAGCGTGAGTTCGGAGATCGCACTATCCCAGCGTGGGCAACCGGCAAGGGTGGCGCAGATTTTATTGATGTGAAATATCAAGTGGCAGATGGCATTGCCAAGATCACAATCAATCGCCCCGAAGTTCGTAACGCGTTCCGCCCTCAAACAATTATTGAATTGCAACAAGCGTTCTCACTCGCCCGCGATAACTCAGATGTCGGAGTCATTATCTTGACCGGCGAAGGCAGCGAAGCATTCTGCTCAGGAGGAGATATCAGCGTTCGCGGTGATGATGGATACCTCGGTGATGATGAATTAGCAAAGGCTGGAGTTGGACGCCTCAATGTTTTAGATCTACAAATTCAAATTCGCAGAACACCTAAGCCAGTCATCGCGATGGTGGCAGGTTGGGCTATCGGAGGCGG